>NZ_JBHEZX010000024.1:0-130534 GCF_042511045.1 Streptacidiphilus alkalitolerans
CTGATCCACCCCGAAGGGCTTCACCGTTCGACTTGCATGTGTTAAGCACGCCGCCAGCGTTCGTCCTGAGCCAGGATCAAACTCTCCGTGAATGTCATCCCGTAATCGGGAACACACCCGCGTAGAGCGGCACAGCAGCCAGCGGAATAGCCGACCCTGTGCACTGCGTCCTCGCTAGTGTTTACTACTCTATTTTTTCCCAAAGGAACCACGACCACCCACATGACGCGGGCGGACGGGGCATCAACATTTGGCGTTGACTTTTGGCACGCTGTTGAGTTCTCAAGGAACGGACACTTCCTTCAGGCGGCTTTCACACCGACCCTCCGGGCGCTTCGTTCTGTTCCAAACCTTAGCGGATTCCTGCTGCACAAGCCAATTCCGCTATTTTCCGATAAACGGCGCAGCACAACACCGCCATGCCGTCTGATCAGGGGTTTGTCGCCACCACATGTTCGTAGGGCAACTCGAAGGACACTACGCGTCCGTCCGACCGAGGTCAAATCGCCGTGTCGCGGGCGGACACCGCTGCCCGCAGGCGCTCGAATTCCGCCGCAATGCCGTCCAGCGTGTAGTGGGCGTTCAGGCCGCTGGGGTTGGGCAGGACCCATACCTCCGTGTCGCCGATGCCCTCCGCCTGCGGGCCCACGGTCGTCCTGGGGCGGCCGAAGGCGGTGCGGTACGCACCGATGCCGAGGACGGCCAGGGCCCGGGGGCGCAGTGTCTCCACCCGTGCGATCAGGGCCTGTCCGCCCTCGCGGAATTCCGCCGGGGTCAACTCGTCGGCCTTCGCGGTGGTCCGGGCCACGACGTTGGTGATGCCCAGGCCAAGCGGCAGCAGTTCGTCCTGCTCCTCCGGGGTGAACTGCCGCGGGGTGAACCCCGACCGGTGCAGGGCCGGCCAGAACCGGTTGCCCGGGCGGGCGAAGTGCCGTCCGGTGGCCCCGGACCAGAGTCCGGGGTTGATCCCGCAGAACAGCACCCGCAGCCCGGGCCCGGCCACATCGGGGATTGTCGCGCTCTTCGCCGCTTCCAACTGCGCCGCTGTGGGCGCGGTGCTCTTCCGCATCGGCCCAGTCTTCACGGCCCCGCCCGCAGTCGCACAATCACCCCCCCGGACGACGCACCCCCACCCCCACTACTGCTTGGACATCTCCTCGGCGATGGCCGCCGCGAAGTCGTCGATGTCGGCCTCGGTGGTGTCGAAGGCGGCCATCCAGCGGACCTCGCCGGTGTGCTCGTTCCAGAAGTAGAAGCGGTAGCTCTTCTGCAGGCGCTCGCTGACCTCCCTCGGCAGCAGGGCGAAGACGGCGTTCGCCTGGACCGGGCGGACCACGGTGACGCCGTCGATGTCACGGACTGCGGCTTCGAGGCGGCGGGCCATGGCGTTGGCGTGGCGGGCGTTGCGCAGCCAGAGGTCCCCGGTCAGCAGGGCCTCGAACTGCACCGAGATGAAGCGCATCTTCGAGGCGAGCTGCATCGACATCTTGCGCAGGAACAGGATGTTCCTGATCGCGTCCGGGTTGAGGACGACCACGGCCTCGCCCAGGATCAGGCCGTTCTTGGTGCCGCCGAAGGAGAGGATGTCGACGCCCGCGTCCGTGGTGAAGGCGCGCAGCGGGAGGTCGAGCGACGCCGCGGCGTTGGCGATGCGCGAGCCGTCGACGTGGACCAGCATGCCGCGCTCGTGCGCGTGGTCGCAGATGGCCCGGATCTCGTCGGCGGTGTAGAGGGTGCCGAGCTCGGTGCTCTGGGTGATCGAGACGGCGAGCGGCTGGGCCCGGTGCTCGTCGCCCCAGCCCCAGGCCTGGCGGTCGATCAGCTCGGGGGTGAGCTTGCCGTCCGGGGTCGGCACGGTGAGCAGCTTGATCCCGGCGACCTTCTCCGGCGCCCCGCACTCGTCCACGTTGATGTGGGCGGTCTCGGCGGTGACGACCGCGCCCCAGCGCGGCAGCAGCGCCTGCAGGGCGACCACGTTGGCGCCGGTGCCGTTGAAGACCGGGAAGGCCTCGGCCCGCTCGCCGAAGTGGCTCCGGAAGACCTCCTGGAGGTGGGCGGTGTAGTCGTCCTCGCCGTAGGAGATCTGGTGGCCGCCGTTGGCCAGGGCCAGGGCCGCGAGGACCTCCGGGTGGACGCCGGCGTAGTTGTCGCTGGCGAAGCCCCGTACGGAGGGGTCATGGCGGCGCACGGCGTCGGTAGCCAAAGCATCCGTACGTACGGCGTCGGTCATCGGGGAGTCAGCCACAGGTGCTGTCCGTTCAGGTCGGCTGCGGGTCGGTTCCACAGGTCGGTGATGGTGTCGGCCAGGTCCCCGGTGTCCGTGTAGCCCGCGAACCGGGCGTTGGGCTTCGCGGCGCGCATCTCCGGGGTCACCAGGGCCTTGATGACAAGGATGGCAGCCGCCGCGCGTTCCTCGTGCTCCTCGGCGGAAGCCAGCGTGCGGAAGGAGTCGGCGAGGGAGAGGGTCCAGGTCTCGGCGGCGGCCTTGGCGGCGGCGTAGGCGGCGTTGCCCGCGGTGGGCCTGGCCGCGCCGGCCGCCGAGACGATGGCGAAGCGGGCGGCGGGGCTGCGCAGCAGGGCGTCGTGGAAGCCGAGGGTGGTGTGCTGGAGCGTGCGGACCAGCATGTCGTGCAGGTAGTCCCAGTCCGACAGGTCGATGTCGGTGAACTTCTTGCTGCCGCGCCAGCCGCCGACCAGGTGGATCAGACCGTCCACGCTGCCGTGCTCGGCCTCGATGTGGTCGGACCAGTCGTGGGCGGCCTGCGGGTCGAGCAGGTCCAGCACCTGGCCGACGACGGTGGCGCCGGGGACGGCCCGGCGGGTGGCGTCGAGCAGGGTGTCCAGCCGGCGCGGGTCGGTTCCGGCGCAGCAGACGGTGGCCCCGGCCGCGGCGAGGGCGCGCACGGTGGCCCGTCCGGCCGGTCCGGTGGCCCCGGCCACGGCGACCACCCGGCCGCTCAGCAGCTGCCCGTCCCGCGCCCGACCGTCCGACGCCTGCCCGTCCAGCGGCTTCATGCGGCGCTCCGGAGCTCGCTGGTGCCGGTGATCCCGGTGGTGGAGGCGATGACGCCGGAGAGCTTCTTGGACAGGGCCTCGTAGAACATGCTGAGCGGGAACTCGTCCGGGAGGACGGCGTCGCACAGGGCCTTGTTGAGGGCCTTGTTGTCGCTGTGCCCGGTCAGCGGCAGCGCGTCGGCGCCCTTGGCCCAGACCGAGGCCGGGTGCGGGGTGAGGTAGCGGGAGACCAGCTCGTAGGCGGCGATCCAGTGGGCGGTCTTGGGCCGGTCGATGCCGTCGCGGTAGAGGGTCTCGATCTCGGTGCAGAGGTCGGTGGTGACCTCGGCGACCCGGTCCCAGTCGATCCGGAGCCGGTTGTCGGTCCAGCGCAGCGCGTCGTGCTTGTGCAGGTACGCGAAGAGCAGCTGGCCGCCTAGGCCGTCGTAGTTGCGGACCCGGCCGCCGCTGACCGGGAAGCGGAACAGCCGGTCGAAGAGGATCGCGTACTGCACGTTGCGGCCCTGCTCGTAGCCCTCCTTCTGCAGCTGCACCGCGGCCTTGAAGGCGGTGAGGTCGCAGCGGAGCTCCTCCAGGCCGTACATCCAGAACGGGCTGCGCTGCTTGATCATGAAGGGGTCGAACGGCAGGTCGCCGTGGCTGTGGGTGCGGTCGTGGATCAGGTCCCAGAGCACGAAGGTCTGCTCGGCCAGGTGCTGGTCCTTGAGCAGCGCCTCCGCCTCGTCCGGGATCTCCAGGCCGAGGGTGTCCACGGCGGCGGTGCTGACGGCGCGGAAGCGGGCGGCCTCGCGGTCGCAGAAGATGCCGCCCCAGGTGAAGCGCTCGGGGGCCTTGCTGACCGAGACGGTCTCCGGGAAGAGCACCGCGGAGTTGGTGTCGTAGCCGGAGGTGAAGTCGACGAAGGTGATCGGCACGAACATCGGGTTGTCGAAGCGGGTGCGCTCCAGCTCCGCGAGCCAGTCCGGCCAGACCACGTTGAGCAGCACGGCCTCCAGGTTGCGGTCCGGGTTGCCGTTCTGGGTGTACATGGGGAAGACGACCAGGTGCGGCAGCCCGTCCTCGCGCTGCGCGGCGGGCTGGAAGGCCAGCAGCGAGTCCAGGAAGTCGGGGACCGGGTAGCCGGACGAGGCCCAGCGGCGCAGGTCGGCGACGACCGCGTCCAGGTAGGCGGCGTCGTGCGGGAACGCCGGCGCGAGCTCCCCGATCGCGTCGGTGATCGCGGCGACCAGGGCATCGGCCTCGTCCCTGGTGCCCGCGCCGCGGGAGTTGAGGTCGATGGAGCCGTCCTTGGACTGGAGCGGGCGGAGGGCCTCGACCGACGCCTTGAGCTGCTTCCAGGCGGGGTCCGCTGCCATCTGAGGGGTGGGCGAGAGATTTTCCATGTCTACCCTGCCTGTACCGAAGGAACTGTTGTTAAGACACCGTATATACAGAAGGTTCTTCTGTTCAAGGCATCATCGAACGACTTGATCACATCTCCTGGAATCCACCTTCTCCCGATAACCCGCGACCCGCTCGCCGCCCACGATGCGGGACACCGGCCAGGCACCTGAACTGCGCGGGTTCCGCCCCGGTACGCTGCGGTATCCATGGATCCGGGCCCCGCGCCGGAAGCCGTCGCCTCAGGAGCTGAACTGATGACCACCACCACCGGAAGAACCCGTGTCGCCGTCCTCTCGGCAGGTGCAGCGCTGCTCGCGCTGGCGGGTTGTGCTCCGCAGGCGACCAGCAGCCAGACCGGGGCCAGCGCCACCGCCTCCGGTTCTGCCTCCGGCTCCGCCGCGGCGGCCGCCTGCGCCAAGGGCGCGCTGCAGACCGCGACGGCCGGCACGCTGACCATCGGCACCGACAACCCGGCCTACGACCCGTGGTTCCAGGACAACAAGCCCGCCAACGGCAAGGGCTTCGAGTCGGCGGTGGCCTATGCGGTCGCCGACCGGCTCGGCTACCCGCAGGCCAAGGTCTCCTGGGCCGTGGTGCCGTTCAACAACGCGGTCACCCCCGGCGTGAAGAAGTTCGACTTCGACATCAACCAGGTCTCGATCAGCGACGAGCGCAAGAAGGCCGTGGACTTCTCCTCGGGCTACTACGACGTGCGCCAGGCCGTGGTGACCCTCGCCAACTCCAAGTACGCCGGCATCACCGACGCCGCCGGGCTCAAGGGCGCCAAGATCGGCGCCCAGGTCGGCACCACCGGGCTGACCGTCGCCACCGACGTGGTGAAGCCCAGCACCCAACCGGCCGTGTACGAGACCACCGACCTGGCCGTCGCCGCGCTGAAGAACCGCCAGGTCGACGCGATCGTGGTGGACCTGCCCACCGCGTTCTACGTCACCTCGGTGCAGGTGCCCAGCGCCAAGGTGGTCGGGCAGTTCCCGGCCGACGCCGCGACCGGCAGCGCCGAGCAGTTCGGGCTGGTGCTCAGCAAGGGCAGCGCGCTGACCTCGTGCGTCTCCCAGGCGGTCGACTCGCTGCGGACCGACGGCACCCTGGACCGGCTCGCCAAGCAGTGGCTGCCCGCGTCCGACACGGCGCCGGTCCTGAAGTGACCTCGGACTCCCCCGGCGCGGACCCCGTCGTGCCCGGCATGCCCGTCGTGCCCGTCATGGAGGAGCCGACCCCCTACACCCCGTCGGCGCGGCGGATCGCCCGCGAGCAGTACCGCCGCTCGCGGGCCCGCCGCTCCTCGCTGATCGCCGGAGTCAGCACCGCGGCCACCGCCGCGGTGCTGTACTTCGTGATCACCGGGTCGCCGGGCTGGCAGCGGACCAGGGAGACCTTCTTCAGCTGGAGCGACGCCAGGGCCTCGTTCCCCTCGATCATCCGCGGCCTGGTGCTCAACCTGGAGCTGCTGGCGGTCTGCAGCGTCTCGGTGCTGGTGCTGGGCCTGCTGATCGCCATGGCCAGGACCGTGCGCGGGCCGGTGTTCCTGCCGCTGCGGTTGCTGGCCACCGCCTATGTCGACTTCTTCCGCGGCCTGCCGCTGATCATCCTGGTGCTGCTGACCATGTTCGGCGTGCCCGCGCTGCAGCTCACCGGGGTCACCATCGACCCGATCAAGCTCGGCGGCGCGGCCCTGGTGATCAACTACTCGGCGTACGTGGCCGAGGTGTTCCGGGCCGGCATCGAGTCGGTGCACCCGAGCCAGCGCGCCGCGGCCCGCTCGATCGGGCTGACCAGCGGTCAGACCATGCGCTTCGTGGTGCTGCCGCAGGCCGTCCGCCGGGTGGTCCCGGCCCTGCTCAACGACATGGTGTCGCTGCAGAAGGACACCGGTCTTGTCTCCATCGGCGGGGCTGTGGACGCGGTCGCCGCCTCCCGCATCTACGAGGCGAGCACCTTCAACTTCACCTCGTACATCGTGGCCGGGGTGCTGTTCGTGATCCTGACCATCCCGATGACCCGCTTCACCGACTGGGTCACCCGGCGGATGGACCGTCGGCGCAGCCAGGGAGGCCTCGCATGAGCCCCAGCACATCCGCCGAAGGGCCCGTGCCGGCCGGGGCACCCGCGCTGCGGGAGGAACCCGTGCTGCGGCTGGAGGCCGTGCGCAAGACCTTCGGCGGGAACGTGATCCTCCGGGACATCGACCTGGAGCTGCGCCGGCACACCGTCACCGCGCTGATCGGGGCGTCCGGTTCGGGCAAGTCCACGCTGCTGCGCTGCTGCAACCTGCTGGAGCAGATCGACGACGGCGCGATCTTCCTGGACGGCGAGGAGATCACCGATCCGCGGGTCGACCCGGACACGGTGCGGCGCAGGATCGGCGTGGTGTTCCAGGCGTACAACCTGTTCCCGCATCTGACGGTGCTGCAGAACCTCACCCTGGCCCCGCGCCGGGTGCACGGCATGGGCAAGGACGCGGCCGAGGCGCGGGCGGTCGAGCTGCTCGACCGGCTCGGGCTCGCCGCCAAGGCCAAGGAGTACCCGGACCGGCTCTCCGGCGGGCAGCAGCAGCGGGTGGCGATCGTCCGCGCCATCGTCGGCGACCCCCGGCTGCTGCTGCTGGACGAGATCACCGCAGCGCTGGATCCGGAGCTGGTCGCCGAGGTGCTGGAAGTGGTCCGCGACCTCAAGGAGCAGGGGCTGACCATGGTGCTGGCGACCCATGAGATGGCCTTCGCCAGGGACGTGGCCGACCAGGTCTGCTTCCTGGCCGACGGCGTGATCCTGGAGCAGGGGCCGCCGGAGCAGGTGTTCGGCGACCCCCAGCACGAGCGGACCAAGCGCTTCCTCGGCCGGCTGCACGCCGCCGGCCGGATCTGACGGTTCGGCACAACGGTTCGGCGCAGGGGAGCGCCGAACCGCCGGACGGGCCGTCAGAGGCCGTGCGCCGCCAGCGGGCCGACCTTCCAGCCCTGCTCCTCGCAGTGGTCCAGCAGCCGGGGCAGGGCGCTCAGGGTGGAGGTCCAGGAGGCCGGGGCGGCCGTGCAGTCGGAGTCGTGCAGCAGGACGGTGCCACCGCCGCGCAGATTGCCGGTGACGGTGTCGAACACCGAGGTGCCGGTGGCGCTGGCCCGCCAGTCCTGGCCCCAGCTGGTCCACAGCACCGGCTGCATGCCCAGCCGCCGGGCCGCGCGCAGCGCCGAGGTGGTGGCGATGCCGTACGGGGGGCGGTACCAGCGCGGGGCCGTCCCGGTGGCCTCCGTGACCAGGCCATGGGCGCGGCGCAGGTCCTCGTGGGTCGCCCGCGGGGTGCGCAGCGGCATCGGGCGGTGCAGGTAGCCGTGGACGGCGACCTCGTGCCCGGCGGCGGCGATCTCCCGGCCGAGGCCGGGGTCCCGCTCCAGCATGAAGCCCAGCAGGAAGAAGGTGGCCTTGACGCCGCGGGCCTCCAGCAGCTTGAGGAAGCGCGGGGTCGACAGCGGGTCGGGGCCGTCGTCGAAGGTCAGCGCGACGTGGCCGGGGTCGCCGAGGCCCGCGTAGCGGGGCAGCAGCCGGGTGCGCAGCGGCTCGAGCGGCTGGATCGAGGTGATCGCGGGGGCGGCGTGGGCCAGGGCGAGGCCCCCGGCCAGTACGGCTGCGGCCTTGACGACACGGCTCAACGGACCGACTCCATGACGGTGGGGGCAGCGGCGGCTGCCGAGGCGGGTACGGAGGCGACGGCGACGGCGACGGCGGCCTGGGCCTGGACGGCCGGCACAGCCGGGACGGCCGCGGCGGCCGGGACCGCGGCGGCGAGGTGGCCGAGGCCGGCGGCCTCCAGCAGCACCCGGGCGGCGTCCCCGGCCGGGAGCGACAGCACCGCCGAGGCCGTCGCCGACGGAACCGACGCGACGGACGGAACCGCGCCGCGGCCCTGGCAGGCCGCCTGGTCCAGCGCCTCGGCCAGTTCGCCCGGGTGGCGCACCCAGCGGGCCACGCCCGCCTCGTCCAGCGCGGCGGCGTTGGTCAGGCCGTGCCCGGGTATCGAGCGGTAGGTGATCACCGGCAGTCCGCTGGCGACGGCCTCCTGGACCGTCATCCCGCCCGCGTTCTGCACCAGCACGTCGGCGGCGTGCATCAGGCTGGGCATGTCGTCCACCCAGCCGAAGGCGTGCCGGACGCCGGCCGCCAGCAGCCGCTCGCGCAGCGGCTCGTTGCGGCCGCAGACCACCAGGCAGGTGAGGCCGGGATCGGCGGCCTCCACGTCGGAGACGGTGCGCTCCAGCTCGCCGGCCCCCCAGGAGCCGCCCACCAGCAGCGCCAGCCTGGCGTCCTGCGGCAGGCCCCAGCGGGCCCGGGCGGCGTGCCGGAGCCGGTCGGTGGCCGGGGTGAAGCGCCGGTCCACCAGCGGGGCGATCACCGAGACGTTCCGGCAGCCGATGCCGCGGGCCTGCTCGGCCGGGATCCGGTTCACCGCCAGGTGCGCGTCCACGTCGGGCGAGGCCCAGAGCCGGTGCACCGAGAAGTCGGTGAGGTACGTGTGCACCCGCTTGGTCACCTTGCCGCGTCTGCGCAGCCGTCCGAGCACCTGGCTGGCGAGCGGGTAGGTGGAGACCACGATCCGGACGTCCTCGTCGGCGACCACCCGGCGCATCCGGCGCCCCGCGAGCGCGGTGAACAGGGTGGCCTGCATGCTCATCATCCGGTGGTTGTCGAGGCTGCCGTAGAGCAGCTTCCAGGTCCACGGGGCCCGGTCCAGCATCCGGTGGTACGAGCCGACCAGGATCCCGCCGGCCGGGCCGGGCAGCAGGTCCAGGAAGTCGTACCGGTCGACGGCGACGCCGGCCTCCTCCAGCCGGGCGGCCAGTTCCGCGGCCACCGCGTCATGGCCGGCTCCCACGCTCGCGGACACGATCACCGCACGCGGTGGCGCGAGGCGCTCGGAGCGGGCGCGGCGCTGCATCGGGAGGCGGATCAGTCGGCCCATGGTGAGGTCTCGTCCCTGCTGGTGGTCGCTTGGTCGCCGGGGCAGGACGTTGGCGGTTCCCCCCCGGTGATTCGGGCCGCTCAAACCTAACGACCGCCCAGCGCCGCGAAGACAGACCCGGGGATGATTCACGATCACCAACCACGTAGTCCCGCAGGGGCAGGCGAAGGGCGGCGTACTCCCAGGGGAGTACGCCGGGTCTCGGGGGGACGGGCCTCCGGTCGGCCGGTCACTGGGGGTGACCGGGGAGGGGGCGCGCGGGTCCGGGCGGTCTCCCGGAGTACACCCCGATCCGCTGCTGCCCTTGTGCGCCCCCCGCTGCGCCCTATGACGGCCGGTCACCCGGAGTCATGGTGGAGCCAGGCGCAGCAGACGGCCCCGTACGGGGCTCCGTCGAAGGGAGTCCTGGGTGCACGGTCCCGCCTTGGTGGAGTGGCTGCTGGCCGGACTGATGGGGGCGACCGGGCTCTACTGCCTGAGGCGGACGCTGCGGAGGGGCGCGTCCCCGGCCGAACGGCAGCTCGACGGGTCGGAGACGCTGAAGGGGCTCGGGATGGCGGCGATGGCCGTCCCCTACGGGCTGGGCCGGGGGGTGCCCGTAGGGGTGTGGGCGGTGCTGTTCGGGGGCGCGGCCCTGTGGTCGCTGCGCGCCGGGGTGCGGGCGGGCGCGGGGCACCGGGGGCACCACCTGTACCACGGGGTCGGGCATCTGGCGATGATCTACATGGCGGTGGCGATGGCGGGCGCCACCGGGGCGGCGGGCATGGCGGAGATGCCAGGCATGGGCGGGGCGGGCGGCGGGGGCATGGGGCTGCCGCTGCTGACCGGTGCGCTGCTGGTGTTCTTCGGCGGCTACGCGCTGCTGTCCGGGGTCCGGCTGATCGCCGCCCCCGCCGTCGGCACCGGAGCGGGCACCGGCGCCGACGGCGGGTCGGTGCTGGGCCGGCTGCTGGGCGCGCCCGAGCTGCCGCAGGCCTGCCGGATGGTGCTCGGCCTCGGGATGTTCACCATGCTGCTCACCATGTGAGCGGGTGCCGGCTGAGCTGAACGGTCGCGTGGCGTGTGTCACGCCGGAGGGAAACCACTGCCGCCGCTCCCCCGCCGCGTCTAGGTTGGGGCCGTACGCAGTGTGGCGTACCCCTGCTCCTGTCGGCGGAGGCCCTCGTTGAACGCGCTTCCCGCGCTGCTGCTGCTCGGTACGGTGCTGGCCACGGCAGGCCCGCGGTTGCTCGCGCGGGCGCGCTGGGCGGAGCGTGAACCCGTCCTCGCGCTGGGCGCCTGGCAGTGCCTGGTCGTCGCCGTGCTGCTCTGCTGCGGGCTGGCGCTGGTGCTGACCCTCGCCGCCGCCTGGCCCACCGCGCACGTGCTGCTGTTCTCCGGCGCGCCGCACGGCGTCGCCGCGGCCTACGGCTTCCCGCTCGGCCGCCCCTGGGCGGTCGCCGCCGCCTGCCTGTTCGCGGTGGGCGGCCTGCGGACGGCGCTGGCGCTGGCGAGCGAGGTCCGCTCGGCCCGGGCGCTGCGCCGCCGCCGGGCCCAGGAGCTGGCCCGGCAGGCCCCCGAGCTGCCCTCCTGGCTGCTCCGACGCGGGGTGTCCAGGCGCCGGGCGTCCCGGCGCGGCGGGTCGGGCGAGCGTCTTGTGGTGCTGGAGAACGCCCACCCCACCGCCTGGTCGCTGCCCGGGCCCCGGTCCCGGCTGGTGGTCACCACCGGCGCACTCCACCGTTTGGGCCATCGCGAGCTCGCCGCTGTGCTGGCGCACGAGCGCGGGCACGTACGGGCCAGGCACCACTGGCTGCTGCAGTGCGCGGAGGCCCTGAACACCGGCTTCCCCGGGGCCGGGATCTTCCGGCTGTTCCGCGAGCAGGTCGGCCGGCTGGTGGAACTGGCCGCGGACGACTCCGCCGCCCGGCAGCACGGGCGGATGGCCACCGCGCTGGCCCTGGTCGAGCTGAACACGGCGGTCGGCCCGGACCCGGCCTGCCCGTCCCCCTTCGCCGAGGTGCCGGGCCGGGTGGACCGGCTGCTGGCGGGCCCGTCCCGGCTGCCGGTGCGGCACCGGCTGCAGCTCACCGCGATGTCGCTGACGGCACTGAGCGCACCCCTGCTACTGGTTTTCGCCCCCGGCCTGCGCGCCATCAGCTGAAGCGTCCTGAAACCTATGGGTTTCATCGCATTCTGGTCTTCGCTCAGTCCTTTCTCAGCCGACCGCGCTACGCTTCCTCGCAGCGGGCCGAGTATGGACGGGCCAGCTGCGGGCAGGCGCTACGCAGGCAGAATGCGCAAGCATGCCGAGCCGGTCAGGACCTGGTCAGGACATGAGGTGAACACTTCGTGACAGTATTTCTGCTCGCCGTGGGCGCGGCCTGTCTGCTGGGTCTGGGCTTTGTGCTCCAGCAGCACGCCGCCCAGCTCGCGCCCCGGTCGGAGATCCTGTCGTACCGGCTGCTGCTGCGTCTGATGCGGCAGCGTGAGTGGCTGCTCGGCATCGCCTTCATGATCGGCGGCCAGGTGCTGAGCGCGATGGCGCTGTCCGCCGGACGGATCTCACTGGTCGAACCGCTGCTCGCGACCAACCTGCTGTTCGCCATGGGTCTGGCCCGGAGAATCACCCGGCAGACCCTGGGACGCTCGGGCTGGGGCGGTGTGCTGCTGCTGGCCACCGGGGTGACCGTGTTCATCGTCAGCGGGCAGCCCACCGGCGGCGGCACCGAGGCCGGGGTGCTGCGGCACTGGCTGGTGTTCGGCCTGGTCGCCGGGGTCGGCCTGCTGCTGGTCTCGATCGCCCGGCGGCTCCCGCTGTTCGAGGAGGCCACCCTGCTGGCCCTCGCGGCCGGGCTGCTCTACGGCCTCCAGGACGCGCTGACCCGGACCACCGGCCAGCGGTTCGAACATGGCGGGATCACATCGGTGCTGCACAGCTGGCAGACGTACACCGTGATCGCCATCGGCGTGGTCGGCCTGATCCTGGTGCAGAGCGCGTTCGAGTCGGCCCCGCTGAAGATGTCCCTGCCCGCCCTGACCGCCGCCCAGCCGCTGGCCGGCATCGCCTGCGGTGTCGGCTTCCTCGGCGACCAGCTCCGGGTCACTCCCGGCGCGCTGGCCTGGGAGGCGGTGGCGCTGGCCTGCATCGTGCTGGGCGTGATCGTGATCGGCCGGCACCCGGCGCTGCCGGACGCCTGCCCGGACAGCCTCAACCGGATCGAGGAGACCGTCCGCCAGGCCCAGCTGGCCGCCACCCGGCGGCAGCGGGCGGGCGTGGGCCAGGCGTAGCCGCCCGTACCGGTCGGCCTCGGGCTCAGCTCACCGGTGTTCAGCTCACCGGTGTTCAGCTCACCAGCATCGAGGCCAGCACCGAGCGGTGCGTCGGACGGGCCTCGGTATGGCGGTCGCGGCCGTCCGGGGTGAGGCAGACGCTGACGCCGCGGCGGTCCTCGGCGCACATCGAGCGCTGGACCAGCCCGGCCTTCTCCAGCCGGGCGATCAGCCGGGACAGCGCGCTCTGGCTGAGGTGCACCGAGGTGGCCAGCTCCTGGATCCGCAGCGAGGCGGCGCAGTCCCCCGCCGTGGCCTCGACCAGCCGCTCCAGCACCTCGAACTCGCTCATCCCCAGCCCGTGGTGCTCGCTGAGCTCGCGGTCGAGCGCGCAGGCCGTGGCGGCCTGGCGGGCGAGGAGGGTGCGCCAGGCGTCGACGAGCTCGGGCTCGGCTGCCGGTTCTGCGGGATCGGTCACGGCACAAGACTAGCAGATGCAGCGGAACTTTATGAGTTCACATTAAATCCACGTGCATTGAATGCACATGCATGTAGTCTCCTCCTCATGACCACAGCCACTCCCGCTCCTCCCTCCTCCTGGAGCCCTCGACTCTGGGGCACCCTCGTCGTCCTCTGCGCGGCACTGTTCCTCGACGCCCTGGACGTGTCGATGGTCGGCGTCGCCCTACCGTCCATCCGCACCGACCTGGATCTGAGCACCTCCGCCCTGCAGTGGGTGGTCAGCGGTTACGTCCTCGGCTACGGCGGGCTGCTGCTGCTCGGCGGGCGCGCCGCCGATCTGCTGGGACGGCGCCGGGTGTTCCTGGTCGCGCTCGCGGTCTTCGCGGTCGCCTCGCTGCTCGGCGGCCTGGTCGACGACGGCGGCCTGCTGATCGCCACCCGCTTCGTCAAGGGCGTCGCCGCCGCCTTCACCGCGCCGGCCGGGCTCTCGATCATCACCACCACCTTCAAGGAGGGCCATGAGCGCAACCGGGCCCTCAGCATCTACACCACCTGCGGGGCCAGCGGCTTCTCGCTCGGCCTGGTGCTGAGCGGGCTGCTCACCGAGGCCGGCTGGCGCTGGACCTTCCTGATGCCCTTCCCGCTCGCCCTGCTCGCCCTGTTCGCCGGCATCAAGCTGATCCCGCGCCAGCCCACCCCGCCCCGCGAGGGCCGCGGCTACGACCTGGCCGGGGCGGTCACCGCCACCGGCGGACTGCTGCTGCTGGTCTTCACCGTCACCCAGGCCCAGGGCGTCGGCTGGGGCAGCCTGCGGACCGCGCTGTCGCTGATCGCGGTGGTCGTCCTGTTCACCGCCTTCATCCGGATCGAGCAGCGCACCGCGCACCCGCTGGTGCGGCTCGGCATCTTCCGCAACGGCCCGGTGGCCCGGGCCAACCTGGGCGGCGTGGCGCTGTTCGGCGCGTACGTCGGCTTCCAGTTCATCGCCACCCTCTACCTGCAGACCCTGCTGCACTGGTCCGCGCTGCACATGGCGCTGGCCTTCCTGCCGGCCGGGGTGATCGTCGCGGCCTCGGCGACCAGGATGGGCGCCCTGGTGGACCGCTTCGGCACCACCAAGCTGATGCTGATCGGCTTCCCGGCGGCGCTGCTCGCCTACGCCAACTTCCTCAGGATCGGTGAGCACGGGGACTACCTGACGGTGATCCTGCCCTCGATGATCCTGCTCGGGGTGCACTTCGCCCTGGTCTTCCCCTCGCTCAACATCCAGGCCACCTCCGGGGTGGCGGACGCCGAGCAGGGACTGGCCTCCGGGCTGGTGAACACCTCGATCCAGGTCGGCGGGGCGATCGTGCTCGCCATCGTCACCGCCGTGGTCACCGCCGGAGCGGTCGGCGGCACCGCCCACGCCCAACTCGTCGGCTACCGCCACGCGCTGGCCGTGGTGACCGGGGTGGCCCTGCTGGGGCTGCTGGTCACCGCGACCGGAGCCGTGCTCGACCGGCGGACGAAGCAGGCGGTCGTCCACCCGGTGCCGGACTACGCGCTGCCGACGGCGGTGGAGGAAGCGGCCAAGGTCGGCGTCGAGCAGTAGCAGACAAGCCAAGCAACCGCCCGTCCGGGCGGGCCCGCCGATCCCCCGTGTCGGCGATCCCACCCGGGCGGGCTCCCGCGTTCCCCGGTGGCCATACGATGATGGGTCACCGGCCAGGAACGCAGGAGAAGCACCATGTCACCCCGACGCGCGGCAGTCAACGAGGCCATGCGGGCCCGTTCCCGGGTGCGCATCATGCAGGCGACGGTGGACCTGGTGGACGAACGCGGCTTCTCCGGGACCACCCTCGGGGACATCGGGAAGCGGGCCGGACTGGCCCGCGGGCTGGTGTCGTACTACTTCCCCGGCAAGCGCTACCTGCTGCAGTCCTCGGTGCACCACCTGATGTACCGGACCCTGGCCGCCGCACTGGCCGAGCTGCACGAGGGGGACGACCCGGACCGGTGGCTGGCCGTCTCGATCGACACGGTGCTTGGGCTGGCGCTGGCCCGGCCGACGCTGATGCGCACCCATCTGGCACTGATCCTGGCGCCGAGCGCCGAGGGCTTCATCCAGGACGAGGAGCAGAGGCGCTTCGGAGCCCTGCTGCAGGACGCTCTGCGGCGTCGCGGGGCGACCGACCCCGTCTCGGAGCACGCGGTGCTCCGGAGCGCGCTGATGGGGGCCTGCATGGGCCTGCTGCTGCCGGGCGCGGAGGCATCGCCCGCGCTGATCCGGGCGGATCTGTTCGCCCGCTACGGCCTCGACGCGGCCGCTCCCTCGGCTACATCTCCTTGAGGAGGGCGGACAGCAGCTCCACGCTGCTCTCCGGGGTGAGGCTGTCGACGCTGAGCCGCTCCATCACCTGGATGTACTGGTCCACGTCGTCCCGCTTGTCCAGGTAGAGCGCACTGGTGAGCTGCTCCAGGTAGACCACGTCGGGGAGGTCCTGCTCGGGGAAGCGGAGGATGGTGAAGGCGCCGCTCTCGGCCGCGTGCCCGCCGAAGCGGAACGGCATCACCTGGACCACCACGTTGGACATCTCGGCGGCGTCGATCAGCCGCTGGATCTGCAGCTTCATCACGGCCGGGCCGCCGACCGGACGGCGCAGCGCGGCCTCGTCCACGACCGCCCAGAGCCTCGGGCCGTCGCCCTCGGCCAGCAGCTTCTGCCGCCGGGTCCTGACGTTGATCCGGCGGTCGACCTCGCCCGAGTCCAGGTTGGGCCGGTTCAGCAGCATGATGGCGCGGGCGTACTCCTCGGTCTGCAGCAGGCCGGGGATGAACTGGACCTGGTAGGTGCGGATCAGGGCAGCCGCCTCCTCCAGACCGACGTAGGTCTGGAACCAGTTGGGCATGGCGTCGCCGAAGCTGTGCCACCAGCCGGCCTGGTTGGCCTCGCGCACCAGGTTCACCAGCGCGGCCCGCTCGGTCTCGTCATCAACTCCGTAGAGGCTGAGGAGGTCGGTCACGTCGCGCTCCTTGAAGCTGACGCGGCCGAGCTCCATGCGGCTGATCTTTGATTCCGAGGCCCTGATCGTGTAGCCCGCGTCCTCGCGGGAGATCCCCTTGGCCTCTCGGAGTCGGCGCAACTGGGAGCCGAGAAGGATGCGGCGCACCATCGAGCCGCTTCCCGGCTGAACTGTGGTCATTCCGTCGAACCTCCACCCGGTGAAATCAGCGCACAGTCTGCCACTGTCCGGTGGCGAAGGGTGCCGAAATGGACACCTCAATGTCAAGAACCTGGACCGTCAGGTCACAGCTGCCTCCGGCGAGCAACCATGAGACTACTCCCTGCATATGAATCTGCACGTGCATATGGCGGTATCGCACATGCACGTGAATCCACTCTTGCATCTGGCGTGAGCGGGGAGGAGCATGATGCACGTGCACATGCACACCCACTGGCAGTCCTGCGGGGACGACGCTCCCCCCTCACGCCACGTCGAGCAACCGCCTTCCGCGGCACCAGCGGACGAGGCGGCCACCGGCGTAGCGCATGCGACCCCGGCAGGGCCGACACCGGCAGCAATGCCTGTAGCAGCGCCCTTATGGGAGGAGCTATTCATGGGCCTGAGCCCGGCCCTGGCCGCGGACCCCGACGTGGTCAACTGCGCCCTCGCCCCGCGCCATGAATCAGTGCGCACCGCACGCGAGTTCACCAAGCTCACGCTCAACCGCTGGGGGCTGGGCGGGTTGTTCGACGACATCGCCCTCGTAGCGAGCGAACTGGTGACCAACGCACTGCGGCACGCACTGGCCTCCGCCACGGTCCCGGAACAGCGCAGCAGCCCATGGGGGAGGCGCGGAACCACGATTGACGCCGCGTTCAATGACTGTTCGTCACCCCTTATACGCCTCAGCCTGGTTCGGCGGGCGCCGCAGGTGGTGTGCGCGGTGACCGACCCCAGCAGCGACGGCCCGGTGGCCCGCGAGGCCGACTGGGTGGCCGAGTCGGGACGCGGGCTGCACCTGGTGGACTCCTTCAGCCAGTCCTGGGGCTGGCACCCGGTCGCGGCCGGCAAGGTGGTCTGGGCCCTCTTCGAGCTTCCGGAGTCCGACTCCGCCGCGAACCCGCCCGGGAACGAGGAACGGCGGTACTGAGGGCGCCGACCCCGCCCCAGTACCGCCGTTCCGTCACACAGGCTTTCCAATGCGCCCCATCCCCGGGCGCACCTCGCGGACACCGGGTCCGCGAGGATTTCGACGTATCAGAGCTGTTCGGCCAGGTGGTCGAACTCGCCCTTCTTCACCCCGTCGAGCAGGGCGGCTATCTCGGCCCGCGTGTAGATGAGTGCGGGCCCTTCCGGGAAACGGGAGTTGCGGACCGCGACATCACCGTCGAGCAGCGGAGCAAGCTCGACGCAGTCACCCTGGGAATTGCTCAAACGGCTCTTCTGCCACACCACTCCGTCTATCTCGGTGGCGGCCATGCCGTTGTACATGCGACGCATTGTGTCTCCCGGATGTGCGAGCTGTGCAGGGATGGGGCAGAGAGGCGCCTCACTGCACGTAATGATAACGCCAGTGCACCTGCACGTGCAGGTGCTTATGCGTGTGCACGTGCGTTCACCACATGTGACAACTTGCGCTCCGGACTTGGGTGCTGACGGATCGAAACGGACATTTAACGCCCCGTTCGTCGCTCTGGGCTACCAATGCACCGCAGCGCGCCGCGAGCCTGGATCAAGATCAACGGCCCGCAGTGCCGCGGTGACGCACAGTCAGTAATCATGTGCACCATCCAGCTATGTGACGCTGGTCACCGTCATACGGTTGCATGCCCGCTCAGACGAAATGCATGCTCACTGCGTTTTGCTAGCTAGTTGATGGAATGTCGGTATTCACCATGAATTGTTGGTGAACATCCCGGACTTTCCACCGCGAACCGGGAGCCCGGCTTCAGCCATCCGCACACATGACCTACGATCGTCCGACATGAGCACTGCCGCCTCCCCCAGCACCCCGCTGCCCGTCCGTACACCCGGCACGCGGGCACGCGGCCGTCACCGTCGCCCCGAGCGTCCTGAGCTGCCCACGGGCGCCCCCGCGCTGGTCGTCGCCGTTCCCGCCGAGGACACTCCGGCCGCGCGGCAGATCGCCGACGAGCTGGTCTCGCTGATCCGCGCCGAGCAGCCCGGCATCGATGTCACGGTCGGCTACCTGACCTCCTCCGGCGCGGAGTCCGCCACCCTGGCGGCGCTGCTGACCGAGGCCGCGGCGGCGCAGCGGCCCGGGCCAGTGGTGGTCCCGCTGCTGCCCGGCCCGAACGAGAGCCTGCGGACCGCGCTGGCCGAGCTGCAGGACGGCCTGGAGGGCGGCATCCGGGTCACCGACGCCCTGGGCCCGCACCCGCTGCTCGCCGAGGCCCTGCACGTACGGCTGTCCGAGGCCGGCCTGGCCCGCGCCGACCGGGCCCGGCTGTTCGCCATCAACACCTCCGCCGACGGCATCGTGCTCGGCACGGTCGGCGGCGCCGAGTCGCTGCAGCTCGCCGAGGTGACCGGGGTGCTGCTGGCCGCACGGCTCGCGGTGCCGGTGGTCGCGGCGGCGCTGGACCAGCCCGGCGCGGTCGCCGCGGCGGCGGCGCACCTGCGGGAGACCGGCTGCGCCCAACCCGCGCTGGCGCCGTACCTGTTCGGCCCGGAGGCCGATCCCGAGCTGCTGAAGAACGAGGCCGCCGAGGCCGACTGCCAGACGGCCGAGCCGCTCGGCGCCTACCCCACAGTGGCGCGGCTGGTGCTCGGGCTCTACCTGGCCGAGCTGGGCCTGGAGCTCGACCCCGAACAGGGCTGACCGCTCCGCGGGGCAGCAGGGACAAAGAAGCGCAGACAGGAGGGGCGGGGAGGCACGAAGCCTCCCCGCCCCTCCTGTCCGTGCGCTACGGGCGCGGGCGGGCCGCGCCGGTGGAGCCGCGGACCACCAGCTCGGGCTGGAACACGAACTCGCCGCGCTGCGCCGGGTTGCCGCCGATCTCCTCCAGCAGCACGTTCACCGCCGCCGCGCCCATCGCCTCCACCGGCTGACGGATCGTCGTCAGCGGCGGGTCGGCGAAGGCGATCAGCGGGGAGTCGTCGAAGCCGACCACCGACACGTCCCCGGGGACCGAGAGCCCTCGGGACCGGGCGCCCCGGATCGCGCCGAAGGCCATCAGGTCGCTCCCGCAGACGATCGCGGTGCAGCCCCGGTCGAGCAGCGCCCCGGCCGCCGCCTGGCCGCCCTCGACGCTGAACAGCGAGTGCTGGACCAGGGCCGCCGCCTCCGCGGTGCTGAGCCCCAGCTGCGAGCGCATCGCGTCGGCGAAGCCCTCCAGCTTGCGCTCCACCGGGACGAACCGGGCCGGGCCCACGGCCAGGCCGATCCGCTGGTGGCCGAGACCCACCAGGTGCTGCACCGCCATCTGCATCGCGGCCCGGTCGTCCGGGGAGATGAACGGGGCGGAGATCCGCGGGCTGTAGCCGTTGATCATGACGAAGGGCACGCCCTTGCCGGTGAGCTTGGCGTAGCGCTCGGTGTCGGCGGTGGTGTCCGCGTGCAGCCCGGAGATGAAGACGATGCCGGTCACCCCCCGCTCCACCAGCAGCTCCACCAACTCGTCCTCGGTGGAACCGCCGGGGGTCTGGGTGCAGAGCACCGGCGTGTAGCCGTAGCGGGTCAGCACCTGCTCGATGACCTGGGTGAACGCCGGGAAGATCGGGTTGCTCAGCTCCGGGGTGATCAGCCCGATCAGTCCGGCGCTGCGCTGGCGCAACCGGGTGGGGCGCTCGTAGCCGAGCACGTCCAGGGCCGCCAGTACGGTCTGCCGGGTGGTGGCGGAGACGCCGGGCTTCCCGTTCAGGACCCGGGAGACGGTGGCTTCGCTCACCCCCGCCTGTGCTGCGATGTCCGACAGCCGCGCTGTGTTCAAGAAGACTTCCCCAGTCGTCGGTCTCCGGCCCCGGGGGCCGGTCCCCCCGGGAAACTGGTGTACAGCATCGCACCTTATTGCACGTGGGCGGCCTTGCCTGACGCTTCGGAAGGTTCCGGGCGCGGAGTCGGCTCCGCGGCGGCCGTACCGCCCGCGGCCGGGCGCAGCAGCCGGATCCCGGACAGGGCGATGAGCAGGGCCGTGGCGGCGGCCGCGGCCGGGAGCCGGTAGCCGGCCCCCGCGCCCAGGTGCTGGACCGCCCAGCCGCCCGCGGCGGCGCCGGTCGAGGCGCCGAGCAGCAGCCCGGTGACCGCCCAGCTGAAGCCCTCGGTGAGCTTCTCCGCCGGGACCAGCCCGCGGACCAGGCCCACCGCGGTGACCGTGGTCGGCGCCGTGGCCAGACCGGCGACCAGCAGCACCCCGGCCACCTGCGGAAGGCTGTCCAGGAAGGGCAGCGGGGTCAGCGCCGCGCTCATCAGCAGCAGCAGGAGCACCAGCCGCCGGGACGGGCTGCCCCGGGGCTTCCAGACCCCGAAGGCCAGCCCGGAGAGCATCGACCCCAGCGCGTAGCAGCCGATGACCAGGCTGGCGGCGGCCTTGTGGCCGTGCGCGTCGGCGAAGCCGACGGTGGTGATCTCATTGACCCCGAACATGGCGCCCATGGCGAACAGCACGCCGGACACCACCCGCAGCCCCGGCGACGCCAGGGCGGAGCCGCGCCCGGAGGGGCCGGCCGGCGCCACCGGCGGCTCGGTGCGCCGCTGCGCGCAGAAGGCCAGCACCCCGCCCAGGAACAGCAGTTCCGCGGCCAGGTAGCCGGCCCAGGAGAAGACCGCGGTGGCCAGTACGGTGGCGGCGAGCGGGCCGAGCACGAAGCAGACCTCGTCGACCACGGCCTCGAAGGAGTAGGCGCTGTGCAGGGCCGACTCGTCCCCGTCCAGCAGCACCGGCCAGCGGGCCCGGACCAGCGCGCCGATGTTGGGGCCGACCCCGGAGCAGGCCGCGCCGACGAACAGGGTCCAGGTGGGTGCGTGCAGTTGGAGGCAGAGCAGCAGGACGGTGGCGCCGGTGAAGGCGGCGATCTGGGCCGGGACCGCGATCCTGGCCTGGCCGTGCCGGTCGACCAGCCGGGACAGCTGCGGCCCCGCGACGGCGACCACCAGCAGCACGGTGGCGGACAGGGCTCCGGCCAGGCCGTAGGAGCCGCGGGCCCCGGTGACCATGAAGACGGCGGCGACCCCGACCATGCCGGTCGGGAAGCGGGCGATCAGTCCGGTGAGGACCATGGCCGGACTGCCCGGGGTGGCGAACAGACGGCGGTAGTGGGAGAGCACACGATTCCTGACCGGGACTCAGCGAGAAGGGTGGAGCAGTGATCCTCGCGTCAGGCCGGGGTCCGCGTCCAAGGGTTTTCGGGTCGCGCGGCCCGGGCGTCGCGCGGGCCCGGACGGCGAGGCACCGCCGTCCGGGCCCGCGTGCCCACGCCCCTCAGCGTGGGCGGGCCGCCCCGGTGGAGCCCCGGACGACCAGCTCGGGCTGGAACACGAACTCGGCGCGGTGCATGGCGTTGCCGTTGATCTCCTCCAGCAGCGCGTCGACCGCGGCGGCGCCCATCGCCTCCACCGGCTGACGGATCGTGGTCAGCGGCGGGTCGGCGAAGGCGATCAGCGGGGAGTCGTCGAAGCCGACCACCGAGACGTCGCCGGGGACCGAGAGACCGCGCTGGCGGACCGCCCGGACCACCCCGAAGGCCATCAGGTCGCTGCCGCAGACCACCGCGGTGCAGTCGGCGTCCAGCAGTGCCCCGGCGGCGGCGTGGCCGCCCTCGACGCTGAACAGGGTGTGCTGGATCCGGCTCGCGCTCTCCTGCTCGGACTGGCCCAGCAGTTCGGCGCAGGCGGCGGCGAACCCCTCCAGCTTGCGCAGCACCGGGACGAAGCGGCGCTGCCCCAGCGCCAGGCCGATCCGCTCGTGGCCCAGTTCGGCCAGGTGCTGCACCGCCATCCGCATCGCGGCCCGGTCGTCCGGGGAGACGAAGGGTGCGGAGATCCGTTCGCTGTAGCCGTTGATCAGCACGAACGGCACGCCGCGGCCGGCCAGCCGGGCGTAGCGCTCCATGTCGGCGGTGGTGTCCGCGTGCAGCCCCGACACGAAGACGATGCCGGTCACCCCGCGCTCCACCAGCATGTCCACCAGTTCGTCCTCGGTGGAGCCGCCTGGGGTCTGGGTGCAGAGCAGCGGGGTGTAGCCGTAGCGGGTCAGCACCTGCTCGATGACCTGGGCCAGCGCCGGGAAGATCGGGTTGTTGAGCTCGGGGGTGATCAGCCCGATCATCCCGGCACTGCGCTGCCGCAGCCGGACCGGACGGTCGTAGCCGAGCACGTCCAGGGCGGCGAGCACGGTCTGACGGGTCGTCGGGGAGACCCCCGCGCGCCCGTTGAAGACCCGGGAGACGGTGGCCTCGCTCACCCCCGCCTGGGCGGCGATGTCGGAGAGGCGTGCCGTGGCGGCCGGCGGCGGGGCCGACCCGCCGCCGGCCGAGCTGGGCCCGGCCATCTCAGACGGCCCACCAGACGGTGGTGTCCGCGGGCAGCATCAGCTCGTCCTCGACCACCGTCACCGGGGTGGAGGCCAGCAGCAGCCTTCCGGGGGCCGGGATCAGCACCGGCTGCTCCGCGGTGTTGGCGGTGCAGACGAACTCCTGCCCGGCCGCGGTGCGGCGGAAGCCGAGGACGCCGGCCGGCAGCTGCTCCAGCCACTCCACCGAGTCCCCCGCGCCGAGCGCCGGATGGGCCCGGCGGGCGGCGATGGCGGCGCGGTAGAGCTCCAGGGTGGAGTCCCGGTCGCCGGTCTGCGCCTCCACGCTGAGCTTGGCCCACTCGGCCGGCTGCGGCAGCCAGCTGGGGCCGCCGGGCAGCGGGCCGAAGCCGTACGGTGCCTCGGTGCCGGACCAGGGGATCGGGACCCGGCAGCCGTCGCGCATCCCCTCCTGGCCCTCGGCGCCGGTGCCCTTGGCCCGGGTGAACGCCGGGTCCTGGCGGAGCGAGTCCGGCAGGTCGAGCACCTCGGGCAGGCCCAGCTCCTCGCCCTGGTAGACGTAGGCGGAGCCGGGCAGGGCCAGCATCAGCAGGGTGGCCGCCCGGGCCCGGCGCAGGTCCTGCTCGCGGTCGAGCCCCGCGCCCAGCCGGGTGAGGTGGCGCACCACGTCGTGGTTGGAGAGCACCCAGGTGGCCGGGGCGCCGACCGGACGCATCGCGTCCAGGGTCAGGTCGACCACCGCGCGCAGCTTCCCGGCGTCCCAGGCGGTGCCCAGGTACTGGAAGTTGAAGGCCTGGTGCAGCTCGTCCGGGCGCAGGTAGTTGGCGGTGCGGGCGACGGTGGGGGTCCAGGCCTCGGCGACGGCGATCCGGCGGGTGGCCGGGTCGGTGCCGTACTCGTCCAGGACCAGGCGCCAGTCGCGGTAGATCTCGTGCACGCCGTCCTGGTCGAAGAAGGGCAGCACGTCGTTGCCGAGCAGCCGGAGCTGGTCGTGCAGGCCGATGTCGGGCAACCCGGCGGCCTTGACCAGGCCGTGGGCCACGTCGATGCGGAAGCCGTCGATGCCGAGGTCGAGCCAGAGCCGCAGCACCGAGCGGAACTCGTCGGCGACGGCGCGGCTGTCCCAGTTGAAGTCGGGCTGCTCCGGGGCGAACAGGTGCAGGTACCACTCCCCCGGCGTGCCGTCCGGGTTCGCGGTGCGGGTCCAGGCCGGGCCGCCGAAGATGGACTCCCAGTCGTTGGGCGGCAGTTCGCCGTCCGCGCCCTTGCCGGGCAGGAAGTGGAACCGGGACCGCAGCGGGCTGCCCGGGCCCTCGCGCAGCGCCTGCCGGAACCAGGCGTGCTGGTCCGAGCAGTGGTTCGGGACCAGGTCGGCGATCACCCGCAGGCCGAGGCCGTGGGCGTCGGCGATCAACCGCTCGGCGTCGGCGAGGTCGCCGAACATCGGGTCGATCACCCGGTAGTCGGAGACGTCGTAGCCGGCGTCGGCCTGCGGGGACGCGTAGTAGGGGGACAGCCAGACCGCGTCCACGCCCAGTTCGCGCAGGTACGGGAGCCTGCCGCGGACGCCTTCCAGGTCGCCCATGCCGTCGCCGTTCGCGTCGGCGAAACTGCGCGGGTAGACCTGGTAGATCACCGCGTCGCGCCACCAGCCGTCGGTTCTGCGGCCGGCGTCGGCGGCAGTCACGGTCGGGTCGGCGGGGTGCTGGGTGGTCATTGATATCCCTTGGAGGCAGTCGGAGGGTGAGGGGCGGTCAGCCCTTGGTGCCGCCGGCGGTGAGGCCGGTCACCAGGTGCTTCTGTACCAGGTAGAAGACGACGCCGGCGGGAAGCGCGATCAGTACCGCGCTCGCGGCCATGAAGTTCCACTGCGAGTTGTACTGGCTGATGTAGGTCTGCAGGCCCACGGCCAGCGTGTACTTGTCCTCGGAGAGCATGAAGTGCGAGGCGAAGGCGACCTCGCCCCAGGCGGTCAGGAAGGTGTAGAAGGCGGCCACCGACAGGCCCGGCCGGGCCAGCGGGACGATCAGCCGCCAGAAGGTGCCGAACGGTGACAGGCCGTCGATCCGGCCGGCCTCGTCGATCTCCACCGGGATGGTGTCGAAGTAGCCCTTGAGCAGCCAGGCGCAGTAGGGCACCGCGGTGGAGCAGTAGATCAGCACCAGGCCCTGGTAGGTGTCCAGCAGGCCGAGCCCCGCCATGATCTTGTAGAGCGGGACCATCAGCACCGACACCGGGAACATCTGGGTCAGCAGGAAGGTGTACATCAGCTGCCGGTGGCCGGGGAACCGCATCCGGGACACCGCGTAGCCGGCGCTGGCCGCGATGAGCACGCCCAGCAGCATGGTGCCGACGCCGACGATCAGCGAGTTCAGCATCCAGGTGCCGAAGCCGGTGTGGTTGATGACGTGGTCGTAGTTGGAGAGCGTCATCCGGCTGAGGATCCGGCCCGGGTGCAGGTAGTCGTTCTCGTCCGGGCCGAGCGAGATGTAGAGGATCCAGACCACCGGGAAGGCGGCGACGAAGGCCGCGACCGAGAGGACGCCGTGCAGGCCGACCGAGGCCAGCGGGCCGCGTTCGCCGCGGAGCAGGGGACGGCGGGTGCTCATGCTGTTGCCTCGTTCCGGGAGAGCCAGCGGCGGTAGAAGGCGGTGAAGACCACCAGGATGGACAGGCAGATCACGCCGACCGCGGCCGAGCCCGCGTAGTCCTGCGGCATCTGGCCGAAGAACAGCTGGTAGGCGTAGGTGACCAGGATCTGCACGCTGTCGCTGCCGCCGGCCCCGAACAGCAGGTAGATCACGGTGAACTGGTTGAAGGTCCAGATGATGCCGAGCAGCGTCACCGTGCTGCTGACCGGGCGCAGGCCCGGCAGGGTGACCTGGGTGAAGCGCTGCCAGGGGGTGGCGCCGTCCATCTCGGCGGCCTCGTACAGCTCGCTGGGGATGGACTGCAGCCCGCCGAGGAAGGACAGCATCATGAACGGGACCCCGCACCAGGTGTTGACCAGGATCGCGGCGGTCTTCATCCAGTACGGGCTGCTCAGCCAGCTCGGGGTTCCCAGGTGCAGCAGGCCGAGCAGGCCGTTGACCGCGCCGCCGTCGCTGAGCAGCAGCCGCCAGGAGAAGACGGTGACGAAGGTGGGGACGGCCCAGGGCAGGATCAGCAGCAGCCGGTAGAAGGTGCGTCCGCGCATCTTGCGGTTCATCAGCACGGCGAGTCCGAGGCCGGTGCTGACGGTCAGTGCCACGCAGAGGAAGGTCCAGGCGATGGTCCAGACGAAGTGCGGGACCAGCTGGTTGTCGGCGCCGGTGAGCAGGTCGACGTAGTTGCTGAAGCCGGTCCAGGTGTAGCTGTCGGGGATGTGGTTGACCCCGATGGTGCGGCCCACGTTCAGGCTGTTGGCGTTGGTGAAGGTCAGCAGCACCCCCTGGACCAGCGGGAAGCCGACCAGTGCGCCGAGCACCACGACGACCGGGGTGCACATCACCCAGGCGTACCAGTGCTGGTCGTAGGAGCGCCGCAGCCGGGTCACCCAGCCGGCCCGGGGCTCGGGTTCGGGGTCGCTGCGCTCCTTGCGGGCTCTGCCCTGGACGGCGGTGGTCATCGCTCTGACACCTCTTCGGCTCTGCTGGCGGGGTTGGGGGCACGGCACGGCCGCCGCGCTGCCCGGCGGGCCGCCCGGGTGGGGGCGGCCCGCCGGGCGGGCGGTCACTGGGTGGCGAAGGCCGGGATCAGCTTCTTGGTCGCGACCGAGACGTTGTCCAGACCGGACTGGGTGCTCTCCTGGCCCGCGAGGATCTTCAGCAGGTCGGTGTTGAAGAGGCCGTAGACCGAGCTGTACTCGGCCAGCGGCGGACGCGGGACACCGGCCGACAGGATCGACTGGAAGGCGGCGATGCCCGGGTTGGCGGTGACCGCGGCGGTGTACGCGTCGCTGCGGGTGGGCAGCGTGGCGTTCTTGGTCGCGATGGTGACCTGCGAAGCGGCCGAGGTCATGAAGGCGATGAACTTCTCCGAGGCGGCCTGGTGGGCGGCGTCGGAACCGGCGTACGCGACCAGGTTGTGGCCGCCGATGGGGGCGCCGGCCTTGCCGGTGGAGCCGGCCGGGACGGCGGCGACGCCGAGGTTGGCGGTGTCGGTGAAGGCCGAGCCCTTGTAGACGTTGGTGGTCTCCCAGGGGCCCTGGATGATCATGGCGACCTTGCCGCTGTTGAAGCGGTCCATCATGTTCGCGTAGGCGTTGGCCGTGGTGTCCAGCTTGCCCACGCCGGGGCTGGCCAGCAGGTCCTTGATGGTGTTGATGCCCTTGACCGCGGCGGCCGAGTTGACGGTGATCTTCTGCGAGGAGGCGTCGACCAGGTCGGTGCCCTCCCCGTAGAGGAACGGCATCGCGTAGTAGGAGGCGGCGTTGAAGTCGAAGCCGTCGACCGCGTCCTTCTGCTTCACCAGCGCCGAATCGGCCTTGAGCTCGTCCCAGGTGGCGGGGGCCTTGGTGATGCCGGCCTTGGCGAACAGCGCCTTGTTGTACATCAGGCCGAGGGTGTCGGTGACCAGCGGAACGCCGTAGAGCTTGCCGTTGAAGCTGGCCTGGGTGATCAGCTGCGGCTCGAACTTGGCGGAGTCGGCGGCGGCCGGGGTGCCGTCCAGCGGGAGCAGGTAGCCGGCCTTGGCGAAGCCGGGGGTCCAGCCGACGTCGGAGCGCAGCACGTCCGGGGCGCCCTTGCTGCCGGCCGCGGTCTGGAACTTGGTCTGCGCGTCGGCGAAGGGGACGTTGACGTACGTCACCTTGATGGTCGGGTTGGCCTTCTCGAAGTCGGCGACCAGGGCCTTGTAGGTGGGCGCCTCATTGGTGGCGTCCGAGGTGTCCCACCAGGTGATGGTGACCGGGCCGGCACTGGCCTTGGTGCCGGCGCTGGTGCTGGCACTACTCCCGCAAGCGCTTGCAGAAACAGCTATCGCTGCCGTCAGAACGGCCGCCGCAATGCCACGACGCATTGTGAACTCCTTGGAGGGTGGATGCCCGAGTGGGTGGGTCGGCACCTGCGAAGGAGCCTCCCCGGACCGACGCACCGTTGCTGCCGTCGGGCTTGGGGAGGAACGTAACAGCGAGGTGAGCACCATGGAAAGACCTTGCTGCAACTTTCTGAAAGGCTAGCTGATCGTTACATTCGTGTGTCCGTTGCGTTGCCGTTCCTGCTTGAATGGTGATGCTGGTCCTATGGGGGCATCAGTCCTGGTTTATGTCGCTCAGGTCGCTTCAGGAGGCGGAGAAGGTGGCGTACTACCGCAGCGCGGGAGCGGTCCCCCCGAAGAGGCACACCCAGCACCGCGACCCGGACTCCGGCCGGCTCTACTACGAGGAGCTGATGGGCGAGGAGGGCTTCTCCTCCGACTCCTCGCTGCTCTACCACCGGCACCTGCCCTCGGCGATGGTCGACAGCCGGGTCTGGCACCTCCCCGAGGACAAGCCCGAGGCCAACCACCCGCTCAAGCCGTACCACTTCCGGCTGCACCAGCTCTTCCCCGGCGAGAGCTGGCGCCAGGCCGATCCGGTCCGCGACCGGCGGGTCGTCCTCGGCAATGCCGACGTCCGGATCGCCTATGTCGCCGCCGGAGTGCCCTCCCCGCTCTACCGCAACGGCACCGGGGACGAGTGCGTCCATGTGGAGTCCGGCGCGGGGGTGCTGGAGAGCGTCTTCGGCAGCATCGAGGTGGGCCGGGGCGACTACGTAGTCGTCCCCAGGGCCACCACCCACCGCTGGCTGCCCACCGGCGACGCCCCGCTGCGGCTCTACACGATCGAGGCCAACAGCCACATCACCCCGGCGAAGCGCTATCTCTCCAGGTACGGCCAGCTGCTCGAGCACGCGCCGTTCTGCGAGCGGGACCTGCGCGGCCCGGTCGGCCCGCTGCTCGCCGAGGAGCTCCCGGCCGACACCGACGTCGACGTGTACGTCAAGCACCGGGTGGCCGGCGGCGTGGTCGGCGGCAGTGTGCTGACCGTGCCCACCCACCCCTTCGACGTGGTCGGCTGGGACGGCTGCCTCTACCCCTACGCCTTCAACATCAGCGACTTCGAGCCGATCACCGGCCGGGTGCACCAGCCGCCGCCGGCCCACCAGGTGTTCGAGGGCACCGGCTTTGTGATCTGCAACTTCGTGCCCCGCAAGGTGGACTACCACCCGCTGTCGATCCCGGTGCCGTACTACCACTCCAATGTGGACAGCGACGAGGTGATGTTCTACGTCGGCGGCGACTACGAGGCCCGCAAGGGCTCCGGCATCGCCCAGGGCTCGGTCTCACTGCACCCCGGCGGCCACACCCACGGCCCCCAGCCCGGCGCCTACGAACGCAGCATCGGCGCCGAGTTCTTCGACGAACTCGCGGTCATGGTCGACACCTTCCGCCCGCTGGACCTCGCCGAGGGCGCCCGGGCCAGCGACGACGGCCGCTACGCCTGGAGCTGGAGCGGACGCGGCCCGCAGGACCCGCCGGACCCGCAGTAGGTGCTGGTCGGCGGGACGGTCAGCCCGGGGCCGACGCCAAGGCCGACGCCAGGGTCGGGGCGTCGATGAACGAGGTGTGGGTGCCGGCCGTGCCGCAGGCGTAGGTGCCGGAGATCTGGCCGGAGCGGACGCAGGTCTCCAGGTCCGCGTCGGCGAACCAGGCCTGCAGGAAGCCGGTGACGAAGGCGTCGCCGGCGCCGTTGCTGTCGACGATGGAACGGCCTGGAAGCGGTGCCACCGCCGGGAAGTGACGGACCGTCCGGTCGCCGCGGACCAGCAGGTGGCAGCCGTCGGCGCCGTCGGTGGCGACCACCAGACGGGCCCGGCCCCGGTCCAGGATCCGGTGCAGCACCGGGGCAAGAGCCCCCTCCGCCCGCAGGCCGGCGGCGCTCATGAAGACCAGGTCGGCCCGCTCCGCGAAGGGGATCCGGTGCGGTTCCACGCCGTCCCAGGAGTGCAGGTCGGTGGAGACGGTGCGGCCGAGCTGCTCGATGCCGTCGAAGAGGTCCAGGTTGTAGTGGCTGATCGACAGGTGCACATGGCGGCTGCGCTCGACGTACGGGAGCGCGAACGCGGCGGGCATCCGCAGGTCGGCCGGGTGCCGGCCGTCGTAGAAGGAGAACCGGCGGCCCGCGTCGTCCACCAGGTTGACGCTGCGCGGGGTTCCGGCCGGGGCCGGCAGCGAGCTGAAGTCCAGGCCGCGGGCCGCGTACTCACTGAGGATCAGCGCGCCCTGCTGGTCCTGGCCCAGGTAGTCGATGAACTTGGTGCGCAGCCCCAGCGCGTGCGCGCCCAGCGCCGCGCCGTTGCCGGTGTGCGCCACATAGTCGCGGATCGGCGGGACATGGACCGAATCGCCCGGAGGGACCGCGAGTTCGGCCACGCGGACGATGGTGTCCACGCCGACCCCGCCGATGACCAGGACGTCGTACTCGTACATGGGTGGCTCCCGGGACAGGGTCTGCAAGGCTTGCGCAAACCCTGCCAACGGTACTGGGTGTGGCTGCGCCGCACCGCGCGGGACCCTCAACCCGCGCGGGGCGGCGCAACCTGCGGTGTGGCTGCGGGCCTGTCAGGTGGTCCGCAGCCACACCGCCGTATCGGGGGGGAGCACCCCGTCCGGGAGCGGTCCGCAGGCCAGCAGCACATCGCTGTGCTCCGGCAGCGGCACCGCGTGGTCGGAGAGGTTGACCACGCAGGCGAAGTGCGGGCCTCGGCGGAAGGCCAGCACCTCGGGCTGCGGCTCGGCGGACTCCAGCCACTCCATCGGGCCGTCGCCGAGCGCGGGTTCGTTGCGGCGCACCCGGAGCGCCCTGCGGTAGAGGGTCAGCATCGAGTCCGGGTCGCCGTCCTGGGCGGCGGCGGTCAGCGGGGCCCAGTCCAGCGGCTGCGGCAGCCAGGGCTCGGACACCGCCGTCGCCGGGCTGAAGCCGTACGGGGGCGCCTCGCCGTCCCAGGGGATCGGCACCCGGCAGCCGTCCCGGCCGGGGTCGGTACCACCGGTGCGGTGGTACATCGGGTCCTCGATCCGGTCCGCCGGGATGTCCTCGACCTCGGGCAGCGCCAACTCCTCGCCCTGGTAGAGGTAGACCGAGCCGGGCAGCGCCAGCGAGAGCAGCGCCGCGGCCCTGGCCCTGCGGGTGCCGAGCACCAGGTCGGTGGGGATCCCGTGGGCCTTGTCCGCGAAGTCGAAGCCGGTGTTCTGCCGGCCGTAGCGGGTGGCGGTGCGGGTGATGTCGTGGTTCGCCAGCACCCAGGTGGCCGGCGCGTCGACCGGGGCGTGCACCGCGAGGGTGTTGGTGATCACCGCGCGCAGCGCCTCCGCGTCCCAGGGGCAGGCCAGGAAGCTGAAGTTGAAGGCGGTGTGCAGTTCGTCCGGGCGCAGGTACTGGGCGAAGCGCAGCGGGTCGGGCAGCCAGAGCTCGCCGATCAGGGCCCGCGGCTGGGGGTAGGAGTCCGCGACCGCCCGCCAGGAGCGGTAGATGTCGTGCAGTTCGTCCCGGTCGACATAGGGGTGCGGCTCCCCCGCCGGGTGCGGGGTGTCGTAGTCGTAGTCGGGCAGGGCCGGGTCCTTGACCAGCTCGGCGGCCGAGTCGATCCGGACGCCGGCCGCGCCGCGGTCGAACCAGAAGCGCAGGATGTCCTCGTGCTCCTGGCGGATCTCCGGGTGCTCCCAGTTGAGGTCGGGCTGCTCCGGGGCGAAGCGGTGCAGGTACCACTCCCCCGGCGTGCCGTCCGGCTCGGTGGTCCGGGTCCAGGCCGAACCGCCGAACTGGGAGCGCCAGTTGTTGGGCGCGAGCTCGCCGTGCTCGCCGCGTCCCGGACGGAACCAGAAGCGGGCCCGCTCGGGCGACCCCGGGCCGGCCTCCAGCGCCTGCTGGAACCAGACATGGGCGCTGGAGACATGGTTGGGGACGATGTCGACGATGGTCCTGATGCCGAGGTCGAGGGCTTCCGAGATGAGCTTCTCGGCCTCGGCCAGGGTGCCGAACATCGGGTCGATCTCACGGTAGTCGGCGACGTCGTAACCACCGTCGGCCAGCGGCGAGGAGTACCAGGGGGTGAACCACAGGGCATCGACACCTAGGTCGGCGAGGTAGGGCAGTCTGCCGCGTACACCGGCGAGGTCGCCGACTCCGTCGCCGCCCGCGTCGGCGAAGCTTCGGACGTACACCTGGTAGATCGCGGCGCCGCGCCACCACTGGGGCTCGTGCACGGTAGGGGTCTCCATCTGTTGAGGCTGACCTGTGGGTTCAGATCTGAGTGGAATGGCCGGATGCGGGAGGGTGTCCGGCGGCTCAGCCCTTGAGGCTGCCCGCGGTCAGTCCGGCCATGATGTTGCGCTGGAAGAAGAGGAAGAAGATGATCGTCGGCGCCGCGGAGATGGCGGAGGCCGCGATCAGCACGTTCTCTGGGACTCCTTGGGAGAGTGAGTAGATACCGGCGTTGAGGGTCTGCTTGGTGGGGTCGGGCTCGACCAGCAGCGGCCAGAGGAAGTCCTTCCACACCGCGACCAGCGCGAAGATGGACACCACCGAGACGATCGGCCGCGACATCGGCAGCACGATCGACCAGAGCACCCGCAGCGGCCCGGCGCCGTCGATGCCGGCCGCGTCCAGGAGTTCCTGCGGGATCGAGTCGAAGAACCGCTTCAGCAGGAAGATGTTGAAGGCGGCGGCCACGCTCGGGACCCAGATCGCCCACGGGGTGTTCAGCAGGTTGATGTGGATGAACGGCAGGCTGATCGCGGTGATGTACTGCGGCACGATCAGCACCATCGCCGGGATCATCAGCGTGGCCAGCATCGCGCCCAGGATGGCGTTGCCCAGGATCGGCCGCAGCTTGGAGAAGGCGTACGCCGCGGAGATGCAGAACACCAGCTGGAACAGCAGCGCGCCGAAGGCGTAGATCAGCGTGTTCAGCAGCAGTTTGGCCAGGTTGAGCTGGGTCCAGGCGGTGTGGTAGGTGCTGGCCTGGACGTGGTGCGGGTAGAGCGTGGGCGGGTCCTGGATCGCCTCCTGGGTGGACTTCAGCCCACCCGTGATCATCATGTAGAGCGGGCCCAGGAAGACCAGGGTGAAGACCAGGACGGTCAGCCCCAGCACGGACCAGTAGATGATCCGGCCGCGCGGGCGGTTGAGCTGCACCCGGGAGACCAGGGTGCGGGTTCCCATGTCGGTTGCGGTAGCCATGCTGACCTCACTGCTCTTCGACGCGGCTGGTGAGCCACCGGTAGACAAGGGCGAAGACGACCAGCACCACGAGCAGGAGCAGCCCCAGCGCGGAGGCCGCGCCGTAGTTCCCGAAGTTGAAGGCGTACTGGTAGATCAGGTAGACGACCGTGGTGGTGGAGTTGTCCACGCCCTGGCCGCCGTTGGTGAGGACGAAGGGCTCGACGAAGACCTGCATCGTGGCGACGATCTGCAGCATCAGCATCATCGAGAGGATCATGCGGGTCTGCGGGATCGTCACATGCCAGATCCGGCGCAGGATGCCGGCCCCGTCGATCTCTGCGGCCTCGTACAGCTCACCGGGTATGCCCTGCAGTGAAGCGAGGTAGATCAGGGTCGCGCCGCCCATGTTCATCCAGGTGGAGGCGATCACGACGGCGATCATGGACATCTTCGGCGACTGCAGCCACGAGGAGGTGGGCAGGTGCGCCGCGTGCAGCAGGTGGTTGAACAGCCCGTAGTCGGGGTTGTAGAAGTACTGGAACAGCACCAGCGAGGCGACCGGGGGCAGCATCACCGGCAGGTAGACCAGCACCCTCAGGTAGCCCCGGGCGTGCCGGAACTCGTTCATCACGATGGCGATGAAGAAGGGGACGACGTAACCGAGCAGCAGGGCGAGCCCGGTGAACTCGGCGGTGTTCACCCAGGCCTGGCCGAAGCTGGGGTCGTGCCACACCTGGTTGAAGTTGTGCCAGCCCACCCAGTGGGTCTGGCCGAGCTTCTGCTTCTGGAAGCTCATGATGAACTCCCGGACCATGGGGTACCAGGAGAACAGGGCGAAGACGAGGACGGCGCCGATCAGGAAGGCGTGGGCGGTGAGGTTCCGCTTCAGCTCCCTCACGAACGTGTCACGCGGGTTGTTCGGGTTGCGCCGGGGCGTGGGCTCCGGATCTGTGCTGCTCTCCAGTACGGCGATCGCCGCCATCAGGGCTCCTGACAATGCCTGGACGGGGGCGGGGCGGCCGGATACTGCGGCCGCCCCGCTTCGGTCGGGACCGGTTGAGAACTACTTGTTGGCGAGGACCTGGTTGACCTGGGTCTCCGCGGTGCTGAGCAGCTTGCTGACATCGGCGTTGGGGTTGGTCAGCGCCGAGGCCATCGCGGTGTCCAGGACCTTGTAGATGTCCTGGGCGTTGCCGGGCTCGTTGACGCCGGGGACGCCCGCGTCGACGAACGCCTTGTAGTTCGCCACCGGCATGGTGGAGTTGGCGCTCTTGAGCGTGTTGTCCGCCGCCAGCGAGGCACCGGTGTAGAACTCCGGCTCGGGCAGGCCGACGGCCTGGCCGGTGGCCTTGGCCCGGGCGTAGTTGAACTGGCCCTGGCCGCTGGTGAGGTAGAGGAAGTTCACCAGCTTGATGCCGGCCTTGATCTGGTCCGGCGTGTCCTTGACGTTGAACATCATGTCGTCGCCGCCGGCCAGGGTGCCCTTGGCGGGGCCGTCGGTGCCGGGGATCGGGCCCATTCCGAAGTCGGAGTACTGCGACTTGAAGGTCTGCACCATGTAGGTGATGTCGTCGGGCGCCGCGATGTACATCCCGAGCTTGCCCGCCGCCATCTGCTTCTGCAGGTCGCCCCACTTGTAGAGCTGGGTCTTGCCCATGGCGTTGTCCTTGAAGCGCAGGTCGTGCAGGTTCTGCAGCACCGACTTGCCGGCGTCGGAGTTGAACGCGGCGGTCTTGCCGTCCGCGCTGACCACCGGGGCGCCCAGGGCGTCCATCTCGGCGACGAAGTGCCAGCCGCCGTTGTTGCCGGCGCTGTACTCGCCGTAGCCGTTGATGCCGTTGCCGAGTGCCTGGATCTTGGCGGCGTCGGTGGCCACCTCGGCCCAGGTGGTCGGCGGCTGGTCCGGGTTCAGGCCGGCCTGGGTGAACAGCTTGCGGTTGATGATGATGCCCATCGCGTAGTTGGTACGCGGGAGGCCGTACAGCTTGCCGTCCGACTTCTGGCCGTCCATCACCGACGGGGCGATGTCGTTGAGCGTCGGGACGCTGGTGGTGTTGACGTACTGGGTGATGTCCGCTGCCTGGCCCGAGTCCAGCACCTGCTGCTTGTCCGTGAAGTAGGTGTAGAAGACGTTCGGCTCGGTGTGCCCGCTGAGCGCGGCGGTGAACAGCGCCGGGGTCTCGCAGGGGAACGTGTCGATGCTCTTCACGCTGATGTTCGGGTTCTGCTTCTCGAACGCCGCGATGTCGTCGAACCACTGCTTGCGCGGGATCGGCTTACTGGTGGGCGGCGCACAGTCGATGCTGATGGTGACCTTGCCGCCCGCGGCCTTCGAGGGGGTGGTCTTGCTGGAGCTGCCGCAGGCGGCAGCGGTCAGGCCGACGGTGGCCGCGAGCAGCAGCGCGGCGGTTCTACGGACACGAGGACTGGTCAGCCGCTCACTGGTCATTGTGAGGACCCTTCTGGGTGGCAGGGCTATCGGGAGGAAGGTCTGACTTGGTGTGGCGCGTGCCACTTAACCACTACGAGCAGATGACCACAATATGTCGACGGGAATTTGCAAGATTTCGACATGGTAACGAGAGGGCATGACAAAGGGGCCGGACGATTACCGTCCGACCCCTTGACATCGCACTGCGTACCGCGCTCGGCGCCGCAGGTTACATCTGACGCACCGTCAGTCGCGCGGGCTGACCGGCCCGGTCGAGCCGCGGACCACCAGCTCCGGCTCGAACAGCAGCTCGTCGTGGGTGACCCTGGCCCCGGCGATCTCGCTGGCCAGCAGGTCCACGGCGGCCCGGCCCATGGCCTCGATCGGCTGCCTGATGGTGGTCAGCGGCGGGTCGGTGCAGGTCATGAACGAGGAGTCGTCGTACCCCACCACCGAGACGTCGCCCGGCACCGAGAGGCCGGCCCGGCGCACCGCGCGCACCGCGCCCAGGGCGATCGGGTCGCTGGCGCAGATGATCCCGGTGACCCCGCGCTGCAGCAGCCGTCCGGCCGCCACCTGGCCGCCCTCCAGCGAGAACAGCGCGTGCTCGATGTGGGCGTCCGGCAAGTCCACGCCGGCCCTGGCGGCGGCCACCCGGGCGGCGGCCAGCTTGCGCCGGGACGGGATGTGGTCCGGCGTCGCCAGCACCAGGCCGATCTTCCGGTGGCCCAGCGAGACCAGGTGCCCCATCGCCTGTTCCACCGCCACCGCGTCGTCGCAGGAGACCTGGGGGAAGCCGAGGCCGTCTATGGCGGCGTTCAGCAGCACCGTGGGCAGCCCGCGCTGGGCCAGCCGCTCGTAGTGCTCGTGCGGGGAGTCGGCCTGGGCGTAGAGGCCGCCGAAGAAGACCACGCCGGACACGTGCTGCTGCAGCAGCAGCTCCACGTAGTCGGCCTCGGAGACCCCGCCCGCGGTCTGGGTGCACAGCACCGGGGTGAACCCCTGCTGCGCCAGCGCTCCCCCGACCACCTCGGCGAAGGCCGGGAAGATCGGGTTCTGCAGTTCCGGCAGTACCAGGCCGACCAGTCGGGAGCGCTCACCGCGCAGCTGGGTCGGACGCTCGTAGCCGAGCACGTCCAGCGCGGTCAGGACGGCGGTCCGGGTGTTCTCGGAGACGCCGGGCTTGTCATTGAGGACACGGCTGACCGTCGCCTCGCTGACCCCGACTTTCTTCGCCACTTCAGCAAGTCGTCGTGTCATGCCCGCAAGTGTATGTCATGGACCGCAAACTGCTTACGGTCTTTTGCAAAGTTTCGACGGATTTTACAGTTCCGGGGTGTGCCCGACCGCCCGGGACCCGGCTCCGACCTCAACTCCGACCTGCCAGAACGGCCAGCGACGCCCGGGCCGCCGTGCACGGCGCGAGTTGCGGCGCCATCCAGGTGGTCAGCCGCTCGGCGTGGATGCCCGCGAACAGGCAGCCGGCCGCGCCGCCCTGGCCGATGGCCAGCACGATATCGCCTCCACCGCCGGACCGCTGCGGATAGGCCGCCTCCCAGGGCGTCCCGGCCGGCGGCTCCGCCGCGGCCAGCAGCTGCCGCACCCCGCTGTCGTCGGCCGGCACCTCCCGCTGCACCGGGAGCAGCGCGTTCAGCCGCGAGGCAAGACCGATCAGCGCCGACGGCCCGGTGTCCTTGCCGCCCGGTGCGGACGTACTCGCCGGAGGACTGCTCGGCGCCGAGGTCGTGGTCCTGATCGCGGGGGCGACCGTCGCGCCGGGGCAGGCGACCTGCTGGTGCGCCACGGCGGTGGCGCTCAGGGTGTAGTGGTAGCAGCGTTCGACCACGGTCAGATGACGGCCGCTCAGCACCCCGCTGGTGGCGCTGCCGCTCAGCCGCACGGTGAGGCCCACCGGGGCGCCGCCCGCCGCCGCCGGGTAGGCCACGTCCAGCAGCACCCCGTTCTGGGCCCGGACCGCACTGGCGTAGCTCGCCTCCAGCACCCCGCCGGCCGACAGCGGGGGCAGCGTCCGCAGCTCCCCCTGCAGGGTCGACGCCCGGTAGTCGGCCATGGCTCCGGCCTGCGCTGAGCGGTGCGGATCCTGGATCCAGCCCGCGATCTGACCCACCAGCACCAGCGAGAGGACGCTGGCGAGCAGCACCACGAAGCCCATCCCGTAGCGCCAGTGCACCCCCCCGCGCCGGGGCGTGCGTCCCTGCTCGTGGGTCTGCGTCGACAGGTCAGCCACGGCCTCGGTCACCATCTCCCCTCCACCCCCGGATGTGCCAATGCGGTGAAGAACTATTGTGAGGCCCACACAGCAGGTTTATCGGCGATCGGACGAGACAATCTGCGTTCTTTCTCCGGAACAAGGGGTGCACCGTGCCGTTGGAACTCGTCGACGACTGCCGTCTCGCGCTGGGCGAGGGCGTGGTCTGGGACCACAAGGCCCAACTCCTGTACTGGATCGGCATCGAGGACCGGCAGGTGCGGGTGCTCGGCCCCGGCGGCGGGGCGCCCCTGGTGCTGCCGCTGGACACCCGTCCCGGCACCCTGGCGCCCTACCGGGACGGCCGGGTGCTGCTCGCCGTCGAGCAGGGGTTCGTCCTGCTGGACACCGCCACCGGCGCGCTGGAGACCGTGGCCCCGGTCGAGGCGGACCAGCCCGGACGTCGGATGAACGACGGGAAGTGCGACCCCTACGGCCGCATGGTGGCCGGCACGATGACCCTGGACGAACCCCGGGTGGGCGGCCCGCTCTACCGGCTGGAGTACCGGCCCGACGGGACGGCCGAGGCCGTCGTGCTGCGCGAGGGCATGCTGATCCCCAACGGCCTGGACTGGCCCGAGCCCGACCGGCTCTGGCACATCGACAGCGGCAGCCGCAGCATCCGGCTGTTCGACTACCCCGAGCACGGCCCGCTCGCCGACCCGGTGCGGACCCTGGACATCTCCGAACTCAGCGGCGACCCGGACGGGATGACCCTGGACGCCGAGGGCAACCTCTGGGTGGCGTTCTGGGGCGGCTCGGCCGTCCGCTGCCTCTCCCCCGAGGGCAAGCTGCTGGAGACCGTGGAACTGCCCACCGGCAAGGTCTCCAGCTGCGCCTTCGGCGGCCCGGACCTGAACGACCTCTACATCACCACCGCCGGCGGCGGTCCCGGGGCGGACCCGGGCGCGGGCTCGCTCTACCGCGTGCCCGGGCTCACCACCGGCCGCCCGGCCCGGTACTGGGCCGGACCCGCCGGATCGGTCTGACCCTGCTCGGACCGCTCGGCCGCCGCCTGCTCGGCGAGGCCGAGGGCCAGTTCCACCACCTCGACCAGGACGTCCCTGACCGAGGCGGTGGACCGGGCGTCGCACTGCAGCAGCGGGATCCCCAGGTCCAGGTCCAGCGCCGTGCGGACCTGCTCCAGCGGATAGGGGCGGGTGCCGTCGAAGCAGTTCACGGCGACCACGAAGGGGATCCCGCGCCGCTCGAAGTAGTCCACCGAGGGGAAGCACTCGTCCAGCCGCCGGGTGTCGGCGAGCACCACCGCGCCCAGCGCGCCGACCGCCAACTCGTCCCAGATGAACCAGAACCGGTCCTGCCCGGGCGTCCCGAACAGGTAGACCGCAAGGTCGCTGCGGATGTCGATCCGGCCGAAGTCCATGGCCACGGTGGTGGTGGTCTTCGCCTCGACCCCCTCGGTCCGGTCCACCGGGCGGCCGACCTCGCTGAGCACCTCCTCGGTGCGCAGCGGCCGGATCTCGCTCACCGCCCCGACCAGCGTGGTCTTGCCGACCCCGAAGCCCCCGGCCACCAGGATCTTCAGCGCGACGGGCAGGTCGGGAGCGGGGCTCGCCGGGGCTATGGATTCCACGCGCGGATCCTAGCCTGCGCCGCTGGTCCGCCAGAAGGGCGTCAGCCGGACGAGAGTTGGGCGAAGCGGGCCAGGCTCTGGGTGTAGGCGACCGGGGTGACGTGGATCGGCCCCGCGTAGGGGTGGGTCATGTGCAGCACCATGTAGATCCCGAAGCCGACCACCCCGCCGACCAGCCCCAGCGCGACCGACTCCCGCAGATGGAAGGTCAGCCCGGCGATCGGGGCGTAGAGCAGGACCAGCAGCCCGGTGGCGATCAGCGCCGGGTAGAGCGGGGCCGGGAGCGACGCCTGGGTGTCCGCCAGCCGGATCTGACGGGTCGTGTAGACGGCGCTGAGGTCGCTCAGCTCCTGCGCCCTGGCCACCGGGTCGGGCAGTCCCTCGACATGGGCCCTGACCGTGTCCAGATCGGCCCAGGTGCCGGTGCTGGCAGTGCCCTTCCGCATGGTCGCCCACTCACTGCCGATCACCGAGGTGACGTAGTCGCGCAGCAGCGGCCGGGTGGTGGCGTCCGCGTCGGTGTAGGCCGCGTTGAGGGCACGGGCCTCGTCGAAGGTGTGGCCCCTGGCGGTGTTCAGATTGGACCAGGAGCCGGCGATCAGGAAGGCCGCGACCAGGATGAAGGAGGAGAGGGAGGCCGACCCCAGGAACCCGAGCGCGCCGCCCGAGAAGGTGCCCTCGCGGGAGCGGGTGGTGCGGCCGAAGGCGGCCAGGACGGCGACCGCGGCGGCTGCGCCGAGCAGCGCGAAGAGAATGAACCCGAGGATCAACGGTGCCTCCCGAAGGCGTGGTTGAAGACGCTCGCACCGGCGCAGACCAGGGCGGGCAGAGTGATGGCGACGAAGACGAACCCGGCCTCGGGCGAACTGCTGGGCGCGGTCACCGCGGTGTCGACGATGACCTTGGGCGGCGCGGTGGCGGTGTGCAGCGCCGTCCGCGGCGGAGGGCTGGGCAGGACGGCCCGCGGATGCGGCACGGGCGCGGCCTGGTGGTGCGCCACCGGGCGGACGGTGTGCGGCGGCGCGGGCGGGTGGTGGTGCACGGTGGGGTGGGGGGTGGGGTGCGGCGTCGGGTGGGGCGTGGGCTTCGGTGTGGGTTTCGGCACCGGCTTGGGCACGGTGCAGTGCGGGAAGGGCGGGAACGGGGGGAAAGCGGTCGGAAAGCCGGTGAGGTAGTGGCCGGGCGAACCCCCGTGCGGGAGCGGTGGCGGAGGCGGCACCGGAGGGGGCGGGGGGATGACGCAGTGCCTCCCGTGATGGGCCGGCGCGAGTCCGGGCGCCAGGCCCGGCGCCGAGCCTTCTGGGGCCCCTGTGATACGTGGCATAGGCAGGGACTGCCCCGGTGGGGCCATCGCCAATTCACAGACGGGCAAACTCACCCGACCGGGTGGAAATCAGTCGAACGCGTACTCGTGGGCGGGGGTTGTCACAGCGCGTGCAGGCCCCGGATCACCTCGCGGAGCAGGGTGGTGTCAGGGAGCACCGCGGTCGGGACCGGACGGCTCACCCGGATCAGCCCCGCCTCCAGCAGGTCGCCCAGCAGGATCCGGACCACGCCCAGCGGCAGGTCCGTCCCGGCGGCGACCTCGGCCACCGAGAGCGGGCGCTGCCGCACCAGGTCGAGGATCGCCAGGTGCTCCGGATCCTCCGCGCCCTCGGCGGCGTCCAGGTCCGTCAGGTCCGGCCGCTCGATCGCGGCGACCTGCGCGATGACGTCGAAGGCCGCGCCCTCGGCGTGCCGGGTGCGGCCCCGGGTCAGCGTGTAGGGGCGGACCAGTTGCGACAGCTCCGCGTCCTCCGCGGCCAGGTCCCGGTCGTGGTCCGGGTCGGCGGAGGGGTCGTTGGCGGGGGCGTTGCCCCACCCGGCGCGGCGCGCGCGGCTGCCGGCCCAGTCCTGCGTCCCGTCGTAGTCGTACACCGTGCCGTCGTAGACCCGGTCCGGTCCGGACGAGTCCCCCGTGACGGCGTTCACCGGATGGTGGGCAAGCCTGCCCTGGGCTCACTGCCCAGGTGCTCCCCGACCCGCTTCACCAGCAGGGCCATCTCATAGGCGATCAGGCCGACATCGGCCTCCGCCTCGCTCAGCACGGCCATGCAGCTGCCGTCGCCGGCGGCGGTGACGAAGAGGAAGGCGTGCTCCAGCTCGATCATGGTCTGCCGCACCCCGCCGGCCTGGAAGTGCCGGCTGGCGCCCTTCGCCAGGCTGTGGAAGCCGGACGCGACCGCGGCCAGGTGCTCGGCGTCCTCGCGGGTCAGCCCGGCGGACGCGCCGATGGCCAGGCCGTCGCCCGACAGCACGACCGCGTGCCGCACCTCCGGGACCCGGCGGACCAGGTCGTCGAGCAGCCAGTTGAGGTCTCCGGTGGGCTTGCTCGCCAGGGTCATCGGACGGGTCCTTCCGCGGAGGGATCAGGGGCGCCGCCCGGACGGGCGGCGGGTACGGCATCGACTGGTGCGGGCCCCGCCGGGGTGGTGGTGGCAGGGGCCCGGGTGGTGGCGGGGGTCGGGTCGGCCGTTGCCCGGCCGCGGCTCAACCCGCTCTGGAACGAGGCGAAAGTGGCCCGCACCTCCTCCGGTGAACGCTCGCGCGGCGCGGAGGGCTCCGGCGACGGGCGGGAAGGCGCCCCCTCGGTGGCGGCCCGCAGCTGCGGAGCGAGGTTCGCCTGCCGCACCCGCCGCGGCAGCAACGGCGGGTCCTCCGCCGACGCGAGGGGCGCGGGCGGTGCGGCGGGAACCGGCGAGGGCCCGCCGGGGGCAGCCGCCCCCGCGAGGGCGTTGCCGCCCACGGTCGGCGCGTTGGCCCTGGGGGCGGCTGGCGTGTTGGCGCCGGCGCCGGAGGCGCCTGCGGCCGCGGGGTCGGGGCTCGGGGTGGTGAGGGGCCAGGTGCTGCTGGGTGGCGTTGCCGGACCTGGACTTTGACGGAGCGTCAGCTCGCGGGTTGCCTCCCCGTCGCCGTGGTCGGCGAGCACGGCCTCGCGGTAGCCTCCGTGCCTGACCTCACCCTCGCGGAACCCGCCGTCCCAGCCGCCGCCCTCGGCCAACCCGCCGTCATGGTCGCCGCTGTCGCGAAGGCCGCCGTCCAGGTCTCCGTCCGGAGTACCGCTCGGAACGCCGCCGTGCGGGTCACCCGCCAACGCACCGTCCCGCGCGGCGAGGTACGCCTCCGCCCGAGAGGGCGACGCTGCCGCAGGCGGCCTGCGGCGGGGAAGCGCGGCGACGCCCTGTTCGCCGCCCTCTCCGTCCAACTCGACCTCCAGCGCCGGGATCGGCGCAGCGTGCCGGGGCCCCCGGTGCTGCACCGGCAGCTGCCCGCCGTCGCCGGCGCCCCCGCGACCGCCGGGGGCGAGTTCCCGTCCGGCCCGGTTGCGCCGCACCGCCAACGCCTGCTCGGACCCGTCGCCCTGCGCGGCGCCCCCCGCGCCGGCCGCGTCGCCGGGACGCGCGGAGACCGCCGCCAGCAGTTCCCTCGGCAGCAGCACCACCGCGGTGGTACCGCCGTAGGGCGAGCGCCGCAGCGACACCTGCACGCCGTGCCGGGAGCTCAGCCTGCTGATCACGAACAGGCCGAGCCGGTCGGTGTCGGTGAGGTCGAAGTCGCCGCCGGTGGCCAGCCGGGTGTTGGCCGCGGCCATCGCGTCCTCGCCCATGCCGAGCCCGCGGTCGTCGATCTCCAGCACGAAGCCGTTGGCGACCTCCTCGCCCTGGATCCGAACCTGCGTGTGCGGCGGCGAGAACACGGCCGCGTTCTCGACCAGTTCGGCGACCAGGTGCACCACGTCGGACACCGCGCCGCCGACCACGGCGACCGGCGGCATCCGGTGCACCCGGACCCTGGCGTAGTCCTCGATCTCGCCGACGGCGGCCCTGACCACGTCCAGGATCCGCACCGGGCGGCGCCAGTTGCGGCCGGGGGCCGAGCCGGAGAGGATGATCAGCCCCTCGGCGTGACGGCGCATCCGGGTGGTGAGGTGGTCCAGCCGGAACAGGTCCTCCAGCTCGTCCGGGTCGTCCGCGCGGCGCTCCATCTCGTCCAGCAGGGTCAGTTGACGGTGCAGCAGGGCCTGGCTGCGGCGGGCCAGGTTGACGAAGACGGCGGCGATGCCCCGGCGCAGCTCGGCCTGTTCCACCGCCGCTTCCAGCGCGGACCGCTGGACCGCGTTGAAGGCCCGGCCGACCTGGGCGATCTCGTCCCGGTCGGCTCCGCCGACCGGGACCTGCGGCACCTCGACGGCGAGGTCCACCCGTTCGCCCTCGCGCAGCCGCCGCATCACCCCGGGCAGCCTGACCCCGGCCAGGTCGAAGGCGGAGTCGCGGAGCCCGGTCAGCTCGCGGACCAGGCGGCGGCCGATGCTGAGCGACAGCAGCACCGAGACCAGTACCGCGACCAGGCCGGCCGCGCCCACCGCGGCGTCGTTCCAGATGATGTCCATGGCGTAGGACCTGGCCCGGTTCCCGGCCAGGGTGACCGCCTGGTAGTCGATGTCGCCGAGCTGGGTCATCGCCTGGTCGAGGGTGGTCTGCCACTCCTTGCCGTCGATCCGCTGGGCGGCGAAGGGCTGGCCGAGGTTGGCGACGGCGGTCTCCAGGCTGCCGAGCTCGCCGTAGACCGGGCCGCCGGTGAAGTCCTGGTAGAGCGCGGCCTCCTGGTCCGGAAGCTGTCCCTCGTGGGTCTGGAACAGCAGTTGCTCGCCCTTGCTGCTGGCCAGGAAGGCCTGGTAGTCGATGGTGCCGAAGGTTCCGGTGGCCCGTGCCCCGTACATCAGGGCGTCCTCGCGGGAGATGTACTCGCGGGCGCGGAACAGCTCGATCAGATTGCCCGCCTCCCGGGTCAGATCGCCTGCCTGGAGGTCGCTGAGCTGCACCTGGAGGTCGAAGAACGGCGCCTGGGCGTCGGTGTAGTCCTGGTAGACGCTCATCCAGGCGAGCCGGTGGTCGGCGGCCTCGGCCCGGAGCACGGGCAGCCTGCCGATCTGGGCGACCACCGCGCTGACCGCTTTCCGCTGACCACTGTTCAGACTGTTGAACTTGCCGCTGTCGGCCGCGTGCGAGGTGACCACCGCCGCGGTCTTGTCGGTGGCGACCTCGGCCTGGTGAAGCGCGTCCAGGTTGCCCTTGCCCGCGGGCGCGGCCGAGTAGGTGACCGCGGCGCGGCGCTCGTCCTGCAGCGAGCGGGCCAGGTAGTCGGCGGGGGTGCCGATCCAGGGGTAGACCGAGTCGATCCGGATCAGACCCCAGACGTGGTCCACGCTGCTCGCCGTGGTGTAGGCCCACAGGCCGGTCAGCGAGGCCAGCGGTATCAGGAGCAGCGCGATGATTCTCGCGCGAACCGATCTGCTGCGAAAACGCATGGGCTCCTCCGGACCGACCGCAAGCGTGCACGCGGAGGCGGACGCGACTGATGGCTGAAAAGGTACGGACCGCAGGGGTGGCCATGGTGGACTCTGCCCTGAGTTGGGCGAGAGCCTACTACCTGGGGGCGCGTCAGTTCGAGCCTCGTCGGATCGTGGTGGAATGGCCGGATCGCATACCTTTTATGTCACCTCTTGTGTCACCGGCTCACCCACCGGCTCACTGCGTCGGCACCGCCTGCCCGCACAGGTCGCGCAGCCGCGAGGTCACCGCCTCGGGACGCTCGAGCAGCAGCATGTGGCCGCAGCCGGGCTCCACCCGCATCTGCGCGTCCGGCAGTTCCTGCACCAGGCGGCGGCTGTGCGCCACCGGGGTGAGCCGGTCCAGGGTGCCGACCACCACCTCCACCGGCAGTGGCCGCAGGGCGTCCAGCGCACCGGCCTTGTCGTGCAGCATCAGCGCCGGGAACCAGTCGGCGACGGCCGCCATCGGGCAGTCGTGGATCATCCGCGCTCCGGCCAGCACGGCCTCCCTGGCCGCGTCCGGGCCGTAGAGGTAGCGCTTGACCAGGTACGGATTGAGCCGGCCCTCCGGCCCCGGCAGCCGGTTCCGGATCCGCTCCGAGCGCCGCACCGTCCGTGAGCAGTAGGCGAAGAACGCCGACTCGGCATGCCCGATCGCCCGCAGCCGCAGCGGGACGTCCTTGCGTCCGCGCGGGTCGAGCTGTCCGGCGGAGGTGCTGGTGAGCAGCACGCCGCGGACCCGTTCGGCGAACAGCCCGGGGTCCGCCGCGGCCAGCGCCATGATCGTCATCCCGCCCATCGAGTGCCCGCCGAGCACCAGCGGGCCGCCGCCGGGGGCGGTCCGCGCGATCACCGCGGCGAGGTCCTGGCCGAGCAGGTCGATGCTCCACGGGCGGGCGCTGCCGCCCTCGGAACGGCCGTGGCCGCGCTGGTCGTAGCGCACCACCCGGACGCCGCCGTCCGCGGCCAGCGCCTGTGCGTGCTGCTCCCAGGCGCTCGCGTCCAGGGTCCAGCCGTGGGCCAGCACCAGGGTGACCGGGGCGTCGTCGGGCCCGTCCACATAGGCGGCGAGGGCCGCCCCGTCCGCGGCGTGCACGGTGACGTCGACGGCGGGAGCGACAGCAGCGGGGAGGACGGCCATGGGCTGTTTCCTTGCCTGGGCGGATTGACCTTACCGAACAGTAAGTTAGGGTGGCCGGGAGCCGCCGTCAACACCCCTGTCGTGCCCGGCCTTGTACCTTTTCGTGCGGATCGAGTGGAGATCGACGGACAGCCTGGTCGCCTCCGTAACCCTCCGGTAACTTGCGAGGTCGGGCCGCGACGACGCGACCACCCCGAGAGGAGCCGGACGTGCGGGAGTTCTCGGTGCCGGCGCTCGCAGCGCCGGCACTCAGCGGCGGACTGGCCGACTCGGTGTTCGACACCGCCGAGGCCACGCCCGAGCTGGTGCAGCTCTCCCGCCGGGCCGAGGACGGCAGCTGGCAGGACGTCACCGCGCTGGAGTTCGCGGACCAGGTGCTGGCCACCGCGAAGGGCCTGCTGCACCAGGGCGTCCGCTACGGCGACCGGGTCGCGCTGATGTCCCGCACCCGCTACGAGTGGACCGTGCTGGACTACGCGCTGTGGACCATCGGCGCCCAGCCCGTCCCGGTCTACCCGACCTCCTCCGCCGAGCAGGTCCGCTGGATCCTCGCCGACTCCCGGGCCGTGGCCTGCGTGGTGGAGCACGAGGACCACGCGATGACGGTCGGCTCGGTCTGCGACGCCCTGCCGCAGCTGCGCAGCATCTGGCAGCTGGACGCGGGCGCGCTGCGGATGCTGGCCCTGGCCGGGCGCGGCGTCCCGGACGAGCTGGTGCTGCAGCACCGGCAGGCGGTGTCGCCGGACTCGGTCGCCACCGTCATCTACACCTCGGGCACCACCGGACGCCCCAAGGGCTGCGTCCTCTCGCACGGCAACTTCGCCGCCGAGACCGACAACCTGGTCGCCCGCTACAGCCATGTGTTCCGCAACAAGGACAGCGAGCAGCCGAGCACCCTGCTGTTCCTGCCGCTGGCCCATGTCTTCGGCCGGATGGTGCAGGTCGCCGCGCTGCGGGCCGGGGTGCGGCTGGCGCACGAGCCGAGCCTCGCGCCCGCCGAGCTGATGCCGGCCCTGGCCGCCACCAGCCCCACCTTCATCCTGGCCGTCCCCTACATCTTCGAGAAGCTGATGCAGCGGGCCCGGGAGGCGGCCGAGGAGGCCGGGAAGCTCGGCGCGTTCGAGAAGGCGGTGGACGCGGCCGTCCGCTACGCCGCCGCCCAGGAGCGGCACGCCTTCGGCGGCGGGCCCGGGCCGAGCGCGGCCCAGCGGATCCAGCACCAGGTGTACGACCGGGCCGTCTACAGCAAGGTCCGGGCGGTCCTCGGCGGGCGGGTCCGGCACGCCATGTCCGGCGGCTCGGCGATGAACCGCGAGCTCGGCCTGTTCTTCGCCGGCGCCGGGATCACCGTGTACGAGGGCTACGGCCTCACCGAGTGCACCGCCGCCGCCACCGCCAACCCGCCGGACCGGCCGCGCTTCGGCACGGTCGGCCACCCGGTGCCCGGGACCACCGTCGCGCTCGCCGAGGACGGCGAGGTGTGGATCAGGGGTGGCCAGGTGTTCCAGGGCTATCTGGACGACCCGGCGTCCACCGAGTTGACGCTACGTCAGGGCTGGCTGGCCACGGGCGACCTGGGTCATCTGGACGAGGACGGCTACCTCACCATCACCGGCCGCAAGAAGGAGATCATCGTCACCAGCAGCGGCAAGAGCGTGGCCCCCGCCGTGCTGGAGGACCGGATCCGGGCGCATCCGCTGGTCGCCCACTGCATGCTGGTCGGGGACAACCGCCCGTTCGTCGGCGCGCTGCTCGCGCTGGACACCGAGGCGCTGGCGCACTGGCAGCAGCGCCGCGGCAAACCGCACACCGGTGCCGCCGACCTGCGCGCGGACCCGGACCTGCGGGCCGAGCTGCAGCGGGCGATCGTGGCCGCGAACACCGCGGTCTCCCGGGCCGAGTCGATCCGCGCCTTCCGGATCCTCCCCGGCGAGTTCACCGAGGCCCGCGGCCTGCTGACGCCCTCGCTCAAACTCCGCCGCCGCGCCGTCGCCACCACCTACGCCGCCGACATCGACTCCCTCTACACGGAGGCCGCCGCAGCCTCGGCGGCCTCCGCGTAGCGCTGGACTACCCCGCGGCGGAGGTGAAGCCGGGGAGGTAGCCGCCGGACTGGCCGGCGGCGGTGGGGTGGTAGGACTCGTCGATCGGCAGCGTGGTGCTGTGCAGCCAGGAGTTGCTGGAGCAGATCTCGTGCCCGGTGAACGCCCCGCGCACATCGACGAAGGTGAAGCCGGCGTTGGCGGCGCGCTTGGCGATCACGCCGTCCAACTGGTCCGCCGCGCCGTTGATCGCGGTGCGGGAGGTGTCGCTGATGCCGAACAGGCAGCTGCCCGGCACCTGGTAGAGGTGCGGGTAGTCGAGCACCACGACATGCGCGTTGGGGGCGTGCGCGCGGATCGCGGCGTAGGTGGCGTCCAGCTTGGCGGCCAGCGGCCCGTTGATGTAGGCCTCGGCCGTGCTGACCGCGGAGAGGCAGGAGCTGGTGCCGTCCAGCACGCAGGTCTCCATGCTGTCCGCGAACCCGGCGTCATTGCCGCCGATGCTGATGCTGACCAGCCCGGTGGAGCTGTTCAGCCCGGACAGCTGCCCGCTGAGCACGTCCGCCGTGGTGGCCCCGGAGCAGGCCACGAAGGTGAACGAGGACGGGCTGTGCGCCGCCTGCCACAGGTAGGGGAAGGACTTGGTGCTGCGGTCGCAGTCGCCGCTGGAGCTGATGTAGCTCCCGGCGCCGACCCCGGAGGAGTACGAGTCCCCCAGGGCGGCGTAGCCGGGCTCGGACGCTCCGACCGGCGCTGCCGCCGCGACACCGGCCACGGTGAGGCCGATCGCGGCGAAGAGCGTGGTGAGGGTGAGGGTGGTCCTACGGAGCAGGTGCGCGCTGGGTGGGCGCATGGTGCCTCCACGGCTCGGGGTGGCGCGCGGTGTGATGCGCGCCACTAGATGTATACCGGCCGGTAACCCCCGCCGACAGTGTTCATGCCATGAAATTTCAACGACTTCACCCAGCAGAAGTCACTCCGTCAGTTTCCTTTCAGCCGAGGAAGGACAGCCGGACCGTCCGCCGGGGGTTGTCGCGGTTGGTGTCGATCAGCACCACCGACTGCCAGGTGCCCAGCGCGAGTCGGCCGCCGATCACCGGAAGGGTGGTCTGCGGGGCGACCAGACCCGGCAGCACGTGGTCCCGCCCGTGCCCCGGGCTGCCGTGGCGGTGCCGCCAGCGGTCGTCGCCCGGCAGCAGTTCGCGCAGCGCGTCGAGCAGGTCCTCGTCACTGCCCGCACCGGTCTCGATCACGGCGATGCCCGCCGTGGCATGCGGCACGAACACATTGAGCAGCCCGTCGCGGCCGGGGGCGACGTCACGCAGGAAGGCGTCGCAGCGTTCGGTGAGGTCCGTCGCCGTTTCCCTGGCGCCGGTGATGAGGTCGAAGGTCAGCGTCTCAAAGGCCATGGCCCCATCCTCGCCGGTCCTCAGCCGCGCTGCGGCCCCGGCTGCCCCGGCTGCCCCGACTGCGGCCCGTGCGGCGGGGCCTCGGCCCGCACCGTCGCCGCCTGGGCCGCCTCGACCTGCGCGTGCAGGTCCCGCGCCGCGTCCAGGGCCAGGCCGAGCGAAAGCGCCGGCACCCCGGCCAGCAGCACCGCCGTGAGCACCGCGGCCGAGGCCGCGCGCCCGCGGATCCGGCCCGGCGCCGTCCCCAGCAGCGCGGCCACCCGGCGCGGCACCGGGCCCGCGGCCATCCGCAGCGGCGCCCGGCCGCCGCCGGCCAGCGCCGCGCGGCCGATCGCCCGGGCCACCAGCCTCCGGTCCGCGACCGACACCGCGGCGGCCTCGTCCGCCCAGCGCTCGACCGCGTAGGCCACCCCGTCCCGCAGCGGGCGGAGCAGCGGGTGCAGCGCGGTGGTGAGGTCGGCGAGCAGCAGGAAGCGGTGGTGACGGCCGGTCAGGTGCGCCTGCTCATGGGCCAGCAGCACCGCCAGCTCGGCCGGCGCCAGCGTCCGCAGCATCCCGCTGGTGACGACGATCCGCCCGGGCCGCAGCAGTCCGCCGGGCAGGGCGTAGGCGTCCGGCGCCCGGTCCGGCAGCACCACGAGACCGTCGTCGCCGTGACGGCCGGCCCGGCGGCCGGCCAGGGCCCAGGCCGCGGCCCGCCCGCGCCGGTGCCGCAGCAGCACCCGGGCCGCCCGTACCGCCAGGACCAGCAGCAGCGCCCCGGCCGCCGCGCCCACCGGGACCACCGCCGCCGGGGCGAGGTGCCGGGCGAACGGCAGTGCCAGATGGCCCAGCGCGGCCACGAACGGCAGGTGCAGCAGCGCCGTCAGCGCCAGCAGTCCCAGCGCGGCGGCTCCCGCGCCGGACAGGCCGACGGCGGTGGCGAGCAGCAACCAGGCGGCGGCCCGCGGCGGCAGCCGGTCCGGCAGCGAGCGCACTGACGGCAGTCCCAGCAGCGGGGCGACCAGCAGCGGGAGCAGCAGCGGGGCCCAGACGTCCAGCCTCACCGGCCCTCGCCCCCGGGGGGTTCGGGCAGCTCGTTCAGCAGGCCGCGGAGCAGCCGCTCGTCGTCCTGGCTCAGCCCGGAGACGAAGCGGGCCAGCACGGTCTGCCGGTCCACCTCCTTCTCCAGTTCGGAGCGCATCCGCCGGGCCGCGAGCCCCGGCGCGTCCTGGGCCTCCTGCGCCGGCGCGTACGCGAAGGCGCGTCCGACACGCGTGCGCACCAACACGCCCTTGCGGTGCAGCCGGGTCAGAATAGTGCTCACCGTGGTCCGGGCGAGGTCGCCGCCGAGGGCATGCTGGATGGCCGCCGGGGCGAGCGGCGCTCCGGCCGCCCAGAGCACGGCGAGCACCCCGGCCTCGAGCTCTCCGGGGTGTCGGCGCTGCGGCCCGATCATCGACTGATCACCGACAAGGGGACTCCCGCCTCCGACAACACGACTGTTTCCATCCACTAGAGTGGCACAAGTCGACTACAAGCATGTAGACAGTCCCCTTAAATCGCAGGAGAGTGACGTCCATGGGCCCGGATCCCACAGCCCTGACCAGTCTGGCGCTCAATCCGCTGGACGCGAACTCCCTGCTCGCCGCCTTCGGCGCGCTGGGCATCGCGGCCGTGCTGTTCGCCGAGACCGGGCTACTGGTGGGCTTCTTCCTGCCGGGAGACTCGCTGCTGTTCACCGCCGGGCTGCTCTGCACCACCAGCAAGAACGGGGTGCACCTCAACCTCGCCTCAGTGCTGGTCTGCGCGATCATCGGCGCCATCGCCGGGGCCCAGGTCGGCTATGTCATCGGCGACAAGGGCGGCAAGGCCCTGCTCGCCCGCAGCAAGAACAAGCAGCTCCAGCACGGCGCCGTCCGGGCCGAGGAGATCCTCACCAAGTACGGCCACGCCAAGGCGATCGTACTGGCCCGCTTCATCCCGATCGTCCGCACCGTGCTCAACCCGATGGCCGGCGCGCTCGACGTCCCGGTCCGCACCTTCACGATCTGGCAGGTCGTCGGCGGCCTGCTCTGGACCGTCGGCGTCACCATGGCCGGCTACGGCCTGGGCAACACCATCCCCAGCATCGACACCTACCTGCTGCCGATCATCGCGCTGATCGTGGTCGTCTCGTTGATCCCGATCGCCCTGGAACTGCTGCGCACCCGCCGGGCGGCCCAGCAGTGACCCGGCTCGCCGCGCTGGACGGCGCATCGATCGACGGCAGCCTCTACCACTGGTTCATCACCCGGGCGCAGCACGCTCCGCACTGGTTCGACAACCTGGTCTCGTTCTACGCCAGCTACGGTCTCGGCCTGTTCGCGCTGATGATGGTCTGGTGCTGGTGGCAGGCCCGCCGGGGCCGCAGCGCCACCGCGATGGCGATGGCGCTGGCGGTCCCGGTCGCGGTGGTCCTGGCCTATGTCGCCAACGACATCGTCAAGAGCGTCTTCGACGAGCCCCGGCCGTGCCAGGTGATCACCTCCCCCGCCACGATCCAGCCCTGCCCCGGGGTCGGCGACTGGGCCTTCCCGAGCAACCACTCCGCCATCGCGGCGGCAGCGGCGGCGGCGATCCTGATGGTCGACCGCAGGCTGGGCGCGATCGCCGTGCTGGCCGCGCTGGTGATGGGCTTCTCCCGGATCTGGGTCGGCGCGCACTATCCGCACGACGTCCTGGTCGGCTTCGCGGTGGGCGCGGCCGTCGCCGTGCCGCTGATGCTGGCGGCCCGCAGGTACGGGCCGCCGCTGGTGGTCCGGCTGGAGTCCGGCTTCCTGCGCCCACTGCTCACCGCGTAGTGGTCAGGGCAGTTCGACGCCCTCGCCCGGCGCGAGCCGCTCGTAGGTAGTGCCCTTCACCAGCATCGCGACAAAGCGCTCGATCCCGGCCAGGCCGATCGGGCTGAGCATCGCGTCGTGCAGCGCGTACGCCCTGGCCGCGCCGACCGCGGCGGCGTAGTCGGTGACCTCGGCGGTCTTGGACCACGGGGCGTGCACCGGCAGCAGCAGGGTGCCGATCGGCCGGTCGGGGACGGTCAGCGCGTCGCCCGGGTGGAACACCTCGCCGTCCAGGGCGAACCCGATGTTGCCGACCTTGGGGATGTCCGGGTGGATCACCGCGTGCCACTCCCCGTACACCTCGACCTCGAAGCCGGCCGCGGTGAAGGCGTCGCCGTGGCCGACGGTGTGCACCCGGCCGGCGCCGATCGCGGTCAGCTGCTCGGCGACGGCGGCGTTGGTCCAGATCTGCAGCGCCGGGTTGGCCTCGGCGGCGGCGCGCAGCCGGGACTCCTCGAAGTGGTCGAAGTGCTCATGCGTGACCAGCACGGCGTCCGCCCCGTCCAGGGCCTCCGGCTCGGTGAACACCCCGGGGTCGAGGACGAGCGTCCGCCCGTCCTTCTCCAGCCGGACACAGGCGTGGCCCATCTTGGTGAGGCGCATGGCTCTCCTCCGCAGGTAGCTGAATGGATTCCGTCTCCCCCCATCCTGCCCCCGGCGCCGCCCGGGCGTGGTTACGCCCGGCGCTCCACCCGGCTGCGCTTCACCGTGCGGAACCGCCGGGCCACCTGCCGGGCCAGGTCGGCCGCGCCGACCAGCCCGGCCTCGTTGCCGAGCCGGGCCAGCACGATGTCCGCCTCCGGGCGGAAGCCGCGGCCGGTGAGGTTGCGCCGGTAGGCCTCCCGGGCCGGGCCGATCAGCAGTTCGCCGGCCGCCGAGACACCGCCGCCGATGACGAAGCGGCCCGGGTCCAGCGCCGCCGCCAGGTTGGCGATGCCGAGGCCGAGCCAGTGGCCGATCTCCTGGAGCAGTTCCACCGCGACCGCGTCGCCCTGCTGGGCCGCCTCGGTGACCAGCGGTCCGGTGATCGCCATGACGTCGCCGCCGACCCGTTCCAGCAACGGCGCGGCCACCGGGGACTCGGCGGCGGCCAACTCCCGCGCCTCCCTGACCAGAGCGTTCCCCGAGGAGTACTGCTCCCAGCAGCCGCGGTTGCCGCAGGGGCAGCGGTGCCCGCCCGGCACCACCGTCATATGGCCGAACTCCCCCGCCATCCCGTACCGGCCGCGTTCCAGCCAGCCGTCGCGGACGATCGCGCCGCCGATGCCGGTGCCCAGGTTCACCATCACCAGGTGGTCCTCCCCCGCGCCCGCGCCGAAGCGCCACTCGGCCCAGGCGGCGGCGTTGGCGTCGTTCTCGACCACCACCGGGAGCTTCAGCCGGGAGCTCAGCGCCTCCCGCAGCGGCTCGTTGCGCCAGGACAGGTGCGGGGCGAAGAGCACCCGCGAGCGGTCCGCGTCGACGAAGCCGGCCGCGCCGATGCCCACCGCGTGCACGTCATGACGGTCCGCCAGCTGGAGCACCAGCTCGGTGATGGTGTCCTCGACCACCTTGGGGCTCTTGCTGCGGTGCGGGGTCTCGGTGCGCAGCTGCTCCAGGATCCGCCCCTCGCCGTCCACCACCCCGGCGGCGATCTTCGTACCGCCGATGTCGATGCCCACGGTCGGCAGCCGCAGCAGGGACGGGCGCGGGGCGCCGTCGCGCCGGGCGAAGGTGCGCGGCGTCCGCCTGCTGGTGCTGCGTGTGTACGGCGTGCCGCTCACGTTCCGTCCGCTCCGCTCTCTGGTTCGCTCGGGGCCACCCCGGCGCGCCGCAGCTCATGGCTGAGCTCGGCGAGCTCGGAGCCGCCGGCCATCTCGGCCGTCAGCTGCTCCAGGGTGATCTCCGCCCTGGTGTGGCTGCCCGCCATCCTCCCTCGTTTCAGCAGTAGGAAGCGATCTCCCACCAGATGGGCGTGGTGCGGGTTGTGGGTGATCAGCACCACGCCGAGGCCGGAGTCGCGGGCGGCGGCCAGGTACTTGAGCACCACGCCCGACTGCTTGACCCCGAGCGCGGCCGTGGGCTCGTCCAGGACCAGCACCTTCGCGCCGAAGTGCACCGCCCGGGCGATCGCCACGCACTGCCGCTCGCCGCCGGAGAGGGTGCCGATCGGCTGGTCCACGTCGCGCAGGTCGATGCCCATCCGGAGCAGGGCGTCCCGGGTGGTGGCCCGCATCGCGGCGGTGTCCATCCGGAGGGAGCCCAGCTCGGAGCCGAGGAAGAAGTTGCGCCAGACCGGCATCAGCGGGACCACGGCGAGGTCCTGGTAGACGGTGGCGATGCCGCGGTCCAGGGCCTCGCGCGGCGAGGAGAGCCTGACCTCCTCCCCGGCGATCCGGTAGCTGCCGGTGTCATGCGGGTGCAGCCCGGCGACGATCTTGATCAGGGTGGACTTGCCCGCCCCGTTGTCACCCAGCACACAGCTGATCGAACCGGCCTCGACCAGCAGCGACACCCCGCGCAGCGCGAGCACGTTGCCGTAGCTCTTGCCCACCCCGGTGAGTTCGACCAGCGGGGTCATCCGAGCTCCGCCCTTCGCCGCACCCAGGCGTTGAGCAGGGTCGCCAGCAGCAGCATCGCGCCGAGGAAGAACTTGAACCAGTCCGCGTCCCACTGCGCGTAGACGATGCCCTTGCTGGTCATCCCGAAGATCGCCGCGCCCAGCGCCGACCCGGCCGCGGAGCCGTAGCCGCCGGTGATCAGGCAGCCGCCGATCACCGCCGCCACGATGTAGATCAGCTCATTGCCGACCCCCTCGCCCGACTGCACGGTGTCGAAGGAGAACAGCAGGTGCTGGCCCAGCACCCAGCCGCAGAAGGCCACGCCCAGGTAGAGCGCGATCTTCGTCCGGCCGACCGGGACGCCCACCGCCCGCGCCGCGTCCGGGTCGCCGCCGACCGCGAAGATCCAGTTGCCGAAGCGGGTGCGCAGCAGGATCCAGCTGGCCACCAGCACCAGTGCGAGCCACCACCACACCGTGGCCTTGACGTTCATCCCGCCGACCGTGAACGACCCGGCGAACAGCCAGGCGCAGGAGCGGTAGCCCTGCATGTCGGCGATGGACTTGGTGGCCACCGTCCCGTCCACCAGCTGGGTGACGCCGAGGTTGGCGCCGGTCAGCATCAGGAAGGTGCCCAGGGTGACGATGAAGCTGGGCAGCCTGGTCCTGGACAGCACCCAGCCGTTGAAGAAGCCGACGGCCAGCGCCACACCGAGCGAGACCGCGACCCCGACCCAGGTCACCGCGGTGAGCTGGTACGACACCATGGAGGAGGTCAGCGCCGCCGTGGTGACCAGCACCCCGGCCGACAGGTCGAACTCGCCGCCGATCATCAGCAGCGCCACCGGCACCGCCATGATCCCGATCGTGGACGCCGAGTAGAGCACCGTGCCCAGCGCGCCCGGGGTGAGGAAGGTGCTGGTGACCACGCTGAAGAAGGCGAACACCGCCACCGCGCCGACCAGCGCGCCCAGCTCCGGACGACCCATCAGCCGCCGCAGCGCGGACCGCGGCGCCAGCCGTTCGTCGTTGGCGGCCAGCACCTCGGGCCCGCTCAACGGGTGCCCCGGGCGACGTAGGCGGCGAGCGTCGGCGCGTCCTTCCCGGTCAGGATCTGCGGACCGGTCGCCACCGGGCTGCCGCCGCCGAGCACATTGAGGTTGTAGCGGTAGAGCCACAGCAGGTCGACGCCCTCGTAGCCCTGCAGATAGGGCTGCTGGTCGACGGCGAAGCCGATGGTCCCCGCCTTCAGCCCGCCGACCACCTGGGTGCTGAGGTCGAAGGTGTCCTCCTCGGTGCTGCCGGCCGCCCGGCCCGCCTCGGTGATGCCCTGCAGCGCGGTGGCGGCCAGCGGGGCGCTGAGGGTGAGCACGGTGTCGATCGAGCGGTCCGCCTGGAGCTTGGCGGAGATCGCCGCCTTGGCGTCGGGCAGGTCGGTGCCGTTCACGTAGAGCACCTGCCAGGCGCCGCCGAAGGCGGCCTTGGCACCGTTGCAGCGCTGCTCCTGGCCGACGTTGCCCTGCTCGTGGATCACACACAGGACGCTCTTGCGCCCGCGCTGCTTCAGTTCGGCGCCGGTGGCCCGGCCGGCCGTGGACTCGTCCTGGCCGACGTGGGTGAGCGCGCCGAACCTCGCCGCGAACTCCTCGCCGGAGTTGACGCTGACCACCGGGATCCCGGCCGCCTCGGCCTTGGCCAGCACCGCCTTCATGGCGTCGCCCTTGGCCAGGGTGACCAGCAGGCCGTCCACCTTCTGGTCGATCGCCGCCTGGACCAGCTGCACCTGGTTGGCGGTGTTGGCGTCGTTGGAGTAGACGAAGTTGATGTTGTCCTTGGCGGCGGCCTGCTGGGCGCCCTTGCGCACGGTGTCCCAGAAGGAGTCGCCGCTGCCCGCATGGGTGACCATGGCGAAGGTCCAGCGCGGGGTGCCCACCCCCGAGCCCCCGCCCCCGGAGGCCGCCGACCGCGCCGCCTGCTCGGCCCGCAGCCCGCCGGTGGCACTGCACCCGGCGAGGAGCAGGACCGCGGCCAGGGCTACGAACACGGGCAGGGGACGGCGCATGCTCCGAGTCTGCGGTGACGGACGGTCACCCGCCGCCGGGGTTGGCCCGGGCGGGTGACGTGACGTTCCGTCAGGAGAGCTCCAGGGCCAGGTAGAAGTCCACCCGGTCCTCCAGCTTGGAGAGGTCACGGCCGGTCAGTTCCTCGATCCGGCCGATCCGGTAGCGCAGCGTGTTGACGTGGACGTGCAGCGCTGCCGCGCACCGGGTCCAGGAGCCGTCGTAGCGGAGGAACGCCTCCAGCGTGCGGACCAGGTCGGCCTGGTGCTCCAGGTCGTAGCCGATCACCTTGTCCAGCAGCCGGCTGCGGAACGCCCGCCGGACCTCGTCCGGCACCGCGGCCAGCAGCAGCACGTGCGAGGCCAGCTCCTCCGGGCCGCTGACGCAGATCCGGCCGACCCGGGAGGCGGCGATGCGGCGGGCGTGCCTGGCCTCCTCCAGGGCGCCGCGCAGCCCGCCGGCCGAGGCGGCGGGGGCGCTGGCGCCCAGCGTCAGCCGTCCCTCGGCGCCGAGGCCGGCCTCCAGCGGGCCGAGCAGCTCCCGCAGCCGGTCGGCCATCGCGGTGCCGTCGACGGCCTCGGGCACCAGCAGGATCGCGCCGGCTCCGCCGCCGCCGATCAGGGCCCGGATGTCCGCCCCGGTCAGCGCCTCGACCAGGGCCTCGCGGACGGCTCCGTCCGGCAGCCCGACGCTCTCGGCGGAGACCACCACCCAGGACTCGGGGCTGCCGGTGTCGGAGTCGGCGCCCGGCTCCGCGGGGGACATCGCCATCGAGGCCTCCAGCGCCCGGCGCAGCTCCTCCGGCGGGGCGTCCCGCTGCAGCAGGGCGATCACCTCGTCGGCGAGCCGACTGCGCAGCCTGCGGCTCTCGTCCCGGCGCTCGCGCTCGGCGGAGGCCAGCCGGGCCAGGTTCTCGGCGAGCTGCTGCCGCTTGGGGGTCCATTCGGTGACATCGCCCTCGACCGCGAGCAGCCACTGGGCCAGCAGGCCGGTCCCGCCGCCGGCGACCGGCAGCACCGAGAATTGCCGTGCGCCGACCCGGGCCCGGACCGAGGGACCGGAGCGGCGGCGCTGGCCGTCCAGGTGGGCCCGGACCAGTTGCTCGCGTTCGGCCGGACTGAGCCGGTCGGGTGGTCCGGCCACCACCCGGCCGCTGGGGGTGAGCACCCAGCAGTCCAGGTCCAGGTCGCCGCCGAGCAGTTCCAGCACCGCGTCGAGGCCGGCCCCTCCGCTGGCCTGGACCAGCACCCGGTGCCGGTCCACCAGCGCGGACAGGTCGGCCGCCCGGTCGGCCGAGACCTGGCGCACCACGTACTCGGTGACCTGCGCGAACGCCACGTCGTCGGGCACCGCGAAGAGCGGCATCCGGTGCCGCTCGCAGGCGGCGACCAGGTCCTCGGGCACCGGGCCGACCTCGGCCTCGCCGGCCGCCAGGCCGACCGCCCCGGCGGCGGCGAGGCCGCGGACGAAGCGCTCGGAGTCGTCCGCGCCGCTGCGCCACAGCATGCCGGTGAGCACCAGCTCGCCGCCCTGCAGGTAGCGGCCCGGGTCGTGCAGGTCGGTGGTCACCACCCCGGAGACCACGCGGTCCAGCTCCTCCCGGCCCGCGAGCAGGCGCAGCCGGGGGGCGGCTGGGGCGAGCAGTGCTCCGATCCGCACGTGCGGTACCTCCGGGACGACCAAGTGTGGCAGGGGTGTTGCCGCACGTTACCCGAAGAATCCCTCAGCACGGCAACCCTCCGCGACCCGGGGGCCGCGGAGGGACGCGCGCTCCGGCACCGGCCGTCAGGCCACCAGTCCCCGCCGCACCAGCAGCGGCGCGATCTCCGGGGCCCGCCCCCGGAACGCGGCGAACGCGGCCATCGCATCGGTGCTGCCGCCCTTGGCGAGCAGCTCGCGGCGGAAGATCTCGCCGCTCTCGCGGACGGTCTTGCCGTTGCCCTTGAACCACTCCACGGTGTCCGCGTCCAGCACCTCGGACCAGATGTAGCCGTAGTACCCGGCGGCGTAGAAGCCGCCGGAGAAGATGTGCCCGAAGTACCCGGTGCGGTAGCGCGGCGGGATCTCGTCCATGGCCACCTGGTAGCGCTCCAGCGCCGCCGCCTCGAACGCCTGGGCGTCGCCCGGGTCGGTCCCGGCCGGAAGGGTGTGCCAGGCCCAGTCGAGCAGGGTCGCGGCCAGGTACTCGACGGTGCGGAAGCCCTCGCCGAAGTTGGCGGCCTCCTTCATCCGGGCCACCAGCTCGGCCGGCATCGGCTCGCCGGTGACATGGTGCTTGGCGTAGTTGCCGAGGACCAGCGGCCAGTCCGCCCACATCTCGTTCACCTGCGAGGGGTACTCCACGAAGTCGCGCGGTACCTCGGGCCCGGAGACCAGCGGGTAGCGGACGTCGGAGAACAGGCCGTGCAGGGCGTGGCCGAACTCGTGGAACAGGGTGGTGACCTCGTCCCAGGTCAGCAGGACCGGGTCGCCCGCCGGGGGCTTGGCGATGTTGAGGTTGTTGACCACCACCGGCAGCTGGCCGAGCAGGTGCGACTGCTTGACCAGCTCGTTCATCCAGGCGCCGCCGCGCTTGGACTCGCGGGCGTGGAAGTCGCCGATGAACAGGCCGATCGGGGTGCCGTCGGCGTCGCTGACCTCGAACACCCGGGCGTCCGGGTGGTAGGCGACCAGGTCGGGGCGCTCGGTGAAGCCGATCCCGTAGACCTGTCCCGCGGCGAAGAAGGCACCGTCCCGCAGCACCGCCTCCAGCTCCAGGTAGGGGCGCATCACCGAGCCGTCGAAGTCGAAGCGGGCCTTGCGGACCTTCTCCGACCAGTACTGCCAGTCGGCGGCCTCGATCGCGTCCACCCCGGCCTCGGCGGCCAGCGCCGCCGCCTCCCGGCGGGCGTTGGCGACGGCCGGGCCGACCAGGCGGCCCAGCATCTCGTCCACGGCGGCGGTGGTGCCCGCGGTCTGGTCGGCCACCTCGTAGGCGGCGTGGCTGGCGAAGCCGAGCAGCGCGGCGCGCTCGGCGCGCAGGGTGGCCATCCGGACGGCGAGCCCGCCGTTGGACTCGGTGCCGCGTCCGAGCGAGGCGGTCAGCAGCCGCCGCCGGACGGTGGGATCGTCCAAGCCGGCCAGCTCGGTCTGGTTGGAGAAGTTCTTCAGGCTGATCACGAATTTTCCGTCGTGGCCCAGCGCCCGGCCGTTCTCCTCGGCGGCGGCGATCGCGTCCGCGGAGAGCCCGGCCAGCTCGTCGGCGCTGTCCAGGATCAGCGCCGCCGCCCTGGTGTCGGCGAAGACGTTCTGCTCGAACTGGGTCTCCAGGGTCGCCAGCTCGCCGTTCAGCTCCCGCATCCGGGCCTGCTCGGCCTCGCCGAGCCGGGCCCCGGCCCGGACGAAGCGGGCGTGGTAGCGGGCCAGCAGGTAGTCCGACTCGGCGTCCAGCCGCAGTTCCTCGCGCTGCGCGTACAGCGCGTCCACCCGGGCGAACAGGGCGGGGTCCAGGTGGATGGCGTCGCGGTGGGCGGCCAGCCTGGGGCTGATCCCGGCCTCGATCTGCTGCACGCCGGGGGTGGTGTCGGAAGCGGACTGGTTGAAGAAGACCAGCGACACCCGCGCCAGCACCGCGCCCGAGCGTTCCAGTGCCTCGATGGTGTTTTCGAAGGTGGGCGGCTCGGGATCGGCGGCGATGGCCGCGACTTCGGCCAGCTGCTGCGCCATTCCGGCCTCGAAGGCCGGGAGGTAGTGCTCCTCGCGCAGGTCCGCGAAGGGCGGCAGTTCATAGGGGAGGGTGCTGGCGCTGAAGAAGGGGTTCTCGGTTGTCATCCGCCAGACACTACGCCCGGTGGTGTCACCGCATCGCGCGAATTTCCCGGCGGGTCTGCCGGATGACGCTCCGGTGAACGCGCAGCCTCTACTTGGAGAAAACTACAGCGCTCGCGGTCGCTCCGTACCAGGGGCTCATGCCATCAGTGACTGCCGACACACCCCCGGCCGATTGTGTACTGCTCACAACCCCGCACGACTGACAAAGGAGTCACCGCATGGAGTTCCTGCGGCCCGCCACTTGGGACGAGGCACTCGCGGCGAAGGCCGAGAACCCGTCCGCACTGCCGATCTCCGGCGGCACCGACGTGATGGTCGAGCTCAACTTCGACCGCCACCGCCCCTCCGCGCTGCTCGACCTGAACCGCATCACCGAGCTGACCACCTGGGAGTCCGGCAGCTACGAGGGCCAGCAGGGCGAGGTCATCCGCCTCGGCGCCGCCGTCCCGTACGCCAGGATCACCTCGGAGCTCGCGGGGCCGCTGCAGGGCCTGTCCATCGCGGGCAACACCGTCGGCTCGCCGCAGATCCGCAACCGCGGCACGGTGGCCGGCAACCTCGGCGGGGCCTCCCCCGCCGGTGACGCCCACCCGGCGCTGCTGGCGGCGGGCAAGGACGTGTTCGTCGAGGCCGCCTCGGTGCGCGGCACCCGGCTGATCGCCATCGACGACTTCTACGTCGGCGTCAAGCGCAACAGTCTGGAGCCGGACGAGCTGATCCGCGCCGTCCGCATCCCGGTCGCGTCAGGACCGCAGCAGTTCTCGAAGATCGGCACCCGCAACGCGATGGTCATCGCGGTCTGTGCCTTCGGCTTCGCGCTGCACCCGAAGAACGGCACGGTCGGCACCGGCATCGGCTCCGCGGCCCCCACCCCGCGCCGGGCCGCCGAGGCCGAGCAGTTCCTCGCGGACGAGCTGGCCGACCGCGGCCTGTGGCAGAGCGGCGGCCTGATCGGCCCCGCCGCCACCCAGCGCTTCGGCGAGCTGGTCGCCGCCGCCTCGTCCCCGATCGACGACGTCCGCGGCAGCGCCTCGTACCGCCGGCACGCGCTCGCGGTGATGGCCCGCCGCACCCTGACCTGGACCTGGAACGAGTACACGCAGTCCCTGAGGAGCGCAGCATGAGGGTGACCTTCAACGCCAACGGCCGCCAGGTCGAGGCCGACGACGTCTGGGAGGGCGAGAGCCTGCTCTACATGCTGCGCGAGCGGCTCGGCCTCCCCGGCTCCAAAAACGCCTGTGAACAGGGCGAATGCGGCTCCTGTACGGTCTATCTGGACGGCGCGCCGGTGTGCAGCTGCCTGGTCGCGGCGGGACAGGTGCAGGACCGCGAGGTCCGCACGGTCGAGGGCCTGGCCGACGAGGAGACCGGGCTCGACCCGGTGCAGCAGGCGTTCATCGACGCCGGGGCCGTCCAGTGCGGCTTCTGCACCCCGGGGCTGCTGGTGCAGACCCACGACCTGCTGGAGCGCGAGCCGCAGCCCAGCGACAACGACATCCGCGAGGCCCTGTCCGGCAACCTCTGCCGCTGCACCGGCTACGAGAAGATCATGGACGCCGTGCGTCTCGCCTCCGCCCGCAAGTGCCACGCCACGGAGGTGTCCCAGTGACCACCAGAACCATTCGCGGCGAGAAGAACCTCCAGGACATCACCACCGCCCACCCGGACGGCATCGGCGGCTCTCCGCTGCGCCCGGACGGCACGCTGAAGGTCAGGGGCGAGTTCGCCTACTCCTCCGACCTCTGGCACGAGGACATGCTGTGGGGCATGGCGCTGCGCTCGCCGCACGCCCACGCCCGGATCCTCTCGGTCGACATCTCCGAGGCGCTCACCCAGCCCGGCGTCTACGCCGTGCTCACCCACAAGGACATCCCCGGCAGCAAGTACTACGGCCTGGAGATCCAGGACCAGCCGGCCCTGGCCATCGACAAGGTGCGCTACCACGGCGAGGCGATCGCCATCGTCGCCGCGGACCACCCGGAGACCGCCCGCCGCGCCCTGGCCAAGATCAAGGTCGAGTACGAGGTGCTCCCGCCGATCACCACCGAGGAGCAGTGCCTCGACCCGGAGACGCACGGCTACGTCCACTCCCCCGAGGAGTACAAGGGCCACGCCTCCGGCAACATCGTGCACCAGCAGAAGGTCGTCTCCGGCCTCGGCGTGAACGAGGACGTGCGGGCCCTGGCCGATGTGGTCGTGGTCGGCGAGTACGAGGTCGGCATGCAGGACCAGGCCTTCCTCGGCCCGGAGTCCGGCCTGGCGGTGCCCGCCGAGGACGGCGGCATCGACCTCTACATCGCCACCCAGTGGCTGCACGTGGACCGGCAGCAGGTCGCCCCGGTGCTCGGGCTCCCCGAGAACAAGCTGCGGCTCACCCTGGCCGGCGTCGGCGGCGCCTTCGGCGGTCGCGAGGACCTGTCGATGCAGATCCACGCCTGCCTGCTGGCGCAGCGCACCGGAAAGCCCGTCAAGATCGTGTACTCCCGCGAGGAGTCCTTCTTCGGGCACGTGCACCGCCACCCGGCGAAGATGCGCTACGAGCACGGCGCCACCCGCGACGGCAAGCTCGTCTACATGGACGCCCGGATCGTCCTGGACGGCGGCGCCTACGCCTCGGCCTCCCCCGCCGTGGTCGGCAACGCCTCCTCGCTGAGCGTCGGCCCGTACGAGATCCCCAACGTCAATGTGCTCGCCGTCGCGCTCTACAGCAACAACCCGTCCTGCGGCGCGATGCGCGGCTTCGGCGCGGTGCAGGCCTGCTTCGCCTACGAGTCGCAGCTCGACAAGCTGGCCACGGAGCTCGGTATGGACCCGGTGGAGCTGCGGCAGCTGAACGCGGTCTCGCAGGGCTCGTTCCTGCCGACCGGTCAGATGATCGACGCCCCGGCCCCGGTGGCCGAGCTGCTGCAGAAGGTCAAGGACCTCCCGCTGCCGCCGGCCCTCGACACGACCCACCTGGACATCCGCGAGCTGCCCGGCGCGCTGTCCAACACCTCGCACGGCGAGGGCATCGTCCGCGGTGTCGGCTACGCGGTGGGCCTGAAGAACGTGGGCTTCTCCGAGGGCTTCGACGACTACTCCACCGCCCGGGTCCGGCTCGAGGTCATCGGCGGCGAGCCGGTGGCCATGGTGCACACCGCGATGGCCGAGGTCGGCCAGGGCGGCGTCACCGTGCACGGGCAGATCGCCAGGACCGAGCTGGGCGTCGAGCGGGTCACCATCCACCCGGCGAACACCGAGGTCGGCTCGGCCGGCTCCACCTCCGCCTCGCGGCAGACCTACATGACCGGCGGCGCGGTGAAGCTGGCCGCCGAGGCGGTCCGCAACGAGCTGTTCGCGCTGGGGCGTTCGCGCTACGGCTGGAGCTACAACGACCTCTCGCTGGTCGGCGGCAAGGTCGTCTCGGCCTCGGCCGGCGTACTGATCTCCATGGTCGACCTGCTCGGCGACAACGCCATCGACCTGACCCGCGAGCACCACCACCGGCCGACCGTCCCCTTCGACAAGGAGACCGGGCAGGGCTTCGGCCACGTCCAGTACACCTTCTGCGCGCACCGCGCGGTGGTGGACGTGGACGTGGAGCTGGGCCTGGTCAAGGTGGTCGAGCTGGCCGCCTGCCAGGACGTCGGCAAGGCGCTGAACCCGCTGTCGGTGATCGGCCAGATCCAGGGCGGATCCACCCAGGGCCTCGGCCTCGCGGTGATGGAGGAGATCATCACCAGGGACGGCAAGGTCAGGAACCCCTCCTTCACGGACTACCTGATCCCCACCATCCTGGACACCCCGCCGCAGCCGGTGGAGATCCTCGAACTGGCCGACCCCAACGCCCCGTACGGGCTGCGCGGTGTCGGCGAGGCGCCGACCCTGTCCTCCACCCCGGCCATCGTCTCGGCGATCCGCGCCGCGACCGGGCTCGCCCTGATGCGGGTGCCGGTCCGGCCCGAGCACATCACCGGGACCTGAGAGACCGTCATGAGACTTCCCCGGGGCAGCTGTCCAGTCTTCCCGCTTCAAGGCTGCCCCGGGGAGCACCAAAGAGATACCCACCGCAGCACCACGCACGACCGGATCCGCACCACGGCCGGTGCACCGCCCTCGCCGGGGCCGTACCGACCGACCAGCAAGTCAGCGAGCCGAACCGTCCCCTGCACTCCCTACCTGACGGGCCCCAGGACGGCCGCGAGCCCCACCCCAACCCCCTTTGAACCTTGGGAGTGGAACCCGTGACCCAGATCCCCACGGAATCCAGAGTTACCGCCGACGACGAGTCCTACTCGACCGAAGCGACCCCCGCACCGAAGAACGCGATGGACGCGTACTTCCGGATCAGCGCCCGTGGCTCGTCCATCGGCAATGAGATCCGAGGCGGCCTCACCACCTTCATGGCGATGGCCTACATCCTGCTGCTGAACCCGATCATCCTCTCGGTCGGCGACGTCAACGGGAACCATCTGAACGCGGGCCAGATCACCACGGCGACGGCACTCGCCGCCGCGGTGACCACCATCCTGCTCGGCGTGGTCGGCAACGCGCCGCTCGCCGCGGCGGCCGGGCTGAGCGTGTCCAACACGCTGGCCGCGGTGATGGCGCCACATGTCACCTGGCCGCAGGCGATGGGCCTCTGCGTCATCTACGGACTTCTGATCGTCATCATGGTCGTCAGCGGACTCCGCGAGATGATCATGAACGGGATACCGCTGGCCCTGAAGCACGCCATCACCATCGGCATCGGCCTGTTCATCGCGCTGATCGGCCTGGTGAACGCCGGCTTCGTGACCCGGGTCCCGGACGCCAACCACTCGGACACCCCGGTCCAGCTGGGCAGCATCGGCAACCTGGCCGGCTGGCCGGTGCTGATCTTCAGCATCACCCTGCTGTCGATCTTCGTGCTGCAGGTCCGCAAGGTCCGCGGCGCGATCCTGATCGGCATCGGCATCGGCACCGCGCTGTCGCTGATCGTCCAGGCCGCGCTGAACCTGCCCGCCTCCACCTGGGGCCTGTCCGTGCCCAAGTGGCCCGGCAACCCGGTCGCGGCCCCGAACTTCGGGCTCTTCGGCCATGTCGACCTGTTCGGCGCGTTCGGCAACAACGGCATGGGCGCGCTGAGCGCCGGCTTCGCGGTCTTCACCCTGGTCCTGGCCGGGTTCTTCGACGCCATGGCCACCATCATCGGCATCGGCACCGAGGCCGGGCTGGCCGACAAGCAGGGCCGGATGCCCGGCCTGTCCAAGGCCCTGTTCATCGACGGTGCGGGCGGCGCGATCGGCGGCCTGGCCGGCGCCTCGGGCCAGACCGTGTTCATCGAGTCGGCGACCGGCGTGGGCGACGGTGCGCGCACCGGCTTCTCCAGCGTGGTCACCGGCGGCGTGTTCGCGCTGATGCTGTTCTTCACCCCGCTGGCCGGCATGGTGCCCGGCCAGGTGGCCGCCGCCGCCCTGGTCGTCATCGGCTCGATGATGCTCTCGCAGGCCCGCCACATCGACTGGGCCGACCGCGAGGTTGCCATCCCGGCCTTCCTCACCATCGCGCTGATGCCGTTCACCTACTCCATCACCGCGGGTGTCGGAGCGGGCGTCATCTCCTACGTGGTCATCAAGGCCGGCGCGGGCAAATGGCGCGAACCGGGCATCCTGATGTGGGTGCTCAGTGTGGTGTTCGTGGTCTTCTTCGCCCTGCACCCGCTCAAGGACTGGCTCGGCATCCACTAGCCCGGCCCCCGCACCGCCCCCTCCACCCCTACGACCGCAACAACCGCACCGAAGGAGCAGCACCATGCAGGACATCGCCGAGCAGCTCAACGCCTGGCACGCTGCTGGACGCTCCTTCGCCGTGGCCAGCGTGGTGTCCGTCTCCGGGAGCGCCCCGCGCGACCCGGGGGCGGCCCTGGCCGTGGACACCGAGGGCGAGGCCGTCGGCAGCGTCTCCGGAGGCTGCGTGGAGGGGGCGGTGTACGAGCTGTGCCAGGAGGTGCTGGCCTCGGGCGAGCCGGTGCTGCACCGGTTCGGCTTCTCCGACGAGGACGCCTTCGCGGTCGGCCTGACCTGCGGCGGCATCATCGACGTCTTCGTCCAGCGGGTCGTCCCCGGCGCCTCGGACGGGCTGGACGCCGCGCTGGCGTTCATCCGCTCGGGCCAGCCAGTCGCCCTGCTCCGCGCCGTCTCAGGACCTGAGCCGCTGCTCGGCGCGTCCCTGGCCGTCACCGGCGACACCCACCACGGGACGCTGGGCCGTCCGGCGCTGGAGCAGGCCGCCGTGCTGCAGGCCAGGGCGATGCTCGACAGCGGCCGGACCGGGCAGTTCACGCTCACCCAGGACGGCCGCCCCTGCGACCCGTCCACCGGCACCGACCTGGTCGCCTTCTTCGTCGAGTCGCATGTCCCGGCCCCGCGCATGATCGTGTTCGGGGCGATCGACTTCGCCGCCGCGGTGGCCCGGATCGGCGGCTTCCTCGGCTACCACGTCACCGTCTGCGACGCCCGCCCGGTCTTCGCCACCCAGCGCCGCTTCCCCACCGCCGACCAGGTCGTGGTGGACTGGCCGCACCGCTACCTGGACGCGGAGACCGCCGCCGGACGCATCGACGGCCGCACCGCGCTGTGCGTACTGACCCACGACGCCAAGTTCGACCTCCCGCTGCTGGAACGCGCCCTGCGGATGCCGCTCGGCTTCGTCGGCGCCATGGGCTCCCGCCGCACCCACCAGGAACGCCTGGACCGGCTGCGCGAGGCCGGCCTGACCGAGGTGGAGCTGGCCCGACTGCGCTCCCCGATCGGCCTGGACCTCGGCGCCCGCACCCCGGAGGAGACCGCCGTCGCCGTCGCCGCCGAGATCACCGCCCACCGCCGCGGCGGCACCTGCCTCCCGCTGAGCGCCCACGGCGGCCCGATCCACCACGACCACCCGATCCGCGCCGAGGACCTCCCGCGCCGGATAGCCTGACCGGCGGGTGCACCGGGTGGCTCAGCAGGCTCCCGGCAGGCGCACCATGCGGACGTCGATCGGGTCCTCGCCCTCCACCGTGAAGCCGTGGCGCTCGTAGAGGCGGCGGGCGGCACTGCCCTGCACCACGTCCAGGCGCACGTTCAGATCCTCGGCATCGGCCTCGGCGAGCAGGGCGCGCAGCACGGCCGCGCCCAGGCCCCGGCCCTGGTGCCGCGGCGCGAGATAGAAGTGCTCCAGCCACAGGCCGTCCCCAACGGGCCGCACCGTGACGCAGCCGGCCAGTTCGCCGTCGACCTCGATCACCGAGGTGTACTCCGGCGAGAGCGAGTCCCGCAGCCGCTGCCTGACCCGGTGCTCGTCGAAGCGTCCCAGCCGCACCAGGTCCGCGCGCATCACTGTCGCACGCAGCTCCACCAGCGGCTCGACGTCGGCCGGCTGCACTGTGCGCAGCGCCCAGCCGGTGCCGGCCGGGCGTATCCGTTCCGCGGTACTTCCTTGATCAACCATGGCACGATTATGCCCATGCCGGCACCGCCCGCGGGGCCTGGGAACGGCCTCGCGGGCGTGCGTGCGGCTGTGTGCGGGCCTGGGATCAGGCCGGGTTGTCGGTGGACTCGATGATCGAGAAGACCGCGCCCCAGGGGTCGCGCAGCGCAGCCATCCGGCCGAAGGGCGTGTCCGCCGGGGGCATCAGCACGTCGGCGTTGCGCTTGACGGCGGCGTCGACCGTGCTGTCGGTGTCGTCCACGCAGAAGTAGGTCATCCAGTGCGAGGGCGTCCCGGCCGGGAACGGCGGGTCGGTCAGCTTGTTGAGGCCGCCGACCGGCCGCCCGCCGATCTGGAAGGTCTTGTACTCCATCTCGCCGGGCATCTCCTCGACGCCGACGCCGAAGGCCGCGCTGTAGAAGGCGCCGGCCGCGGCCGTGTCGCTGGAGTTGCACTCGTTCCAGGCCAGCGCGCCGGGCTCGTTGACCAGTTGGGCGCCGATGAAGTCCTTGTGCTCCCAGACGCCGAAGACCGCGCCGGACGGGTCCACCGCGACGGCCATCCGGCCGAGGGTCATCACGTCCATCGGCGGCATCATCACCTGGCCGCCGGCCTTGCCGATCTTCGCCATGGTGGCGTCGGCGTCGTCACTGGAGAGGTAGGTGGTCCAGACGGTGGGCGTGGACGGGTCCATGGTCGGGCCGATCCCCGCCACCGGGAGGCCGCGGAAGGTGCAGACGGCGTAGCCGCCGGTCTCGGGATCCCCGGGCTCGCCCTGCCAGCCGAGGAGATCGCGGTAGAAGTCGAGGGCGGCCTGCTGGTCGGGGACCATCAGGTCGACCCAACAAGGAGTGCCGGCGGTGTAGGGAGCGGTGATTTCAGGCATCGGTGCGAGCCTCCGGGGTCGAAGCGTGCGGACGGTCCCCCTGGAACCACTCTTCACCCTGGGAAGTCGTGTGGCTACCGGAATGGGCCAAACAGAGCGGGCCCCCGGCGCGACACTGCGCCGGGGGCCCGCTGGTCCTGTTCTCGGTACCGCTCCGCTACGCCTGGTCGGCGTTGCGGATCGCCTCAACGGCCGCCTGCAGCCGACGGCCGTAGTCCGCGTCGGCGGCGTGGAAGAACGGGAGGACCCGCTCGACCACGTCGTCCCGGCCGACCGAGCCGATGGAGCCGGCCAGGTTGGCGATCAGACGGTCCTGCTCGGCCGCCGACATCAGCCGGTAGAGCTCACCGGCCTGGAAGAAGTCGTCGTCCTTGGCGTGCGCCTCGGCGGCATGGGCGCCGGTCCAGCCCTGGACCGCGGTGGGGGCGGCCAGCGCCCGGTCGGTCTGCCGCGGCCCGTCGTAGGAGTTGGGCTCGTAGTTCTTGGCCCGGCCGGCCGGGTTGACCGCGCCGAGGCCGTCCCGGCCGTAGTTCTGCGCGGTGGTGGCCTTGGGGGCGTTGACCGCGAGCTGGGTGTGGTTGACGCCCAGCCGGTAGCGGTGCGCGTCCGCGTAGGCGAACAGCCGGCCCTGGAGCATCTTGTCGGGCGACGGGCCGATGCCGGGCACGAAGTTGTTGGGCGAGAAGGCGGCCTGCTCGACCTCGGCGAAGACGTTCTCCGGGTTGCGGTTCAGCACCAGCCGGCCGACCTTCTGCAGCGGGTAGTCCGCGTGCGGCCACACCTTGGTCAGGTCGAACGGGTTGAAGCGGTAGTCGGCGGCCTCGGCCACCGGCATCAGCTGCACATACACGGTCCAGGACGGGAACACCCCGCGCTCGATGGCCTGGTGCAGGTCGCGCTGGTGGCTGTCGGCGTCCTGGCCGACCAGCTCGGCGGCCTGGCCGGCGTCCAGGCTGCGGATCCCCTGGTTGGTCTTGAAGTGGTACTTCACCCAGTACGCGGCGCCGTCGGCGGCGACCCACTGGTAGGTGTGCGAGCCGTAGCCGTTCATGTGGCGGTAGGAGGCCGGGATGCCGCGGTCGCCGAACAGCCAGGTGATCTGGTGGAGGGACTCGGGCGAGTAGGACCAGTAGTCCCAGACGTTGTCCGCCTCCTGGAAGCCCGTGAACGGGTCGCGCTTCTGGGAGTGGATGAAGTCGGGGAACTTGATCGGGTCCTTGATGAAGAACACCGGGGTGTTGTTGCCGACGAGGTCGTAGTTGCCCTCCTCGGTGTAGAACTTCAGCGCGAAGCCGCGGGGGTCGCGCACCGCGTCGTTGGAACCGAGGTTCCCGGCGACGGTGGAGAAGCGCAGGAACACGTCCGTGCGCTTGCCGACGCTGTCCAGGAAGTCGGCCCGGGTGTACGGGGTGACGTCGTCGGTCACCTCGAAGTAGCCGTAGGCGCCGGAGCCGCGGGCGTGCACCACGCGCTCCGGGATGCGCTCGCGGTTGAACCGGGCGAGCTTCTCGATCAGCTGCTGGTCCTGGATCAGGACCGGGCCGCCGAGGCCCGCCTGCGCGGAGTTCTGGTTGTCGGCGACCGGTGCGCCGGACTCAGTGGTCAGGATTTTCGACATGGCGGTACCTCGGTGGTGGCTCGAAGGTGAAAATTGACTAGTAGTTTTTGGGAGGCAGCTGCTGGGCGGGCCGTCGTCTCAGACGCCCAGCAGCCGCCAGATCGCGGCCCCGCGGCGGGTGGTGTCCTTGCCGTCGGGGGTGTCCTGCGGCTGCAGCGCGTCCACTGCCGCATGCGCTGACGCAGCGTCAGCGAACGGGCGGGCAGCGGTCACTGACGCTGCCTCAGGCTCGGAGAGCCCGGCCTCGGCCAGAGCCTGCGCAGCCTCCGCGGCCGGGACCAGGTTCAGCCAGCGCAGCGCCAGCGCCGCCCGGCCGGACTCGGTGAGCCGTCCGGTGAGCCGCAGCCGGGCCACCCCGCCGTCCGGGAAGACATTGAGCCGGGCCGCGGTGACCGGGCGCTGCGGGACGACCCGCAGCCGGTGCCGGGTGTCGGGCTGCAGCCGGGTGCGCGGCAGCAGGTCGAACCACTCCCCTGCCTCGTCGCGGCCCGAGACCGAGGCCCAGCCGGGGCAGTTGGCGACGAAGTGGGTGGTGTCGACCTCGACCGCCAGCACCTCGCCGGTGCCCGCGAGGTCCAGCTCGACCCAGTCGTTGTCCTTGTTGCGGCGGCGCCGGGTCTCCCAGCCCTCCCCCATGACCGCGGCGCGGCCGAGCGAGTTGAGGTTGTGCGGCGAGGAGAAGTAGCGGTCGGACGCGCCGGTGGCGACGCCGCCGAACTCCTGGGCGGCCAGGTCGAAGGTGAGCCCGTCCAGGTCGCGCGGGTCGGCGACGACCTCGCCGTGGACCCGCAGCCGGGCCACCCCGCCGTCCGGCCAGATGTTCAGCCGGACGTGGGTGAAGCGCTGCTCGACCTGGACCGGGAACTCATGGGCGGTGTCGCCCTTGAGCGCGCTGCGCGGGACCAGTTCGGTCCACTCGGCGGCGGCGAGCTCCTCGGGCGAGGGGGTGCCGGGGACGGACGCGGCCTCGATCGAGGCGGTCTCCGGGTAGTTGCCGGTGAAGTGGGCGGTGTCGACCACCACGCCGCGTACCACGCCCGGCACCCCGAGCCGGACGATCGCCCAGTCGTGGTCGTTGTCGGTGGGGTGCGGCTCGTCGATGCCGGCGCCGCGGCGGCGGCGGGTCTCCCAGCCGTCCATGATCTGGCCCTTGTGCCCGAAGGTGTGCGGCCGGAACTCGGCGGGGGCCGCGACGATCAGGTTCTCCTTCTCGGCGAACAGCTCGTCGTTGGCGGCAACCACGCCGGCGCCGAGGGTGCGGGCGGCGAGGTTGACCAGCTCGGTGAAGGCGGCGTGGCTCGTGGTGTCGGTCATGCTTCTCCTCGGACGATCAGGCGGCCGAGCGGCTGGGCGTCAGCGTCAACGTTCACGACCCGGCCGCGAAGCCAGGTGGTGCGGACAGCGCCGGTCAGCGTGCGGCCTGCGTAAGGGGTGACGGGGTTGCGGTGGTGCAGGCCCTCGGGGTCGACGGTGAAATCGGCGTCGGGGTCGAAGGCGACCAGGTCGGCGTCCATGCCGGGCGCGATGGCGCCCTTCGTACAGAGGCCGGCCAGGGACGCAGGCCCGGCGCTCATCCAGCGGACCACGTCGGTGAGGGCGAAGCCGCGGGCGCGGGCCTCGGTCCAGATCGCGGGCAGGCCGAGCTGCAGCGAGGCGATGCCGCCCCAGGCGGCGGCGAAGTCGCCGTCGCCGCCGTAGCGGGCCAGGTGCTTGAGGTCCGGCGTGGACGGCGAGTGGTCCGAGACCACGGCGATGAACTCGCCGTCGGCCAGGGCCTGCCAGAGCAGGTCACGGTTGGTCTCGTCGCGGATCGGCGGGCAGCACTTGAACGCGGTGTCGCCGTCCGGGACCTGCTCGGCGGCGAGGGTGAGGTAGTGCGGGCAGGTCTCGGCGGTGACCTGGACGCCGTCGGCCCGGGCCTGCCGCAGCAGCGGCAGTACGGCGGCCGAGGAGACATGCAGGATGTGCACCCGGGCGCCGGTCCTGCGGGCGGTCTCCAGCAGCCCGGCCACCGCGGTGGCCTCGGCGTCGTCGGGACGGGAGGCGAGGAAGTCGGCGTAGTGCGGGCCCGGCTGCTGGGGCGCGGCGTCGAGGACGGCGGGGTCCTCGGCGTGGATGATCGCCAGGGCGTCGATCCGGGCCAGTTCGGTCAGCGCCTGCTCAAGTTGATCACCCGTCAGATGCGGGAACTCGTCCACCCCGGAGGGGGCGAGGAAGCTCTTGAAGCCGAAGACCCCGGCCCGGTGCAGCGGTTCCAGGTCACCGGTGTTGCCGGGGATCGCGCCGCCCCACAGCCCGACGTCGACGAAGATCCGGCCTTCGGCGGCCTTCCGCTTGGCGTCCAGGCCGTGCAGCGTGGTGGTCGGCGGGATGGAGTTCAGCGGCATGTCGATCACCGTGGTGACCCCGCCCGCCGCGGCGGCGCGGGTGGCGGTGGCGAAGCCCTCCCACTCGGTCCGGCCCGGCTCGTTCACATGGACGTGGCTGTCGACCAGGCCGGGCAGCAGCGCCAGGTCGCCGAGGTCGACCAGCTCGCCCCCGGTCGCGGCCCCGTGGGGCAGCACCTCGGCGATCTTCCCGTCCCTGACCACCACGTCGGCGGCACGCGAGCCGTCCGGGAGGACGGCGCTCCGGGAGCGGAACACGGTGTAGGACGGGGCGGTCAACAAAACCTCCGGGCTGGTGCGGCTGGGAAAGCCGCAGGCGGTGCGCTGCGACCGGAACAACCGGGCGGTTCGGACAGGGCGAGCCTAAGGCCGCCTTCAACAAAACGTCAACGTTTGCTTCGCTGCCGTGCTCACGGCCGCAGGAACTGCTCGGCGAGCCGTTCGCCCGCCAGCTCGGCGAGCTCTCCGGCCCGGGTGAGGCTCGCGCCCGGCTCCGCGTCCGGGCCCGCCAGCAGCTCCAGGGCGTAGGCGGCAGCGAAGCCGGCCCCGCGCCAGCCGGGCTCGTCCAGTTCCAGTCGGCCGGCCACGGCGGCTACCGGAACCCCCGCTCCGGTGGCCGCCGCGGCGACCCCGGCGGGGGCCTTGCCGTGCAGTGTCTGCACGTCCAGGCAGCCCTCACCGGTGACGACCAGGCGGGCTCCCCGCACCGCCCGGTCGAACCCGAGGAGGCCGAGCAGCAGCTCGATCCCCGGTTGCACCCGGGCCCCCAGCAGCGCCAGCGCGCCGAAGCCGAGGCCGCCGGCCGCGCCCGCCCCGGGGGTCTCCCGCAGGTCGGAACCGGTCAGCTTGGCGACCGCGTCGGCCCAGTGCTCCAGCGCTGCGTCCAGCTCGGCCACGTCCGCCGGGCTCGCGCCCTTCTGCGGGCCGTAGACGGCGGCGGCGCCGCGGGCGCCGAGCAGCGGGTTGTCGACATCGCTGGCGATCACCACCTCGACCCCGGCGAGGGTGGCCGGGAGCGTCCCCAGGTCGAGCCGGTCCAGCCGGCGCAGGGCGGCTCCGCCGGGGGCGAGCTCGGTGCCGTCGGCGTCGCGCAGGGTCGCGCCGAGGGCCTGGGCCATCCCGGCCCCGCCGTCGGTGCAGGCGACCCCGCCGAGGCCGAGCACGATCCTGGTGCAGCCCAACTCCAGCGCCCGGGCGATCAGTTGGCCGGTGCCGTAGCTGCCCGCCGTCAGCGCTGCCTTGACCCCGCCGGGGAGCAGGGTCAGGCCGCTGGCCTGCGCTGCTTCCACCACGGCGGTGCCGTCCTTGACCGCGATGGCGGCCTGCACCGGATCGCCGGTCGGACCGTCGACGGTGGTCTCCACCCGGGTGAAGCCGGCCGCCAGCGCGGCCAGCACGGTGCCCTCGCCGCCGTCGGCGACCGGGAGCAGCCGGACGTCGGTGCCCGGCGCTGCGCGGAGGATGCCGGCCGCGATCCGGGCGGCGGCCTCGGCGGCGGTGAGGCTGCCCTTGAACTTGTCAGGGGCGATGACCACATGACCGGTCGTGTGCTGCTGCGTCATCGCGTCTTCCCTACGTCGTGTGGCTCTGAACAGGTGTCCCTCCCGGCGATGCGGGCACGACCGGATCTTCCCATCATCGGGATGGGGTCACACCGCCGGGAGGAAGTTTGTGGAGCCGCGCTCAGCGCGACCTTGGTACCTCCCTGCGGCGGCGGGCACGACCGGAAGGATCTGCCGCCGCAGGGAGGAGCTGTGTCGGCCGTCAGGCCAGGGTGTTGAGCAGCGCGCTGGGGGCGTCCGACGCCTGCGCGGCGACCGGCTCCCACTCGTTCACCGCGTCGATGCCGGCGCCCGACATCGAGACATTGGTGACCCGCTCCAGGATGACCTCGACGATCACCGGGACCCGGAACTCCGCCGCGAGCTTCTTGGCCTGCTCGAAGGCCGCGCCCAGCTCGTTCGGGTCGAAGACCCGGATCGCCTTGCAGCCCAGGCCCTCGGCCACCTTGACGTGGTCCACGCCGTAGCCGTTGAGCTCGGGGGCGTTGACGTTCTCGAACGAGAGCTGGACGTGGTAGTCCATGTCGAAGGCCCGCTGCGCCTGGCGGATCAGGCCCAGGTAGGCGTTGTTCACCACGACGTGGACGTAGGGGATGTTGAACTGCGCGCCGACGGCCAGTTCCTCGATCATGAACTGGAAGTCGTAGTCGCCGGAGAGGGCGACCACGGTGCCGTCCGGGTCCGCCGTGGCGACACCCAGCGCGGCCGGCAGGGTCCAGCCCAGCGGGCCCGCCTGACCGGCGTTGATCCAGTTGCGCGGCCCGTAGACGTGCAGCATCTGCGCGGCCTGGATCTGCGACAGGCCGATGGTGGTGACGTACCGGGTGTCCCGGCCGAAGGCCTGGTTCATCTCCTGGTAGACCCGCTGCGGCTTGATCGGGACGTTGTCGAAGTCGGTCTTGCGCAGCAGCCGGCCCTTGCGCTCCTGGCAGCTCGCCGCCCAGGCGCCGCGGTCCGCGAGCAGGCCGGCCGCCTTGCGCTCCCGGGCCACCTCGACGAACAGTTCCAGCGCGGCCCTGGCGTCCGAGACGATCCCGTAGTCGGGGGCGAAGACCCGGCCGATCTGGGTCGGCTCGATGTCGACGTGGACGAAGGTGCGTCCGGCCGTGTAGGCGTCGAGGGTGTTGCCGGTGTGGCGGTTGGCCCAGCGGTTGCCGATGCCGAGGACGAAGTCCGACTCCAGCATGGTCGCGTTGCCGTAGCGGTGCGAGGTCTGCAGGCCGACCATGCCGGCCGCCAGCTCGTGGTCGTCCGGGATGCTGCCCCAGCCCATCAGGGTGGGGACCACCGGCACGCCGGTCAGCTCGGCGAACTCCACCAGCAGGTCCGCGGCGTCGGCGTTGATGACCCCGCCGCCCGCGATGATCAGCGGCTTCTCGGACGCGGCCAGTAGGTCGAGCGCCTTCTCGATCTGCGCCCGCGAGGCCGACGGCTTGTAGACCGGCAGCGGCTGGTACGTCTCGATGTCGAACTCGATCTCGGCCATCTGGACGTCGATCGGCAGGTCGATCAGCACCGGTCCCGGACGGCCCGAGCGCATCAGGTGGAACGCCTGCTGGAACGCGCCCGGCACCTGGGCCGGCTCCAGCACGGTCATCGCCATCTTGGTCAGCGGCTTGGCGATCGAGGTGATGTCGACCGCCTGGAAGTCCTCCTTGTGCAGCTTCGCCACCGGCGCCTGGCCGGTGATGCACAGGATCGGGATCGAGTCCGCGCTGGCCGAGTAGAGGCCGGTGATCATGTCGGTCCCGGCCGGGCCGCTGGTGCCGATGCAGACGCCGATGTTGCCGGCCTTGGCGCGGGTGTAGCCCTCCGCCATGTGCGAGGCGCCTTCGACGTGCCGGGCCAGGATGTGGGTCAGCCCGCCGTTGGTCCGCATCGCGGAGTAGAACGGGTTGATCGCGGCGCCCGGCAGGCCGAACAGGTGGGTGACGCCCTCGGCCTTGAGGATCTCAACGGCCGCCTGGGCTGCGGTCATACGTGCCATGTCAGTTGACCTTCCGTCCGGCGAGGCGCTCGACGCCGCGCAGCAGTGCCGAGTGGTCCAACGAGCCGTCGCCGTTGGCGCGGGCCGAGGCGACCAGCTGGGCGACCAGCGAGCCGACCGGCAGCGGGGCCTCGACGGCCCGGGCGGCGGCGGTGACGATGCCCATGTCTTTGTGGTGCAGGTCGATCCGAAAGCCCGGGGCGAACTGGCGGTCGACCATGTTGGCCTTCTTGCGGTTCAGCACGGTGGAACCGGCCAGGCCGCCGGCGAGCACGTCCAGCGCGGCCGGGAGGTCGACGCCGGCGTTCTCCAGGAACACCACGGCCTCGGCCACCACCTGGATGTTCACCGCGACGATCAGCTGGTTGGCCGCCTTGACGGTCTGTCCGGCACCGGCCGGGCCGACGTGGATGACCGTGGTGCCCAGCGCGTCGAACAGCGGCTTGGCCTCGGCGAAGTCCTCGGCGCCACCGCCGACCATGATGGACAGCACGGCCTCGATCGCCCCGGCCTCGCCACCGGAGACCGGGGCGTCCAGGGTGCGGATCCCCTTCTCCTGGGCGGCGGCGGCGACCTTGATCGAGGTCTGCGGGGTGATGCTGCTCATGTCGATCACCAGCGTGCCGGGCTTGGCGCTCTCCAGCACCCCGCCCTCGCCCAGGATCGCCTGCTCGACCTGCGGGTCGGCCGGGACCATGGTGATGACCACCTCGGCGTCGGCCACGGCCTCGGCGATGCTCCCGGCGGCGAGGCCGCCGTCGGCGACCAGCTTGTCGATGGCGTCCTGGGTCAGGTTGTAGCCGGTGACGGTGTGTCCTGCCCGGACCAGGTTGGCAGCCATCGGGCTGCCCATGATCCCGAGACCGATAAACGCGATCTTGCGCGAAGCGCTCATGCCGTAACTCCTCAATCAAGGCAAACGAAGTAGTTGCAGCCCCTCAGGGGCGCGGGGAACTAGCCCCGGCTGCTGCTGCGGAACTCACGGGGCAGCCACTCAAGGCTGTCGACACTCGCGACCCCCGCCTCCGGCTTGTACTCAAGACCGATCCGCCCGGTGTAGCCGACCGCGTCCAGTCGACCCGTCAGGTCCGCGAAATCGAGCTCCCCGGTCCCCGGCTGGTTCCGGGCCGGCGCGTCCGCGATCTGCACATGCCCGATCCGGTCCGCGTGGGTCTCGATGACCGCCGCCAGGTCCTCGCCGTTCCGCGCCAGGTGGTAGAGGTCGCAGAGGAAGTAGGTGTTGCCGAGGCCGGTCACCGCGTTCACCCGGTCCACCACCGCGACCGCGTCCTTGCTGGACAGCAGCCCGTACAGTGGCGCCTCCGGCGCGTTCAGCGCCTCGACCAGCAGGACCGCGCCGATGCCGTGGGTGGCGTGGGCCGCCAGCGCCAGGTTCTCGAGCGCCAGCTCGTCCTGCACCCGTACGTCCAGGCCCTCGACCCGGTTGCCGTAGAGCGCGTTCAGCGCCTTGCAGCCGAGCGAGTCGGCCAGGCCGACGGCGACCGCGATGTTGTCGCGGAACTGCTGGGACTCGGCCGGGCGCGACAGCAGCCCCTTGGAGCCCGCCGCCATGTTCCCGGCGTCGAAGTTGAGCCCGGTGAGCTGGACGCCGGCGTCGGTGAAGGCGCGGCGCAGGGCGTCGAGCTCGCGGTCGGGCGGGGTGGGTCCGTCCAGGGTCCACCACAGCTCGGCGGCGTCGAAGCCGGCCGCGGCCGCCGCGGCGGGGCGTTCGAGCAGCGGCAGCTCGGTGAAGAGGATCGAGAGGTTCACGGTCCAGCGCTGGTCGAGCCAGTTGCGTGCTGCGGCGGCGGTCATGCGGTCACCCATCCAATTCCACAATGCGGAAGCAAGTTTCTGCTTGATGGAACTATGACATGACGGCCCATTGGCCTGTCAAGAGCGCCCGCAACATTTTGTTGAAGTTGGACGAGCCCGCCGCCCCGCCGTCGGATACGCTGCGCGCGTGCGATTGAAGGTGGAGTTCACGACAGAGCCGTTTGCACTCGACGGCTTCCCCGACCATGCCAAGGCCGCCCGCCGCGCGGTGGACCAGGCCGGACTGACGGTCGACGTCGGCCCGTTCGGGACCAGCGCCGAGGGCATGGCCGCCGACGCCCTGGCCGCGGTCGCGCGGCTGCTCGAGGACGCCCTCGCCAACGGCGCGACCCGGATCTCGGTCCAGGTGAGCGCCCTGGGCGAGGACGGCCGACCGATAGCGGACCAGGAGGAGGCCGGATGACCGCCGTCGAGCATTCCGACCCGCACGCGGACCCGCTGCACCCGCTGGCCCACGCCATCAAGCCGCTGCTGGACGCGGTGGGCGCCAGCGCCGTCGCCCCGGCCGACGCCCGCCCGGACGATGTACTGCTGGAGTGGGACGACCAGCCGGCCGTGGCGGTCCGGCTGCCCGGCATGGAGAGCGCCATGGACCGGCTGCTCGGGGAGGTCCGCCGGCAGTTCGGCGGCGGCGAGCTGAGCGAGCTGGACCGGGCGAGCAAGCAGCGGGTGGTGGCCCAGTTGGAGGAGCGCGGCGCGTTCACCATCCGGCACGGGGTGGAGACGGTCGCGGCGGCGCTCGGCGTCAGCCGGTTCACCGTGTACAACTACCTGAACCGGCAGCAGGCGAGCAGCAAGGACTCCTAAAGTTCAACAAACTGTTGACGTGATGGAGTGCTGGGCCTAGCTTTTGGATGACACCCCCTCGTAGGAGGTCATTCGTGGCACGCTCTACCACCGCGCTCGCCCGGCTCAACGCCCTGGGCGACGCGGACCTCGACGCCCGGCTCGTCGAGATCTGCAGCTCCCCCGCCTGGGCGAAGCTGCTCCGCTCCGCCCGCCCCTGGGCCGACGACGACGCCGTGCACAGCGCCAACGCCGACGCGATGGCCGGGCTCGGCCCGGCCGACCTGGCCGACGCGATGGCCGGCCACGCCCGGATCGGGCAGCCCAAGGCCGGGGACGCCACCTCCCAGCGCGAGCAGTCCGGCGTCCATGGCGCGGACGACGCCCTGCTGGACGAACTCCAGCAGGCGAACGCCGACTACGAGGCCAGGTTCGGCCATGTCTTCCTGATCTGCGCCACCGGGCGCACCGCGGAGACCATGCTCGAAGCGCTCCGCGGCCGTATCGGCAACGATCCGCGCACCGAGCAGGAGATCGTCCGCGGCGAGCTGCGGAAGATCAACGACATCCGGATCGACCGCCTTCTGAACGAGGACTGACGGAGCATCATGACCTCCATCTCCACCCATGTGCTGAACACCAGCACCGGCCGCCCCGCCGAGGGCGTCCCGGTCGAACTGGCCCAGCGGCAGGCCACGGGCGGCTGGACCGTCCTCGGCAGTTCCAAGACCGACGCCGACGGCCGCTGCAAGGACCTGCCGGTGCCCGACAGCGCCGCGGGCACCGTGCTGCGGCTGACCTTCACCACCGAGGGCCCGTTCTTCCCCGAGGTGTCCATCGTCTTCGACGTGGACCCGGCCCAGGCCCACTACCACGTACCCCTGCTGCTGAACCCGTTCGGGTACTCCGTCTACCGAGGAAGCTAGAGAACCCATGGCTCACGTTCTTGGCCAGAACCAGTACGGAAAGGCGGAGACCCGTGTCGTCCGCATCTACCGTGACTCCACCCGCCACGAGATCAAGGACCTGAACGTCTCGGTCGCGCTCTCCGGCGACCTGGACGACGTCCACCTCACCGGCTCCAACGCCAACTGCCTGCCGACCGACACCACCAAGAACACGGTGTACGCGTTCGCCAAGGAGCACGGCATCGAGTCGGCGGAGGCGTTCGGCATCCACCTCGCGCGCCACTTCGTGGACAACAACGAGCCGATCCACCGGGCCCGGATCCGGATCGAGGAGTACACCTGGGACCGGATCCGCACCCCGGACAGCTCGGCCAGGTTCATAGGGTCCGAGGAGGTCGGCCACTCCTTCGTCCGCAACGGCGGCGAGATCCGCACCGCGCAGATCACCTATGACGGCAGCCGCTTCGAGGTCATCACCGGCCTCAAGGAGCTGACCGTGATGAACTCCACCAACTCGGAGTTCTGGGGCTACATCAAGGACAAGTACACCACCCTCAAGGAGGCGTACGACCGGATCCTGGCCACCCAGGTGACCGCCCGCTGGGCGCACTCCTGGAGCGGCGAGGAGACCCAGCCCAACTGGGAGCGCTCGTACACCCACGTACGCCGGCACCTGCTGGAGGCGTTCGCCGAGACCTACTCCTACTCGCTGCAGCAGACCCTGCACGCGATGGGCAGCCGGGTGCTGAACAACCGCGCCGAGATCGACGAGGTCCGGCTCGAACTGCCGAACAAGCACCACTTCCTGGTGGACCTGGAGCCCTTCGGCCTGAAGAACAACAACGAGGTCTACTTCGCGGCCGACCGGCCGTACGGTCTCATTGAGGGAACGGTTCACCGCGAAGGTGTCGTGCCGGTCATTCCCGTGGCATGATGCTCCGCTAAGACTGAGCCTTCTTAGGCTAAGACTGGCCCCAGGGATTCTCCCGCCGTCCCGCCCTGGGCAGCTCCACAGACGGCGGTTTCCCCAAACCGCTACCGTCGAGGAGCTGAATCCCATGAGCAACCTCCCCCCGTCCGCTGACGAGCGCATCGTCATCGAGAACGCGGCCATCGCCACCGTGGACGCCGCCGAGAACGAGTACAGCCGCGGCCATGTGGTGATCGCCGGCAACCGGATCGAGTCGGTCGGCGAAGGCCCCGCCCCGCAGTGGCTGCAGGGCGTCACCCGCCGGATCAACGCCGAGGGGCACCTGGTCACGCCGGGTCTGGTGAACACCCACCACCACTTCTACCAGTGGATCACCCGCGGTCTGGCGCAGGACAACATCCTGTTCGACTGGCTGGTGGCGCTCTACCCGACCTGGGCCCGGATCGACGCCAAGCTCGTCCACGCCGCCGCGCAGGGCTCGGCCGCCGCACTGCTGAAGTCCGGCTGTACCACGGCCAGCGACCACCACTACGTGTTCCCGCGGGGTGGCGGCGACATCCTCGGCGCCGAGATCGAGGCGGTGCAGGAGCTGGGCATGCGCTTCACCGCGCTGCGCGGCTCGATGGACCGCAGCAAGAAGGACGGCGGCCTGCCGCCGGACCACGCGGTGGAGAAGACCGAGGACATCCTGATCGCCTCGGAGGAGGCGGTGGACCGCTACCACGACGCCTCCTTCGACTCGATGCTGCACATCGCCATCGCGCCCTGCTCCCCGTTCTCGGTGAGCACCGAGCTGATGCGCGAGGCCGCGGTGCTCGCCCGCCGCAAGGGCGTACGGCTGCACACCCACGGCTCGGAGACGGCCGAGGAGGAGCAGTTCTGCAAGGAGCTGTTCGGGATGGGCCCGACCGACTACTTCGAGAGCACCGGCTGGCTCGGCGAGGACGTGTGGATGGCGCACTGCGTCCACATGAACGACTCCGACATCGCCAAGTTCGCCGAGACCGGCACCGGGGTGGCGCACTGCCCGTCCTCCAACGCCCGGCTCGCGGCGGGCATCGCCCGGGTGCCGGACATGCTGAAGGCCGGCGTCCCGGTCGGCCTGGGCGTGGACGGCACCGCCTCCAACGAGTCCGGCGAGCTGGGCACCGAGCTGCGCAACGCGCTGCTGATCAACCGGCTGCACGGCCGCCCGGACGCGCTGACCGGCCGTCAGGCGCTGCGGCTCGGCACCATGGGCGGCGCCCGGGTGCTCGGCCGGCAGGACCAGATCGGCTCGATCGAGGTCGGCAAGCTGGCCGACCTGGCGCTGTGGAAGGTCGACGGGATCATGCACTCCTCGATCGCCGACCCGGTCGCCGCGCTGACCTTCGGCGCGCTTCCGCCGCTGTCGCTGCTGCTGGTCAACGGCCGCCCGGTGGTCGAGAACGGCCACCTCACCACGGTGAACGAGGACCGGATCGCCAAGGCCGCGGCCGACGCGGCCAAGGAGCTGGCGTCCCGCTCCTGATCCACCCCGCACCCCCCTGAGCTCCGGGCGCCGCTGGACGGTGTGCCGCCCGGACTCCCCGGCGCGCCTCGCGCACCGGGGACCGCAGTCCCGGACCCACGGCGAGGGTCCGGGGCTGCGGCGTGCCCGGAGCCTCAGCCCTGCTGACCCTTGGCGAGCAGCGACCTGATGTGCAGCGAGGTGACCCCGCGCGCGGTCAGCACCTCCTTGACCGCACCCGGGCTGACCAGCAGGCCGAGCAGCAGGTGCTCGCTGCCGATGGCCTTGCTGCGCAGGTCGAGGGCCTGCCGCAGCGAGGTCTCCAGCGCCTTCTTCGCCTCCGGCCGCCAGGGCAGGTGACTGCCGAGGACCCGCTTGCGCCCCCGCCGGCCGCCGGACTCCGGCACCGCCGGCGCCAGCAGGGCGCCCTCGCCCCAGATCTCCTCGACCCGGTCGATGATCTCGTCCACCTCGATGCCGAGCCCGCGCAGCGCCTCCGCCTCGGCCCGGCCGATGCCGCCGCGGCGGCGGTAGTCGCGGCATTCCCGCAGCAGCGCCGGGTGCTGGTCGGGGCCGAGCCCCGACGCGGCCAGCAGCCGCACCGCGGTGCTGTCGGCCTGCGCGAGCAGCCCGGCCAGCAGGTGCTCCTCCCCCACCAGGGCGGCCCGGTCGGCCCGTGCGGCCTCGACCGCGTCGACGACCGCCTGCCGCGCTGTCGCGGTGAATCTCTCCATCATGGTCATCGCCCCCCGTGCTTCTTGTGTACGGCCTGCCTGCTGACGCCGAGTTCGGCCCCGATCTCCTGCCAGGACCAGCCCTGCGCCCGGGCGCTGCGGACCTGCAGCGCTTCCAGCGTCTCCAGCAGCCGGCGCAGGGCTGCCACCGCGCGGAGGCCGGTCCTGGGGTCCCGGCCGCCCGCCGCTTCCGCGAGAGTCGTCGCTTCGTTCATGATGTCAACGTACGTTGACAGCGGGCTTCTGTCAACCTGCATTGACAGAGGCCGGGCTCCCTCGCGACATACCAGCCGGTATGTTGAGAGGACGAAGTGTTACCCACTGGTAAGGAGCAGGTCATGCGGGCGATCCAGATCACCGAGTTCGGCGGCCCCGAGGTACTGCGGTCGGTCGAACTGCCCGATCCGGTGGCCAAGCCCGGACAGCTGCTGATCGACGTCGCCGCCGCCGGGGTGAACTTCGCGGACACCCACGCGGTCGAGGACTCCTACCTCTCCCGCAGCTCACTGCCGATGGTGCCCGGCGGCGAGGTGGTCGGCCGGACCGCGGACGGACGCCGCGTGGTCGCCCTCACCGCGACAGGCGGCTATGCCGAGAAGGCCGTGGCCTGGGAGAACATGGCACTGGACGTCCCCGACGGGGTCTCCGACGGCGCGGCGCTGGCGCTGGTGGTGCAGGGCCTCACCGCCTGGCACCTGCTGCGCACCTCGGGCCGGATGGCCCCCGGCGAGACCGTGGTGGTGCACGCGGCGGCCGGCGGCACCGGGTCGCTCGCGGTCCAGCTCGCCAAGCGCTTCGGCGCGGGCCGGGTGATCGCCACCGCGTCCAGCAAGGAGAAGCGGGACCTGGCGCTGGAGCTGGGCGCGGACGTGGCGGTCGAGGCCGAGGCGGAGGGCCTGAAGCAGCGGCTCGTCGACGCGAACGGCGGGGCCAAGGTCGACCTGGTGCTGGAGATGACCGGCGGCCCGGTCTTCGACGCCTCGCTCGCCGCGCTGGCGCCCTTCGGGCGGCTGGTGGCCTACGGGATGGCGTCCAGGACCGAGCCCCGGCCGATCAGCGCGGGGGCGCTGATGGCGCACTCCAGCGCCGTGGTCGGCTTCTGGCTGATGCACTGCGTGGGCAATCCCGCGCTGCACGCCGAGCCGATGGCGGAGCTGTTCCGGATGGTCGCCGCGGGCGAGCTGACGCCGCTGGTCGGCGAGGCCTACCCGCTGTCGCAGGCGGCCCGCGCCCACGAGGAGCTGCGCGCCCGCCGCACCACCGGCAAGCTGGTCCTGGACCCCAGCCGCTAGCGGTAGGGGTTCTGACGGACCGTCATCGGCGGCGGCCGAACTGCCGCTGAGCCCGGGCTAACCCGGTAGCGGCAGGAGTTCCACCTCGCCGACCGGCGCGCCGCCGCCCGGCGGGACCACCGCCAGCGCGTCGGCCAGGGCCGCGCCGAGCAGCAGCGACGGCGCGTCGTGGCCGACCGGCGCGGCCCGGCCGTGCGCGAGCCGGACCGGGACCAGCCGGGTGTCGACCGGGTGCGCCGGGACGGCGACGGCGAGCCGGGCGTAGCGCACCGGCCGCGGCCGGCCCGCGGCGAGGGCCTGGAGCAGCGGCCCGAGCAGGGTCAGCAGCGCGGCCATCGCGGCGAACGGGTTTCCGGGGAGGCCGACCGCGCAGCGGCCGTCCGGGAGCAGCGCGAGGAACTGCGGATGCCCCGGGCGGCAGCGCACCCCGGGGACCAGGATCCGCGCGCCGAGGGCGGCGAGGACCGGGCGGGCGTGGTCGGCGGCGCCGCGCGAGGTCGCGCCGGAGAGCAGCAGCACATCGGCGGTGGCGCCGCCGAGCCACTCCCGCAGCACCTCGGCGCCGTCCGGCAGCAGGTCGCGCCGGACCAGGGTTCCGCCGAGGGCGTCGACCAGGCCGGGCAGCATCGGCCCGACCGCGTCCCGGACCCGGCCGGGTCCCGGCAGCCCCGCGGTGCTCAGCTCGCTGCCGGTGACCGCGGCGGCGACCGAGGGCGGGAGCCGTACCGGCAGGGCGTCATGGCCGGTGGCGGCGGCGATCCCGAGCACCGCCGGGGTGACCGGGGTCCCTGCGGGGAGCAGCAGTTGGCCGGGCCGGCAGTCCTCCCCGCGGCGGCGGACGTGCCGTCCGGGGACGGCCGGGCCGCGCAGCAGGCCGTCCCGCCGGTGGGCGGCCTCGTACGGCAGCACGGCGGTCACCCCGGGCGGCAGGGCCGCGCCGGTGGCGACCTCGACCGCCGTGCCGGGCAGGACCGGCGGGTAGCTGCGGCGGTCGCCGGCCAGGATCCGGCCGTGCAGGGTCCAGGGGCCGGGGCCGGACACCGCGTAGCCGTCCATCGCGGAGACGTCCTGCACCGGGAGGGCGGCGCGGGCGTGCAGCGGCTCGGCGAGGGTCGACCCCAGCGCCTGACCCACCGTCACTTCGGTGGCCGGGAGCGGCTGCACCGCCGTGCCGGCGATGATGCGGGCCTCGGCCCAGGGCACGGCGGCGCCCTGGCGCCGGACCGGAACGGATCGGGTACTGGACTCCCTCTGACGCACGGCTTCCCCTTGTCCAGCTGCGGTGCTATACCTCGGATAACCCATACTGTATGCAATTATCCGAGAGGGGAAGACCCTTGACGAGACAACAGACAGCTCCACGGACGGCTCAGGCGGTCACCTACGTCAGGGACTGCTACGGCCGGCTGCACCGCGTCGGCGAGACCGACCGCGAACTGCCCGGCCCCGGCGGCCGACGGCTGGTGCTGTGGCTGGCCTGGGGCGCGATGCTGGGGGCGGGCGTGCTCCAGTACGGCTTCGCCCTCACCGCACTCCCCCTGCACGGAGCCCGCGGCACCTTCGCGGTGCTGGCCGTCTGGACGGTCTGCCAGGCCGCCGCGGTCCCCGTGGCGCACCTGCTGCGGGCCCGGCGGAAAGCCGAACCCGGCGGTCTTGTGCTGCTCGGCGGGGGCTGCTGCGCGGGCGCGCTGGCGATCGCCGCGGCCGTCGCCGAGTCCGCGAATCCGGCCGGGGCGGGCGGCAGTTCGGCCCTGCTGGTCGGCTACGGCCTGCTCGGCGGCACCGGTGCGGGGCTGGTGTACGCCGGCTGCACCGCGACCGCCGCGCGTTGGTACCCCGAACGCGCGCCCGCCGCGGTGGCGTTCGCCACCGGCGGCTACGCCTACGGGGCGGTGCTGCCGCTGCTCCTGCTGCTGGTGCTGGGCCTGCACGGATCCGCCGTCGCCCCGGTGCTCGGCGGCGTCGCCGGACTGAGCCTGCTCGCCGCGCTGGGCTGCGGCGCGCTGCTGCGGGACCCGCCCGAGCACTGGTGGCCGGCCGGCATCGACCCCCGGCAGTGGACCCTGGACCGGCACCTCAACCGCAGTCTGCGCCACAACCGCCCACCGCTGTGGGAGGCCGAACCCAGGCCGGGCGCCGGCAGCGGCACCTGGCGGCTGCTGTACGCGGCCACCGCGCTGACCTCGGCCGCGCTGCTGTTCGACCTGGGACGGCTGGCCGCCGACCTCGCCGCCGGTCCTGGCACGGTCGGGCTCTGGGCCTGCGCCGCCTTCGCGGCGGGCAGCGGCCTGGGACGCGGCGCGGTGGGAGCGCTGGCGGAACGGTTCGGCCGGGGGACGGTGCTCGCCACCGCACTGCTGCTGGGCGCGCTGGCCCAACCCGGCCTGGTCGGCGCCGGTCCGGCGGCGGCCGTCTGCTGCGCGGCGCTGGCCGGTGGCGGGACCGGCGGCTGCTACCCGGTCCTGGTCGGGCTGCTGCGCGGCTTCTACGGGCGGCACGGCGGCCAGCGGGCGTTTGCGCTGCTCTACACCGCCAAGGCGTTCGGCGGCGCGGCGGGCTGCGCCCTGGCCGCGTTCGTTCCGGGGACCGGCGGGACCGGGACCGCGGCGGCGGTGCTGCTGGCGGCGGCCCTGGCGGTCAGGGCGGCGCGGCGCCCGCGCCCACTGCTGCGGCTGCTCCCGGCGGCCCCGACGGTCACCAGCACCCGTACGAGCAGCGGGAGTTGAGGCATGGCGAGGAACACCGTACGGCGGCGGGTGCTGCGGATCAGGGACGACGGGACCGACTACCGTCCCGACACCCTGGCGGCCGAGGAGCCGATGGAGATCAGGGTGGGCGGGCGTCCGCTCACGGTGACCATGCGCACCCCCGGCGACGACTTCGACCTGGCCGTCGGCTTCCTGGTCAGCGAGGGGGTGCTGCACTCCGCCGCGGAGGTCGCCGGGATCCGCTACTGCGCCGGGGCGACCTCCGACGGCGGCAACAGCTACAACGTCGTCGACATCACCCTGGCCCGGGGCGTGCGACCGCCCGACGCCTCGTTGGAGCGCAACTTCTACACCACCTCCTCCTGCGGCCTGTGCGGAAAGGCCAGCCTGGACGCGGTCAGGACCACCGCCGCCTGGACCGTCGCCGAGGACCCGCTGCGGGTGCGGCCCGCGCTGCTGTCCGCCCTGCCCGAGCAACTGCGGGCGGCGCAGCGGGTGTTCGACAGCACCGGCGGGCTGCACGCGGCCGGGCTGTTCGACCCGGACGGGGTACTGCGCTGCCTGCGCGAGGACGTGGGCCGGCACAACGCGGTGGACAAGGTGATCGGCGACGCCCTGCGCAGCGGGCGGCTGCCGCTGCGCGGAAGCGTGCTGATGGTGAGCGGCCGGGCCTCGTTCGAGCTGGTGCAGAAGGCGGTGATGGCCGGGATCCCGGCGCTCGCGGCGGTGTCCGCACCCAGCTCACTGGCGGTGGACCTGGCGAACGAGACCGGACTGACCCTGGTCGGCTTCCTGCGCGGCAGCTCGATGAACGTCTACAGCGGCGTGGAACGGGTGCAGCGGAGCGGGCGGTTGCCGGTGGCCGAGCGGACGGCCACCGGCGGCTGACACCGGGTCAGCCCAGGACCGCCCGGAGCAGCCCGGCCGTCTCCGAGGGGGTGCGGCCGACCCGCACCCCCGCCGCCTCCAGCGCCTCGGCCTTGGCCTGGGCGGTGCCGGAGGAGCCGGAGACGATCGCCCCGGCATGGCCCATGGTCTTCCCCTCGGGCGCGGTGAACCCGGCCACATAACCGACCACCGGCTTGCTGACGAAGGACCGGATGTAGGCGGCGGCGCGCTCCTCGGCGTCGCCGCCGATCTCGCCGACCAGGATCACCGCGTCGGTGTCCGGGTCGTCCTCGAAGTCGTGCAGCGCGTCGATGTGGGTGGTCCCGATCACCGGGTCGCCGCCGATCCCGACGCAGGTGGAGAAGCCGAGGTCGCGCAGCTCGTACATCAGCTGGTAGGTGAGCGTGCCGGACTTGGAGACCAGGCCGATCCGCCCCGCCGTGGTGATGTCGGAGGGGATGATCCCGGCGTTGGCCCGCCCCGGGCTGATGATGCCGGGGCAGTTGGGGCCGATGATCCTGGTCCGGCCGCCCCGGGCCAGGCTGTGCGCCCAGAAGGCGGCGCTGTCGTGGACCGGGATGCCCTCGGTGATCACCACCACCAGCGGCACCGCGGCGTCGACCGCCTCCACCACCGCCGCGCGGGCGAAGCGCGGCGGGACGAACACCACGGTGGTGTCCGCGCCGGTCGCGGCGACCCCTTCGGCGACGCTGTCGAACACCGGCAGTACCCGGCCGCCCAGGTCGACGTCACGGCCGCCCTTGCCGGGGGTGACCCCGCCGACGACCTGCGTACCCGCGGCGAGCATCCGCAGCGTGTGCTTCCTGCCCTCGGTCCCGGTCATACCCTGGACCAGGACCTTGTTGTCTTCGGTGAGCCAGATGGCCATCGTGGGTGTTCCCTTCTCAGACCTGGGCAGCGAGGGTGAGCGCGGCAGCACGTTCCGCCGCGGCGTCCATGGAGTCGACCAGCTCGACCAGCGGCAGCGCGGCCTCGGCCAGGATCCGCCGCCCCAACTCGGCGTTGTTGCCGTCCAGTCGGACCACCAGCGGCTTGGTCAGGGCCGGCAGCGAGGCCAGCGCCTGGACGATGCCGTCGGCCACCGCGTCGCAGGCGGTGATGCCGCCGAAGACATTGACGAACACCGCCCGGACATCCGGGTCGCCGAGGATCACGTCCAGCCCGTCCGCCATCACCTGCGCGGACGCGCCCCCGCCGATGTCCAGGAAGTTCGCCGGACGGGCTCCGGCCCGGGCCACCACGTCCAGGGTGCTCATCACCAGACCCGCGCCGTTGCCGATGATGCCGACCCCGCCGTCGAGCTTGACGTAGTTCAGGCCCTTGGCCGCGGCCCTGGCCTCCAGCGGGTCGGCGCCGGCCGAGTCCCGGAAGGCCAGGTGGCCGGGCTGGCGGAAGCCGGCGTTCTCGTCCAGGGAGACCTTGCCGTCAAGCGCGACGATCTTGCCGTCACCGGTCTTGACCAGCGGGTTCACCTCGACCAGCAGGGCGTCCTCGGCGATGAAGACCTTCCACAGGCTCTTCAGCACCTCGACGATCTGGTCCGCGACGTCGGCCGGGAACTTCGCCGCCTCGACGATCTCCCTGGCCTTGGTCTCGGTGACGCCCTCGTTCGGATCCACCGCGACCCTGGCCAGCGCCTCGGGATTCTCGACCGCGACGACCTCGATCTCCACGCCGCCCTCGACCGAGGCCATCGCCAGGAAGGTGCGGTTGGTCCGGTCCAGCAGGAACGAGACGTAGTACTCGTCCTTGATGTCGGCCGTCTCGGCGAGCATCACCTTGTGGACCGTGTGGCCCTTGATGTCCATACCCAGGATCTGGCCGGCCTCGGCCACCGCGTCGTCCGGGTCGGAGGCCAGCTTCACGCCGCCGGCCTTACCCCGGCCACCGACCTTGACCTGCGCCTTGACCACGGCCCGGCCGCCCCAGCCGGCGGCGATCGCCCGCGCCTCCTCGGCCGTCCCGATCACCGCGCTGTCCAGTACCGGGACTCCGTGCTTCGCGAAGAGCTCCTTCGCCTGATATTCGAACAGGTCCATGTGCGTCCGCCCTCTGGTGGTGAGTCACGGAGCCCTGAGGGCTGCTGATAGCGCGTCGGATTACTTTCGTCCGTCCTCTGGACAGCCCGCCGCGACTGGGGCAACGATATGGCTACTCCATACGGTATGCAATCTACAGAGCAACCGGACGGCCCGTTGAGCACGAGGAGTTGACGATCTATGACCGACGCGACCATCTCTGGCGGCCACCTTGTCGCCAAGGCGCTCAAGGCCGAGGGCGTGGACGTGATCTTCACGCTCTGCGGCGGCCACATCATCGACATCTACGACGGCTGCGTGGACGAGGGCATCGCCGTGGTGGACGTGCGGCACGAGCAGGTGGCCGCGCACGCGGCCGACGGCTACGCCCGGATCACCGGGAAGCCCGGCGTCGCCGTGGTCACCGCGGGGCCGGGCACCACCGACGCCGTCACCGGTGTCGCCAACGCCTTCCGCGCCGAGAGCCCGATGCTGCTGATCGGCGGTCAGGGCGCGCTCAGCCAGCACAAGATGGGCTCGCTGCAGGACCTCCCGCACGTCGACATGATGACCCCGATCACCAAGTTCGCCGCCACCGTGCCGCACACCTCCCGCGCCGCCGACATGGTCTCGATGGCCTTCCGCGAGTGCTACAACGGCGCCCCCGGACCGTCCTTCCTGGAGATCCCGCGCGACATCCTGGACGCCAGGGTGCCGGTGGACAGCGCCGTGGTCCCGGTGGCCGGACGCTACCGGACGTCCACCCGCAGCGTCGGCGACCCCGCGTCGGTCGAGCGGCTGGCCGACCTGCTGTCCACCTCGGAGAAGCCCTGCGTGCTGCTCGGCACCCAGGTCTGGACGGCCAGGGCCACCGACGCGGCGGTGGACTTCGCCCGCACCCTCAACGTCCCGGTGTTCATGAACGGCGCGGGCCGCGGCACCCTGCCGCCCGGCGACCCGCACCACTTCCACCTGTCCCGGCGCTACGCCTTCAACAACGCCGACCTGATCATCATCGTCGGCACCCCCTTCGACTTCCGGATGGGCTACGGCCGCCGGCTGCCGCAGGGCGCCAAGGTGGTGCAGATCGACCTGGACTACCGCACCGTCGGCAAGAACCGGGACATCGACCTCGGGCTGGTCGGCGACCCCGGCGCGATCCTGGCCGCCACCGTGCAGGCCGCCTCCGGGCGGACCGGCGGGACCGGCGCCGCCAGCGTCGCCCGCAAGGCCTGGTTCGAGGAACTGCGGGCCCAGGAGGAGGAGGCGTACCGGAAGCGGCTGCCGCGGCAGCTCTCCGACGCCCACCCGATCCACCCGCTGCGGCTGGCCCACGAGATCAACGAGTTCCTGACCGAGGACTCGATCTACATCGGCGACGGCGGCGACATCGTCACCTTCTCCGGCGGCGTGGTGCAGCCCAAGTCGCCCGGTCACTGGATGGACCCGGGACCGCTCGGCACCCTCGGCGTGGGCATCCCGTTCGTGCTCGCCGCCAAGTACGCCCGCCCGGACCAGGAGGTGGTGGCGCTGTTCGGCGACGGCGCGTTCAGCCTCACCGGCTGGGACTTCGAGACCCTGGTCCGCTACAAGCTGCCGTTCGTCGGCGTCATCGGCAACAACTCCTCGATGAACCAGATCCGTTACGGCCAGGAGGCCAAGTACGGCAAGGAGCGCGGCCGGATCGGCAACACCCTCGGCGACGTCCGCTACGACGAGTTCGCCCGGATGCTCGGCGGCTACGGCGAGGAGGTCCGCGACCCGGCGGACATCGCCCCGGCGATGCGGCGGGCCCGGGAGTCGGGGCTGCCGTCGCTGATCAACGTCTGGGTGGACCCGGACGCCTACGCGCCGGGAACCATGAACCAGACCATGTACAAGTGAGCCGCCGTCAAGTGAATGTGCTTAGCCTACAAGGGAGTTGAGTGAGATGACCGAACTTCCCAAGGCCCTCGCCGGGGTCCGGGTGCTGGACCTGACCCACGTCCAGTCCGGCCCCTCCGCCACCCAGCTGCTGGCCTGGCTCGGCGCCGACGTGATCAAGCTGGAGGCCCCCGGCCGCGGCGACATCACCCGCAGCCAGCTGCGCGACGTCCCCGGCGCGGACAGCCTGTACTTCACCATGCTCAACTGCAACAAGCGCAGCATCACCCTGAACATGAAGACCGGCCAGGGCAAGCACATCTTCGAGCGCCTGGTCGCCGACTCCGACATCCTGGTCGAGAACTTCGGCCCCGGCGTGGTCGACCGCTTCGGCTACCCCTGGGAGACCCTGGAAGCGCTCAATCCGCGGCTCATCTACGCGAGCATCAAGGGATTCGGTCCCGGCCGCTACGCGGACTTCAAAGCCTACGAGGTCATCGCCCAGGCCATGGGCGGCTCGATGGCCACCACCGGGTTCGAGGAGGGGCCGCCGACCGCGACCGGGGCGCAGATCGGGGATTCCGGCACCGGGATCCACCTGGTCGCGGCGGTGCTGGCGGCGCTGTACCAGCGGACCGCGAGCGGACGCGGCCAGCGGGTGCAGGTGGCCATGCAGGAGGCGGTGCTGAACCTGTGCCGGGTGAAGCTCAGGGACCAGCAGCGGCTGGTGCACGGGCCGCTGCGGGAGTACCCCAACGAGCACTTCGGGGACGACGTCCCGCGCTCCGGCAACGCCTCCGGCGGCGGGCAGCCCGGGTGGGCGGTGCGCTGCGCCCCGGGCGGTCCCAACGACTACATCTATGTGATCGTCCAGCCTCAGGGCTGGCGTCCGCTGACCGAGCTGATCGGCCGGCCCGAGCTGGCCGAGGACGAGGGCTGGGCCACGCCCGAGGCCCGGCTGCCCAAGCTGGACAAGATGTTCGCGCTGGTCGAGGAGTGGACCGAGCGGCACAGCAAGTGGGAGGTGATGGACGCGCTGAACGCCCATGAGATCCCCTGCGGCCCGATCCTCTCCACCCGGGAGCTGATCGCCGATACCACCCTGGCCGAACTGGGCGCGGTGGTCGAGGTGGAGCACCCCGAGCGCGGCAGCTTCAAGACCGTCGGCTCCCCGCTGCGGCTCTCCGACTCCCCGGTCGACATCACCCGGCCCCCGCTGCTGGGCGAGCACAACAGCGAGGTGTACGGCGAACTCGGCTACACCGAGCAGCAGTTGTCGGGCCTGCGCGGCATCGGCGTCATCTAGCAGGCCGTCACTCAACAGGAGGAACGGGCCCATGGCTCAGCACGACTACGACCGCGCCGCAGTGCGCACCCTGATCGACCGGGTCCTCGCCGAGGGCCGCACCTCGCTCACCGCCCCCGAGGGCCGGCTCGCCTGCCAGGCGTACGGGATCGCCACCCCCGGCGAGGGCATCGCCGGCAGCGCGGAGGAGGCCGTCGCGCTGGCGTCCGGTTTCGGCTTCCCGGTGGTCCTGAAGATCGTCTCGCCGCAGATCCTGCACAAGACCGAGGCCGGCGGTGTGCTGCTGGGCCTGGACTCGGCCGAGGCGGTCCTGGCCGGGTACCACAGCATCCTCGCCAACGCCCGTGCCTACGACGCCGAGGCGGAGATCGTCGGGGTCCAGGTGCAGCAGCAGCTGCCGCCCGGACAGGAGGTGATCATCGGCGCGGTGACCGACCCCACCTTCGGCAAGGTGGTCGCCTTCGGCCTCGGCGGGGTGCTGGTGGAGGTGCTGAAGGACGTCACCTTCCGGCTCGCCCCGGCGACCGCCGCGGACGCCGGGTCGATGCTCGACTCCATCGCCGCCGCCGAGGTGCTGCGCGGGGTGCGCGGGGCCGCCGCGGTGGACCGGGACGCGCTGGCCGGACTGATCGTCAGGCTGTCCGACCTGGTCTCCGACTTCCCCGAGATCGCCGAGGCGGACCTCAACCCGGTGCTCGCCACCGCGAGCGGCGCGGTGGCCGCCGACATCCGGCTGATCCTGGACCCCTCCCCCGCGCCGGCCCGTCCGCAGCACTCCCGGGCGGACATCCTGGAGTCGATGGAGCGGCTGATGAAGCCGCGCGCGATCGCGGTGATCGGAGCCTCGGCCGAGCCGGGCAAGATCGGCAACTCGGTGATGCGCAACCTGGTCGACGGCGGCTTCGCCGGGGAGATCTACCCGGTCAACCCCAAGGCCGACGAGATCCTCGGCCGCAAGGCCTACCCGAGCGTCCTGGACGTGCCGGGCGAGGTGGACGTCGCCGTCTTCGCCGTCCCGGCCCGCTTCGTCCCGGCCGCGCTGGAGGAGGTCGGCCGCAAGGGCGCCGCGGCGGCCGTGCTGATCCCCTCCGGCTTCGCCGAGACCGGCGACCACGCGCTGCAGCAGCAGGTGGTGGACATCGCCGCGCGGTACGGGGTACGGATCCTCGGCCCCAACATCTACGGCTACTACTACACCGCCTCCGACCTCAGCGCGACTTTCTGCACCCCGTACGACGTCAAGGGCGGGGTCGCGCTCAGCTCGCAGAGCGGCGGGATCGGCATGGCCATCCTCGGCTTCAGCCGCACCACCAGGACCGGCGTCTCCGCCATCGTCGGCCTCGGCAACAAGGCCGACCTGGACGAGGACGACCTGCTCACCTTCTTCGCCCAGGACGACAACACCACGGCCATCGCCATGCACCTGGAGGACCTCAAGGACGGCCGGGCCTTCGTCGAGGCGGCCAGGGCGACCGTGCCGCACAAGCCGGTGGTGGTGCTCAAGGCCGGGCGCACCGCCCAGGGCACGATCGCGGCCGGCTCCCACACCGGGGCGCTGGCCGGGGACGACCGGGTCTACGACGACATCCTGCGCCAGGCCGGGGTGATCCGGGCCCCCGGCCTGCTGGAGATGCTGGAGTACGCCCGCTCGCTGCCGGTGCTGCCCACCCCGAAGGGCGACAATGTGGTGATCATCACCGGGGCCGGCGGCTCCGGGGTGCTGCTCTCCGACGCCTGCGTGGACGCCGGGCTGACGCTGATGCAGATCCCGCCGGACCTGGACGCCGCCTTCCGCGCCTTCATCCCGCCGTTCGGCGCGGCCGGCAACCCGATCGACATCACCGGCGGCGAGCCGCCGTCCACCTACGAGGCGACGATCCGGCTGGGTCTCGAGGACCCGCGGATCCACGCGCTGGTGCTCGGCTACTGGCACACCATCGTCACCCCGCCGATGGTGTTCGCTGAGCTCACCGCGCGCGTGGTGCGGGAGTTCCGGGACCGCGGCATCAACAAGCCGGTGGTCGCCTCCCTGGCCGGGGACACCGAGGTGGAGGAGGCTTCCGCGTACCTGTTCGACCACGGCATCGTGGCCTACCCCTACACCACCGAGAAGCCGGTGGCCGCGCTGGGCGCCAAGTACCGCTGGGCCCGCGCGGCCGGACTGCTGCCGGCCGGACCGCACTGACCGACCCACCCACCGACCCACCCACCCCGCTGTCCGGGATGCCGCCCCGGACGGGAACCGCGGCTCAGCCGCGTGCACGACGAAGAGAGCAAGGCCAGGGGGCGCAGGCCAATACTCTTCCAAGGTAAGGGGAATCCCCATGACCGCAGCACCAAGCGCGGCCCCAGCCGGGTACCGGGAGATCACCGACCGGAACGGCAGGGTCTACCGCGTCGGCGAGACCGACCGTCAGCTCCTCGGCCACTCCCGGAGACTGATGGTCTGGCTGCCCTGGGCCGCGATGATCGCCATCAGCGTCTCCGAGTACGCCTACGGTTCGGCCGAGGACACCCTGTCCAAGGCCCACGGGTGGACCTCCACCAACACCTTCTGGCTGCTCAGCATCTGGGTCGTGTTCCAGGCCGCGGTGGCCTTCCCGGCCGGCCGGCTGCGCGAGCGGGACGTCTTCTCGGCCCGCTCCGCCATGGTCACCGGCTCCGTCCTGGCCGCCGTCGGCATCCTCTCGCTGAGCCACGCGCCCAACCTGTTCCTGGCCTTCCTCGGCTTCGGCCTGATCGGCGGCTCCGGCTCCGGCCTGGTCTACGCGACCTGTATCAACATGGTCGGCAAGTGGTACCCGGAACGGCGCGGCGGCAAGACCGGCTTCGTCAACGGCGGCTTCGCCTACGGCTCGGTGCCGCTGATCTTCGTCTTCACCTACTGGTTCGACGCCGGCGACTACCACGCCGTGCTCGACGGCATCGGGCTCTACGTGGTGCTGCTGGTGGGCGTCTCCGGGCTGTTCTTCAAGGACCCGCCGAAGAACTGGTGGCCGTCCGACGTCGACCCGCTGGCCCTCACCGCGGACGGCGGCGGCAAGAACGCCGCGGCGCTCGCCAAGAACCCGCCCGCCGTGCGCCAGTACGGTCCGGCCGAGGCGATGCGGACCGGCATGCTGCCGCTGATGTGGGTCTGCCTGGTCGCCATCGCCGGGGTGTCCATCTTCGGCATCTCGTTCCAGGTCCCCTACGCCAAGCACCTGGGCTTCGGGCCGCTGGTCGCCGCGTCCTCGATGGGCGTGATGTCGGTGGTCAACGGCACCGGGCGCGGGGTCGTCGGCTGGCTGTCCGACCGGCTGGGACGCAAGCAGTCGCTCACCCTGGTGCTCGCGGTCGAGGGCATCGCCCAGTTCGGCGTGCTGTGGTCCGGTTCCTCGCACGACGAGGTGCTGTTCCTGTTCTTCGCCTTCCTCTCCGGCTTCGGCGGCGGAGCGTTCTACCCGCTGTTCGCGGCGCTGGTCCCGGACTACTTCGGGGAGAACAACACCGCCCAGAACTACGGCATCGTCTACAGCGCCAAGCTGGTCAGCGGCCTGGCCGGGGGCGGGCTCGGGGCGATGGCGATCGCCGCCTGGGGCTACGGCGGGGCCTATGTGCTGGCCGGGTTCATGGGCCTGGGCTCGGCCCTGCTCACCCTGCTGCTGCGGCAGCCGGGACGGCCGGGACGGGCCCGGCCGGTCCGGTCGCGGGTACGCGGCGGGGCCGAACCGGCCGTGGGCCGGCAGACCGGCTGAACCGCCACCACCCGGGGGTGCCGCCGCCGTACCGACGGCGGCGGCACCCCCTCCAGAGCTGCGCGCGGGTCTTCGACCATGGCGGGCCAGGGGCTGCGGCAGCCCCCACCCGCCGTCCGCGCGCACGGCGGCGGGGCCGGCCGGTGGGGTGCGCTCCCTGCTCCGGCCGGTCCCGTCCGCCCGTCGGTGCCGGTCCGTCAGCCGGCCGCCGCCTCGGTGGCCGCCGCGATCTGGATCCGGTAGAAGTCGGTGGTCCGCTCGGTGTGACTGCGCATCAGCCGCTCGGCCAGGTCGGCGTCCCCGTCCGCGATGGCCTGGATCAGGTCGGCGTGCTCGTGCCAGGCCTCCTTGCCGCGGGGGCGGGCGATCGGGGTGTAGTACCAGCGGACCCGCCGGTCCACCTGCCCGATCAGCTCGGACAGCACCTGGTTGCCGGACAGTTCGGTGATGAACCCGTGCAGCGCCGCGTTGGCCTCCACGATCCCGCGCGGTTCGTCGCCGGCCAGCGCCTTGATCCCGGCCTGCTGCAGCTCCCACAGCCGGGCCACGTCCTCCGGCGTCGCCTTCAGCGCCGCCCCGCGCGCCGAGTGCGTCTCCAGCACGGCGCGGACGCCCAGCAGTTGCCCGGCCTCCTCCTCGGTCGGGGTGTGCACGAACGCCCCCTGGGCCGGGCGCAGATCCACCCACCCCTCGGTCTGCAGCCGCTGCAGCGCCTCCCGCACCGGCTGCCGGCTGACCCCCAGGTGCTCGGCCAACTCGGCCTCCACCAGGTGCTGTCCGGCCGAGAGCGAGCCGTTGACGATCAGTTCGACCAGGGCCTCGTAGACGGCCTGCCGCAGTGGCGCCGGCCGGGTGACTCGGCGACTGGCGGCGGCGGTGAGTGCTTCGCGCATGTGAACTCCCCCGTAGGGTCCGGCCGTTGCGGGATCAAGGTCCCCCACCCGGGATATTCCCAGCATACAGATTCTTGTATGCAATCTACCGGGGAAGGTGACCGGAATCACGCGGCGCCTGGCTCTTTCGCCGGGGCAGCCACAGCGGCATACTGTATGCAATGTTACCCCTCAGGGGTCCGACTCCCATGAAGATCCAGGGGGCAGCCCCATATGAGCGACACCCATACCGGCCTGCGCGTCGCCGTCCTCGGCGCCGGGGCCATCGGCGCCTACGTCGGGGCCGCCCTGCACCGGGGCGGGAGCGAGGTCCACCTGGTGGCCCGGGGACCGCATCTGGCCGCACTGCAGGCGCACGGCGTCCGGGTGCTCAGCCCGCGCGGCGACTTCACCGCCCGGCCCGACGCCACCGACGACCCGGCCCGGATCGGCCCGGTGGACGTGGTGTTCCTCGGCCTCAAGGCCCAGCAGTACGCCGGCTGCGCCGCGCTGCTGCATCCGCTGCTCGGCCCGGACACCGCCGTGGTGGCCGCGCAGAACGGCATCCCCTGGTGGTACTTCCACGGTCTGGCCGGCCACCGGCTGCAGGGGCGGCGGCTGGAGACGGTGGACCCGGGCGGCGCGGTCAGCGCGGTGATCCCGGTGGAACGGGCGGTCGGCTGCGTGGTCTACTGCTCCACCGAGATCGCCGAGCCGGGGGTGATCCGGCACCTGGAGGGCACCCGCTTCTCCATTGGCGAGCCGGACGGCTCGGTCTCGGCCCGCTGCCAGGCGTTCAGCGCCGCGATGGTCGCCGGGGGCCTGAAGTGCCCGGTCGAGCCGGACCTGCGGCAGGACATCTGGATCAAGCTGATGGGCAATGTCGCCTTCAACCCGCTCAGTGCGCTGACCAGGGCGACCATGGTCCAGATCGCCGGCCATCCGGGAGCCCGCCGGCTGGTCGCCGCGATGATGGCGGAGACCCTGGAGATCGCCCAGGCCACCGGCGTCAAACCGGAGGTCTCGATCGAGCGGCGGATCGCCGGCGCCGAACGGGTCGGCCACCACAAGACCTCCATGCTCCAGGACCTGGAAGCCGGCAAGGAGTTGGAGCTCGACGCGATCATCGGCGCGGTCGTCGAGATCGCCGATCTGACCGGGGTGGCGGCCCCCACCCTGCGCGACGTCCACGCCGCCGCCGACCTGCTGGCCCGCACCTGCACCCACGTCCCCTCGAAGGGAGCACGTCGATGACCGACACCACCGTCCGCAGCCGCCGCAAGGGGCAGCGCGAGCCGTACACCCGGCTGACCCGGCCGCTGGTCCGGGAGGCCGGGGTACTGGTCCCGGCGAGCTGGGAGGAGGCGCTGACCCGCGCCGCCGAGGGCTTCCGGCACGGCGTGGCCGAGCGCGGCCCGGACTCCTTCGGGATGTTCTCCTGCGCCCGCTCCACCAACGAACTCAACTACCTGGCCCAGAAGTTCACCCGGGTCGTGATCGGCACCAACAATGTCGACTCCTGCAACCGCACCTGCCACGCCCCCAGCGTGGCCGGGCTCTCGCACGCCTTCGGCAGCGGCGGCGGGACCTCCTCCTACCAGGAGGTCGAGGAGAGCGACGTGATCGTGCTCTGGGGCTCCAACGCCCGTGAGGCGCACCCGATCTTCTTCCAGCACGTGCTGCGCGCGGTCCGCCGGGGCGCCCGGCTGTTCGTGGTGGACCCGCGCCGCACCTCCACCGCCCAGTGGGCCGAGCGGCACCTGCCGCTGAACGTCGGCACCGACATCCCGCTGGCCTACGGCATCGCCCGCGAGATCATCCACTCCGGCCTGGCCAACGAGGTGTTCATCGGCCGCGGCACCGAGGGCTACGCCGACTACGCCGCCGCCGCCGAGCCGTGGACTCTCGCCGAGACCGAGCGGGTCACCGGCGTCCCGGCCGCCCTGGTCACCGAGCTGGCACGGGCCTACGCCCGGGCCGACCGGGGCCAGTTGTGCTGGACCCTGGGCATCACCGAGCACCACAACGGCACCGACAATGTGCTCTCGCTGATCAACCTGGGGCTGCTCACCGGCCATGTCGGCCGCTACGGCTCCGGGCTGAACCCGCTGCGCGGGCAGAACAACGTCCAGGGCGGCGGCGACATGGGCGCCATCCCGAACCGGCTGCCCGGGTTCCAGGACATCCTCGACCCCGAGGTCCGGGCCAGGTACGGGCAGGCCTGGGGACGGGAGATCCAGCCCCGCTACGGCTGGAACCTCACCCAGATGCTGGACCGGATGGAGCGCGGCGACCTCACCTCCTGCTTCATCATCGGCGAGAACCCGGTGCAGTCCGAGGCCGACTGCCTGCACACGGTGAAGCGGCTCGGCAACCTGGACCACCTGGTGGTCCAGGACATCTTCCTGACCAAAACCGCCCAGCTGGCGGACGTGGTGCTGCCGGCCACCGCCGCCTGGTGCGAGACCGACGGCACCTTCACCAACAGCGAGCGCCGGGTGCAGCGGGTGCGCGCGGCGCTGCGTCCCCCGGCCGGGGCGCGCGACGACATCGCCATCCTCTGCGACCTGGCCCGACGGCTCGGCCACGACTGGCACTACACCCCCGAGCAGGCCTGGGACGAGATGCGGGCGCTGGCCCCCAACCACGCCGGGATCTCCTACGCCCGGCTGGAACAGCTGGGCGGAATCCAGTGGCCCTGCCCGAGCGAGGACTCCCTCGAACCCTCCTACCTGCACGCCAGGCTCTGGGAGCAGGACCCGGAGCGCCGCGGCCGTCCGGCGCCGTTCACGGTGCTTGAGCACCGGCCGCCGGTGGACCGGCTCAGTGAGGAGTACCCGCTGCGGCTCACCACCGGGCGCCGGCTGGACTCCTACAACACCGGGGTGCAGTCCGGCGGTTTCGACTCCCCGCTGCGCCGCGGCGAGACCCTCGACCTGCACCCGGTGGACGCGGAGGCGCTGGGCGTGGCCGAGGGCGAGGAGGTGCTGATCAGCTCCCGTCGCGGCGCGATCACCGCACCGGTGCGGCTGGACCGCGGGCTCAGCCCGGGGCTGGCCTTCATGACCTTCCACTTCCCGGACGAGGTGGACGTGAATGTGATCACCATCGAGGCCACCTGCCCGGTCGCCGGGACCGCCGAGTACAAGGCGGCGGCGATCCGGGTGGACCGGATCCCGGCCGCCGCCCCCGCCCTCATCAGCTGACAACCCCTCAGGAGCAGAGCATGGACCTGCACTTCTCCGGCGCGGTCGCCACCAGGGCCGAGCAGGACGCCGTCGACGCCGCGCTGGCGGCGGCGCCGCACGAACCGGGGGCCCCGGCGCACCGCCGGGATCTGCTGCTGCCCGCGCTGCACGCGGTGCAGAACCGGGTCGGCTGGATCAGCTCCGGCGCACTGGAGCACATCTGCCGCAGGCTGGAGCTGCCGCCCGCCTCGGCGTACGGGGTGGCCGGCTTCTACGCCCTGTTCTCGCTGCGGCCCCGGCCGGCCCGGGTGCTGCATGTCTGCACCGACCTGGCCTGCGCGGCCACGGGCGGGCGGGAGTTGCGCTCGGCGGTCGAGAACGCGCTCGGCCCGGCCGGTCCGGGCGCGGACGGGAGCGACGCCGACGCCGCCGGCGAGGACGCGGTGCAGTGGCTGCACAGCCCCTGCCTGGGCGTCTGCGAGCGGGCCCCGGCCGCACTGCTGGTGCAGGCCGGGGAGGTGGCCAGCGAGCAGGTGTTCGCCCCGGCCACCGCACCGGCGCTGCTCCGGGGCGCCCGGCTCGGCCCGGAGCCCGGCGCCGAGGCGGCCGAACCGCCCGTCGCCGGGTCCGTACCGCAGCGCGGCGACCCGGGGCTGCGGCTGCTGCGCCGGGTCGGCGTGGTGGACCCGACCAGCCTGGAGGCCTACCGCGCGGCGGGCGGCTTCACCGCGCTGCGCCGGGCGCTGGCGATCGGCCGGGCCGCGGTGGTCCGCGAGGTCACCGACGCGGGTCTCACCGGGCGCGGCGGCGCGGCCTTCCCGACCGGGCGCAAGTGGGCGGCCGCCGCCGCCCAGTCGGACACCCCGCACTACCTGGTCTGCAACGCCGACGAGAGCGAGCCGGGCACCTTCAAGGACCGGGTGCTGCTGGAGGGCGACCCCTATGCCGTGGTCGAGTCGATGGCCATCGCCGGGTTCGCCGCCGGCGCCGGCCGCGGCTACCTCTACCTGCGCGGTGAGTACCCGCGCGCCCTGCACCGGTTCGAGCACGCCGTCGCCGAGTCCCGCCGCCGCGGCTACCTGGGCCGGAGCGTGCTGGGCCGGGCCGGGTTCGACTTCGAGATCGAGGTGCGGCGCGGCGCGGGCGCCTACATCTGCGGCGAGGAGACCGCGATCTTCAACTCCATCGAGGGCTTCCGCGGCGAACCCAGGACCAAGCCGCCGTTCCCGGTGGAGCAGGGCCTGTTCGGCAAGCCCACCGTGGTCAACAACGTGGAGACGCTGGCCAATGTGCCGCTGGTGCTGGAACGGGGCGCGGCCGAGTACGCCAGGACCGGCACCGCGCAGTCCACCGGCACCAAGCTGTTCTGCCTCTCCGGGACCGTGCGCAGGCCGGGGGTGTACGAGGTGCCGTTCGGCCGCACCCTGCGCGAACTGCTGACCCTGGCCGGGGGTGTGCCGGAGGGCCGGGAACTGCGGGCGGTGCTGCTCGGCGGCGCGGCCGGCGGCTTCGTCCGCCCGGACGAGCTGGACCTGCCGCTCACCCTGGAGGACGCCCGCGCGGCCGGGACCACGCTGGGTTCGGGCGTGGTGCTGGTCCTGGACGACAGTGTCGACCTGCCGGCGATCCTGCTGCGGATCGCGGAGTTCTTCCGCGAGGAGTCCTGCGGCCAGTGCGTGCCCTGCCGGATCGGCACGGTCCGCCAGGACGAGGCACTGCGGCGGCTGGTGCGGCACCGTCAGCCGGATGACCTGCGACTGCTGCGCGAGGTCGGCCAGGTGATGCGGGACTCCTCCATCTGCGGTCTGGGCCAGACCGCCTGGAACGCCGTCGAATCGGCGCTGGACCGGCTCGGCCTGCTCGGCCCGGTCACCGTTCCCGCCACCGCCCCCGTCCCCGCTCCCGTCCGCACGGCCCCCGGAGGCGCCGCATGACCGCGATCGATCTCGGACTGCCGCGCCGCATGGTGGAGTTCACCCTGGACGGCGCCGCGGTCCGGGTCCCCGAAGGGGCGACCCTGCTGGAGGCCGTCCGGGCCGGGGGCGGCGACCTGCCGACGCTCTGCCACGGCGACACGCTCACCCCCGTCAACGTCTGCCGGCTGTGCATGGTCGAGGTGGAGGGCGCCCGGACCCTGGTCCCCGCCTGCTCCCGGGCCGCCGAGCCGGGGATGGTGGTGCACACCGACACCGAACGCCCCCGGCACAGCCGCAAGCTGGTGCTGGAACTGCTCGGCTCGGCCACCGACCTCTCCACCACTCCGCGGGTCAAGGAGTGGATGGCGGAGTCCGGCGCGGATCCGGACCGGTTCGGCCCGGAGGCCGCCACGGTCGCCCAGCCGGTCCTGGTCGACAACGACCTCTACGTCCGCGACTACGCCAAGTGCATCCTCTGCTACAAGTGCGTGGACGCCTGCGGCGACCAGTGGCAGAACAGCTTCGCCCTCACCGTCGCCGGACGCGGCTTCGACGCCCGCATCTCCACCGAGTACGCCGCGCCGCTGCCCGACTCGGCCTGCGTCTACTGCGGCAACTGCATCGAGGTCTGCCCGACCGGCGCGCTCAGCTTCAAGGCCGAGCACGACCGGCGCGAGGCCGGGACCTGGGACGAGGAGCAGCAGACCGCGACCACCACGGTCTGCACCTTCTGCGGCACCGGCTGCTCGCTGACCCTGCACGTCCAGGCCAATCAGATCGTCAAGGTCACGTCACCGCACGACAGTTCGGTCACCCGGGGCAACCTCTGCATCAAGGGCCGCTTCGGCTGGCAGCACGTCCAGCGCACCGATCCGCAGGAGTCCCAGGAGGCCACCGGATGAGCCGCTACGCCCTGAAGCCCGGCACCGCCTGGGCGCAGACCCGTGCCCGCGCCCTCGCCGCCGCACCCGAGGCCTTCCGCGAGGACCGGGTGCTCAATCTGCACGGCGGAATCTGGGTCCCGGACGGCCGGCCGGCTCCGGCCACTTCCCCGGTGGACGGGCGGAGCATCCTCGGCCCGCCGCTGCTGGACCTGGCCGACGCCCGCGCCGCCGTCGGCCAGGCCGTGGACCAGCACCGCGACTGGCGGCACACCCCGTTGTCCGAGCGCCGGGCCCGGGTCGGCGCGGCCCTGGACGAACTGACGGAGCACCGGGAGCTGCTGGCGCTGCTGCTGGTCTGGGAGATCGGCAAGCCCTGGCGGACCGCCCTGGCCGACGTGGACCGCTGCCTGGACGGGGTGCGCTGGTACGTGGAGCGGATCGAGGACATGCTCGACGGCCGCAGCCCGCTGCCCGGCCCGGTCTCCAACATCGCCAGCTGGAACTACCCGATGAGCGTGCTGCTGCACGCCATGCTGGTCCAGGTGCTGGCCGGGAACGCGGCCGTGGCCAAGACCCCCACCGACGGCGGCACCGCCTGCCTCACCCTGGCCTGCGCGATCGGCCTGCGGCACGGCCTGCCGCTGACGCTGCTCAGCGGCAGCGGATCGCTGCTCTCCCCCGCCCTGGTCAGCGACGACCGGCTCGGCTGCGTCAGCTTCGTCGGCGGGCGCGGCACCGGCAGCCGGGTCGCGGCGGCGCTGGCCGCCACCCGGCAGCGCCATGTGCTGGAGCAGGAGGGCCTGAACTGCTGGGGCGTCTGGGAGTTCAGCGACTGGCCGCTGCTGGCCGCGCAGGCAGCCAGGGCCTTCGAGTACGGCAAGCAGCGCTGTACCGCCTACCCCCGCTACGTGGTGCAGCGGGAGCTGTTCGACGACTTCCTGGCCGCCTACCTGCCGGCCGTGCGCTCGGTGTCCTTCGGCCATCCGCTGGCCGTGGCCGACCCGGCCGACCCGCTGCCCGAGCTCAGCTTCGGCCCGCTGATCAACGACGCCAAGGCCAAGGAGCTCGCGGACACCTTCGCCGACGCGGTGGCCCGGGGTGGAATCCCGCTGCACCGGGGAAAACTCTCCGAGGGACGCTTCCTCCCCGGCCAGGACACCTCCGCCTACCTTCCGCCGATGGCGCTGCTCTCGCCGCCGCCGTCCTCGCCGCTGCACCACTACGAGCCCTTCGGCCCGGTGGACACGGTGGTCCTGGTGGACACCGAGGCCGAGCTGCTGGCCGCGATGAACGCCAGCAACGGCGCCCTGACCGCCTCACTGGCCTGCGACGACGCCACCACCGCGGCGCGGCTCGCCAGACAGCTCCAGGCCTTCAAGGTCGGTCTCAACGCCCCGCGCTCGCGCGGGGACCGCGAGGAGCCGTTCGGCGGCCGGGGCGCCTCCTGGCACGGCGCGTTCGTCGGCGGAGAGCTGCTGGTCCAGGCCGTGACCGAGGGGCCACCGGGCGAGCGGCTGTATGGGAACTTCGCCGACTACGCACTGTATCCCCCGAGTTGACCGATCGTCAGAAAGGAAGACCGTGATCCTGCAGAGAGCCGCCCTCGCCCGGATCCTGGCCGGGGTGGAGCACCGCGCCCGCTTCCCCAGGGACACCGTCCACGCCCTCGGCCGGGCCGGGTTCCTCAGCCTCGGCGGGGAGCAGGCCGAGGAGGTGGTCGACCGGTTCGCGCCGGTCTGCCCCGCCACCGCGGCCGTGCTGCGCTCGCACTACGCCGCCGTCGCCCTGATCGGCGCCAACGGGGGTGCCTGGCTGCAGGCCGAGATCGCCGCGGGCCGACACCTCAGCACGGTGGCCCTGACCGACGACCCGGCCGACCCGGCCCGCTCGGCGGAGAGCGGCGGCGTGGTCCGGCTGAGCGGGCGGAAACTCGACGTGGTGGCGGCCGGGGAGGCCGACAGCTATGTCTGGTCGGCCCGGGGCGCCGACGGGGAGCCGGGGCTCTGGCTGGTCCCGGCCCAGGCCCGCGGCCTGCTGGTGCCCGCCGTTCCGGACGGATCCGGCCCGGCGGGCTGCGCCGGCAGCAGCGTCCGGGCGGACCCGGTACTGCTGCCGGCCTCGGTCTCGCTGCGGACGCTGTCCGCGGTCTGACGGTTGATCAGGCGGTGGTGACCGGGGAGGACCTCCCCAGGTGGTCCCCGGTCACCACCGCCGGCTTGTGTGTCGACTCAGCCCAGCAGGGCGTAGCCGGGCAGGGTCAGGAAGTCGACGAACTCGTCGGCCAGTGCCACCTGCTCGAACAGCTCGGCTGCCTCGGTCCAGCGCCCGGAGGCGTAGGCCGCGTCGCCCAACTCGGCGCGCAGCTCCGCCAGTTCGGTGGCGACCAGGCCGCGCACCAGGTCCGGGGTGACCTTGGCGCCAGTATCCAGCACAACGCCGTTGTAGATCCACTGCCAGATCTGCGAGCGCGAGATCTCGGCCGTCGCGGCGTCCTCCATCATATTGAAGATGCCGACCGCGCCGAGCCCGCGCAGCCAGGCCTCGATGTAGCGCACGCCGACCTGGACCGCGTTGTGCAGCCCGGCGGCGGTGCAACTCCCGCCCGCACCGGCGATGTCCAGCAGTTCCGCGGCGGTGACCTCCCCGGCCGGGACCACCTCCTTCTGGTTCGGGCGGTCGCCGAGCACGGCGTCGAAGGAGTCGCGGCAGATCGGCACCAGGTCCGGGTGGGCCACCCAGGAGCCGTCGAAGCCGTTCCCGGCCTCGCGCTCCTTGTCGGCGGTGACCTTCTCCATCGCGGCGGCGTTGACCGCCGGGTCGCGGCGGGAGGGGATGAACGCGGCCATCCCGCCGATGGCGTGGGCCCCGCGCCGGTGGCAGGTCTGCACCAGCAACTGGGCGTACGCGCGCATGAACGGCGAGGTCATGCCCACGGAGTTGCGGTCGGGGAGCACATAGCGCTCGCCCGCGTCCCGGAGGTTCTTGATGATGGAGAACAGGTAGTCCCAGCGCCCGGCGTTGAGCCCGGCCGCGTGGTCGCGCAGCTCGTAGAGGATCTCGTCCATCTCGAAGGCGGCGGTGATCGTCTCGATCAGGACGGTGGCCTTGACGGTGCCGTGCTCGATGCCGAGGGCCTGCTGCGCGTGGGTGAAGACCTCGTTCCAGAGCCGGGCCTCCAGGTGGCTCTCGGTCTTCGGGAGGTAGAAGTACGGGCCGGAGTTGGGGTCCTCCGGGCCGCGGGCGAGCAGCCGGGCGGCGTTGTGGAAGAAGTAGAGGCCGAAGTCGACGAACGCGCCGGCCACCGGGGCGCCGTCCACCAGCAGGTGCGCCTCGTCCAGGTGCCAGCCGCGCGGGCGGACCACCACGGTGGCCAGCTCGGCGTCGGGGCGCAGCGCGTAGGACTTGCCGGCCTCGCTGCTGAAGTCGATCCTGCGCTCGAAGGCGTCGATCAGGTTGATCTGGCCGTCGACGACGTTGTGCCAGGTCGGGGCGCTGGCGTCCTCGAAGTCGGCGAGCCAGACCTTGGCGCCGGAGTTGAGCGCGTTGACCACCATCTTGCGGTCGGTGGGCCCGGTGATCTCCACCCGGCGGTCCTGCAGCGCACGGGGAGCCGGGGCGACCTTCCAGTCCCCGGCGCGGACGGCGGCGGTCTCGGGGAGGAAGTCGAGGGTGCCCTCGGCGGCGATGCGGGCGCGGCGCTCCCGGCGCAGCGCCAGGAGTTCGCGGCGCCGGGGCTCGAAGCGGCGGTGCAGGTCGGCCACGAAGGCGAGGGCCTCGTCGGTGAGCACCTCCTCGCCCCGGTCGACCGGGAGGCCCGCGACCACGACGGAGTGGTCTGCGTCCTGCGATCCCTGCGGGTCCTGCGGTCCGGCCATGGTCCTTGGCTCCTTCAAGCTGGGGAGGTCACTTGATCAAAAGTCGTTCTCGACATCGTTGCGCTTCTGTAAGGTGGAGGCTAGTTTCCGCGATACAGAAATTCAACACTTTGTTGATGTTGCTCGCGGCACACCATACCCCTGCCTCGGCACGTCCCCCAGGAAGGTAGTCCTGTGGCCGCTCTCCCCGCACCGGTCGACGCCCCGGCAGCCGACCGCTCCGGCGGCGTCCAGTCCGTCGAACGCGCCTTCCAGCTGCTCGAAGTCCTCGCCGACGCAGGCGGGGTGAGCACCCTCAGCGATCTGGCGAGCGCCTCGGGACTGCCCATGCCGACCATCCACCGGCTGGTCCGCACCCTGGTCCAGCAAGGGTACGTACGGCAGGACACCGCCCGCCGCTACACCCTCGGCCCGCGGCTGATCCGGCTCGGCGAGACGGCCGGACGGCTGCTCGGCAGCTGGGCCCGGCCGTACCTGGCCGAGCTGATGGAGGCCACCGGCGAGACCGCGAACCTGGCGGTGCTGGAGGCCGGCGAGGTGGTCTACGTCGGCCAGGTGCCCTCCCGGCACTCGATGCGGATGTTCACCGAGGTCGGCCGGCGGGTCCAGCCGCACTGCACCGCGGTGGGCAAGATCCTGCTGGCGCAGCTGCCCCGGCCGGAGGCGGCGGCCGTGCTCGGCAGCGCCCCGCTGGCCGCGCACACCGAGCACACCGTCACCGAGCCCGCGCGGCTGCTGGCCCAGTTCGACGCGGTCAAGGCCGAGGGCTACGCGGTGGACGACCAGGAGCAGGAGATAGGAGTCCGCTGCATCGCCGTGCTGGTGCCCGGCGCGCCCACGCCGACCGCGCTGTCCATCTCCGGCCCGGAGGCGCGGGTGCAGGCGCTGGAGGCGCGGAGCGGGCACAGCAGGCTGATCCCGCAGATGCAGGAGATCGCCGCCCGGCTCGGCCACGCGCTGGCCAGCAGCGGCTGACGACCCGGCAGTCATCGCCGGTCGGCTGCAGGGTCAGCCGGACCAGCGGGCCCAGGCCTCCGGGGTGTCGATGTCGTCGGCCACGGCCACGTCCCCGCACTCCACCAGCGTGAGTTCGTCGGCCCGCGCCGTCAGCAGGGCGCGGGCGCCGGCGTCGCCGACCGCGCCGCGCGCCGCCTCGGTCCAGTGCTCGGCGCCGATCAGCACCGGGTGCCCGCGCCGTCCCCGGTAGGCCGCCGCGGCCAGCCGCGCGCCCTGCTGATGCGCCGTCAGCATCCGGGCCACCGCGGCCGGGGACACCCCGGGCGTGTCGACCAGCGAGACCAGCGCCGCGGGCGCGCCCGGCGGCAGCGCCTCCAGGCCGAGCCGCAGCGAGGAGCCCATGCCCGAGGCCCAGCCGGGGTTGCGGACCAGGGTGCAGCCGTCGAGCCCGGCCCCCGCCGCCACCTCGTCCGCGCCCGCGCCCAGCACCACGAACAGCTCGGTGCAGCCGCCCTCCCGGAGCACCGTGAGCGCGTGTTCGATCAGCGGTCGGCCCCGGTACGGCAGCAGTGCCTTCGGCCCCAGGCCGAGCCGGCGGCCACCGCCGGCGGCCAGCAGCAGGGCGACCGGGGCTCCGCGGGTCGCGGCGGTTGATGTCATGCCCCCAGTGTGGCCGGACCGCCCCGGCCCCGACCTTGTACGAAACTACAGCCCCGACCACGGGCGCGCCCCCGTTCACCGGGGCTTCACCCGCTGGACCGGCCCCGGCCCGGCCCGCTCTACTGGGCAGATGTCCAGCACCGCCGTCCAGCCGCTCACCGACCGCTTCGGCCGGGTCCACACCGATCTGCGGGTCTCGCTCACCGATCGCTGCAACCTCCGTTGCACCTACTGCATGCCGGAGGAGGGCCTGTCCTGGCTGCCGAAACCGGAGCTGCTGACCGACGACGAGGTGGTCCGCCTGGTGGACCTCGGCACCCGCCGGCTCGGCATCCGCTCGGTCCGGCTGACCGGCGGCGAGCCGCTGCTGCGGCGCGGCCTGCCCGGCCTGGTCGCCCGGCTGACCGCGCTGCCGCAGGCCCCCGAGCTGTCGCTGACCACCAATGGCATCGGCCTGGCCCGCAGCGCCGCCGCGCTGCGCCAGGCCGGCCTGCGCCGGGTCAATGTCAGCCTGGACACGCTGCGCCCCGAGCGCTACGCCGAGATCACCCGCCGGGACCGGCTGGCGGACGTGCTGCTCGGCCTGGCCGCCGCCCAGGCCGCCGGACTGGACCCGGTGAAGATCAACGCGGTGCCGGTGCGCGGCGTCAACGACGACGAGATCGCCGACCTGGCCGGCTTCGCCGCGGAGCACGGCTACCGGGTCCGCTTCATCGAGTCGATGCCGCTGGACGCCCAGGGCGCCTGGGACCGGGACCGGATGGTCAGCGCCGACGAGATCCTGGCCGCGCTCGGCGAGCGCTTCACCCTGGAGCCGCTGCCCCGCGCGGACAACGCCCCGGCCGAGGAGTGGCGCATCGCCGGAACGGACAGCCGGGTGGGCGTGATCGCCAGCGTCACCCGCCCGTTCTGCGGCGGCTGCGACCGGGTCCGGCTGACCGCGGACGGCCAGCTCCGCAACTGCCTGTTCGCCGCCGAGGAGTCCGACCTGCGCGCCCTGCTGCGCTCCGGCGCCGACGACGACGCGGTCGAGGCCGCCTGGCGCGGCTCGGTCGCCGGCAAGGGACCGGGCCACGCCATCAACAGCGCGGAGTTCCGCCGCCCGGACCGCCCGATGTCGGCCATCGGCGGCTGACCCGCCGCCGGGCTGCGCTTCCGGTCCGCGCTTCCGGTCCGCGAAAGAGACTCCCCGAACCGGCCGGGATCAGGGACGATGGGGGCACAGGTCGACGCTCCCAGCCGAACGGACGGTACGTGATGCCCGGTACGCCGCAGCCCGACAACACGGGCCAGCCCGTCGGCGACAGCTCCGACGGCACCCGCCCGGCCGCCCGGCCGGTGCGCTGTCCGTCCTGCCGCCGGGAGCACTCCTACCAGCCCACGCTGTTCCCCTGCACCTGCGGGGCCCAGCTCAAGATCCCGCTGCTGCGCGGCGGGATCCCGGTCCAGGTGCGCTTCCGCTCCTGGGAGGACGCCTGGCTGAGCATGCGCTGCCCGTCCTGCGGGCGCTCCGAGCAGTGGCCGCAGCCGGAGTTCACCTGCGACTGCGGGGCGCAGGTCCGGCTGCCGGTGGACACCGGCCGCCGGGCGGTGCCGGTGGCCCCGGCCGTGCCCGCGGTCCAGCCGCCGCGCGGCGCGCCGCCGGCCCGTCCCGCCTCGGCCGGACGGCCCCCGCTGCCGACGCCGGCCCCGGCGCCCCGGGCCCGCGCCGTGCCGCCGCGGCCTCCGTTCGTCCCGCACCCGGTCCGCACCTCGGACGACGCGATCCTGGCCGCCGCCCGCTACCTGGAGTGGCTGGGCTTCGGCGAGCTGGAGGTGTCCGACTCGCAGGACCGCGAGGGGGTCTGCCTGCTCGGCAGCACCGTGGTCGCCCAGGTCGACACCTGGACCGAGCCGGCCGACCTGCGCGCGGTCGAGTGCCTCTGGCTGAACACCCTGCACGCGGACGAGCTGCAGCCGGTGATGTTCACGCTGGCCGGCTACAACCAGGAGTCCCGCAACCGGGCCGACCAACTCCTGGTCGCCCTCTTCGAGTTGGATCTTGCCGGGGTGCCGCAGCCGGTGAACTCCGCCGCCCGCGAACTGCTGCGCACCGGCAGCCCCAGCTGACGGCCCATCAGCAGGTCAGTGCGAGCGGAAGGGCATCCCGCCAATCGCAACTGGTGTTGTAATTGATCTGGCGCGGCTCCCCGACCACGTGTTGGAATTCCGTCACCACCGGCCAGCTGTACGGAGGGGAGCCGTCCTTGTCGGACCATCGAACGGCGTCGGAGCAACGCACGGCCCGGATCGACGACGCACGCGACGGCTCGGCAGCGGAGGCTCCGCCGGACACGGTCTGGCTGCTGCGCTCGCGCGGCTGCTGGCAGGCCGCGGCGGCGCTGCTGGAACAGCAGGCCGCGCGGTCCCCCGAGGCCGCGCTGACCCGCGCCGAACTGCTGATCGAACGCAGTCTGTTCGAGGGCGACGGCTGGGGTGACGCCGAGAGCGCCCTGCGGCTGGCCGAGGGCGGGGCGCACAACGACACCGAACGGGCCGCCGCCGCCTGCGCCCGCGGCTACCTCGCCTATGTGGCGACCCTGCTGCGGGTGCACGACCGGCTGGACGAGGCCCAGGCCGCGCTCGGCCGGGCCTCGGCGATGCTGCCGCCCGGAGCGCCCGGACGGCCGCTGCTGGACTTCCGCCGCGGCCTGGTCGCCGAGAACCTGCTCAAGGACCCGGTGGCCGCCCGCACCGCCTACCGCCGCGCCCACGCCGGGGCCGAGCAGCAGCAGGACGACCTGCTGCTCTCCTACACCTGGCGGCACCTCGCCACCATCGCCCAGCAGGACGGCAACCTGGCCGGGGCCCGGCACGGCTTCGCCGAGTCGCTGCGGCTGCGCGAGCTGATCGGCTACGCCGTCGGCATCGCCCCCGCGCTCGCCTCGCTGGCGGACGTCTCGCCCACCCCGGAGGCGGCCCAGCTGCGGGCCGAGTCGGCCCGGCTGGTGGGCGCCTTCGGCGGGGTCCCGGTCTGGCTGGCCCAGCCCGCCGCCCAACCGGAGCAGGCGCCGGGACGGGCGTAGGGCCTGTCCGGCTCCCGCAGCGCACCGGCGGCACCAATACCACGGGCGGCAGGACCGGCGCCACCGGTCGTATGAGATCCACTCCCGGCCGCGACCGGGCCGGGCGGCCCCGACCGGCAGGGGATCCCCGCAGCTCAGCGCGGGTCCGCGGGTGCGGCGCGGACCGGCTGTGTACGGCGTACACCTGGGGTGCCCGCCCGCCGCTCATACACCCGTCCCGGTGTATCGACCCCAAAAGCACCATGCGCCACGGAGGTTTGGGCCAGGATGGTTCCCACTTCGGCCGGAGCCGAAGTTCTGGGCACAACTAGGCACTTCTGGGCACTAGCCGAGGTTTGGGCGAGGGCATGAGACTTTCCGACACAACGCTGGGGTGGGGCGTCGCTGCCGTCGCGGGGCTCCTACTGGTCGCCGGACTGGTGACCGTGCTGCGGTCACGCGGCTCGGCGGCACGCGACAGCACCGACTCCTGGGAGCGCAGCGAGGAGCGGCGCCGCAAGAAGGAGGCCCTCTACGGGTCGGCCTCCTACGTGCTGCTGTTCTGCTGTGCGGCGGTGGCCGCCGCGCTGTCCTTCCACGGGCTGGTCGGCTTCGGCATCGAGAACCTGGGCCTGTCCGGGGGCTGGGAGTACCTGGTCCCGTTCGGTCTGGACGGCGCCGCGATGTTCTGCTCGGTGCTGGCCGTGCGCGAGGCCAGCCACGGTGACGCGGCCCTGGGCTCGCGGCTGCTGGTGTGGTTCTTCGCCGGCGCGTCCGCCTGGTTCAACTGGGTGCACGCCCCGCGCGGCATCGACCACCACGGCGCGCCGCAGTTCTTCGCCGGGATGTCGCTGTCGGCCGCGGTGCTGTTCGACCGGGCGCTGAAGCAGACCCGCCGGGCCGCGCTGCGCGAGCAGGGCCTGGTGCCCCGCCCGCTGCCGCAGATCCGGATCGTCCGCTGGCTGCGCGCCCCCAGGGAGACCTACGCGGCCTGGTCGCTCATGCTGCTGGAGAACGTCCGCAGCCTGGACGAGGCGGTGGACGAGGTCCGCGACGAGAAGCGCCAGCGCGGCATCGACCGGGACGAGCAGCGCCGGGCCTCCCGCCATGAGCGGGCGGAGCTTCGGGCGCTCAGCAGCCGGGGCTGGCCGCGGGCCGGCCGCGGGCCTGTGGAGCTTCCGGCGCCGCCGCGCACCGGGACCAGCGAGCGCCAGTCGGTCCCCGCGGAGCCCGTCATAGCCGCTGCCGAGGCCGAGGCGGCGGAGCCGGTGGTCGAACTCCCGGTGCGCCCGCGCCCCGAGGAGCGGACCTTCGACCTGACCGCCGAGGACGACACGCTGACCCTGCCCCGGCTCGACTCGCTGGAGCAGAAGCTCAAGGACCTGGAGCAGCTCTACGGCTGACGTCCTGCGCTACCGCTGACGTCCTTCGCCACCGCTGACGTACCGCACTACCGTTGGGGGGACGGCTCACTGATGGTGGATCAGCTCGAACCACATCCGCTTGCCGCTGCCGCGCGGGTCGACGCCCCAGGCGTCGGCCAGCGCCTCCACCAGCATCAGCCCGCGCCCGGAGGAGGCCTGCTCCCCGGGCGTGCGGCGCTTGGGCCAGAGGTCGGACTCGTCGTCCACCTCCACCCGGAGCCGGGCCGGGCCGGCCTCCCCGCCCTCCTGGTAGAGCCGGGCGGTCAGCAGCGCGTCCCGGTCGGTGTGCACCAGGGCGTTGGTGACCAGTTCCGAGGTGAGCAGTTCCACCGTGTCGGCCAGGTCGCCGACGCCCCAGCGGCGGACCGCGTCCCGCAGTTCGCCGCGCACCTCGGAGATCTGCTGCAGGTCGGCCTGCGGGATGCGGCGGCGCAGCTGGCGCGGCCTGGCCTCGGCCGGGCCCTCCCAGCGGAGCAGCAGCATGGCGATGTCGTCGTCGCGGTCGTGGCTGTCCGCCGCCGCGCCGACGATCCGGTCGGCCAGCGCCTCCAGCGCGTCGGGCCCCTGGGCCTGGACCGTGTGGGCGCCGCCGATGGCGACCCGCAGCCGCTCCATGCCCGCGTCGATGTCGACGGTCCTGGTCTCCACCAGGCCGTCGGTGCAGAGCAGCAGCAGCTCGCCGGGGTCCAGGGTGAACCGGGTGACCGGGTAGGAGTTCTCCGGGTCGATGCCGAGCGGCAGCCCGCCGGCCACCGGCTGGATCGCGCTGCTGCCGTCGGCCCGGCGCACCAGCGGGTCCAGATGCCCGGCCCGGACCGCGTAGGCGGCCCCGTAGTCGACATTGACCTCGACATAGAGGCAGGTCGCGAAGTGGCCGGTGTCCAGGTCGGCCAGGAAGCGGGAGGCCCGGGCCATCACCGCGGCCGGCGGATGGCCCTCGGCGGCATAGGCGCGCAGCGCGATCCGCAGCTGGCCCATCACCCCGGCGGCGTGCACGTCATGCCCCTGGACGTCGCCGATGACCAGGCCGACGTGGCCGCCGGGCAGCGGCACCACGTCGTACCAGTCGCCGCCGATCTGCAGCCCGGTCCCGGCCGGGAGGTAGCGCACCGCGCTGGTGAAGCCCGGCAGCGGCGGGATGCTCCGCGGCAGCAGCACCCGCTGCAGTCCGGCGGCGAGCTCGTGCTCGGCGTCGTGCAGCCGGGCCCGGGCCAGCGACTGGGCCACCATCCCGCCGAGGGTGCTGAGCAGGGTGCGGTCCTCGCTGTCGAGCGCCCGCTCCTCGTCGAAGCTGACCAGGCAGACCCCGAGCGGCCGACCGCTGGCGACCAGCGGCAGAAACGCCCAGCCCTGCTTGGGCGAGGGGGAGACCTGCGGCCAGGCCCCCGGGAAGCGCTCCTGGTACGCGGCCCGGCTGCCCAGGAACACCGGCGTACGGGTGCGCAGCGCCAGCGCGGCCGGGTGGTCGGCGTCCAGCGGGACGTGGTCGTACGGCGGCGGGGCCGCGGGGTCGTAGCCGGTGGAGCGGAGGATCTGGATCCGGCCGCTCTCCAGCACCGCGAGGATCAGCCCGTCCGGCGGGATGCCCGGCAGCGGCAGCTCGGTGAAGACCCGGGCCACGTCCTGCATGGTGGTGGCCTCGGACAGGGCCCTGGCCGCCTCCTTGATGAAGCGGGTGCGCTCCTCCCGGAGCAGCGCCAGCCGGTCGGCGCGGACCCGTTTGTGCAGTTCGACCGTGGCGTCCCAGACGAAGCCGACCATGTGCGAGGGCTTGCCGTCCTCGTCCGCGAGGACCCGGGCGCGGAACCGCACGGCGTGCATCTCGCCGTCCGCGAAGAGGGTGCGGTAGTAGGCGCCGCACTGGCCCAGCTCCCGCACCGCGTGCTCGACCCGGCGGCGGACTATCGGCGCGTCCTCGGGGTGCAGCAGGGCGAGGAAGGACTCGGCGGTGAGCGGGGGCAGCCCGGGGTTCTCGGCGGGGTCGTCGATGCCGAGGATCCGGCAGGCGCGGGCGTCGCCGACGATCAGGTCCCGGCGCAGGTCCCAGTCGAAGGAGCCGATGCCGTTGGCGGCCATCGCCGGCTCCAGCGCGATCGGCGGATCCAGCGCGGCGGACGGGCGTGGCGACGGGGTTGTGGGCGCCACTGCTACTCCTGCCGGTCTGCGCTTCGGGCCCTGTGGGCTGCTCAGGGCGTACGGACATGCGGACATGCATCCGACATCATCCTGTCGGATGAAACGAGCAACGGCAATGGCGGGGCCGGTCGCACCCCGCCCCACCAGCGGCGGGTTCAGCCCACGACCGGCCGGGCAGACCGCAGTCGGAGGTGAGGCGCCGTGCACGACGACCGTCGGATGGTGGAGGCCCGCCTGGAGCGGGCCCTGTCCCAGCACATCCGCGCCGCGCGCTATCCGCTGACCGTGCCGCTGCGGGTGCTGGCCTGGGAGGCCCCGGGCGAGCCGGTGCCGGTCGCCGAGGCGCTGAAGGCCGACTACCGCCCCTTCGCACTGGGCACCGCCTGGGGCGCGCCCTGGTCCACCACCTGGTTCCGCTTCGAGGGCACCGTGCCCGCCGAATGGGCCGGACGCCGGGTCGAGGCGCTGTTCGACCTCGGCTGGGGCGGGGCCTGGCCCGGATTCAACGCCGAGGCCCTGGTCCATGACACCGACGGGGTGCCGATCAAGGGCGTGCACCGGGACAACCGCTGGATCGCGGTCGCCCGGCCGGCCCGCGGCGGCGAGTCGGTGCAGCTGCTGGCGGAGGCCGCGGCCAACCCCGACATCCTCGGCGGCGGCTTCCGCCCCACCCCCCTCGGGGACCGGCTGACCAGCGGCGACACCCCGCTCTACCGGCTGGACCGGGCCGATCTCGCGGTGCTGGACGAGGACGTCTGGCAGCTGGAGCTCGACATCGAGGTGCTCAGCGGGCTGATGCAGGAGCTGGGCACCGACGACCCGCGCCGGTACGAGATCCTGCGGGCCCTGGAACGGATGCTGGACGCGCTCGACCTGCACGACCTGGCCGGGACCGCCGCGGCCGGACGGGCCGAGCTGGCCGACACCCTGGCCCGTCCGGCGCATGCCAGCGCCCACCGGCTCTCCGCGGTCGGCCATGCCCACATCGATTCGGCCTGGCTCTGGCCGCTGCGCGAGACCGTCCGCAAGACCGCCCGTACCTTCGCCAATGTCACCGCGCTGGCGGCCGACTACCCGGAGCTGGTCTTCGCCTGCTCGCAGGCCCAGCAGTACGCCTGGACCCGGGACCACCAGCCGGCCCTGTGGCAACGGATCAAGGACGCGGTGGCCGCCGGGAACTGGGCTCCGGTCGGCTCGATGTGGGTGGAGTCCGACACCAACATGCCCGGCGGCGAGGCGCTGGCCCGGCAGCTGGTGCACGGCAAGCGCTTCTTCCTGGACGAGCTGGGCGTGGAGACCGATGAGGTCTGGCTGCCCGACTCCTTCGGCTACACCGCGGCGTTCCCGCAGCTGGCACGGCTGGCCGGGGCGCGCTGGTTCCTGTCCCAGAAGATGTCCTGGAACGAGACCAACCGGATGCCGCACCACAGCTTCTGGTGGGAGGGCATCGACGGCAGCCGGGTCTTCACCCACTTCCCGCCGGTCGACACCTACAACGCGACCGTCTCCGGCAGTGAACTCGCCCGCGCGGTACGCACCTTCAGCGACAAGGGGCTGGCCACCCGCTCGCTGCTGCCCTTCGGCTACGGCGACGGCGGGGGCGGCCCGACCAGGGAGATGCTGGAGCGGGCCCGCCGGGTCCGCGACCTGGAGGGCTCGCCCAGGGTCGCGGTCGAGGCGCCCGCGGCCTTCTTCGCCGCCGCCGAGGCCGAGTACGGGGCCGCGGCGCCGGTCTGGTCCGGCGAGATGTACCTGGAACTGCACCGCGCCACCTACACCACCCAGGCCGCGACCAAGCGCGGCAACCGCCGCAGCGAGCACCTGCTGCGCGAGGCCGAGCTGTGGGCCGCCACGGCGGCGGTGCTGGCCCCGCCGTACGGGTATCCGTACGAACGGCTGGACCGGCTGTGGAAGACGGTGCTGCTGCACCAGTTCCACGACATCCTGCCCGGCAGCTCCATCGCCTGGGTGCACCGCGAGGCCCGGGAGACCTACCGGGCGGTCGCGGAGGAGCTGGAGGCGGTGATCGCCGAGGCGGCCGGCGCACTGTCGGCAGATGGAAGCGGCGTCCTCAACGCCACCTCCTTCGACCGGGCCGAGGTCTTCGACGGCGGCTGGGCCACCGCCCCGGCGCTGGGCGTCGGCAGCCTCTCCGCCGACCTCCCCGCCACGGTCGCCCCGGTCACCGTCACCGAAGGTGAGGGCGGGGGTGATCCCGGCAGCCTGGTCCTGGACAACGGCCTGCTCCGGGTGGTCGTCAACGCCGACGGCCTGCTCAGCTCGGTCCGCGACCTGGTCGCCGACCGGGAGGCCCTGGCCCCCGGCAGCTACGGCAATCTGCTGCAGCTGCACCCCGACCACCCCAGCCGGTGGGACGCCTGGGACATCGACCAGCACTACCGCCGCCGCCGGACCGACCTCACCGCCGCCGAGTCGGTCACCGTCACCGGGTCGGGTCCGCTGCGCGCCACCGTCAGGGTCGAACGCGCCTTCGGCGCCTCCCGGATCGTCCAGGAGCTGCATCTCGACGCCGGGTCACGGCAGTTGACGGTGGATTCGGACGCCGACTGGCAGGAGTCGGAGAAGGTGCTCAAGGCCGCCTTCCCGCTGGACGTCCACGCCGACCGCTCCAGCGCCGAGATCCAGTTCGGGCATGTGCAGCGCCCCACCCACAGCAACACCAGCTGGGACGCCGCCCGTTTCGAACTCTGCGCGCACCGCTGGGTCCACGTCGGCGAGACCGGCTACGGCAGCGCCGTGCTGAACGACTCCACCTACGGCCATGACATCACCCGGACCAGCCACGAGGGCCGGACCACCACGACCGTCCGGCTGACCCTGCTCCGCTCCCCGCACTCGCCCGACCCGGAGACCGACACCGGACGCCACCGGTTCCGCTACGCGCTGTACCCCGGCGCGACCATCGGCGACGCCGTCGCCGCAGGCCAGGCCCTCAACCTCGGGCTGCGCCGGGGCGGGGCGCCGGCGGCGGCGCTGCTCCGGGTGGACGGGCCCGGCGCCGTGGTCGAGTCGGTCAAGCTCGCCGACGACGGCTCCGGCGACGTGGTCGTCCGGCTCTACGAGGCCCTGGGCGGGCGGGCCGCATGCACCCTGCGGACCGGCTTCCCGCTGGCCGCCGCCACGCTCACCGACCTGCTGGAACGCCCTCTCGTACCGACCGAACCGCTCACCCAGGACGGCGGCGCGCTGGCCCTGGCGCTGCGCCCGTTCCAGATTGTCACCGTCCGGCTAACACCGGATAACGGAACCGTCTCGGCGGACTGATCGTCCGTAGTCGTCAACAGCACCCATCGACTCTCGAACGGACTGGACGACGCATGAAGGTTCTGATCACCGGCGGCGCGGGATTCATCGGCAGCACCATCGCCTCCGCCTGCCTGGACGCGGGCATCGCCCCGGTCATCCTGGACAGCCTGGTGACGGGCCGTCAGGAGTTCACCGCGGGAAGGGCCTTCTACCGGGGCGACATCGCCGACGGACCGCTGCTGGACCAGGTCTTCGCCGAGCACCCCGAGATCGGCGCCACGATCCACTGCGCCGCGCTGATCGTCGTCCCCGAGTCGGTGCGGCAGCCGCTGCGCTACTACCGCGAGAACGTGGCCAAGACCGTGGCCCTACTGGAGCACCTGCAGCGCAACGGCTGCGACCGGCTGCTGTTCAGCTCCTCCGCCTCCATCTACACCCCCGGCGCGGACTTCGCGGTGGACGAGGACTCCGCGCTCGACCCGCTCAGCCCGTACGCCCGCACCAAGATGCTGATGGAGCTGGTGTGCAAGGACACCGCCGAGGCCACCTCGCTGCGGGCGCTGTCGCTACGCTACTTCAACCCGATCGGCGCGGACCCGCAGCTGCGCACCGGCCTGCAGACGCCGCTGCCCTCGCACGCCCTCGGCAAGCTGATCGAGGCCCACCGCGGGGGCGGGACGTTCCGGATCACCGGCACCGACTGGCCCACCCGCGACGGCAGCGGCATCCGCGACTACGTCCACGTCTGGGACCTGGCCCGGGCCCATGTCGCCGCCCTGCAGCGCTTCGACCGGGTGCTGCCCGCCGACGGCGCGGAGTCCTACCAGGTCATCAACCTCGGCACCGGCGCGGGCACCACCGTCCGCGAACTGATCGCCGCGTTCGAACGCGTCACCGGCGCCACCCTCCCCACCGAGCAGACCGCCGCCCGCCCCGGCGACAACGCCGGCGCCTTCACCCGCAGCACCCGCGCCGCCACCCTCCTCGACTGGCACCCAGAACTCACCCTCGACCAGGCCATCACCGACACCCTCGCCTGGTTCTCCCACCGCGACTCCGTCCTGCGACTGGGCTGATCGGCGCGCCCACTCGTCGCATCCGGGGCAGGCTGGACAGCATGGCGGGAGCGGGGTTCAATACGGGCAAGAGTTTGAACGCCGTTCTAAACTTCTCCGGACGAGGCGACGAGGCACCGTGCGACTGACACCGACCGAGCGGGACCGGCTGCTGATCTTCACGGCGGCCGAGCTGGCCCGCGCTCGCCGCGCCCGCGGCCTGCGGCTGAACGTGCCGGAGGCGACCGCGCTGATCGCGGACACCGTCTGCGAAGCCGCCCGCGACGGGCGACGGCTGGCCGAGGCGATCGAGGCGGGCCGCAGCGTGCTCAGCGCGGCGGACGTGCTGCCCGGCGTCCCCGACGTGGTGACCACGCTGCAGGTGGAGGCGGTGTTCGACGACGGGACCCGGCTCTGCGTGATCGACGACCCGTTCCGCGGCGCGGGCTCGCTCGGCCCGGACGCCCCCGGCGCGGCGCTCCCCGGCGAGGGCGCCGGCTACCGGCCGCAGCAGCCGACCGTACGGCTGCCGGTGCGCAACACCTCGACCGTGCCGATCAGCGTCACCTCGCACTTCCACTTCTTCGAGGCCAACCCCCGGCTGGCCTTCGACCGCGCCGCCGCCTACGGCACCCGGCTGGCCGTCCCGGCGGGCTCCACGGTCCGCTTCGACGCCGGGGCGACGGTCGAGGTCGAGCTGCTGCCGATCGGCGGGGCCCGGGTCGCCATCGGCTTCGCCGGCCTGGTGGACGGGCCGCTGGACGCGCCGGGCGCACGCGAGGCCGCCTTGGCCAAGGCCCGCGCCACCGGCTACCTGACCGCGTACGAGCAGGAGGACGGCAAGTGACCGCGAGCGGTTTTGAGGCGCGGGGCTGCCACGGCCGCCCCTCCGGCCCGTCGAGCACCATCACCCCGCAGGACTACATCGCCGTGCACGGCCCCCGCACCGGGGACCGGATCAGGCTCGGCGACTCCGGGCTGATCGTCCGGGTCGAGTCGGACTCGCAGCAGCCCGGCGAGGAGTTCCTGGCCGGCTTCGGCAAGACCGCCCGCGACGGCCTGCACCTCAAGGCCGCCGCCGTCCGCGACACCTGCGACGTGGTGGTCAGCAACGTCCTGGTGATCGACGCGGTGCAGGGCATCCGCAAGACCAGCATCGGCATCCGCGAGGGCCGGATCTGCTCGATCGGCCGCGCCGGCAACCCGGACACCCTGGACGGGGTGGAGGTGGTGGTCGGCACCGGCACCACCATCGTCTCCGGCGAGGGCTTGATCGCCACCGCCGGGGCCATCGACACCCATGTCCACCTGCTCTCCCCCCGGATCATGGAGGCCTCGCTCGCCTCCGGCGTCACCACGATCATCGGCCAGGAGTTCGGCCCGGTCTGGGGTGTCGGCGTCAACTCGCCCTGGGCGCTGCGGCATGCCTTCAACGCCTTCGACGCCTGGCCGGTCAACATCGGCTTCCTGGCCCGCGGCTCCTCCTCCGACGACGCCCCGCTGATCGAGGCGCTGGCCGAGGGCGGCGCGTCCGGCTTCAAGGTGCACGAGGACATGGGCGCGCACACCCGCGCCCTGGATACCGCGCTGCGGGTGGCCGAGGAGCACGACGTCCAGGTCGCCCTGCACACCGACGGCCTGAACGAGTGCCTCTCGGTCGAGGACACCCTCGCGGTGCTCGCCGGACGCACCATCCACGCCTTCCACATCGAGGGCTGCGGCGGCGGCCACGTCCCCAATGTGCTGAAGATGGCCGGGGTGCCGAACGTCATCGGCTCCTCCACCAACCCGACCCTGCCGTTCGGCCGGGACGCGCTGGGCGAGCACTTCGGCATGATCGTCTCCGCGCACGACCTCAAGGTGGACCTGCCCGGCGACGCCGCGATGGCCCGCGACCGGATCCGGGCCGGGACCATGGGCGCCGAGGACGTGCTGCACGACCTCGGTGTCATCGGCATCACCTCCTCGGACGCCCAGGGCATGGGCCGGGCCGGTGAGACCGTGCGCCGGACCTTCGCCCTGGCCGGGAAGATGAAGTACGAGCTGGGGCCGCTCGACGGCGCCGGCAGCTTCGGCGAGACGGACGGCGGCGACGACAACGAGCGCGTGCTGCGCTACATCGCCAAGCTGACCATCAACCCCGCCATCGCCCACGGGCTGGCCCACGAGATCGGCTCCATCGAGGTCGGCAAACTCGCCGACCTGGTGCTCTGGCGGCCGGACCACTTCGGCGCCAAGCCGCAGCTGGTGCTGAAGTCCGGCTTCCCCGCCTACGGGGTCACCGGCGACCCCAACGCCTCCACCGACCGCTGCGAACCGCTGGTCCTCGGCCCGCAGTTCGGCGCGCACGGCAGCACCGCCGCCGACATCTCGGTCGCCTTCGTCGCCCGGGCCGCCGTCGACAACGGCGACCTGATGCCGACCCGCCGCCGCCGGGTCGCGGTCCGCGGCACCCGCGGCATCGGCCCCCGCGACATGCTCCGCAACGGCCGCACCGGCACGGTCGACGTCAACCCGGCCACCGGCCTGGTCTCGCTGGACGGCGAGCTGCTCCAGTCCGTCCCGGCCGACGCCGTCTCGCTCAGCCGCCTCTACTTCCTCTGACCCCGACTCCGAAGGAGCCCCCATGACGAACCATCAGAATCCGGAGACCCCGGCCGAGCTGGGCTTCTCGATGCCGGCCGAATGGCAGCCGCACGACCGCACCTGGATGGCCTTCCCCACCCCCAACGAGACCTTCAGCGCGGACGAGCTGCACGCCGCCCGCACCGCCTGGGCCGCCGTCGCCAACACCGTGGTCCGCTACGAGCCGGTCACCCTGATCGTCAACCTCGGTGAGACCGAGGCGACCAGGGGCTACCTCTCCCCCGAGGTCGAGATCGTCGAACGCCCGCTGGACGACGCCTGGATGCGCGACATCGGCCCGACCTTCCTCACCGACGGCAAGGGCGGCATCGCCGCCGCCGACTGGATCTTCAACGGCTGGGGCGCCCAGGACTGGGCCAGCTGGGAGAAGGACCAGGACATCGCCGAGGAGATCACCACCCTCACCGGCATCCGCCGCTTCGCCTCCCGCCTGATCAACGAGGGCGGCGGCATCCACGTCGACGGCGAGGGGACGGTACTGCTCACCGAGACCGTGCAGCTCGGCGAGGGCCGCAACGCCGACTGGACCAAGGCCGCGGTCGAGGCCGAGATCCACGCCCACCTCGGCACCACCAAGGCGATCTGGGTGCCGCGCGGACTGACCCGCGACTACCAGCGCTTCGGTACCCGCGGCCACATCGACATCGTCGCCGCGTTCCTGAAGCCCGGCACCGTGGTGGTGCACAGCCAGACCGATCCGGCCCACCCCGACTTCGAGGTCAGCAAGGAGATCACCGCGCTGCTCCGGTCCGCCACCGACGCCCGCGGCCGACAGCTGGAGGTCGTCGAACTCCCGGCTCCCACCGTCCTCTTCGAGGAGGACGGCGAGCCGGTCGACTACTCCTACATCAACCACTACCTCTGCAACGGCGCGGTGGTGCTCTGCGCCTTCGACGACCCCAACGACCAGCGGGCCGCCGCGCTCTTCGCCGAACACTTCCCCGACCGCAAGGTGGAACTCGTGGACGCCCGCGAGATCTTCGCCAACGGCGGCGGAATCCACTGCATCACCCAGCAGCAGCCGCGCCCCTGAGGCCGCAGAGGTCCCTGAAGTGCCGCCGGGTCAGCGGTGCTTGACGTAGGCGACGTGGGAGTTCTTGTAGGCGAGCGAGTCAACCACGGCGTTGCGCGAGTTGCGCAGCGTCGCGGCGTCCGTGTCGTTGTTCCAGATGTAGTTGCCCGAGCCCCAGTAGCGGCTGGTGGTGGTGTTGCGGCCGGTACCGGTGTGCAGCACCACCGTGCCGTGGGCCTTCAGCGTGAAGGTGCCGAAGCGGTAGGTGTGGTTCTGGCGGTCCTTGACCGTCCAGCCGGTGAGGCTGACCGCGTGCGCGGTCGGGTTGACGATCTTGACCCATTCGGCGTTCCGGGAGGCATTGGAGCGGGTGTCCTTGCCCGGCGAGTTGTAGTAGATCTCCGCGACATAGGGGTGGCCGGCGGGAACGGCGGCGGCGGTCCCGGCGAGCGGGACGATCACGGCGGCGGCAAGGGCGGCGGCGCCGGCTATCTTCGCGGTCTTCATTCGGGAAACCCTACTGAATGACAACCCTATGAGTTGCCCAAGAGCGGAATCCCAGCCTACGGGCAAATGAGTTAATTGTCCGAGAATTACACCAGATATACGGAATGGTCGGGAGATCGGCCCGTACCTTGGCGCCATGCCCGTGCTGACGATCCGCTACCGCCATGCCGCCCTGCTGGCTGCCGCCATCACCACGGCTGCCGCCGCCTCCGGACTGACGTTGCTGTCGGGACCGAGCGGGGCGGCCGAGCCCAGCGGGCAGGCTTCGACCGCGCAGCTGGTGCAGATGACGGTGACCCCGGTCGGGCCGCTGGGCATCGCCGGGTTCCAGGGCAGCTACGGCAAGGCCGACTCCCCCGAGATCGGGCCGGACGACCCGGGCGACTTCAGCGACCCCGACGGGGTGCTCAACTACATCAGCCTCGACGGCGCGACCGTCACCAGGACCTCCAACACCACCGGCAAGGTCTACGGCCAGGCCCAGAGCTCCGGGATGAGCCTGACCTTTCCGAGCGTCGCCTCGTTCGTCCAGGTCGTCCCCGCGGCAGGCTCGGTGAGCACCCTGGACAGCTACGCCGAGTGCATCCCCAAGCCGGTGGGCCTGTTCGCGTTCGCCTACGCCAGGACGGCGGGCGCGCTGATCGAGGTGCTCGGCCACCTGGTCCCGGTCGGCACCACCACGCTGCAGGTGACCGGTGCGGAACTGCAGCACCCGGCCACCCTCGGCCCCAGCACACTGACCGTCAGCTACTTCCCGCACCAGGAGCCGGACAGCGCCGCGGCCGTGCCCGGCCTCGGTACGGCGCGGGCCTGGGTGGACATCAAGGTGAGCGGGGTGCTCAGGGACACCTCCGGCGCCCAGGTGTACTCCGGCGACATCGTCAGCCTGCGACTCGGCCAGGTGACGGCCACCTGCGAGCAGGTACTGCCGACCTCACCCCCGCCGATCCCGCCCACCAACCCGCCGGTCACACCGTCGACCGAGCCCCCGACGACGCCCCCCACCGAACCGCCCACCACGCCCCCGACCACACCGCCGACCGAACCCCCGACCACACCGCCCACCACGCCGACCACCGCTCCACCGACCGAGCCCCCGCCGACGCCTCCGCCGACCAGACCCACCGCCCCGCCGACCACGACCCCGACAGCAACGGCGAAGCCGACCGGCGGCGGCCACCTGGCCGGGACCGGTGACGACCCGGGCCCGCTGGCCGGCGCGGCCCTCGCGCTGGCCGCGCTCGGCACGACCGTGGTGACCGTGCTGCACCTGCGCAGGCGACCGCGCCGGCACTGACCCCTCTACCTCCCGGGCGCGGGAACCGTGGCCGACAGCGGCGCGGGGACCTCCAACCAGACGGTCTTGCCCCCGTCCTGACGTACCGTCCCCCAGGCCGAGGCGAGGCGTTCGACGATGTGCAGCCCGTGGCCGCCCGGGCGCCCGGGCTCGTGCGGGACCCGCGGCACCGGCGCCCCCTCGCCGGCGTCGGAGACCTCCACCCGCAGGGTGCGGGCGGTGCCGTGCAGGGCGAGCTCGGTCGGGCCGCCCGCGTGCAGACAGGCGTTGGTGACCAGTTCGGAGACCAGCAGCAGCACGTCCTCGGCCACCGCCGTCTGCTCCTCGGTCTGGCCGGGCAGCCACTGCCAGTCCTCAAGGGCCTCACGGGCGAACGCGCGGGCCCGGCCGACCGTGCCGCTGGTGCCGGCGAGGCCCAGCCTGCGGATCTGGCCGCCGGGCGGCAGCCCGCCGGAAGGGACGCCGAGGCGCAACGGGGTGCTGCTGGGTTCCTGGGGACGAAGTGCGTTCACCACCCCTCACCCCGCTGCCAGCGCGGCGGCGAGATCCGGGTGGATGCTGAAGACACCACCCGCTCCGGTGATTTCGAACATCCGCACGACGTGGCCGTGCAGCCCTGCCAGCCGGATGTCGATCCCGCGTTCCACCGCCGTCAGCCGCGCGGTGAGCAGCAGATTGAGGCCGGTGGAGTCGCAGAACCCCAGCTCGGCGCAGTCCACCACGACCACCTCGGGCGGCTCCGTGCCCGCTTCCGTGGCCACCCCCGCGCCCGCGCCCGTGCCCGCGCCCGTGCCCGCCGGCGCGTCGAACACCTCGTCGAACCGCTCCCGGAGCACCGGTGCGGTGTCGTGGTCCAACTCCCCGGTCAGGGCGAACACCACGGCGTTGCCCTCGGTGCGGACCCCGACCCCGAACCGGGGGTCCGGGGGCTCCATCGACTGCAGTGTCCGGCCGGGTTCGGGCCTCCCCTCCGTCATGACCGCTCCTCTCGCCCCATCCGCTGCTGCTCCACCCGTCACTCTTCGACGAGCAGGTGGGCCCGCAGCTTGCCCAGCGCCCGGGAGAGCAGCCGGGACACATGCATCTGCGAGACGCCGAGTTCGGCGCCGATCTGGGACTGGGTCATGTCGGCGACGAAGCGCAGCGACAGGATGGTCCGCTCCCGCTCGGAGAGCTGGGCCATCACCGGCTTCAGCGATTCCAGGTTCTCGATGCCCTCCATACCGGGGTCGATGACGCCGACCCGGTCGGCGAAGGAGCCCTCGGTGTCCTCCTCGCTGGGCTGCGCGTCCAGCGAGCTCACCGAGTAGGCGTTGCTCGCGGTGAGGCCCTCGCAGACCTCCTCCTCGGTGAGCTCCAGGTGGGCGGCGAGCTCGGCGACGCTGGGGGCACGGTCCAGCCGCTGGGCGAGCTCGTCCCCGGCCCGGGCGAGCTGCAGCCGCAGCTCCTGCAGCCGGCGCGGCACGTGCACGGCCCAGCTGGTGTCCCGGAAGAAGCGCTTGATCTCGCCGAGGATGGTCGGCATGGCGAAGGTCGGGAACTCGACCTCGCGCTCCGGGTCGAACCGGTCGATGGCCTTGATCAGGCCTATCGTGCCGACCTGGACGATGTCCTCCATCGGCTCGCTGCGGGTGCGGAAGCGCGCCGCGGCGAAGCGGACCAGCGCCAGGTTCAGCTCGACCAGGGTGTTCCGTACGTACTGGTACTCATGGGTGCCCTCCTCCAGCTTGGCCATCCGCAGGAAGAGGGTCTTGGAAAGAGCGCGGGCGTCCATGGGGCTCACCGCCTGGGCGGACGGGAGGGCGTCGAACTCGGGGGTGCCGAGCTCCGGAATACTGTGGACATGGGCAGCCGTGGGGGCAGGGGCCACGGCGGACAGGCTGATCATGGTGTGCTCCTCCCTGGAATATGACCGGCGCGGCTGGCTGTCGCGCGGCTTCGAGCTCGCTGGTCAGGACGTTACCGGCCCTCGTGTACCCCGGTTCGCCGACCCCATGCGCGTTTAATCATGGGTATCTGAAACCTTTTCCCCGCACCCCCAGTATCCCCCCGCCCGACCAGGAGAGGCCCCGCCCCATGGCCGAGATTCCCGGACGCCGTCCGGCCCCGCCGCGCGAGGAGGTGTTCGCGGCGGCCATGGCGGCCATCGCCGAGCACGGTCTGGCCGAGCTGACCATGGCCGGTCTCGGCCGCCGGCTCGGGATGAGCGGCGGCCACCTCCTCTACTACTTCGGCAGCAAGGACCAGCTGCTGCTGGAGACCCTGCGCTGGAGCGAGGACGAACTGGGCCGGCGCCGCCGCGCCGCGCTGGAGGCCGCCGCCCCCGCCGCCGCCCGGCTGGACGCCTATGTGGCGCTCTACCTCCCGACCGGGGCCGGGGATCCGCGCTGGACGCTCTGGGTCGAGGTGTGGGGCCGCTCGCTGGCCGTGGCGTCGATGCGGACCGGGCAGGCCGCGATCGAGGCGGCCTGGCGGTCCGACCTGGTCGTCCTGCTGCGCCAGGGGATCGCCGACCGGGAGTTCCGTCCGGTGGTCCCGGAGCGGTACGCGCTGCGGCTCAGCGCCCTGCTGGACGGCTTCGGCACCCCGGTGGTGACGGGGCTGCCGGGGGCGAGCCGGGAGGCCGCGCTCGAACACATCGGTGAATACCTGGACGAGTCGCTGCACCGGCCCTGATCTCGGCTTATTCAAGCAGTAAGACGTTCCTCAAACAGATGGACGGTCGTCATGGGGGTCGCATAGCATCAGCGCCTCCCCGCCGACCAGGAGCGGGTCGATCCGTGGAGTCCCGGTGCCCTGTCCGTCCTGTTCGTCCGCGTACCTCGACCAGTACGGACGCTGCCCCGCCTGCGGCTACTACGGCCAGCCGCCGCTCGGCGGCCCGCAGGCCGCAGGCCTGCAGCCGGTCGGCTACGGTGCGCCGTCGGCCCCCACCGGTGTCGCCACCGCGACCCAGATCCTGCTCGCGGCCCAGGCCTTCGCCCAGGTCGGCGGGATCGTCGCCGGAGTGCTCGCCCTGGCCTCACTGAACCAGGACGGGGACGTCAGCTCGGTCGCGACGCTGGTCTCGGGGCTGACCGAGATACTGTCCATCCCGACGCTGCTGGCCGCGATCGTGCTGTTCATCATCTGGTTCTACAAGGCCAGGGCCGTCGCCGACATCCTCAACCCGGGCGAGCCCAAGGTCTTCTCCCGGGGCTGGGCCGTCGGCGGTTGGTTCACCCCGATCGGCTTCGTCTGGATCCCCCGTGGAGTCGCCGGGGACATCTGGGCGGCGAGCCGTCCGCTGGGTTCGGTACGCGGCCCCAGCGCACGCCGTTCCGGGCTGCTGACCGCGTGGTGGACCTGCTGGTGCCTGATGTGGGTGCTGGCCCTCACGAACGGCGGCGTCCTCGCGGCGAACTCCGACCAGTTCCGGGTGAGCGACCGTCGGACGTACGACGCGGTGGGCATCGCCGGTTCCATGGTGCACCTCGCCGCAGCTGTGCTGGCGCTGCTGGTGGTCCGGCGGATCACCACCATGCAGCAGATCCGCATCCTGCAGGGCCCCGGCGCGGACCACCCCTACGCGGCCCCGGCGGCGGTGCCCGGCGGCTACCCGGCCCCGCAGTACGCGTCCCAGCCGTATGCCCCCCAGCCGTATGCCCCGCAGCAGTACGCTCCGCAGCCGTATGTGCCCACCCAGCCGCCGGCCGCCGAGGCCGTCGCACCGGCCGACGTGACGCCGGAGGACGCCGTGCCCGCCGAGCCGGTCGTGGACCTGGCCAAGCCCGCGACGGACGACGCCCCGTAGCCCGTCCTCAGTCCTCCCAGATGGCCGCCGCCGTGCGGTCCGCCGCGTAGCCCTTGGCGCGGACCTGGACCTGGCGGAGGAAGTCCACCGTGCCCGGCGGGTGCGGGTGGGCCCAGTGGTCGGCCAGGAAGTCGGAGACCGCGGGCTCCTCGCGCAGCGGCTGGGCCAGGCCGTCGCTGCAGAGCAGCAGCACGTCGCCCGGTTCCGGGACCACCACCCGGAACCGGAAGCGGTCCAGCGGCTGCGAGGTCCCCGGCGCCGCCGCCGCGCCCCCGCCGGGCTGCTGGGCCACCAGCCGCCGCCCGGCGTACGCGTCGTACCAGGCGTCGTCGCCGAGCAGCAGCAGGCCGCCCGGGCCGAGGCCGAAGCCGGCCCTGAGCCTGCTGGTCGGATCCAGCGGCGCGATCAGCGCGTGCAGCGCACCGCCGTCGCCGCCCCCCGCGTCGACGCCGGAGGCGGGCACGTTCTGCAGCCGCACCGCCGCCCGGGCGGTCAGCCGCTGCAGGCCGTAGCGCAGCCGCTCCTGCGCGCCGACCCGCAGGTCGGCGAGCAGCTCGGTACGGCTGCGGCCGACCGCAGCGGCCAGTTGGCGGCACGCCTCGTCGGCGGGCGCCGGGTTCTCCGGGCTGGGCGGGGTGGCCAGGACCACCAGCAGCAGCGCCTCGCTGCCCTCGCCGAAGCGCACGGTCAGCAGCCGGTCCGAGCGGCCCGCGCCGTCGTGCCGCGCCGCGTCGCCGCGCACCGAGGCGGCGCGCAGCGTCATCGTCCCGTAGCGGGCGCCGTCCAGGGCGGTGTCGGGGACGATCCCGCTGAGCAGGCTGGGATCGGCGGCCGGGAGCGCGGTGGGCTCCGGGTCGTACTCCGGCGGCAGCGTGCCGACCTGCGGCAGCGGCTCGGCGACGGGCGGCTCCGCCGTAGGGGGCTCCGCCACGACCTCGGGCAGCGGCTCGGACAGTGGCTCAGGGTCCGCCGCCGCGGCGGCTGCTTCCGCCTCGTTGGCCTCGCGGACGTCCTCCAGGTCGCGGACCTCGCGGTCCGGGGCCGCGGTCCGGGCGTCGCTGACCGCTCTCGGCTCCGCGTAGCCCTCGTCGTCCAGGCTGCTCGCGTTGTAGTAGTCGTTGTCGTAGCTGTCGGGATCCTGGGCCGGGGGCCGGCCCGGTCCCGGGTCGGCCAGCCGGGGGTCTTGGGCCCGCTGCGGGGCCTTGGCCGGGATCTTCGGCGGCGCCTGCGGCGGGATCCGCGGCGGCCGGAACGGCAGCGGGGGCAGCGGCGGCGGCGCGGGGACCCCGGCGGCCGGGGCCGGCGGCGGCGCCTGCGCGGGCACGGGGGCAGCGGCGGGTGCGGGGG
>NZ_JBHEZX010000025.1:0-106312 GCF_042511045.1 Streptacidiphilus alkalitolerans
CCACATGATGCGGGCGGACGGGGTATCAACATTTGGCGTTGACTTTTGGCACGCTGTTGAGTTCTCAAGGAACGGACACTTCCTTCAGGCGGCTTTCACACCGACCCTCCGGGCGCTTCGTTCGTTCGTACTTCTTTTTCATCGTATCAGGCCGTTTCCGGCCCGTTCCGACGAGTGAAACTCTAGCGGAATTTCTCTGTGCAAGCCAATTCCGCCGCTTTCCTGATAAACCGCATGCCAAAGAAGGGTCATGCCATCTGATCAGGGGGTTCGTCGCACCCATATGTGCGTAGGGCAACTCGAAGGACACTACGCAGCTCCTCCGGCAGTGTCAAACCGAGCGAACTCCCAGGGATCGTGTGCGCTCACGATCGAGACCTGGTCCCCGTGGTCGCGGGCCAGTTCCCGGAGCCGGGCGAGGTTGCCCAGGCGGAGCGGGCGTTCCACCTCCGTCGCGGTGGCCAGGATGTCCAGCATCGGATGGGGTCGTGGAGCGACCGGGTCGAGTTCACCGTGGTAGTAGTACGCGTCGCCGGCGTGGAGCAGCCAGCCGCCATCGTCTCTTTGGACTGCGACGCCGCAGTGGCCTGCGGTATGCCCAGCCAGTGGCACGAGCAGGATCTCGGGCGGCAGTCCCTTGAGTTCCCGTACCGCGTCGAAGCCGAACCAGGGCTCACCGCCCGTCTTCTCGTAGGTCACCCACTGCGGTCCGTGGTTCCAGTGCTCCGCGCGATAGCGGATCCGGTCTTCCGGGTGCTGCCCGTGCTGGGTCAGTCCCGCGTCGACCTCCGCCTGATGGACGTGCACTCGGGCCTGTGGGAAGTCCGGGACACCCCCCGAGTGGTCGAGATCGAGGTGAGTCAGGACGATGTCCCGCACATCCCGCAGGTCGAAGCCGAGGCGGACTATCTGCTGGGCTGCCGTCTCCCCCGGATCCAGTAGGGGTTCCGCCCGGCCCAGGAAGTCCGGGCCGAGCGCCCGCTCCGGATGCCGCAGGTCGTTGGTACCGAAGCCGGTGTCGACCAGTACCAGGCCGTCTTCCGCCTCGATGAGCAGGCAGTGGCAGACAGCGCGGGCCGGCACGAGCAGTTCGCTGTCCGACTGCTCAGGGGGGATCTGGCGCATGGAGCCGCAGTTGAGGTGGTGCACACGCATGATGGGACGCCTCTTCTCGACTGAAGTGCCTGGAGTGTCTGGTGTGCTGGGTGTGCTCAGTTGTCGCGCGTTGCTGAACCTGTTGCCGTAGCCGCCGTGGCCGCCGCAGCCACCTGCGCGCCGAGCCGGTCCGCGATCTGCCGTACCAGCGCCGCGTCCTGACGGACCCGCGCCAGGAGCAGCGCTCCCTGTAGGCCGGCCAGGACCAGTTCAGCCAGCGGGTCGGCCTCGTCCTGCGGCACGCCCCAGCCCCGCATCCGCTTGGCCAGTCCCGTCTGCCAGGCGGCGTAGGAGCGGGCGCAGGCGGATCGGATGTCGGCGTTCGCCGAGGCGGTCTCCAGGGCGACCGTGGCGATGGGGCACCCCTCCAGGTAGCCGGAGCTCTCCAGGGATTCGGCGAACAGGTTTCCCAGAGCGGCGATAGCAGCAGCAGCGGCTTCAGCACCAGCACCGGACGGTGAGGCGGCCGCCGACGCGGCGTCCATCGCCTCGCCCATCTGTGTGCCCAGGTCACGGGCCGAGAGCAGCACCGCCTCCGCTGCGAGCTGTTCCTTCCCGCCCGGGAAGTGGAAGTAGAGCGATCCCTTGGGGGCGCTGCTCTCGGCGAGGAGTTGGTTCAGCCCGGTGGCGTGGTAGCCCTGCCGACGGAAGAGGGTTGCCGCAGTGCGCAGCACCCGGGACCGGGTCTCGGTGCGTGGGGTGGCCATGGCGTTCAAACTAGACCGACTGGTCTATATAGTCAAGGAGCAAAGGAAAGGCCCGGCCCGGCTGCGACGGGGGAAGTCGCAGCCGGGCCGGGCCCCGTCCGGGCATGGCTCCAAAAAAGCCGGGCGTCAGGCGTTGGTGGGGAAGCCCAGGTTGATGCCGCCGTGGCTCGGGTCGAGCCAGCGTGAGGTGACGGCCTTGCCGCGGGTGAAGAAGTGGATGCCGTCGGGGCCGTAGGCGTGGCTGTCGCCGAAGAGGGACGCCTTCCAGCCGCCGAAGGAGTAGTAGGCGACCGGGACCGGGATCGGCACGTTGATGCCGACCATGCCGACCTCGACCTCGTTCTGGAAGCGGCGGGCCGCTCCGCCGTCGTTGGTGAAGATCGCGGTGCCGTTGCCGTACGGGTTGCTGTTGATCAGCTCAAGGCCCTCCTCGTAGGAGGAGACCCGGACGACCGACAGGACCGGGCCGAAGATCTCGTCGTTGTAGACCGACATGCCCGGCTTGACGTGGTCGAACAGGGTCGGGCCGAGCCAGAAGCCGTCCGTGGTCACGGTGCCGTTGGCGTCGGCGGCGGTGATCGGGTGCTTGCGGCCGTCGACGGCCAGTTCGGCGCCGTCGGCGAGACCGGAGTCGATGTAGGAGGTGACCTTGTCCCGGTGCACGCCGGTGACCAGCGGGCCCATGTCCGAGTCGCCGTTGCAGCCGGGGCCGACCTTCAGCGTGGCCATCCGCTGCTTGATCTTGTCGACCAGCTCGTCGGCGATCGGCTCGACCGCGACCAGGACGGAGACCGCCATGCAGCGCTCGCCCGCCGCACCGAAGCCGGCGTTGATCGCCGAGTCGGCGGCCAGGTCCAGGTCCGAGTCGGGCAGGACCAGCATGTGGTTCTTGGCGCCGCCCAGGGCCTGGACGCGCTTGCCGTAGCGGGTGCCGGTCTCGTAGACGTAGCGGGCGATCGGGGTGGAGCCGACGAAGGAGACGGACTTGATGTCGGGGTGCTCCAGCAGCCGGTCGACCGCGACCTTGTCGCCGTGCACCACGTTGAAGACGCCGTCCGGCAGCCCGGCCTCCTGCCACAGCCCGGCGATGAAGAGCGCCGCCGAGGGGTTCTTCTCGGAGGGCTTGAGCACAACGGTGTTGCCGGCCGCGATGGCGATCGGGAAGAACCACATCGGGACCATCGCCGGGAAGTTGAACGGCGAGATGACCGCGACCGGGCCGAGGGCCTGGCGGATCGAGTAGACGTCGACGCCGGTCGAGGCCTGCTCGGTGAAACCGCCCTTGAGCAGCTGCGGGATGCCGCAGGCGTATTCGACGACCTCCTGGCCGCGGGCGATCTCGCCCAGTGCGTCCGAGTGCACCTTGCCGTGCTCGGAGATGATGATCGCGGCCAGCTCGTCCTTGCGGGCGTTCAGCAGCTCGCGGAAGTTGAACAGCACCGTGGTGCGCTTGGCGATGGAGGCGTTGCGCCAGGAGGCGAACGCGCCGACCGCACTGCTGACCGCGGCGTCGACCTCGGCGATGGTCGCGAAGTCGACCTGGCCGGTGACCCGGCCGGTGGCCGGGTCGAAGATGTCACCGCGGCGCGGGGCGCTGCCGGCGGTGGCGACCTGGGTGCCACCGATCCAGTGGGTGATGTGCTTGCTCAACGTCTGCCTCCGAGTCCGGGCGGGGCACAGGGTCTCACGAGCGGGTGCCGCGCTGTACACATTCTGTTGCGGAAGCAGGCCGGCCTCAATCCACAGGTTGTCGGGGAAAGCCGATTCGTCCTTACATCTCGTCATCGTCGCCGGTCAGCAGGGCTGCCGCCTCGTGCATGGCGAGCTCCAGCATGACCGGGTCGTTGAGCACACCGCTGCCGTCCGGGGGAACCAGCCAGCGCAGTCCGCGGCCGGCCCGTCCGGGGTACGGGACGGCCAGCCAGGTGCCCTGGCCCGCGGTGCGCACCCCGGTGCCGACCCAGCGGGCCGCCGTCCCGGGCGGGACGAAGAAGCCGACCCTGAAGTCGCCGAAGTCGGCCAGGACCGGTCCCGGCTCGGCTTCGAGGCGCAGCAGCACGTCGACGGTGAGCCGCCCCAGTTCGCCCGGGACTATCAGTACGTCCCAGAGCCGTCCCGCCGGGAGCAGGACGATCCCGAAGGTGCTGCGCTCCCACTCCCAGCGGCACGCCTCGGGATCCGGCGCGGCGGCACTGAGCCACTCCACCGCGTCCCTCGCTTCCATGCTTCCCATAGCCCTCGTCCTCCACGTCCTGCCTGCGGCGGCCGGTATCTGACTCGCCGGTAACAAGAGAGAGCGACTTGTGCGTCCGCTCTTACACGGATAGGGCCAACATCCTCAGACCGGGTGGGGGAGCTCGGGGCGAGAAGGGGCGTAAAGCAACGAAAGCGGCGCGCACCCGGTAGTGGGGTGCGCGCCGCGAAGCACGTTCGGACCGGGACTCAGCTGTCGAAGCCGAGGCCCAGCGCGTCCATGGCCTTGAGCCAGAGGTTGCGCCTGCCCTCGTTGTGGTCGGCCCGGTCCAGGGACCACTTGGTGAGGCCGATGCCGATCCACTTCACCGGCTCGGGCGGAAACGGGATCGGCTTGCTCTTGACCATCGCCAGTTCGGTGCGCTCGGTCTTCTCGCCGGACAGCAGGTCGAGCATCACCTCCGCGCCGAAGCGGGTGGCGCCGACGCCCAGGCCGGTGAAGCCCAGGGCGTAGGAGACCCGGCCCTTGTGGGCGGTGCCGAAGAAGGCCGAGAAGCGGCTGCAGGTGTCGATCGCGCCGCCCCAGGCGTGGCTGAACTTGATGCCCTCGAGCTGCGGGAACGCGGTGAAGAAGTGCTCGGCGAGCTTCTCGTAGGTCTCCGGGCGGTGGTCGTACTCGGCGCGGACCTTGCCGCCGTAGTGGTAGATCGCGTCGTAGCCGCCCCAGAGGATGCGGTTGTCGGCGGACATCCGGAAGTAGTGGAACTGGTTGCTGGAGTCGCCGAGGCCCTGGCGGTTCTGCCAGCCGACCGAGGCGAGCTGCTCGTCCGTCAGCGGCTCGGTCATCAGCGCGAAGTCGTAGACCGGGGCGAGGTAGGGGCGGACCCGCTTCACCAGGTTGGGGAAGATGTTGGTGCCGAGCGCGACATGCCCGGCGAAGACCCGTCCGTACGGGGTGCGGACGGCCATGCCGGGGCCGCTCTCGGCGAGGTCGGTGGCGGGCGTGTGCTCGAAGATCCGGACGCCCAGTTCCAGGCAGGCCCGCTTGAGGCCCCAGGCCAGTTTGGCCGGGTGGACCATGGCCACGCCGTCCTTGTCCCAGATCGCGGCGAGGAAGGTCGGCGAGGCGACCTGTTCGCGGATCGCCTCGGTGTCCAGGAACTCGGCGTGGATGCCGTACTCGGCCATGGTCGCCGCGCCCTCGCGCAGTTCCTCGACCTGGTAGGGCTCGGTGGCGACGTCCATCTCGCCGGTGCGCTCCCAGTCGCAGTCGATGCCGTAGCGCTTGACCGCGTCCTCGATGGCCTGCAGGTTCTCCTGGCCGAGGCGCTCCAGGGTGCGGATCTCCTCGGGCCAGCGCTCCAGGCCGTTGAAGAAGCCGTGGGTGAGGCTGGCCGCGCAGAAGCCGCCGTTGCGGCCGGAGGCGGCCCAGCCGACCTGCTGGCCCTCGACCAGGACCACGTCGCGCGACGGGTCGCGCTCCTTGGCGATCAGCGCGGTCCACAGACCGGAGTAGCCGCCGCCGACCACCAGCAGGTCGCAGCTGGTGTCGCCGACGAGGGCGGGCAGGGGTTCGGGCCGACTCGGGTCGGACAGCCAGAACGAGCTGTACTGGACGTCGGCAAGGGAATGGGCCGAATCCATAGTCTCACTGCTCTCTGATGCACCCTCAGGTGCGGTAGTGGGTTAGCGGTCGCCGAAGATCGTGCGGTGCCAGTCCTTGCGGGCCACTGCGGTGATGTCCTGCATCACGTGCTTGACCTGGGTGTACTCGTCCAGCGAGTACTGCGACATGTCCTTGCCGTAGCCGGACGCCTTGTAGCCGCCGTGCGGCATCTCGCTGATGATCGGGATGTGGTCGTTGACCCAGACGCAGCCGGCCTGGATCTCCCGGGTGGCGCGCAGCGAGCGGTACAGGTCGCGGGTCCAGGCGGAGGCGGCCAGCCCGTACGGGGTGTCGTTGGCGAGCCGGATGCCCTCCTCGTCGCTGTCGAACGGGAGGGCGACCAGCACCGGGCCGAAGATCTCGCTCTGCACCACCTCGGCGTCCTGGCCGATCCCGGTGATCAGCGTCGGGCGGTAGTAGGCGCCGAGGGTGAGGTCGCTGCCGTCGTGGCCCTTCTCCGGGGCGTAGCCGCCGGCCGCGACGGTGGCGCCGTAGCCGCGGGCGCGCTCGACGAAGCCGGCCACGCTGTCCCGCTGACGCAGCGACACCAGCGGGCCGAGGTCGGTCTGCGGGTTGAACGGGTCGCCCAGCCGGACCAGCTCGAACAGTTCGGCCACGCCCTCGACGAAGGCGTCGAACAGCGGGCGCTGGACGTAGGCACGGGTGGCGGCGGTGCAGTCCTGGCCGGTGTTGATCAGCGAGGCGGCGACCGCGCCGTGCACGGCGGCCTCCAGGTCGGCGTCGTCGAAGACCACGAACGGGGCCTTGCCGCCGAGCTCCAGATGGGTGCGCTTGACGCCCTGGACGGCGACCTCGCCGACCCGCTTGCCGACCCCGGTGGAGCCGGTGAAGGAGACCATCGACACGTCGGGGTGGCCGACCAGGTACTCCCCCGCGACCCGGCCCGCGCCGGTGACCACATTGACGACACCGTCCGGGATCCCGGCGTCGGTGCAGGCCTGGGCGAACATCAGCGAGGTCAGCGGGGTCAGCTCGGCCGGCTTGAGGACGATGGTGTTGCCCGCGGCGATGGCCGGGAGGATCTTCCAACCTGCCATCTGCAGCGGGTAGTTCCACGGCGAGATGGAGCCGACCACGCCGATCGGCTCGCGCCGGATCGAGGAGGTGTGGTCGCCGGAGAACTCGCCGGAGGCCTTGCCCTCCAGGTTGCGGGCTGCGCCGGCGAAGAAGGCGGTGTTGTCGATGGTGCCGGGGACGTCGAACTCGGTGCTGAGCTTGATCGGCTTGCCGGTCTGCAGGCTCTCCACCCGGGCGAAGTCCTCCGCGCGCTCGGCGAGGATGCCGGAGAGCCTGGTCAGCGCGTCGGAGCGGGCGCCGGGGGTGGACCGGGACCACTCCGGGAAGGCGGCCCTGGCGGCGGCCACGGCGTCGTCCACGTCCGCGGTGGAGGCGAGCCGCACCCGCTGGACGAGGCTGCCGTCCGCCGGGTTGGTGACGTCGAAGGTCTCCGCGCCCGTGCCCTCGCGCAGCGCTCCGCCGAGGTACTGGGCCCCGGCGTCGAAGCGGGTGCCGACGATGGACTGGTCCATGGGTTCCTCCAGCGAGGTCCGTACAGGGCGGGGGTGCCCACTCTGCGTACGATGCCCCGGTTCGGACGGGTCGGGCAAGCAACAGGCCGCAAGGCAGATCGTTACTGGCATTACACCCTGCCAAGGCCGTGAAACCCGACACCTCGTTGCCCGCATGTCGGATCCGGCTGACACTATGAAGGGAGCCCACCGCTGTTCCAGGAGGTCCCGTTGTTCCCCACCGTCGCCCGTGTCCTCGATCTGGACGTGGTCAGCCGCGGCCTCCCCGAGGTGGTGGCCGGCCGGGAGCACCTGGAGCGCCCGGTCCGCTGGGTGCACGTCAGCGAGCTGGCCGACATCGCCGGGACGCTCCAGGGCGGCGAGCTGATCCTGACCACCGGGATCGCCCTGCCCGAGGACCGGGAGGGCCTGGCCAGGTACGTCCGGGAGCTGGCCGACGTGGGCGTGGCCGGACTGGTGGTGGAGTTCGGGCGGCGCTACTTCGACAACCTGCCGCGGGCCCTGGTGCACGCCGCGGAGCAGCGCGGGCTGCCGCTGATCGTGCTGCGCCGGGAGCTGCGCTTCGTCGCGGTGACCGAGGCGGTGCACGCGCTGGTGGTGAACGCCCAGCTGGAGGAGCTGCGCTCGTCCGAGGAGATCCACCAGACCTTCAACGAGCTGGCGGTCGAGGGCGCCGAGCCGGTGGAGGTGGTGCAGCAGGTGTCCCGGATGGCCGGCGCCCCGGTGGTGCTGGAGAACCTGTCGCACCAGGTGCTGGCCTACGACACCGGCGGCCAGAACGCCCAGGTGCTGCTGGCGGGCTGGGAGTCGCGCTCGCGCGGGGTCCGGCCGAAGGGCCGCACCGGGCACGATCCGCGCACCGGCTGGCTGGTCACCGCGGTGGGGGCGCGCGGGCACGACTGGGGGCGGCTGCTGCTGCTCGGCACGCCCAGTTCGGCGCAGGAGGACGTCGCGCCGGAGAAGGCCTCGCACCGCCACACCATGCTGCTGGAGCGTGCCGCCGCCACCCTGGCGCTGAACCGGCTGCTGGTCCGCGACCGGGAGAGCCTGGAGCGGCAGACCCACCGCACCCTGCTGTCCGGCATCCTGACCCATGCGCTGACGGTCTCGGACGTGGCGCTGCGGGCCTCGGCGCTGGGCGTCCCGCTGGAGGGGCGGCGGCTGGTCGGCGTGGTGCTGCGGATGCGGCGCGGCAGCGCCCCGGCCGCGCTGGAGGCGCAGGCCCGGCTGCGGGACTTCACCGAGACCGCCGCCGCCGCGGTGCGGGAGAAGCGGCTGACCGCGCTGGTCGGCGCGCTGGACGACGAGGCGGTCGGGCTGCTGGTGTCGCTCGGCGCCCGCGACGACGAGCACAGCGCGCTGGACGGCTTCGCGTCCTCGCTGCGCCGGCTGCTGCTGGAGGCGGAGCAGCCGGAGCCGGTGATCGCCGTGGGCTCCTCGGTCGGCGCGGTCAGGGACGCCCGGCGCACCCTGGTCGAGGCCACCCAGGTGGCCGACGCCGCGCTGCACGACGCCCCGGCGTCGGGCGCGCGGTCGGCCTCGTACTACCGGCTGCCGGACGTCCGGCTGCGCGGTCTGCTGCACCTGCTGCGCGACGACGCCCGGCTGCAGACCTATGTGGAACGCGAGCTGGGCCCGCTGCTGGCGTACGACGCCGAGCACGGCAGCCAGCTGATCCAGATGCTGCGGGTCTACCTGGAGCAGGGCCGCAACAAGTCCGCGGCGGCGGACGCGGCGCACCTGTCCCGGCCCTCGTTCTACGACCGGCTGCACAAGGTGGAGCGGGTGCTGGGGGTGGACCTGGACCAGGTCGAGTCCTGCCTGTCGCTGCATGTGGCGCTGCTGGCGCTGGACGCGGTGCGGCGGTAGCGCCCCCGGGCAGGGGCCGCCACCGCCGCACGGTCGCCGGGGTCAGCCCTCGATGGACGTCATCACGTGCTTGATCCGGGTGTAGTCCTCGAAGCCGTAGGCGGAGAGGTCCTTGCCGTAGCCGGACTTCTTGAAGCCGCCGTGCGGCATCTCCGCGACCAGCGGGATGTGGGTGTTGATCCAGACGCAGCCGAAGTCGAGCCGCTTGGCCAGCCGCATCGCCCGGGCGTGGTCCTTGGTCCAGACCGAGGAGGCGAGGGCGTAGTCGACGCCGTTGGCGTTGGCGATGGCCTCCGCCTCGGTGGCGAACTTCTGCACGGTGATGACCGGGCCGAAGACCTCGTTCTGGATGATCTCGTCGTCCTGGTTCAGGCCGGAGACCACGGTCGGGGCGTAGAAGTAGCCGACCTCGCCGACCCGGTGGCCGCCCGCCTCGACCTTGGCGTGCGCCGGGAGGCGCTCGATGAAGCCGCTGACCTGGGCCAGCTGGTTGGCGTTGTTGAGCGGGCCGTAGAGCACGTCCTCGTCGTCCGGCTGCCCGGTCTTGGTGTCGGCGGCGGCCTTGGCCAGCGCGGCCACGAACTCGTCGTGGATGTCCTGGTGCACCAGCACCCGGGTGGCGGCGGTACAGTCCTGGCCCGCGTTGAAGTAGCCGGCCACCGAGATGCCCTCGACGGCGGAGGCGATGTCCGCGTCCTCGAAGACCACGACCGGGGCCTTGCCGCCCAGCTCCAGGTGCACCCGCTTGACGTCCTTGGCGGCCGAGGCCGCGACCTGCATGCCGGCCCGGACCGAGCCGGTGATGGAGGCCATCGCCGGGACCGCGTGCTCGACCATCAGGCGGCCGGTGTCGCGGTCGCCGCAGACCACGTTGAAGACGCCGGCCGGCAGGATCTCCCCCATGATCTGGGCGAGCAGCACGGTCGAGGCCGGGGTGGTGTCCGAGGGCTTGAGGACCACGGTGTTGCCCGCGGCGATGGCCGGGGCGAACTTCCAGACCGCCATCATCATCGGGTAGTTCCAGGGCGCGACCTGGGCGCAGACGCCGACCGGCTCGCGGCGGACGAAGGAGGTGAGGCCCTCCATGTACTCGCCGCCGGACTTGCCCTCCAGCAGCCGGGCCGCACCCGCGAAGAAGCGGATCTGGTCCACCATCGGCGGAATCTCCTCCGAGGCGGTCATCGCCAGCGGCTTGCCGGTGTTCTTGGACTCGACCGCGACCAGCTCCTCGGCCCGCGCCTCGACCGCGTCGGCGATCTTCAGCAGGGCCAACTGGCGTACCGAGGGCGTGGTGTCCCGCCAGGACTCGAACGCGGCGGCGGCGGCGCTCATCGCCGCGTCCACGTCGGCCTCGGCGGAGAGCGGCGCGGTGGCGTACACCTCACCGGTCGTCGGGTCGACGATCTCGGTGGTGCGACCGTCGGCGGCGTCGGTGAACGCGCCGTTGATGTAGTTGCGCAGCGTCTGAAGCTCGCTCACGGGGACCTCTCCTCGGTTTCCAGCTCGCCGGCGTACCCGGCGCTGCCCAGCCTAGCCCCGTCGCGGTGGTTATCGGCAGGTCCACGCTGTAAGAACAATGGAATCAGCACGTTTTTCATCCAATCACGACGGATTCCCTTGCTAACCAGCGCGCGATGAGGCAGGGTGGCGGACGTGGCCAACCGTGAACGGAACGGCAGTGTTCCCCTCGACGCCGTGTCAAAGGCGATCATCGAGCAGCTCCAGGAGGACGGCCGGCGGCCGTACGCAAGCATCGGCAAGGCCGTGGGCCTGTCCGAGGCCGCGGTACGGCAGCGGGTGCAGAAGCTCCTCGACCAGGGCGTCATGCAGATCGTCGCCGTCACCGACCCGCTGACCGTCGGGTTCACCCGGCAGGCGATGGTCGGCATCAACGTCGAGGGCGACATGGAGCCGGTCGCGGACGCGCTGGCCGCCATGGACGAGGTGGACTACGTCGTCGTGACCGCAGGCTCGTTCGACCTGCTGGCCGAGCTGGTCTGCGAGGACGACGAACACCTCCTCGAACTGATCAACAAGCGCATCCGCGCGCTGCCCGGCGTGCGGAGAACCGAAAGCTTCGTTTATCTGAAGCTACGGAAACAGACCTACACCTGGGGTACCCGATGAGCGCCGACCCGGCCACCAAGGACCTTTCGAAGACCGCCTACGACCATCTCTGGATGCACTTCACCAGGATGTCCTCGTACGAGAACAACCCGGTTCCCACCATCGTCCGCGGCGAGGGTGCGTACATCTGGGACTCCAACGGCCGCAAGTACCTGGACGGCCTGGCCGGCCTGTTCGTGGTCCAGGCCGGCCACGGCCGCGCCGAGCTGGCCGAGGTCGCCCGCAAGCAGGCCGAGAAGCTGGCCTTCTTCCCGATCTGGAGCTACGCGCACCCCAACGCCATCGAGCTCGCCGAGCGGCTGGCGGACTACGCCCCCGGCGACCTCAACAAGGTCTTCTTCACCACGGGTGGCGGCGAGGCCGTCGAGACCGCGTGGAAGCTGGCCAAGCAGTACTTCAAGCTCACCGGCGAGCACACCAAGTACAAGGTGATCTCCCGCGCGGTGGCCTACCACGGCACCCCGCAGGGCGCCCTGTCGATCACCGGCCTGCCGGCCCTCAAGGCCCCGTTCGAGCCGCTGGTCCCGGGCGCCCACAAGGTGGTCAACACCAACATCTACCGCGCCCCGCAGTACGGCGACGACCCGGTGGCCTACGGCCGCTGGTGCGCCGACCAGATCGAGCAGGAGATCCTGTTCGAGGGCCCGGAGACGGTCGCCGCTGTGTTCCTGGAGCCGGTGCAGAACGCCGGCGGCTGCTTCCCGCCGCCGCCCGGGTACTTCCAGCGGGTCCGCGAGATCTGCGACCAGTACAACGTGCTGCTGGTGTCGGACGAGACCATCTGCGCCTTCGGCCGCCTCGGCACCATGTTCGCCTGCGACAAGTTCGACTACATCCCCGACATCATCACCTGCGCCAAGGGCATGACCTCCGGGTACTCCCCGATCGGTGCGGCGATCATCTCGGACAAGATCGCCGAGCCGTTCTACAAGGGCGACAACACCTTCCTGCACGGCTACACCTTCGGCGGCCACCCGGTCTCCTCCGCGGTGGCGCTGGCCAACCTGGACCTCTTCGAGCGCGAGGGCCTGAACAAGCACGTCCTCGAGAACGAGGACGCCTTCCGGGCCACCCTGGAGAAGCTGCACGACCTGCCGATCGTCGGCGACGTCCGCGGCAACGGGTTCTTCTACGGCATCGAGCTGGTCAAGGACAAGGTCACCAAGGAGACCTTCAGCGACGACGAGTGCGAGCGGATCCTCTACGGCTACGTCTCCAAGGCGCTCTACGAGAACGGCCTGTACTGCCGGGCCGACGACCGCGGCGACCCGGTCATCCAGCTCTCGCCGCCGCTGATCGCGGACCAGTCGACCTTCGACGAGATCGAGGGCATCCTGCGCACCGTGCTCACCGAGGCCTGGAACCGCATGTAGGAAGCTCTCTGACGCACCCTCCGCCACCTGGGCGGCTCCGACACCGATATGTCGGAGCCGCCCAGTGGTGTCCCGTACGCTGATCACTCGTTCTAGTCTGTGAGCCATCATCACGACCTGGAGGACGGCAGTGACCATCGCCCCGCCGGACAACGACGTGCTGTGGGCACGGGCACTGCTGAAGTCCCACCGCGGCACGCCCGCGCTGCGGGGTGTCTCGCTCGGCGTACGGGAGGGCGAGGTACTGGCCGTCACCGGGCCCAGGGGCTGCGGCAAGAGCACCCTGATCGACTGCCTCAGCGGGCTCTCCCCGGCCGACGAGGGGGAGGTCTGGTTCAACAGCTCCCCGGTGCATACCCTCGGCCGCGCCGCCAGGGAGCGGCTGCGCCGGGAGCGCTTCGGCTACGTCGGACCCGAGCCCCGGTTGGTGCCCGAGCTCACCGCGCGGGAGAACGTGGCCCTGCCGCTGCTGCTGGCCGGAGCGCCGCGCAAGGCCGCCGCCACCGCCGCCGCCGAATGGCTGGAACGCCTGGACGTGGCCGACTGCGCCCGGCTGCGGCCCGCAGACCTGCGCCAGGACCAGCGCCAGCGGATCGCCGTCGCCCGCGCCCTGGCCCACCGTCCGACCGTGGTCTTCGCCGACGAGCCCACCGCGCCGCTGCACCGCGCGGACCGGGACCAGGTGCTGCGGATACTGGTCACCGCGTCCCGGTCGCACCGGATCACCCTGGTCCTGGCCACCCACGACCCCGGCCTCGCCCGCTATGCCGACCGGGTCGCCACCATGTCCGACGGCAGGATCTCCGCACCGGTCCTGGTCCGCCCGGCGATGGCCGTGCGGCCGGCGCAGGCCGTCGACCCGGCAGCTGGGCAGGCCGTCGAGCAAGCTGTTGAGCAGGCTGTTGAGCAGGCCGTCGAGCCGGTTCCGGACGTGCGTGAGGAAGGTGCCGAGCAGTGCTCCCCTACCTCCGTCTAGCCCGCGGCTACCGCAGTGCCGACCTGCTGCGCTGGCTGCTCACCGCCGTCGCCGCGGCCACCGTCACCGCCCTGCTGCTGCGGGCCCTCGGCCGCGCGCTGACCGACCCGGCCGGCTCCGGCGCGTCCGTCGACCGGCTGCTCTGGTGCCTGCCGGCGCTCGCCGCCCTCGGCTACCTCTCGGCCGGCTGGGCCCGCTCGCTGCCGCTGCAGCGGCCCGAACGCATGGCCGGGCTGGTCGCCGCCGGCGCCGGACCGGTCCGGCTGCGCCTGCTGCTGGCCGGGGAGACCGCGCTGGCCTGCGCCTTCGGCGCGCTGCTGGCCCTGGCCGGATTCCTGGTGCTGCGGGCCCACTGGCTGGAGCTGCTGCCCGGCACCCGGCTGGACCCGGCCCTCGGCACCAGCACCGGGCTGCCCGCGGCCGGCACCACCACCCTGCTGGCGACCGTCCCGCTGCTCGGCGGCCTCGCCGCAGCCGCCGCCGTACGCCCCGCGGACCTGCTGCCCAGCGACGGCGCGGACCGGCCCCAGCCCCGGCCGACCGTCCCCTACCTGGCGGTGGCACTGGCGCTGCCCCTGGCCGGAGCCGCGATGCTGAGCGCCGGCCTGCACGCCGGCGGAAGCCTGGCGATCTGGACCGGCTGGCTGGTGGGCTTCGTCGGGATCGCGGTGACCGTCCCGGCCCTGCTGTACGCGGCCGGCTGGCTGCTCGCCGTCGGCCGGCCCCGGGCGGTCCGGCTGCTGGCCGGGCGCGGGCTGCAGGCGGACGCCTGGCGGCTGGGCACGCCGCTGGCGGTGTTCGCGGTCTGCGCGGCGCTGGGCGCGGTCGTCCTGGTCCGGCTCGCCGACGAGCACGGCTCGGCCGGGACCCCGGCCCTGATCGAGACCGTGCTGCTGGCCGGATGCGTGCTCGGCGCGCTGGTGACCCGGCTGGCCGAGCTGGTCACCAGCCGGCGGGCGGCGTACGCCTCGCTGCGCCGGATGGGCGCGGCGGGCAGCGTCTACCTGCGCTCCTGGGCGCTGCGCACCGGCGCGGCGGTGGTGGTGCTGCTCGGCGCGGGCGCGGGAGCCGCGGCCCTGACCGCCGCCGCGCTGCTCCGCTGAGCGGCGCGGCCTCGCCTCAGGGGGCGGCCCGGCCTCGGGCTCAGCCCGCGGCGGCGAGCTGGCCGCAGGCGCCGTCGATCTCCTGGCCCCGGGTGTCCCGGACGGTGACCGGCACGCCGTGCAGCTTCAGCTGGCGGACGAACTCCCGCTCGTCCTCCGGGCGGGAGGCGGTCCACTTGGAGCCGGGGGTCGGGTTCAGCGGGATCAGGTTGACGTGCGCCCGGTGGTTCTTGAGCAGCCGTCCCAGCAGGTCGGCCCGCCAGGCCTGGTCGTTGATGTCCTTGATCAGCGCGTACTCGATGGAGATCCGGCGCCCGGAGCGCTCGGCGTAGGCCCAGGCCGCGTCCAGCACCTCGGCCACCCGCCAACGGGTGTTCACCGGGACCAGGGTGTCGCGCAGCTCGTCGTCCGGCGCGTGCAGCGAGACCGCGAGCCGGACGCTCATCTCCTCGTCGGCGAGCCGGTTGATCGCCGGGACCAGGCCGACCGTGGAGACGGTGATGCCGCGCTGGGACAGGCCGAAGCCGCCCGGAGCCGGGTCGGTGAGCCGGCGGATCGCGGCGATCACCCGCTTGTAGTTGGCCAGCGGTTCGCCCATGCCCATGAAGACCACATTGCTCAGCCGCACCGCGCCGGCCTCGCCGGAGCCGTCCGAGCCGAACTCGCCGTTCTTGATCGAGCGCATTCCGGCGGCGATCTGCTCGACGATCTCCCCGGTGGAGAGGTTGCGGGTCAGCCCGGCCTGGCCGGTGGCGCAGAACGGGCAGTTCATGCCGCAGCCGGCCTGCGAGCTGATGCACATGGTCACCCGGTCGGGGTAGCGCATCAGCACCGACTCGACCAGCACCCCGTCGAAGAGCTTCCACAGGGTCTTGCGGGTGGCGTCGTCGTCGCAGGAGACATTGCGGACCACCGACATCAGCTCGGGCAGCAGCGCCTCGCCGAGCTTGGCCCGGGACGCGGCGGGGATGTCGGTCCACTCGTCCGGTCCGGCCGACAGGCGGGAGAAGTACTGGCGCGAGAGCTGGTCGGCACGGAACGGCTTCTCGCCCAGCTCGGCGACCGCCTCGCGGCGCTCGGCCGCCGTCAGGTCGGCGAGGTGGCGCGGGGGCTTGGCGCCACGCGGCGCGACAAAGGTGAGTTCACCGGGAATGGGCTTAGGCATGATGCCTCCAGTGTCGCAGGTCGCCCGAGCGGCTGCGGACCTCCCGATCACGCGCAGGAGGCCGGACCCCGATGGGTCCGGCCTCCTGCGACGTTGCGCCCGGCTGTCAGCCGAGGGCCGGGGCGAGCTTGGGGTTCGGGCCGAACTTGTTCTCGGCGGCCTGGCCCTCGGAGACCATGAATATCAGGAGGGCAATGGCGCCGAACGGGACCAGAGCGATGAGGAGCCACCACGCCGAACGCCCGGTGTCATGCAGGCGGCGGAATGACGCCGCGAGCCCGGGAATGAGGAGCGCGATCCCGTAGACGAAGTAGGGAATCTGCGTGTGGATGACGAGGCCTATCACAAAAAGGGCGACCAGGAAAATCACATGGAACAGGGTGAACATCCAGTATTCCTGGCGCCGGGCCCGGCCGCCGAAACCGAAGTAGTTCTTGACGCACGACACATACCAGTTCACTGCACACCCCTTGCGGCCCGGGCGGGCCAACGTTATCGCCGATCAATCAAGGCAGAATGTAGGGCACGCATAAGTGCTGGTCAAGCGGCTTACAAAAGAGCCCAGCCATAGCATTTCAGCTCATACTGGACTAAAGCACTGACGATAATTGCGAGTATTTTCGAAACGCCCACCCCCGCTGCGGGTGACTACCGGTCAGACTCTCTCCATCGCAAGGGATTTGGCCGCCGTTCCGCGTAAAAGGCCCGGCCCCTCACGGGGCCGGGCCTTTTGACGATCGGGGCGGGTTCAGCCGGCGCCGACGAAGCCGACCAGGACCAGCCAGACCACCGGGGCGGTGGGCAGCAGGGAGTCCAGCCGGTCCATCAGGCCGCCGTGGCCGGGCAGCAGCGTGCCCATGTCCTTGATGCCGAGGTCGCGCTTGATCATCGACTCGCCGAGGTCGCCCAGGGTCGCGCTGACGGCGACGCAGGCGCCCAGCACCAGGCCCTGCCACCAGCTGCCCTGGTCGATCATCAGGTCCATCCCGAGCGCACCGACCAGCATGCACAGCAGCACCGCGCCGACCAGGCCCTCGCGGGTCTTGCCGGGGCTGATCCGGGGGGCGAGCTTGTGCTTGCCGAAGCGCGATCCGGCCGCGTAGGCGCCGGTGTCGCTGCAGACGGTCAGCACCAGGAACAGCGCCACCCGGCGCGGGCCGTCGTCCGCGGCCAGCAGCAGCATCACAAAGGTGGCCAGGAAGGGGACGTAGAAGGCGGTGAAGATGCCGGCGGTGACATCCCGCAGGTAGTCCTCCGGCGGTTCGCTCATCCGCCAGACCAGGACCGCCAGGCAGGTCAGCGCGAACGCGATCAGCGCGGACTCGGGTCCGCCGAGATAAGCGGCGACCAGCATGGCTGCCCCGCCCACGGCCAGCGGCGGCCGGGGGACCCGGATGCCCTTGCTCTCCGAGAGGCGGCTGGTGAGCTCCCACATGCCGATCACCACGACAGCGGCGACCACCCCGACGAACAGCCACTTCACGATGAAGAGCGAGGCCACCACGACCACCCCGAGACCGAGGCCGACCCCGATGGCGGCCCGCAGGTCGCGCCCGCCCTTGGGGGCGGCGGGAGGAGCGGGCGGGGGCGCGGGAACCGTACCCCCGACGGGGTCGGGGAACGGGGCTTGCGGGGACATCGGCGGCGCCTCGGGGTCGTCGCGGAACAGCGGCCCGCTGAGGCGGGTGGCGGCCGGCTCCTCGACGCCCGGCGTGGAGCCGGGTGCTTGTCCGGAAAAACCCTCCGGTGCGGGTTGCTCGGTGGCCATGGGGTGAGTCTGCGCCATACCCGGGCCAGGCTGCAGCGGGGACTGCTGCGAGTGGCCGACGGCCGGTCCCCCCCAGTGCGGGGGAACCGGTCCGTCGACCACCGGCGGCATCACCGTGGTGGCGTCCATATTTCCGGGGCCTGCGGAAAGACCTCCCTCAGGGGGTATCCCGCGGCCCTGCGCTCGGGCCGCCGCGCCACCGTTGCCGGCAGCGGGCCCCCAGAAGGAGTCGTCGTTCATCAGACCTCGAGGAGCTCGGCTTCCTTGTGCTTGAGGAGTTCGTCCACCTGCGCCACATAGCGCGCGGTGACGTCTTCGAGCTCCTTCTCGGCGCGGCGCACCTCGTCCTCGCCGGCCTCGCCGTCCTTGCTGAGCTTGTCCAGGATCTCCTTGGCCTTGCGGCGCACCGCGCGGATGGAGATCTTGGCGTCCTCGCCCTTGGTCCGGGCGACCTTGATGTACTCGCGCCGGCGCTCCTCGGTGAGCTGCGGGAAGTTCACCCGGATGATCGACCCGTCATTGGACGGGTTGACGCCCAGGTCCGAGTTGCGGATGGCTTCCTCGATGACCCGGAGCGAGGTCTTGTCGAACGGCGAGACGATCGCCATCCGGGGCTCCGGCACCGAGAACGAGGCCAGCTGGTTGATCGGGGTCACCGCGCCGTAGTACTCAGCGACGATCTTGCTGAACATCGCCGGGTGCGCACGGCCGGTACGGATCGCGGCGAAGTCGTCCTTGGCGACGGCGACGGCCTTCTCCATCTTCTCCTCGGCCTCAAGGAGGGTCTCTTCGATCACAATGTGCTCCTGTCCGGTGCTACCCGGTCTCGACTCCTGCGGTGCGGGCACTACGTACGCGTGTACCGGGGAGGGTCAGCGCTGGGCCGACTCCCCGCAGATCAATGTGCCGATCTTCTCACTGCGCACGGCACGGGCGATATTGCCCTCGGCGAGCAGTTCGAAGACCAGGATGGGAAGGTCGTTGTCCTTGCAGAGCGTGATCGCGGTGAGGTCCGCGACCTTGAGGTCCCGCGCGATCACCTCGGAGTATTCCAGGGTGTCGAACTTGACCGCGTCCGGGTTGGTCTTGGGGTCGGAGTCGTAGACCCCGTCCACCCCGTTCTTCCCCATCAGCAGCACCTCGGCGTGCACCTCGAGGGCGCGCTGCACGGCGGTGGTGTCGGTGGAGAAGTAGGGCATGCCCATTCCCGCGCCGAAGATCACGACGCGGCCCTTCTCCAGGTGCCGCACGGCCCGCAGCGGCAGGTACGGCTCGGCGACCTGGCCCATGGTGATGGCGGTCTGGACCCGGGTCTCGATCCCTTCCTTCATCAGGAAGTCCTGCAGCGCCAGGCAGTTCATCACCGTGCCGAGCATGCCCATGTAGTCCGAGCGGGCCCGGTCCATGCCGCGCACCTGCAGTTCGGCACCGCGGAAGAAGTTGCCGCCGCCGATCACGATGGCGACCTCGGTGCCGCCGCGGACCACGGTGGCGATCTCACGGGCGATGGCATGGACGACGTCCGGGTCGACCCCCAGACCGCCCCCGCCGGCGAACGCCTCACCGGAAAGCTTGAGCAGTACGCGACGACGCGGACCCTCTTCGGCGGCTTCGGCGGTCATCTGCATCGACTCCTCTGCTGTGGTGCATGAACTGGTGCGAGCACGCGTACGAGAGGAGGCCACTACCGCAGGCACCGGAACGGGTGCCTGCACGGCAATGGCCTCCTCGACGTATTCACGACTCACATCGTATGGGCGGACGCCCCGATCGGGCGTCCACCGCAGACCTCGAAAGGTCAGGCGCCGACGCGGAAGCGGGCGAAGCGGACCAGCTTGACGCCGGCCTCGTCCAGGACCTTCTGGACGGTCTTCTTGCTGTCCTTGGCGAACGCCTGCTCGAGAACCGAGTTCTCCTTGACGAAGCCGGTGACCCGGCCCTCGACGATGCGCGGCAGGGCGGCCTCGGGCTTGCCCTCCTCGCGGGCGGTGGCCTCGGCGATGCGGCGCTCGGCGTCCAGCGCCTCGGCCGGGATGTCCTCGCGGGAGAGGAACTTCGGGGCGAAGGCGGCGATGTGCTGCGCGACGTCCTTGGCGATCTCCGCGTTCTCCTGGTCGAGCTCGACCAGCACGCCGATGGCCGGCGGCAGGTCGGGGTCGGTGCGGTGCATGTACGCCGCGACGTACGCGCCACCGGTGAACTGGGCGAAGCGACGGAAGACGATCTTCTCGCCCAGGCCCGCGTTGGCCTCGTCCACGAACTGCTGGACGGTCTTGCCGGGCTGGATCTCGCTGGCCAGCGCGGCGTCGAGGTCGGCCGGGGAGGTCGCGGCGACGTGGGCGGCCAGCGCGTTGGCGACCTCCACGAAGCGGCCGCCCTTGGCGACGAAGTCGGTCTCGCAGTTCAGCTCGACCAGGACGCCGGAGTTGCCGCCCTCGAGCAGGGAGACGACGGCGCCGTTGGAGGCGTCACGGCCCTCGCGCTTGGCGACGCCCTTCTGACCCTTGATGCGGAGCAGCTCGACGGCCTTGTCGACGTTGCCCTCGGCCTCGTCCAGCGCCTTCTTGCAGTCCATCATTCCGGCGCCGGTGAGCTCACGGAGCTTCTTGACGTCCGCGGCGGTGGTGTTCGCCATTCTTCTTCAGTCCTTCTCGCGTGTGTCGGTCTGAGGTGGTCGGACCGGTGTCCGAGGCCCTGGTCAGGGCCTCGGACACCGGACACGATGCGAGGGGTACCCCGGCGGGTGCCGCCGTACGTACCCCTCGCCCTGAAGTCGTCAGGCCTGGTCGGCCTCGGCGGCGGGGGCCTCGGCGGGCACCTCGGCGTCGGCGACGGGGGCGGCAGCCTCGGCCGGAGCCTCGGTGGCCTCGGCGGCGGGAGCCTCGACCTCGGCAGCGGCCGGGGCGGCCGGAGCCTCGTCAGCCTTCTTCTCGCCCTCGACGAGCAGCTCGCGCTCCCAGTCCGCCAGCGGCTGGTCGGCGGCCGAGTCGACCTTGGCGTCGCCCTTGGCGGCACCCGAGCGGGCCATCAGGCCCTCGGCCACGGCGTCGGCGATCACGCGGGTCAGCAGGGTGACCGAGCGGATGGCGTCGTCGTTGCCGGGGATCTTGTAGTCGACCTCGTCGGGGTCGCAGTTGGTGTCCAGGATCGCGACGACCGGGATCTTCAGCTTGCGAGCCTCGCCGACGGCGATGTGCTCCTTCTTGGTGTCGACGATCCACACGGCGGACGGCACGCGCTGCATGTCGCGGATACCGCCGAGGGTCTTCTCGAGCTTGGTGTGCTCGCGCTCCAGGACCAGGAGCTCCTTCTTGGTGAGACCCGAACCGGGCACATCCGTGAAGTCGATCTCGCCGAGCTCCTTCATCCGCTGAAGGCGCTTGTAGACGGTCTGGAAGTTGGTGAGCATGCCACCGAGCCAGCGCTGGTTGACGTAGGGCATACCCACGCGCGTGGCCTGCTCGGCGATGGCCTCCTGGGCCTGCTTCTTGGTGCCGACGAAGAGGACGCTGCCGCCGTGGGCGACCGTCTCCTTGACGAACTCGAAGGCGCGGTCGATGTAGTTCAGCGACTGCAGCAGGTCGATGATGTAGATGCCGTTGCGCTCCGTGAAGATGAAGCGCTTCATCTTCGGGTTCCAACGACGGGTCTGGTGACCGAAGTGGACGCCGCTCTCAAGCAGCTCCCGCATCGTGACGACGGCCATGGCCGTGCTCCTAGTTTTCTCGGTTGTCCGCGGCGGCCGGTGGGCCGTCACGCCTGACGCTCTGACCGTGCCGGGCCTTGACGGACCGAGTGGCACTTCACCGGGCGGCGGAATCGAGCCGAAACACCGGTGGCAGGGCGTGCGAAGTCGACCCAGCACGCCGGGCCGCGAGTGAAGTGTACGGGAATCGCCGGACACCGGGCGACCTCCGCTGCCGGCAGCGCCTTCTCACCCGTCCGGGTGACGGAGTTCTGCACACCCTCCGAGTTGTCCACAGGCCGGGGCGGACCGGACCCACGGGGCCGGCGGGACGGGGAGAGTCGCCGTATGAACCTGTTGCCGAACCTGTTGCCACCGCTCTCCGACCGGCTCTCCGACCGCCCCCCGCTGCCCGACGGCAGGCGGGCCCTGCTGCTGCTCCTCGGCCTCGCCCTGGGGATCACCATGACCGTGCTCGGACCGCCGGGGCAGCGTGCCCACGCCTCAGTGCTCGGACCGCCGCCGCTGCCGACCGGCGGCTCGCTGTCGGACGTACTGAAGCGGTTCGACCCGCCGCCGGAGCCCTGGCTCGCCGGGCACCGGGGCGTCGACCTGGCCGCGCCGGTCGGCACCCCGGTCCGGGCGGTGCGGGGCGGGACGGTGACCTTCGCCGGGGTGATCGCGGGCGTGGGGGTGGTGACCGTGACCCATCCCGGCACCGGGGAGCCGCCGCTGCGCACCACGTACCAGCCGGTGCGGGCGGTGCTGAAGCAGGGAGCGGCCGTGACGGCGGGGCAGGTGCTCGGCACGGTCGAGGCAGTCGGCGAAGCGGCTGGCGAGGCAGTCGGCGAGGCGGGGCACTGCCCGCGGAGCTGCCTGCACTGGGGGCTGCTGCGGGGGCGCCGTTACCTCGATCCGCTGGCCCTGCTGGGGCCGGTGCGGGCCCGGCTGCTGCCGCTGCGACCCGCCGGGCCCTTGCGGCCTCAGCCTGCGGCGGCGTCCGTCACGCCGCGCAGCACCAGCGCGACGGTGGCCTCGATGATGACGGCGGAGTCCTCGGCGGCGCCCAGTTCCAGCCGTTTCACCGCGGCCTGGACCACGCCCTGGACCAGCCCTGCGGTCAGGCCCGGCTGCTGGTGGCCCAGGTCGGCGAGCGCGCTGACCACCAGGCCGACGAACTGGCCGTGCGAGGCCCGGATCCGCTCGCGGGCGGCGTCGTCCAGCTCACCGGCGGAGATCGCGGCCAGGGCGCGGTGGCGGGGGTCGCCGGCCAGGGCCAGCTGCGCCCGGACGTAGGCCTCCACCCGCTGCTGCGGGCTCTCGGCGACGGCGACCGCGTCCGCGATCTCGGCCGCCCAGGACGGGAAGTCCACCGCGCACAGCTCCTCGACCACGGCGGCGCGGGAGCGGAAGTACTCATAGACGGAGGAGCGGGCCAGGCCGGTGCGGGCGGCCAGGGCGGGGAAGGTCAGCGCCTCCATCCCGCCCTCGGCGAGCAGGGCACGGGCCGCCTCGAGCAGGGCGTCACGCTGGAGTTGGCGATGCTCGGCCAGAGTGGCAGCTCGGATCTTCGGCACGCCAACAGCATAGACACAGACCGGTGGAGGGGCCGGGCCGCGGTCGGCGGCAGGCCGCGGTCGTCAGCAGGCCTTGGTCTCAGCAGGCCGCGGTCGTCAGCGGGCGTCGGAGAGCTTGGCGCGGAGCTGCAGCACGGCCTTGGTGTGGATCTGGCTGACCCGGCTCTCGGTGACACCGAGCACCTGGCCGATCTCGGCCAGGGTCAGGCCCTCGTAGTAGTAGAGGCTGACCACCGTCTTCTCCCGGTCGGGGAGGGTGTTGATGGCCCGGGCCAGCAGCCGGCGCAGCTCGCGGCCCTCGGCGACCTCCACCGGGTTGTCCGCGGTGTTGTCCACCAGCGTGTCCACCAGGCTGACCCCGTCGCCGCTCTCCCCGCCGGGGTGCAGCAGTTCGTCCAGGGCGACGACATTGGCGAGCGAGAGTTGGCTGAAGATGGTGTGCAGGTCGTCCAGGGCGATGCCCATCTCGGCGGCGACCTCGGGGTCGTTCGGGGTCCGCTTGAGGCTGACTTCCAGGGTGGCGTAGGCGCGTTCGACGGCCCGGGCCTTCTGCCGGACCGAGCGCGGGATCCAGTCCAGCGCACGCAGTTCGTCGATGATCGCGCCGCGGATGCGGCTGATGGCATAGGTCTCGAACTTGATGGCGCGTTCCGGGTCGAACTTCTCGATGGCGTCGATGAGTCCGAACACTCCGGAGGAGACGAAGTCCGCCTGCTCGACGTTGGCGGGCAGGCCCACCCCGACCCGGCCGGCCACGTACTTGACCAGCGGCGAGTAGTGCAGGATCAGTTGCTCCCGCAGCCGCGGGTCGCCGTACGCCTTGTAGGCGCGCCATAGGTCGTCCAGGGCACGCCGGGACGGCGGGGACACCTTGGCCGCGACGGCCGGCTCGGGCCCGGGCTCGGGTTCGGTGGAGGGCCCAGGCACGGACCCAGACATCGGCCCCGACCCGGACCCGACCCCAGCCTCGGACCTGGCCTCGGCCTCGACCCCGGCCTCAGGCGCGGCGGGGCGCGGCACCGACGGCGGCGCGGCGGGCGGCGCGGCGGGCGGCGGGGTCTGGGTGGCCGGGTGGGGGACGGTCGCGGTGAGCGCGGGCGCGGGCGGGGTCGGGGTACGGGTGCGCGCCCCGGGGATGTACTGGGCCTCGCCCTGGGTTGCCACCCGTCGGGTGCGCGCCGGTCGTGGGCGCTCGCCGGCGGCGCGGGGCTCTTCCCCGGGGAAGCTCGAGTACGTGGGCATTCGTCGTCTAGTGCCGTTCTGCTGATCCATCGGCCGCGTTCGGCCGAGCGGTTGTGAGCGTAGCGTGACCGAGTGCTCTCCGAGAGCTATGCACAACGGGCGCTCGCTCGATCAGGTGGGTCGCGGTGACGGCGCGCGAACGTTCAGACGAGTCTCCAGTGTGAGCCGCAGCGCTCCACCAGTTCCAGCGAGCCGAGCTCGTAGAGGCGTTGCAGCACCGCGTCCGGCGGCAGCCCGGACGCCCGGACCAGCCGCTCCACCGGGGCGCCCAGCGGACCTGCCGGGATCGCCTCCAGCACCTCAAGCGTGTCGCGGCCGAGCGCGTCCCGAGGAAGCATCGGCCCCCGGCGCGTCGGGGCCAGATCCACGCCGATCCCGCCCACCATCTCGATGATCTCAGCGGCGTCGGTGACCAGCGCCGCGCCGGAGCGCAGCAACGCGTGCACCCCGGTCGAGAGTTCACTGGTGACCGGCCCCGGCACGCCCATGACCAGGCGGTTCAGATCCCGGGCGTGCCGCGCGGTGCTCAGCGCGCCGCTGCGGCGGGCGGCTTCGACCACGACGGTGCCCCTGGTGAGGGCGGCGATGACCCGGTTGCGAAGCAGGAACCTGGGCCTGGTGGGGTGCGCCCCCAGCGGGAGTTCGCTGACCAGCAGCCCCTGTTCGGCGATCCGGGCGAGCAGGGTGGCGTGCCCGCGCGGGTAGATCTCGTCGACCCCGCAGGCCAGCACGCCGACGGTGATACCGGTCGCGGAGAGTGCGCCCCGGTGTCCGGCGGCGTCGATTCCGAAGGCGCCGCCGGACACCACCACCCAAGCGGCGTCCGCGAGTTCGGCGCTCAGCTCGGCCGCCACACGGGCGCCGTAGGCGGTGCAGGAGCGTGCCCCGACCATGGCGACGGAGCGCAGCGCCAGCAGTCGCAGCGAGGCGTCGCCGCGGACCCAGAGCGCGGTCGGCGTGATGGGGCCGAGGTCGTCGAGCTGGGTCGGCCAGTCCCGGTCGCCGGGGCAGACCAACCGGGCACCCATCCGCGCGGCCCGCTCCAGGTCGGCGGCCGGGTTCGCCACCGCGGCGCGGGCCTGGTAGCCCTCGGCCCTGCGGCGCAGCCGTTCCGGGAGGTCACGGCCGCGGGCCAGCCGCTCGGCGGTCTCGATGGGTCCGCAGCGCTGCAGCAGCAGCCCGGCGCCCTCGTCGCCGGGTTCGACGATCCGGCTGAGGGCGGCTCTGGCCAGGCGTTCGTCGTCCGGGACGGTACGGGTCGGCGCGACAAGGGGATCGGTCAGCAAGAGCACCTGCCTCGGAACGTAAAAGGGAAACGGAGGAGCCGTCAGCGACCGGGCCCGGGCAGGCCGCGGTTGAAGCCGGTACGGAGGGCGAGGGCGGTGCGGACCTCGTCGCGGCCGGGGCGGTCGAGCCCGGCCAGGTCCGCGGTGGTCCAGGCGACGCGCAGCACCCGGTCCAGGCCGCGGGCGGTGAGGAAGCCGCGCTCCATGTCACGCTCGGCGTCCTGGAGCGCGCCGGGCACCAGCCGCCACCTGGTCCGCAGCTCATGGCCGGGGACCTCGCCGTTGGTGCGCCAGGGGGTGTCCACCAGCCGGGCCGCGGCCCGCTCCCTGGCGGCCAGCACCCGGGCCGCGACGACCGCGGTGGTCTCGGCGGTGGCGTCCCGGTCCAGGAGTTCCAGCCGGGTGACGGCGTCCACCTCGACCCGGAGGTCGACCCGGTCCAGCAGCGGCCCGGAGAGCCGGTTCTGGTAGCGGCTGACCATGGTCGGGGTGCAGTCGCACTGCTCGTCGCGCCGGGACCAGCGGCCGCAGGGGCAGGGGTTGGCGGCGAGCAGTAGCAGGAACCGGGCGGGCAGCCGCAGCGATCCGGCCGAGCGGGCCACCACCACCTCGCCGGACTCCAGCGGCTGGCGCAGCGCCTCCAGCACCCGGACCGGGAACTCCGGGGCCTCGTCCAGGAACAGCACGCCGCGGTGGGCCAGCGAGACCGCGCCGGGGCGGGGCAGGCCGCTGCCGCCGCCGACGATGGCGGGCATGGTGGTGGAGTGGTGCGGGGCGCAGTAGGGGGCCTCCCGCACCAGCGGGCGCCCGGCCGGGAGCAGCCCGGCAATCGAGTGCACGGCGGTGACCTCCAGCGCCTCCTGCCGGGTGAGCGGCGGGAGGATGCCGGGGAGGCGTTCGGCCAGCATGGTCTTGCCGGCGCCCGGCGGACCCTTCAGGAACAGGTGGTGGCCGCCGGCGGCGGCGATCTCCAGGGCGCGGCGCGCCTCGTACTGGCCGGCGACGTCGGCCAGGTCGCGGAGGTCGGCCTCGTCGGCGCGGCTGCGGACGCCCAGGCCGGGCAGGGAGAGCCCGGCCAGGGCGTTGTCGGGCAGGTCGCGGGCCCGGTCGGCGTCGGTGTCGGCGTCCTCCTCGGCCGACGGCTGGCCGCTGAGCAGGGCGATCAGCTGACGCAGCGTCCGCACCCCGTGCACGGTGACCCCGGGCACCAGCGCCGCCTCGGCCTCGGTCTGCCGGGGGACGACCACCTGGTCGTAGCCGGCGTCCACGGCGGCGAGCACCGCGGGCAGCACCCCGCGCACCGGGCGGACCCGGCCGTCGAGCCCCAGCTCGCCGATGAGCAGCAGCTTGGCGATGGCCGCGGGATCCAGCCGCTCGGCGGCGGCGAGCACCGCACAGGCGATGGCCAGGTCGAACCCGCTGCCGCTCTTGGGCACGGAGGCGGGCGACAGGCCCACGGTGAGCTTGCGCTGGGGCCACTTCTCGCCGGAGTTCACCACCGCGGCCCTGACCCGGTCCTTGGCCTCGCTGAGCGCCTTGTCGGGCAGGCCGACGATGGTGAAGGCGGCGACGCCGGGCTCCAGGTCGGCCTGGACCTCGACCACCACGCCGTCGACCCCGAGCAGGGCCACCGAGCCGGTGTGGGCGAAGGCCATCTCAGCCCACCGCCCCGGGGAGGTGCTCGACCCGGGCCGCGCCGCGCGGCCCGTGCACCACGCCGACCAGGTCGATGCGGACCCCGCCCGGGGGCGGCGGGGCCTGCCAGCGCTCGGCCAGCCAGCGTTCCGCGAGCAGGGCCAGCCGGGCGGCCTTGACCGGGTCGACGGCCTCGGCCGGGGTCTGGAAGCCGTGCTCGGTACGGGTCTTGACCTCGCAGACGGCGAGGGTGTCGCCGTCCAGGGCGACGATGTCGAGCTCGCCCTCGCGGCAGCGCCAGTTGCGGTCCAGCACGGTGAGTCCGGCTGCGGCGAGATGGCGGGCTGCGGCGTCCTCGCCGTAGCGGCCGAGGGCCTGTGTGCGTGCGGTCATCACGATCACCTCCGCTCGGCAATCTGCCGGGTTCGGAGGTCTCGGGCCAGCGGCTCAGCGGGCGCTGTGGACAGCTCGGGGGGTGTGGAAAACTCCGCCACCCGGAGGGGTGATCCGGATGGCGGAGTGTTGACAGGTGGACGCCAGGCCCCCGTCCGCCGATCAGGGGCCGAAGCCGGCCTCGTCGGACGGGAGTTCCAGGTCGCTCTTGGCAAGCTCCTCCACATTGACGTCCTTGAAGGTCAGCACCCTGACCTTGCGGACGAAGCGAGCCGGTCGGTACATGTCCCAGACCCAGGCATCAGCCATGGACACCTCAAAGAACACCTCGCCCTGGACCGAGTGCACCTGCAGCTCGTAGTCATTGGTGAGGTAGAAGCGGCGCTCGGTCTCGATCACGAACTTGAACAGCCCGACGACGTCGCGGTACTCCCGGTAGAGCTTGAGCTCCATCTCGGTCTCGTACTTTTCGAGGTCCTCGGCACTCATCCCCACGTTCCCCTCAGCTGTGCGTACGTTCGTCCATTGTGGACCACTGGGTGGGGCTCGGTAGCCGTACCGGACTGTCCGGTGCTCCGCCGTCGAGCAGGGCCGCCAGCAGCGGCCCCAGGCCCTCCGGGTAGACGGTCTCCGCGGTGGCTGCCAGCTCCGCGGCGGGCCACCAGCGCAGCTCGTCCACGGTGCGCAGTTCCAGCTCGGTCTGGCCGGACGGGTCGAGCGCGGTGGTGGCGGTCCTGGCCAGGTAGTACCACTCGTCCTGGTCGAAGTCGCGGCCGTCGAAACTGAAGGCGCTGCTGCGGCGGGCGACCAGCGGGCCCAGGGCGACGTCCCTGATCCCGGTCTCCTCGGCGACCTCGCGCAGGGCGGCCTCGGCGAGCTCCTCGCCCGGTTCCACTCCTCCGCCGGGGGTGAACCACCAGTGCCGGCCCGGCACCAGCGGGTCGAAGCCGTGCAGCAGCAGGATCCGGTCGGCCGGGTCCAGCAGCAGTACCCGTGCGGCCCTGCGGCGCAGCACCGTCATCCGCACCTCCTCGCGCTCACGACCTGCGGCGTTTCCGCATCCATCCCTCGACCGTACCCGCCGCCGCGGTCAGCAACACCAGAGCCGCACCGCCGATGATCGCGTAGCACAGCGCGGCCAGCGGGCCGTGGGCGGTGGCCCGGGGCCCCGGCAGGGAGTCGAAGGCGCTGGTGCGGTCGATCGTGCCGGCCCGGCCGAGCGGCCACACCGTCCCCTCCACCCGGGCGATCACCCCGGAGAGCGGCACCGTCCCGCCGAAGTCGGTGAGGTGGCTGCGGGAGTCCAGCGACACCGAGCGGTTGTCGCCCATCAGGAACAGCCGCCCGGCCGGGACGGTGGAGCTGAACCGGGTGGCGCCGACCTCAGGGGCGCCGGCCGAGGACAGGTAGGGCTCGTCGATCGGGGTCCCGTTCACGGTGGCCCGGCCCTTGCTGTCGCAGCAGGCCACGGTGTCGCCGCCGACCCCGATCACCCGTTTGACCTCGGCCGAGGTCCCCCACACCGGGTCCTTGAAGACGATGACGTCGCCGCGTCCGACCCGGCTGCCCTTGACCGGGTGCGCCAGCAGCACGTCCCCCGGCTGCACGGTCGGCACCATGGAGTCGGTCGGCACCGAGTACGGCCGGTACTGCAGCGCCAGCAGCACGAACCCGCCGACCAGGCCGATCAGCCCGACGGTGATCCCGATCGCCTGCAGTACCCCGCTCAGCCGTGCCCGCCGTGCCGACATGTCGCCTCTTCCACCCGTACGTTGAACCTGGGCAGACCGAAGGCCGCAGGACGTCCCAGCAGATTACTGGTCGGTACCGCGGCCTTCGCAAGGGCTTTCAGGTCAAGAATGCGTCCAGGTCAGTCCAGCTCAGTCCGGGTCAGGACTGCCGCCGCAGTCGGCGGAGCCGGCCCTTCCGGTAGAGCCAGGTCAGCGGGAGGGCGCCGATCAGTCCGGCCGCGCCCGGCGCGTTGACCATCGCGGCGACCAGCGGGCCGCCGGCCTGGGTGGTGATGCCCGGCTGGGTGAAGGTGTCCGGGATCGGCAGGGTGGACGCGTGCGAGAACGGCCAGGCGACCACGATGGCCCGGCCGACCACGAAGCTGTCCGGCACCGAGCCGCCGCCGGGCTCGTCCATGTGGTAGCGGGAGTCCAGCGAGTCGTTGCGGTGGTCGCCCATCACCCAGATCGAGTTGGCGGGGACCTTGAAGGGGCCGAAGTTCTTGTCGCCGCAGGGCGTCGCGCCGGGGTAGATGTAGGGCTCGGTCAGCGCCTTGCCGTTGACGTAGACCGGACCGGTGCCGTTGCAGCTGACGGTGTCCCCGCCGACCGCGATGACCCGCTTGATCAGGTCCTTCTCATTGGCGGACGGCATCAGCCCGATCCAGCTGAGCACGTCCTGCAGGCCCCGGATCACCGAGTTGCTGTTCGGCGCCGCGGTGGGCTCGTCCGAGAGCCAGTTGCCCGGGTCGTGGAAGACCACGACCTGGCCGCGCGAGGGCTTGTCGCCGAAGTGCGGGGTGAGCTTGTCCACCAGCACCCGGTCGCCGACCTGGAGGGTGTTCTCCATCGACCCGGAGGGGATCGAGAAGGCCTGCACCAGGAAGGTCTTGATCAGCAGCGCCAGGACCAGCGCGACCACGATCAGGATCGGCAGTTCCTTCCAGAAGGAGCGCTGCTTCTTCTGCTTTCCCGCCTTGAGCGGGCCGGCCTCGCCGACGGGGTCCTGGTCCAGCAGGTCGTCCACGTCGTCCCGTCCGGGGGCCGCCGCCGATCGCGCGTCCCGGTCACTGCCTGCGTCTCCGCGCCCGGTGTCGTCCACGGACTCCACGGTACGGTCCTCCGCCGAGTCCTCGGGCTCACCGACACCCGAGTTGGGCCCGATCACCAGATCCCCCACTTCGTCTCCCTCTGTCGCCATGCGGACGGTTCACGTCCGCTCGGATTTGCGCCTGCGTCGGCGTCCGACGAGGCGGGACGCAGTCGCAGCCAAACCCATAACGAGCGGAAGTTCCCCTGGAAGCGGTCCCAGGGCTGCTGCGGACGATACTTGACGAAGACTTTGACCTGACGGCGGGGCAGCGGTCCCGGCCGGGGAGCCGCGCGGGGTCCCGTCCGCGGCGGCCTGCTTCGACTGCGAGGGCAGCGTGCCCCAGTGCGCCACCGGCCAGATGATCGCCACGGCCCGGCCGACCACGTCCTTCTCCGGGACGAATCCGCCGGTGGCGTCGCCCATGTGGTAGCGGGAGTCCGCCGAGACGTCCCGGTGGTCGCCCATCACCCAGAGCTTCCCCGGCGGGACGGTGACATTGAAGGTGATCCGGGACGGCGGGTTGCCCGCGAAGACGTAGGGCTCGTCCAGCGGCTTGCCGTTGACCAGCAGCCGCCCCTGGCTGTCGCAGCAGCGGACGGTGTCGCCCGGCACCCCGATCACCCGCTTGATCAGGTCCCGGTCCGAGGGCAGCAGGCCGACGAAGGTGAAGGCGCTCTTGACCGCGCCGAGCACCGGGCCGCTCTTCGGGACCGGGTCGTCCTTCAGCCAGTTGTCGGGGTCGTTGAAGACCACCACGTCACCGCGCTGCGGCTTGGCGCCGAACCAGGGTGAGAGCTTGTTCACCACCACCCGGTCGCCGATCCCGATCGTGGTCTGCATCGAGCCCGAGGGGATGGAGAACACCTGGACCAGGAAGGTCTGCAGCATCAGCGTGATCCCCAGGGCGACCACGATGATCAGGGGTATCTCGCGCAGCAGTGAGCGCTTGCGGCGGCGCTGGGCGCGCTTGGCGGCGCGGCGGCGGTCGGCGCGCCCCCGGCCGGCCCGGTCGCCGCCCCCCGCGCCGGCGTCCTCCGTCGCGGGCTCGCGGACCGGCTGCTGCTTGTGCTTACCCCTGCTGCCCACGGCCGACGCCCTTCCGCAGCTCCGACGCCAGCACCGCGAACGCCTGCGGACGGTCCAACGAGCGCCAGTGCCCGACCGGGTAGACCACCCAGTCGACCCGGCCAGTCACTTTGTCGACCGGAACGAACCCACCGCCGGGGTCGCCGAGGTGGTCCCGGGAGTCGCGGGAGTCGGAGCGGTGGTCGCCCAGGACGAACAGGCGGCCTTCGGGGACCTTGATCGAGAACGGCACGGCCGAGGGGGCGTCACCGGGAAAGAGGTACCCGCTCTCGTCCAGCGGCACACCGTCCACACTCAACCGGCCCCGGGTGTCGCAGCAGACGACGGTGTCCCCGCCGACGCCGATCACCCGCTTCACGAAGTCGTCGCCGGAGCCCTCCCCCGCGCTCTGCCCCGGGTCCGCCGCGCCCGGGTCGACAAAGGAGCCGCGCCCGTCGAAGACCACCACGTCACCGCGCTGCGGTTGGCTGCCGAATCGATACGCCAGTTTGTCGACGACAACCCGGTCGCCGATCCGCAGCCCGCCCTCCATGGAGCCGCTGGGGATGCCGAACGGCTGCGCCACGAAGAGGTTCACCAGCACCAGCACCAGCGCGCAGGCCCCGCCGAGCAGCAGGGTGTCGCGCAGCAGGCCGCGCCAGGGCCGGCGGACAGCAGAGGACCGCGGCTCCGCCTCCCGACCGTCAGGGTCGGTGGCGCAGTCGCGGTCCTCTGGCGCTTGCTGTGTATCCATCGCCGCAGCAGCTTAAGTCACCACCGCGGGAATGGGATCAGCGGTCGCGCTTCTCCTTGATCTTGGCAGCCTTGCCGCGCAGCTCGCGCAGGTAGTACAGCTTGGCGCGACGGACGGCGCCGCGGGTGACGACCTCGATCTTCTCGACGATCGGGGTGTGCACCGGGAAGGTGCGCTCCACGCCGACGTTGAAGCTGACCTTGCGGACCGTGAAGGTCTCGCGCAGGCCGTCGCCCTGGCGGCGGATGACGACGCCCTTGAACTGCTGGACCCGGGAGCGGTTGCCCTCGATGACGCGGACGTGGACGTTGACGGTGTCGCCGGGGCGGAACGCCGGGATGTCGGTACGCAGCGAAGCCGCGTCGACAGCACTGAGCAGGTTGCTCATGATTGTCTCCATCGCAGGCGCCACGGGCCACCCACGGAACGTTGTCTGAAAGGGGTGCGCTGTGTGCCGCTCGGTTGGCGATGTCTCCCCCGTGGCAGGGGCACCGGGCCTACCCGCTCCACCGCGAGGTGGACGAGCGGCCGAGGACAGGCAGCAATCGCCTATTGTTCCACATCAACCGCGGTGCGCCTAAACCGTCCCTCGGCCTCGTCCCAGAGCACGCCCAACTCCGCCAGCGCCCGCAGGTCGTGCTTGTCCATCGCGCTCCGCTCCCAGCGCCGCACCAGGTCCGGACGCACGGCGAGGGTGCGGGCGAAGGCCTGCTCCCGGCGCCAGCGGGCGATCTTCCCGTGGTTGCCGCTGAGCAGCACCTCCGGGACCGCGCGGCCCTGCCACTCGGCCGGCTTGGTGTAGACCGGGCCCTCCAGCAGGTCGGTCATCCGGCCGGGGGCGAAGGAGTCGTCCTGGTGCGACTCGGCGTTGCCGAGGACGCCCGGCAGCAGCCGGGCCACCGCCTCCACGATCACCAGCACCGCGACCTCACCGCCGGCCAGCACGTAGTCGCCGATGGAGACCTCGACCACCGGCATCCGCTCCGCCGCGGCCTCGATCACCCGGCGGTCGATGCCCTCGTAGCGGGCCGGGGCGAAGGCCAGCCAAGGGCGTTCGGCCAGGTCCTGGGCCAGTTGCTGGGTGAACGGGCGCCCGCTGGGGGTGGGCACCACCAGGGTCGGCACCAGGCCGTCCTGCGGACCGGCCGAACCGACCACCCGGTCCAGGGCGGCGGCCCAGGGCTCGGGCTTCATCACCATGCCGGGGCCACCCCCGTACGGGGAGTCGTCCACGGTGCGGTGCACATCGCTGGTGTGCTCGCGCAGCTCGTGCAGCCGTACGTCCAGCACGCCCCGGGCGCGGGCCTTGCCGACCAGGGAGACGTTCAGCGGTTCCAGGTACTCGGGGAAGATCGTGACGACGTCGATGCGCACAGCGGGAGCCCCTACTCGGACGCGTCGGCGTCGTCGCGGACCGAGTCGACCACCGCAGCGGCGGGGTCGAGCAGGCCGGGCGGCGGGGTGAGCACCGCGCGCTTCTGCTTGAGGTCGATCTCCGGGACGATCTCGGTGACGAAGGGCACCAGCACCTCGGTGCCGTCCTCCCGGGTGACCGTCAGCAGGTCCTGGGCCGGCAGGTGGGCGATCGAGGTCAGCTCGCCGACCGGGGTGCCGTCGGCCAGGAACACCGCCAGGCCGACCAGCTGGTGGTCGTAGTACTCCTCCGGGTCCGCCGGGGTCTGCTCCGGGTCGACCTCGGCGATCAGCAGGGTGCCGCGCAGGCCCTCGGCGCGGGTGCGGTCGGCGACGCCCTTGAAGCTCAGCAGCAGCCTGCCGCTGTGCCAGCGCGCGTCGGCGACGGTCAGCTGCGGGCCGGCCGTGGCCGGATCGGTGGTCAGCACAGCGCCGGGGGCGAGCCGGGTCTCCGGCTCGTCGGTGCGCACCTCCACCGAGACCTGGCCCTTGATGCCGTGGGCACGGCCGATCCTGGCCACGACGAGCTGCACGGTGATCGCTCTCCTAGTGAGTAAAAGATGGAGTGAGTAACGATGGAAAAAGACTCGGGGCCGGTCGGGACACGAATGTCCCGACCGGCCCCGAGGTGGTGCCCAAGGCTCTGTACCTGTGGCTAGCGCATGCCGTCCACGTCGACCAGGTCGACCCGGACGCTGCGGCCGCCGAGGGCGGTGACCACGGTGCGCAGAGCACGCGCCGTGCGACCGCCTCGGCCGATGACCTTGCCGAGGTCCTCGGGGTGCACACGCACCTCGAGGATGCGGCCCCGGCGCAGTTCTCGCGAACGCACCTGGACCTCGTCCGGATTCTCGACGATGCCCTTCACCAGGTGCTCGAGGGCTTCCTCGAGCATGATCAGGACTCGGTGGACGCGGCAGCGTCAGCCGCGGGAGCGGCGTCGGCCTCGTCCTTCTTGTCGGACTTCTTGGCCTTCGGGGTGATCGCGACACCGGTGGTGGAGTCCTCGAAGCCGGCGACGGCCTTCGCGAACAGGTGCGAGAAGTCCGTGACCTTGGGCTCGGCGACCTTGAGCGGCGCCGGGGCCGGCAGGCCCTTGAACTGCTGCCAGTCACCGGTCAGCTTGAGGATCGCGAGGACGGCCTCGGTCGGCTGGGCGCCGACGCTCAGCCAGTACTGCGCACGCTCGTTGTCGACCTTGATGATCGAGGGGTCGTAGGTCGGCTGGTAGATGCCGATCTCCTCGATCGCGCGACCGTCACGCTTGGTGCGGGCGTCGGCGACGACGATGCGGTAGTGCGGGGCGCGAATCTTACCGAGACGCTTAAGCTTGATCTTGACTGCCACGGGAGTGGTTCTCCTGGATTTGACGTGGGTGAGCAGCCGCGCATTCCACGTGGGGTTGCGGCTGCAGGCTGCTCGACGGACACGTCAGCCGGAGGAGAGAGGGGTCCTGCTCGGCTGCCGAGTACTCAGCTGTCCATTGTGCCATAGCTCAGCAGGGCAGACTCCCACCACTGGGGGGAGTGCTGCCCTGCCGGCTAACCGCGCGGCGGGACCTCGGCGATCCGGAAGGGCTGGCCGCAGTTGCCGCAGACGATGGCGGCCTGGGCCAGCACCGAGGGGACGACCCGGACGTTGCGTCCGCAGTCGCAGACGGCCTTGACCCGCACACCTCCGCCGGAGGAGCCGTGCCGGGTGGCCGGACCCCGGAAGTTGCGCGCCCGGTCCTGGACCGGACCGCTGGTGGCAGCCGCGTGCGCGCCGAGGGCGAGCTGCAGCCTGGCGATAGTGTCGGCGTACCGCTCGCGGGTCTCCGCACGCATCGTGACCAGCGAGAAGCCGCTGCTCGGATGCGGATCGGCGGAGTGGTCCAGGCCGAGTTCGTCGGCGAGGGCCAGGAAGCGGCGGTTGTGGTAGCGCCCTGCACGCGAGGTGTCACGGATGCCGCGCGCGGCGGCGAGTCCGTGGGCAGCCTCGTGAAGCAGGCGCTCAAAGCCCAGCTCGGTACCACAGGCCGATGAGGACTCGCCGATCAGCGATTCCGGGGCCGCGAGACTGGGCAGGTCGGAGTGGTGGCGCTGGATGTCGCCCCAGGCGAGGGCCAGCTCGGCCGCGAGGACCAGTGGTTGTTGTGTCGTGCTCACGCTACGCCAACGAGGCAGCGCTCCCCGTTGTTCCGGGATCCACGGGTTGTCGTGGACGCGCATAGAAACCTGCCGCCGGGCCGGTTTTGGCGACGATCCGGAGCGGGACCCTGACGGTCAGTCATCTTGCTGGTCAGCAAAGGTGTTTGGCTGACGGGGCAGTCAAAGGGAAACCCGGTCCGACCATTCTGTGAAGGAATGGTGAACCGGGTTTCCTACGCATAATGTCTGTCTGCCGTCTCAGCCGGTGGGACGACCGGAGCCGCCGACAGCATCCCTCCGCCGGTCAGTAGGCCCGGGCGACGATCGCGATATTGCCGGGCTGGTCGTCCGTCGCCGGGACGGAACCGTCCTCGGCGACGATGCAGCGCACCGAGACCCCCTGCTCGGCCAGCTTGCGCTCGCCCTCGGGGCCGAGCTCGGCCCAGGAGATCCGGCCCCAGCCGGTGGCCGCGGCCTCGACCGCCTCGTTGAGGTCGGCGACGTCCACGGTGCGCGACTCGCGGCGCTCGCGGGACTGGCGCAGCAGCAGCGCCTGGTCGTCCTCCAGCAGGCCGGGGACGATCGCGGCCAGCGAGTCCACCGCGACCGGCTCCTTGCCGCCGGCGATCCGCCGGGCCAGCATCGCGGTGCCGGCCTCCAGGTCGCGCGGGCCGACCTCGATCCGCAGCGGGACGCCCTTGAGCTCCCAGTCCACCGCGCGGCGGCCGAACGGGGTGTCGGTGCGGTCGTCCACGACCACGCGGATCCCGACCGCCTCCAGCGCGGTGCCGATCTCGCGGACCTTGGCGATCACCGGCTCGTCGCCCTTGATCGCCAGCACCACGACCTGGGTGGCCGCGAGCCGCGGCGGCACCCGGAGGCCGCTGTCGTCGCCGTGGGACATGATCAGGCCGCCGACCATCCGGGTCGAGGTGCCCCAGGAGGTCTGCCAGACGTACTCGCGCTCGCTGCCGTTGGAGAGGAACTGGGTGTTGAACGCCTTGGCGAAGTTCTGGCCCAGCTCGTGGCTGGTGCCCATCTGCAGCGCCTTGCCGTCGCCCATCATCGACTCGAGGGTGAGCGTGTTGATCGCGCCGGCGAAGCGCTCCTTGGCGGTCTTCCGGCCCAGCACCACGTCGATGCCGAGGACGTTGGTCATGAAGTCGCCGTAGACCTCGGTGTGGATCCGCGAGGCGTAGGCGCGGGCGTCCTCGTACGTGGCGTGGGCGGTGTGGCCCTCCTGCCAGAGGAACTCGGTGGTGCGCAGGAAGATCCGCGGACGCAGCTCCCAGCGGACCACGTTGGCCCACTGGTTGATCAGCAGGGGCAGGTCGCGGTGGCTCTGCACCCACTTGGAGAAGTACTCGTTGATGATGGTCTCGGAGGTGGGGCGGACCACGATGGGCTCGTCCAGCTCCTTGCCGCCGCCGTGGGTGACCACCGCGAGCTCGGGGGCGAAGCCCTCGACGTGCTCGGCCTCGCGGGTGAGGTAGGACTGCGGGATGAACATCGGGAAGTAGGCGTTCTGTGCGCCCGCCTTCTTGATGCGCGCGTCCATCTCCTGCTGCATCCGCTCCCACAGCGCGTAGCCGTACGGTCGGATGACCATGGTGCCGCGCACCGGACCGTTGTCGGCCAGTTCGGCCTTGCTGATCAGATCCTGGTACCAGCGCGGGAAATCGTCCGCCTGGGGCGTGAGAACGGGAGCTTTTGCCATGCGCCGATGGTACGGGGCACACGGGCGCGAACCGTAATCAATACCTTCGGGCTCTGGACTCCCGGCCGCAGTCGGAGTTGGCTGGTGTCAGTCCGGGACGGACCGCTATCGCGCGGCGACCCGGCGTGACTCAGCGCGGGCGCCCCTCACGTCCGCGGCGGGAATGGAACGAAGGAGCCCCGGGTGATGGCTTCCGCATCGGTGGCGAGCACTACGGTGGGTGCCGCCATGGGCACGGACGGTGGAACAGCAGGGCGCACCCGGGCGTGGCAGCGGGCGCGCGACTGGGCCGAGATCCAGGAACGCATGCTCGTCCCCCTCTACGAGGCGGTGTACGACCGGCTGGAGGTCGGGCCCGCGACCAGCGTGCTCGGTCTCGGCTGCCGGTCCGGGCTGGCCCTGCTGCTGGCCGCGGGACGCGGCGCGGAGGTGGTCGGCCTGGAGCCGGAGGCGGAACTACGCTCCCTGGCGCAGGACCGCTCACTACGGGTGCTGAGCGATGTCTACCGGGACCTGTCCCCGGAGACCGGAGCCGGGACGGGGGCCGGGGCCGGCGCCGGGGCGCGTCCGGCCGCGCACTCGCTGGTGACCGCGTTCGAGCACCTGTCCTGCACCGCGGACCCGCTCGCCCTGGTCCGGGACGCCGCCCGGCTGACCGCCCCCGGCGGCTGCGTCGCGCTGGCCACTTGGGGCCCGCCGGAACGCTGCGAGAGCGCGGCCGTGCTGGGGGTCGCCCGCCGGCTCGCCGACCCGCTCCGGCGCGACCCGTACGCGCCGTTCGCGCTGAGCGGGCCCGGGGCGGTGGAGCAGATGGTGGCCAGGGCCGGGATGCGGCTGGTCGGCGGCGGCCGGGTGCTCTGCCCGTTCGCCTACTCCGACCTGGAGAGCGCGGTGCGCGGCCTGCTCTCGACCGGGGTCTTCGACGCGGCGGCGGACTACTCCGGGCCGCGCCAGGTGGAGAAGGAGATCACCGAGGCGCTGCACCCGTACCGGCGCGAGGACGGCTCGGTACGGATGCTCAACGTCTTCCGCTACACCCTCGCGGAGCGGATCCCCGAGCGGATCCCGGAACGGAGCAGATGAGCCGTCAGAGGGCCTTGGCGGTGCGGGGCAGGCCGGCCGCGCGGTAGGCGTGCTCCTCGTCCAGGGTCTCGTGCTCCATCAGCGCGTCGGCGAGGGCGTCCAGCTTGGGGCGGTACTCGGTGAGCTTGCGGCAGGCCTCCTCGTAGCACTCGGCGACGATGCGGCGGGCCTCGCCGTCGACCGCGTCCAGGGTGGCCGGGGCGGCGGAGAGGCCGTAGGCGCCCTGGGCGTCGCTGGGGATCGCGGTGAGCCTGCCCACCAGGCTGCTCATCCCCCAGCGGCCCGCCATCCCCCGGGCGATGCTGGTGACCTGTTCCAGGTCGCTCTCGGCGCCGGTGGTGACCACCCCGTAGACCACCTGCTCGGCGGCCATCCCGCCGAGCGCGCCGATGATCCGGCCGCGCAGGTACTCCTCGGTGTAGGCGTAGCGGTCGGCGTCCGGGGTGGACAGGGTGACGCCGAGGGCCCGGCCGCGCGGCACGATGGTGATCTTGCGGACCGGGTCGGCGCCCGGCTGCAGCATCCCCAGCAGGGCGTGGCCCGACTCGTGGTACGCGGTGCGCCGGCGCTCCTCGTCCGGCATCACCAGCGAGCGGACGGCGCCCAGTTGGACCTTCTCCAGGGCGCCGGAGAACTCGCGCGGGCCGACCTCGCTCAGGCCGTGCTTCACCGCGAGCAGCGCGGCCTCGTTGGCGAGGTTGGCCAGCTCGGCGCCGGTCATCCCGGGGGTGGTCCTGGCCACCTGCTCCAGGTCGACGTCCTCGGCCAGCGGGACCTCGCGGGTGTGGATCCGCAGGATCGCCTCGCGCCCGGCCCGGTCCGGCGGGCTGACGGTGACCGTGCGGTCGAAGCGGCCGGGGCGCAGCAGCGCCTGGTCCAGCACCTCGGCCCGGTTGGTGGCGGCCAGCACGACCACGCCCTCGGAGCCGGAGAAGCCGTCCATCTCGGTGAGGATCTGATTGAGCGTCTGCTCGCGCTCGTCGTGGCCGCCCATGGCATTGCCGCCGCGGGTCCGGCCGATGGTGTCGATCTCGTCGATGAAGATGATCGAAGGGGCGACCTTGCGGGCCTCGGTGAACAGCTCGCGGACCCGGGAGGCCCCGACGCCGACGATCATCTCGATGAACTCGGAGGCGGAGGCCGAGAAGAACGGCACCCCGGCCTCCCCGGCGACGGCGCGGGCGAGCAGGGTCTTGCCGGTCCCCGGAGGGCCGGCGAGCAGGACGCCCCTGGGCATCTTGGCACCCATCTTCCGGTAGGCCTCCGGCCGCTTCAGGAAGTCGACCACCTCGGTCAGCTCGGCCTTCACCTCGTCGATGCCGGCCACGTCGGCGAAGGTGGTGCGCCGGGTCCCCGGTGCGTCCAGGGCGACCGGCTTCGGGGGCGCCTTCCGGGTCAGGCCGCCCATCCCGCCGCTGCCCATCCGCCTAGCGATGACGATCCAGAGCAGCACCAGCAGCAGCATCGGCGCGAGCGAGATCAGCAGATTGGCCAGGAAGCTGCGCTGCTGGACCACCGGCTCGGCGTCGACCACCACGCCCTTGTCGGTCAGCGTGGTCCAGAGCTTGTCGTCGGCGAAGACCGGGCGCTGGGTGCGGAAGTCGGTGTAGCTGCCCTTGCCGTTGTCCGGCTTGGGCTGGGCGGCCTTGAGCTTGCCCTGGATGCTGTCGCCCTTGGCGTAGATCTCGGAGACCTGACCGGCGTTCAGCTGCTTGGTGAACTCGGTGTAGGTGACGCTGGTGCTCCCGCCCCCGCCGAGGACGTTCAGCAGCGTGTCCACCAGCAGGAACACCACCAGGGCGGTGAGCGCCATCCGGATCCAGCCGCCGCGGGGGCTGCGCCGCGGCGGGGTGGGCGGGGGCTGCGGCGGGGTGCCCTCCGACCGCCACAGCTGGTCCGGGTTCTCGCGAGGCGGCACAGGAGTAGTCACCCTTGCGACAATACGGACATATGCATCGTCAATCCACCGTGCGGGCCCGCCGGTAGGCCTTTAGGGATTCGGCTGGAGCCCCGGCCATTCCTCGGCGGTGAGGGCGAAGCGCTCGTGGTCGCGCCAGCCGCCCTGCAGGTAGAGCATCCGCGGGGTGTAGCCCTCGTGCCGGAAGCCGAGCCGCTTGGCCATCCCGATCGAGGGGTGGTTCTCCGGCTGGACGTTGATCTCCAGCCGGTGCAGGCCCAGGCCGCCGATGCTCTCCGGGGTGAAGCAGCGGTCCACCACCAGCCGCATCCCCTCGGTCATCCGGCCGGTGCCGTTGTAGGGGAGGTAGGAGTTGTAGCCCAGGCTGCCGTTGCAGAAGCGGCCCTTGACGATATTGGCGACATTGCAGCTGCCGACCAGGCCGCCGTCCTCGGTGTTGACGAAGAGGAAGGTGCGCAGCGACTCGCCCTGACGGCGCACCAGGTCCACCAGCCCGTCCGGCTCCACCGGGTTCCAGCGGCCGACGTGCTCGGCGGAGCGGCGGACGGCCGCGGCGTACAGGGTGGCGTCGGACAGTCTGGGGGCACGGATCTCCACTCGCATGCGCAACATCATGGCGCATGCGAGCGGAACGCCGTCCTCAGAGCAGGTCCTTGAACTCCTTGGGGAGTTCGAAGTTCTCCGGCAGCTTCGCCGCGCCCGGACCGAACGGGCTGGAGTCCTGCGGACCCTCGGCCTTGCGCTCCAGCGCGGCCTTCTGCTCCGCGGCGCGCTTCAGCGGGTTGCCGGACTTCTGCTTGCCCTTGGCCTGCTTCTGCTGCTTGCCCTTGCGGGCACCGCCGCCGCCCATCCCGGGCATGCCCGGCATCCCGGGGATGCCACGGCCGCCGGCCATCGCCGACATCATCTTGCGGGCCTCGAAGAAGCGCTCCACCAGACTGCTGACCTCGGAGACGTGGACGCCCGAGCCCTTGGCGATACGGGCCCGGCGCGAGCCGTTGATGATCTTCGGGTCCTCGCGCTCGGTCGGGGTCATCGACTTGATGATCGCGCCGACCCGGGCCACGTCCTTGTCGTCGATGTTGGCGATCTGCTCGCGCATCTGGCCCATGCCCGGCATCATCCCGAGCAGCTTGGACAGCGAGCCCATCTTGGAGACCTGCTCCAGCTGGGACAGGAAGTCGCCGAGGCCGAACTCCTTGCCGCCCTTGCTGGCCAGCTTGGAGGCCATCTTGGCGGCCTCGTCCTGGGAGAAGGTCTTCTCGGCCGTCTCGATCAGGCTGAGGATGTCGCCCATGCCGAGGATGCGCGAGGCCATCCGGTCCGGGTGGAAGGCGTCGAAGTCGCCCAGCTTCTCGCCGTTGGAGGCGAACATGATCTGACGGCCGGTGAGGTGCGCCACCGAGAGGGCGGCGCCGCCGCGGGCGTCGCCGTCCAGCTTGGACAGCACCACGCCGGTGAAGTCGACGCCCTCGAGGAAGGCCTGCGCGGTGGTGACCGCGTCCTGGCCGATCATCGCGTCGACGACGAAGAGGACCTCGTCCGGGTTGACCGCGGCGCGGATGTCGGCGGCCTGCCGCATCAGCTCCTCGTCGATGCCCAGGCGTCCGGCGGTGTCGACGATGACCACGTCGTACTGCTTCTGCTTGGCGTACTCGATGGAGTCCTTGGCGACCTTGACCGGGTCGCCGACGCCGTTGCCGGGCTCGGGGGCGTAGACCGCGACCCCGGCCCGCTCGGCCACCACGCTCAGCTGGGTGACCGCGTTGGGGCGCTGCAGGTCGCAGGCGACCAGCAGCGGGGTGTGCTTCTGCTCCTTGAGCCAGTGGCCCAGCTTTCCGGCCAGCGTGGTCTTGCCCGCGCCCTGGAGGCCGGCCAGCATGATCACGGTCGGGCCGGTCTTGGCGTAGCGCAGCCGACGGGTCTCCCCGCCGAGGATGTTCACCAGCTCGTCGTTGACGATCTTGATGACCTGCTGGGCCGGGTTCAGCGCACCGGAGACCTCGGCGCCGAGCGCCCGGTCCTTGACCTGCTTGATGAACGCGCGCACCGCCGGAAGCGCGACGTCGGCCTCCAGCAGGGCGATGCGGATCTCGCGGCAGGTGGCGTCGATGTCCGCCTCGGACAGCCGGCCCTTGCCACGGAGGTTCTTGAACGTCGCTGCGAGGCGGTCGGAAAGGGTATCGAACACGTCGGTCGCGGGTCCTCGTGGCTCGGGAACGGATGGAGTAGTCGCCCCCCAGGGTATCCGCCCCCACCCAGTGCGGTCTCCACCCGGCCCGGTCCGCTGCCGGGCTGCCGCCCGGCGTGCCCGCCATGCCGCAGCCGCTCATTCGATCGGCTGACGACGGGGCGTGGCTGCGGTGGCGGCAGGGCCGCGGTGAGCACGATGGGACCCATGTCACTCGTCGCCTCACTGATCCAGCGCCGCCGCCATCCGCTGCTGCGCCGCGCCGTCCAGGAAGCACTGGCCCTCTACGGGGTGGAGGTGCCCGCCGCCGTCGAGATCGGCACCGGGCTGAAGGTCTTCCACCGGGGCTTCGGCCTGGTGATGCACCCGTGGACCACGATCGGCGACGACGTCACCCTCTACAACGGGGTCACCCTCGGGCGGGCCGATCCCTGGGTGCCGCAGCAGCAGAGCCTGATGGAGCGGATCGTGGTCGAGGACGGGGCGGTGCTCTGCTCCGGCGCGAAGGTGCTGTGCAAGCAGGGGGTGCTGACCGTGGGGCGGGGCACCGTGGTCGGCGCCAACGCGGTGCTCACCCGGTCCACCGGCCCCTGGGAGATCTGGGCCGGAGCGCCCGCACGCCAGGTCGGCGTGCGGACTCCGGCGCTGCCTGCGCCGCAGAGTCCGCACGATCACCAGGATGCTCAGGACAGGGCGCGCTCCACGCTGCGGGCCACCTCGGTGGCCCGGGACGGCGGCAGCGGAAGGTCGTCGGGTCCGGTGACGTAGAAGGCGTCGACGGCGTCGGCGCCCAGGGTGGAGATCCTGGCCGTACGGACCCGGACGCCGGTGTCCTCCAGGGCCCGGCCGATCCGGTGCAGCAGCCCCGGCGCGTCATGGGCGCGGACCTCCAGCACGGTGGCGCTGGCCGAGCCGCCCTGGGCCACGCTGACCCGCGGCGGCGGGGCGGCGATGCCCCGGCGGCGCGGCGCCGCGGCGTCGCGTTCGGCCAGCCGGCGGGTGACGTCCATGCCGCCGTCCAGGGCCCGGCGGATGTCGGCGCGCAGCCTGGCCGCCTCCGGGACCTCGCCGTACTCGGCGGCGACCTGCCAGGTCAGGGCCAGGACCGGCCCCGCGCCGATCGGGTCGAGCTCGCGGATCGCGGCCGAACGGACCGTCAGCCGGTGCAGTGCCAGCACCCCGGCGACGGTGGGCAGCACCCCGGGGCGGTCCGGCAGGGCCAGGGTGAGGGTGACGCCCATCGGCTCGCTGCCGGGATCCGCCGGACGCTCGGCCTCGGCGTGGACGGAGAGCACCGGGCCGTTGGTCCTGGCCGCCTCCACCGCCAGCCGCTCCTCCTCCGCCGAGGGCTCGGGAGACACGGTCTCGGACGCTCCGTGCTCGCCGTCCAGGGCGGCGGCGGCGCGCTCGGCCAGGTCCGCGACCAGGGCGGCGCGCCAACTGCTCCAGGCGGCCGGTCCGGTGGCCAGCGCGTCGGCCTCGGTCAGCGCGTGCAGGAGTTCGAGCACCCCGGTACTGCCGACCACCGAGGTGATCGCGGCCACCGTGGCCGGGTCGTCCAGGTCCCGCCTGGTCGCCGTCTCCACCAGCAGCAGATGGTGCCTGACCAGCAGCGCCAGCGTCTCCACGTCCGGCTTGGCGAAGCCCAGCCGGACCGCGACGTCACGGGTGATCACCTCGCCGGCCTCGGAGTGGTCGCCCGGCCAGCCCTTGCCGATGTCGTGCAGCAGCGCGGCGATCAGCAGCAGGTCGGGGCGGGCCACCCGGCGGGTCATCGCGGCGGCCCGTACCGCCGTCTCCACCAGGTGCCGGTCGACGGTCCAGCGGTGCACCGCGTTGCGCTGCGGACGGCAGCGGACCCGGTCCCAGTCCGGCAGCATCCGGGCGATCAGCCCCTCGGACTCCAGCGCCTCCCACACCGTGACCGCGCTCTCGCCCGCACCGAGCAGGGTGATCAGCTGGTCCCTGGCCTCGTCCGGCCAGGGCACCGGCAGCGGCCGGGTCTCGGCGGCCAGGCGGCGGACGGTGGCCGGGGCCAGCGGCAGGTCGGCCTGGGCCGCCGCGGCGGCGGCCCGCAGCGGCAGCACCGGGTCGGCGGCCGGACGGGCGGCGTGGGCCAGCACCGCCTCGCCGTCCTGCTCGACCACGCCCTCGGCGAGCGGACTGCGGTCGGCGCCGCCCCTGGCCGCGGTGTTGCGGGTGGCGGTGCTCGACCCGAAGCCGAAGCGGACGGTGCGGCGGACCCGGCCGCCGCTGCGCGCCCGCAGCACCCGGTCCACCTCGCGCCAGGTGACGTCCGAGGCGTAGGCGACGGTGCGGGCCGCCTCGTACACCTGGCGCAGCAGGATGTCGGCGTCCAGGACGCCCAGCTCCAGCGCGACCTGGTCCTGCTCCTGCAGGCTGAGCCGGTCGGTGGCCCGTCCGGTGACCAGGTGCAGGGTGTCCCTGACGTCCCGCAGCCTGGCCCCCGCCTCGGCCAGGCCGGTGCGCGGGGCGTCGGCGATCCAGGACGCGGCGACGGCGTCCAGCGCGGTGAGGTCGCGCAGCCCGCCGCGGGCCTCCTTGAGGTCCGGCTCCAGCAGGAAGCCCAGCTCGCCGTGGCGCTCGGCCCGCTCCCGGCACATCTCATGGAGCTCGGGCAGGCGTTTGACGGCGTCGGCGCGCCAGTCGGCCAGGATCGCCGAGCGCAGGCCCGCGGTGAGGCCCGGGTCGCCGGCGATGTGCCGGGCGTCCAGCAGGCCGAGCTGGACCTTGAGGTCGTCGGCGGCGACCTTGCGGGCGGTGGAGAGGTCGCGGACCGAGTGGTCCAGTGCGATGCCGTTGTCCCAGACCGGGTACCAGAGCTGTTCGGCCAGGGCGGGGACGGCCCGGCCCTTGCCGCCGCCGACATGGCCGTCGTGCAGCAGCAGCAGGTCGAGGTCGCTGCGCGGCGAGAGCTCGCCGCGCCCGTAGCCGCCGACCGCCACCAGGGCGACGCCGGTGAGGCCGTCGGCGGCGGTGGAGAAGAGGCCCGCCAGCCAGCGGTCGGTCAGCTCGGCCAGGGCGGTGCGCCGGGCGGTGCCCACCCGGCCGTCCTCGCGCAGCAGGTGCAGCCGCTGGGCGGCGTACCCGGTGCCGCCAGGGACGCTGCCGGTGGGGGCCGGGTCGGTGGAGTCCTGGCCGGACGTTGCCTGCTGCCGATCCGTCAACGGTGCTCCCGAGGAGTGAAGAACGCCGGAAGGGGGAGCCGGGCTTCAGCCCGGCCCCCCCGCCCCTTGCGAGATGCCATTGTTGCCTGTACTGCCTGGTGTCACAGGTAACGATTACTACAGTGCGTCAGGTCCGCGCTCACCGGTGCGCACCCGGACGGTGGTTTCCACCGGGACGCTCCAGACCTTGCCGTCACCGATCTTGCCGGTACGGGCGGCCTTGACCAGCACGTCGATCAGGCCCTCCGCGTCGTCGTCCTCGACCAGGATCTCGACCCTGACCTTCGGCACCAGGTCGACGGTGTACTCCGCGCCCCGGTAGACCTCGGTGTGGCCGCGCTGCCGGCCGTAGCCGCTGGCCTCGGTGACGGTGAGTCCGTGGACGCCGAAGGCCTGCAGGGCCTCCTTCACGTCGTCCAGCCGGTGCGGCTTGATGACCGCGGTGATCAGCTTCATGCCTCAACCTTCGTTCCCGCGTCGGCCGAGTCGGCCTCCGTCGCCTCGTCCTCGGCGGGAGCGCCGACCGACACCAGGGCCTTCGACAGGGCCGCGCCCACCGCGCTGAAGTCGTAGGCCGACTCGGCGTGCTCCGCCTGGTCGATGCCGGCGACCTCGACGTCCTCGGAGACCCGGAAGCCCATCGTCTTGTCGATCGCCTTGCCGATGATGTAGGCGAGGACGAAGGAGTAGGCACCGACCACCGCGACGCCCAGGGCCTGACGGCCGAGCTGGGTGAAGCCGCCGCCGTAGAACAGGCCGGCGTAGGGGGAGCCGGCGTGGCCGGTGGAGAGCAGGCCGATCAGCAGGGCGCCGGTGGCGCCGCCGACCGCGTGCACGCCGACCACGTCGAGCGAGTCGTCGAAGCCGAAGCGGTACTTGAGGCTGACCGCCCAGGCGCAGAGCGCACCGGAGAACAGGCCGAGGCCGATCGAGCCGAGCGGGCTGATGAAGGCACAGGCCGGGGTGATCGCGACCAGGCCGGTGACGGCGCCGGAGGCGGCGCCCAGCGTGGTGAACGAGCCGTGCCGGATCTTCTCGTAGGCCAGCCAGCCGATCATGGCGGCAGCGGTGGCGATCTGGGTGTTCATGAAGGCGATGCCGGCCAGGCCGTTCGCCGCCAGGGCGGAGCCGGCGTTGAAGCCGAACCAGCCGAACCACAGCAGACCGGAGCCCAGCATCACCAGCGGGAGGCTGTGCGGACGCATCGGGTCCTTCTTGAACCCGACCCGCTTGCCGAGCACGAAGGCCAGGGCCAGACCCGCCATACCGGCGTTGAGGTGGACCGCGGTCCCACCCGCGAAGTCCAGCACGTGCATCCGGTCGCCGAGCCAGCCGCCCTGGCCGCCGTTGAAGTAGAACACCCAGTGCGCGACCGGGAAGTAGACGATGGTGACCCAGAGCGCGAGGAAGAGCGCCCAGGCCGAGAACTTGGCACGGTCGGCGATCGCGCCGCTGATGAGGGCCGGCGTGATGACGGCGAACATCAGCTGGAAGGCGGCGAACGCGAAGACCGGGATGGTTCCGCTCAGCTCGTTCATGCCGATGTTGCGCATGCCGAACATGTGCAGGTTGCCGATGAGGCCGTGGAACGAGTCCGTCCCGAAGCTGAGCGAGTAGCCGTACAGCACCCACAGGACCGTGACGATCCCGAGCGCGATGAAGCTCATGATCAGCATGTTGAGGGCGCTCTTCACCCTCACCATGCCGCCGTAGAAGAACGCAAGGCCCGGCGTCATCAACATGACCAGTGCCGCGCTTATGAGTACAAAAGCGGTGTCCCCGCCGCTGAAGCCGCTAGGCATTCGGCGTCTCCTCGAGTGTTGAGCTGCTCCGTCCTCCGGGTATCCGTCCCGTGCCCCCGGAGGCGTCAGCTATTGATGAGGAGATTGACGGAGGGCGGTTTCGGCCGATGCCTGACCATGTTTCGCGGCCGTGACGAAGCTGACAGCGGTGTTACGCGCAAGTGAACACTCGAACCGGAACGCATACGTACCGCTACCCTGACGCCCTGCGATGCCGTCGGGGCGAATAATGACCGACCGCGGAAACCGTCACGCAGACCTGGCATGGGGGAGCCGAGTGTGGAGGGTTTCCGCGGTCGGAGCAGGGATTTCCGGGGGCCTTCGCTGGCTGAAAAACGCTGTCCGCCGGTCGCCGCGGACCGCCGGTCAGACCGCCTGGTTGCGGGTGTACTCGGGAAGCTCCTGGCTGACCCGCTCGCGCAGCCGGGTCACCTCGGCCACGTCGCGGAACTCGCCCACCGCCGCCGCGGTGGTCTTGCGGACCCGGGTGTTGACCCGCTCCGAGCGGATCCTGATGGCGATGTCCACCGCCTGCTGGGCGGACGCCGCCGCCTCCTCCGGCTGCCGCTGCAGCAGGTGGACGCTGGCCATGCCGATCAGGTTGAGCGCGTAGGAGCGCTGGTGGTCCGGATCCTGGGCGAACAGCTCCACCGCCCGCTCCATCACCGGCTGCGCCTGCAGCGCGTACACGTCGCTGCGGCCCGCGTGGTAGCTGAGGTCGCGGTAGGAGTGGGCGTTCTCGGCGTTGAGCTCGGCCTCGGAGAAGAAGGTGATCCAGTCGGGCTCCTGGTCCACCGGGACGCTGATGTCCGAGAAGGAGTCCTCGGCCAGCCGGGCCGCCCGGTAGCACTTGTTGACCTCGCCGAGGTTGGCGTAGGCGCGGGCCTCCAGCGCGTGCATCAGCGCGCTGGTCCGGGCCGTGGCGGTGTCGCGGCTGCCGTACTGGGCCAGGTGCACCAGTTCCAGGGCGTCGTTGCTGCGGTTGAGGTGGATCATCTGCCGGCACATGTCGGAGAGGATCAGCGCGCCGAAGGGCCGGTCCCCCGCCTCCTTGGCGGCGTGCAGCGCGAGTACGTAGTACTTCTGCGCGCTGGGGTGCATCCCTATGTCGTAGGACATCCAGCCGGCCAGGTGCGCCAGTTGGGCGGTGGTCTGGAACAGCCGGCGGGTGACGTCGGCCGGGTAGGTCTCCTGCAGCAGGTCGCAGACCTCGTGCAGCTGGCCCACCACGGCCTTGCGGCGCAGGCCGCCGCCGTTCTGGGCGTCCCACTGGCGGAACATCCGCACGGTGGACTCCAGCAGAGCCAGCTCCGGCGGGGAGATCCGGCCGGTCGGCGCCCGGCCCGCGCGGGCGGCGGCGAGGGCCGGGGTCGGCAGTCCGCCCGGGGCCGGGGTGAGCCAGCGCTGCATGGGCTCGATCAGCGCGGACCCCGCGGTCAGTGCGAGCGAGGTGCCGAGGAAGCCGCGGCGGTTGAGCATCAGGTCGCTGCGGGAGTAGTCGGAGATCAACTGGACCGTCTGGCTGCCGTTCCAGGGGAGGTCCACCCCCGATCCCGGAGTCAGGTTGGGGACGGCCTTGAGCCCCAGGTCCTCGATGGTGACCAGCGAGCCGAAGCGCTCCGAGAGCAGGTCGGAGAGGATCTTCGGAATCGGTTCGCGCGGGCTCTCGCCGTCCAGCCAGCGACGCACCCGCGAGGTGTCGGTGCTGATGTGGCTGGCGCCGATCTGCCGGGCCCGCCGGTTGACCTGGCGCGCCAACTCGCCCTTGGACCAACCGCTTCTGACGAACCACGCCGTCAGTTGCTCGTTGGGTTGCTTCTCGCCCACCGGAACGCCCCCATCCCGAGCTTGCCCGCTACTGCACCGTGGATCGTCGGATCCGTACGACCCGTGATCTTTCGATCCGTCAGAGATCGTTGCCTGCAAGCCGGTTGCCTCTGGCATAACCGCCGAGACGCGACATCACCAGCCTGCGGAGCGAACGTAGCGCGCTTTCGGCCGTTCGGGGGAGTCAGCCCCCGGAAACGCCACCCTTCGCCACCCCTACGAGTGAACGTGAGGCTTCCTCGGCGCGCTTCACTGGATCTGGATACGACCTTCCCCTATCCATGACGCCCCGGCAACGGGTTCCGGAATTCCCATCAGATCGGGGGGCGTGGAGACGTCAATCACGCGCCCGGTCACAACTCCGCGCTCCTGGTCGCGCCCCGTGGCGTAACCATCGGTACTCAAATTCGGTTGGTGGTGAGTGGACTTGGACATCCTGTTCGGCAACCCGATCTTCAGCGGCCGGTCGCCCGGCCCGCGTGGGCGTGCCCGCGCCAGCCGGGGGCAGCAACGATCGGCCCAGACGGCTGCCGAGTACACCCGGCACTGGGGCTGGACGGTGGAACTGGACGGGTCCGAGCTGCGGCTGGTGACCGGGCTGGGCTTCGACGTGCTCGACGTGCCCGAGCCGGTCGGCTGCCGGGCGCTGGTCCGGCTGGAGCGGATGGGGGTCAGGCCCGGTCCTGTGCTGGCGGGGCCCGGCGGCCGGGCCCTGTTCCTGGTCGCCCCGCACACCGCGGAGACCCTGCCCGACCTGCTCTACAAGACCGGCTGGGACGACGCCCACCTCGACCTCGCCTGCCACGGCGCGGGCTCGTCCGTGCCCGCGCCGCCGACGCCGACGACCCGCTGGCTGCGCCGCCCCACCGCGGAGACCGCGGCCCGGCCGCCGGAGGCCCGGCTGCTGCTGGGGACCCTCGCCTACGCCTGCCACCGGGGTGTGGCCGAGCTGGTCGGACGGCACTGAACGGCAGGAGCCGCCCTCCCGGTCCGGGACGGCGGCTCCTCCGCCTTGCTCGTCGGCGACGGTCGGCTCAGCCGATCAGCGCGTCCACGAAGGCCGCCGGGTCGAACGGCGCCAGGTCGTCCGCGCCCTCCCCCAGGCCGATCAGCTTCACCGGGACGCCCAGCTGGCGCTGCACCGCGACCACGATGCCGCCCTTGGCGGTGCCGTCCAGCTTGGTCAGCACGATGCCGGTGATGTCCACGACCTCGGCGAAGACCTTCGCCTGCACCAGGCCGTTCTGGCCGGTGGTGGCGTCCAGGACCAGCAGCACCTCGTCCACCGGGCCGTGCTTCTCCACCACCCGCTTGACCTTGCCCAGCTCGTCCATCAGACCGGTCTTGGTGTGCAGCCGCCCGGCGGTGTCCACCAGCACGGTGTCCGCGCCCTCGGCGATGCCCTGCTTGACCGCGTCGAAGGCCACCGACGCCGGGTCGCCGCCCTCGGGGCCGCGCACGGTACGGGCGCCGACCCGCTCGCCCCAGGTCTGCAGCTGGTCCGCGGCGGCGGCGCGGAAGGTGTCGGCCGCGCCGAGCAGCACGGTCCGGCCGTCGGCGACCAGCACCCGGGCCAGCTTGCCGCTGGTGGTGGTCTTGCCGACGCCGTTGACGCCGACCACCAGCACCACCGCCGGGCGCGGCGGCTGCTCGTCCTCGTGCCGGGCGGTGTGCAGGGTGCGGTCCATGGTCGGGTCGACCAGGGTGGTCAGCTCCTCGCGGAGCAGGGTGCGCAGCTCGTCCGGTGAGCGGGTGCCGAGCACCTTCACCCGGGCCCGCAGCCGCTCGACCAGCTCCTGGGTCGGGGCCACGCCGACGTCCGCGACCAGCAGCACCTCCTCGATCTCCTCCCAGGTGTCCTCGTCGAGGTGGTCCCGGGAGAGCAGGGCGAGCAGGCCCTTGCCCATGGAGTTCTGCGAGCGCGACAGCCGTGAGCGCAGCCGGACCAGGCGTCCCGCGGTGGGCTCGGGGACGTCCAGCGGCGGCGGCCCAGCGACCGGCCCGGGCTCGGCCTGGACCACGGGTCCCGGCTCGGCGGAGGGCTCGGCGGAGGGCTGCCCGGACGGCTCGGCGGTGGGCGCCCCGACCTGCGGCGGGGCGGCCGGCGGCGGTGGCAGCTCCTTGCGGCGCCTGCCGGTGACGACGAGACCGGCGGCTGCTCCGATGAGGGCGACGGCGATGACTACGGCAATGATGATGTATTCCATGACGCCACCCAGTATCAGGGACAGGCGTGCGGGTACGGCAGAAGCCGCAGGAACCGGGGACTTTTGTCACTGAATAGACGCGTCCGACGGGCGGCCTACGCGCTGGACGGCTGAGCCGGCGCCGGGCCGGTGGGACCGGTCGGCTCCGCGGGGCCGGTCGGCTCGGCGGGGCCGGTGGGCTGGGCGGGCAGGATCCGGCGCGGGGGGCGGCGGGGCTCGTCCCGCAGCCGCTGGCTGATGACCTGGGAGATGCCGTCCCCGCGCATGGACACGCCGTAGAGGGCGTCGGCGCACTCCATGGTGAGTTTCTGATGGGTGATCACGATCAGCTGGGAGCTGTCCCGCAGCTCCTCCATGAGGCCGATCAGCCGCCGCAGGTTGGTCTCGTCCAGCGCCGCCTCGACCTCGTCCATGACGTAGAACGGGCTGGGGCGGGCCTTGAAGATGGACACCAGCAGCGCCACCGCGGTCAGCGAGCGCTCGCCGCCGGAGAGCAGCGACAGCCGCTTCACCTTCTTGCCCGGCGGCCGGGCCTCCACGTCGATGCCGGTGGTCAGCATGTTCTCCGGGTCGGTCAGCACCAGCCGGCCCTCGCCGCCCGGGAACAGCCGGGAGAAGACCCCTTCGAACTGGGCCGCGGTGTCGTGGTAGGCGGCGGTGAACACCTGCTCCACCCGCTCGTCCACCTCCTTGACCACGGTGAGCAGGTCGCGGCGGGTGTTCTTCAGGTCCTCCAGCTGCTCGCTGAGGAACTGGTGCCGCTCCTCCAGCGCCGCGAACTCCTCCAGCGCCAGCGGGTTGACCTTGCCGAGCTGGGTGTACGCCTTCTCGGCCGCCCGCAGCCGCTTCTCCTGCTCGGCGCGGTGGTACGGACGCGGGTCCGCCTCCGGCTCCTCGCCGTCGGCCGGGGCCGAGGGCGGGACCAGCTGGTCCGGGCCGTACTCGGCGAGCAGTCCGTCCGCCTCGATGCCGTGCTCCTCCAGCGCCCTGGCCTCCAACTGCTCGATCCGCAGCCGCTTCTCGGCGCGCAGCACCTCGTCGCGGTGGACCGAGTCGGTGAGCTGGTCCAGCTCCGTCTTGAGCGCGCGGCTGCGGGCGCGTTCGGCGGTCAGCTCGGTCTCCCGCTCGGCCCGGCCCTGTTCCGCGGACAGCTTCTCGTCGGCGGCGGCCCGCAGCGAGGAGTCCACGAACGCCAGCAGCTGCCGGCTGCCGTCGACGACGGCCGAGGCCACCTGCGCCTCCTGGCGCAGCCGCTGCTGCCGGGCGGCGGCACGGGCCCTGGCCTCGCGCTCGGCGCGGGCGCCCCGGTCCAGCGAGTCCGCGCGGCCGGCCAAGCCGCGCACCCGCTCCTCGTGGGTACGGACGGAGAGACGGGCCTCCATCTCGGTCTGCCGGGAGCGGGCGGCTTCCTCGTTCAGTCGGTCCCGGACGCCGGTGTCCGGTTCCTCGTCGGCGGGGACCTCCTCGGCGACCAGCAGCCGCTCGGAGAGCTCGGCGAGGTCGGCCTCGGCCTGCTCCCGGGCCGCCTCGGCCTTCGCCGCGGCGGCGGCCAGCCGGTCGGCCTCCTCGGTCGCCCCGCGGGCCTGGCCGCCGAGCCGGCCGAGCTGCTGGGCCACGGCGGACTTCTCCTTGTCGGCGGCCCGGCGCCGGGCGGCCAGCGCCTCGGCCTCGGCGGCCAGCGTGCCGCGCCGCGCGGTGGCCTGCTCCAGGCCCGCGGCCAGTTCCTCGCGCCGCCCGGCCAGCGCGTCCAGCGCCGCGTGCGCCTCGTCCACGGCCGCCTGGGTCTCCAGCAGGCTGGGCGCGGCGGCGGAGCCGCCGTAGACGAACCCGCTGCCCACCAGGTCGCCCTCGGCGGTCACCGCCGTCAGCTCGGGGTGCCCGGCGACCAGCGCCTCCGCCTCGGCGAGCGTCTCCACCAGCACATATCCGCCGAGCAGCTCCCGCAGCACTCGGACCAGACCGGCCGGCCCCGTCACCGCCGCCGCGGCGGCCCGGGCCGCGAGCGGGCCCTCGGCGGGGGCCGATGGTGACGCTCCGTCACCGACCCCCGCAGGGGCGGCCTCACCGACGGTGACCAGAAGGCCGGCCCGGCCGGCGTCCGTGGCGCGGAGGTGCTGGAGCGCGGCGACGGCCGCGGGCAGGCCGGTGACCGCGACGGCGTCGGCCGCGTGGCCGAGGGCCGCGGCGACGGCCGCCTCCGCGCCGGGGCGGACCCGGAGCAGCGAGGCCGCGGGCCCGAGCACCCCGTCGAGGCCGCCGCCCTCCCCCGCGGCCAGCACCGCGCCGGTCCCGTCCTTGCGGCGCAGCCCCAGCGCCAGCGCCTCCCGGCGGGCGGAGAGCCCGGCCCGCTCCCGCTCCACCGCCGCCAGTTCCTCCCGGGCCCGCGACTGCGCCTCCTCGGCCCCGGCCAGCGCCGTCCGCACCTCGCGGAGCTGCGCCTCCGCCTCCTCGTCCCCCGCCTCAAGGCCGTCGACCTGCGCCTTGAGCAGTTCGTACTCCTCGGTCGCGGCCTCCGCGCGCTCCCGCGCGCCGTCCCGTGCCTCGGCGAGCCGTCCGATCTCCTCGCCCGCGCCCACCGCGCGCGACCGCGCCGCCGCGACCTTGCCCTGGAGCCGGGCCAGCCCCTCCCGCCGGTCGGCGAGCGCCCGCGCCGCCGCGCGCAGCCGCTGCTCCTCGGCCGCGAGCGAGCGCTCCAGCTCCGCCCGCAGCTCCACCGTCTCGGCGAGCGCGTACTGCGCCTCCTCCAGGGCCTCCTTGAGCTCGGCCTCCTCCTCGCGGATCCGGGCCGCTTCGCGCTCCATCTCCTCCGGATCGCGTCCGCGCCGCTCCTCCGTGCCCGGATTCTGCGCGTGCCGGACCCGGGCCTCGGCCAGGCCGATGGTGCCGCGCACCCGCTCGGCCAGCGAGGACAGGGCGAACCAGGTCTGCTGGGCCTGCTCGACCCGCGGTCCGAGCTGGGCGACCTGCGCCTCCAGCACCGCTTCCCGCTGCTGCAGTGCGGTGAGCTCCTGCTCGACCCCGGCCCGGCGCAGCCGCAGCGCCATCTCGTCGGCGACCTCCTCCTCCACCGCTCGACGCAGCGTCACCAGGTCGTCGGCGAGCAGCCGCAGCCGGGCGTCGCGCAGGTCGGCCTGGATGGTGGCGGCCCTGCGGGCGATCTGGGCCTGCCGTCCCAGCGGCTTCAGCTGCCGCCGCAGCTCGTTGACCAGGTCCTGCACCCGGGTCAGGTTGGCCTGCATCGCGTCCAGCTTCCGCAGCGCCTTCTCCTTGCGCTTGCGGTGCTTGAGGACCCCGGCCGCCTCCTCGATGAACGCCCTGCGCCCCATCGGGTCGGCGTGCAGCACCGAGTCCAGCTGGCCCTGGCCGACGATGACGTGCATCTCGCGGCCGATGCCGGAGTCGGACAGCAGCTCCTGGATGTCGAGCAGCCGGCAGGTGTTCCCGTTGATCGCGTACTCGCTGCCGCCGTTGCGGAACATGGTCCGGGAGATGGTGACTTCGCTGTACTCGATCGGCAGCGCGCCGTCGCTGTTGTCGATGGTCAGCGCGACCTCGGCGCGGCCCAGCGGGGTGCGCCCGCTGGTCCCGGCGAAGATGACGTCCTCCATCTTGCCGCCGCGCAGCGACTTCACGCCCTGCTCGCCCATCACCCAGGACAGCGCGTCGACCACGTTGGACTTGCCCGAGCCGTTGGGTCCGACGACGCAGGTGATCCCGGGTTCGAAGCGCAGAGTGGTCGCGGACGCGAAGGATTTGAATCCGCGCAGCGTGAGGCTCTTGAGATGCACGCTTGGCACTCTATCCGGGCCCGCCGCCGGCACCGGTGGACCCGGCGCGCGGGTTTCACCTGCGGGGGGAGCGGGCATGCCAGGAACGAGGGGTTACCGGGCGGGGGTATGCGGGGTGACGCGAAAATGACGAAGGGACGCCACGGTGGGCGTCCCTTGCACTATCTCTGTGGCGATGCCGCCCGCCGGATCCGGGACAGTCCTCGGCTTGCGGACCGAGGACTGACAGAAGATCAGGAGTAGGCGGGTACCGGCTGGGGTACGTCGATGCTGCGAAGCAGCTGCTCGTGGTCAGCGACGGACGACAGCGCGTCGTTCTCGGCCTGCATCCGGGTGAGCTCGGATTCCAGGTCCTGGACTCGCTGCTGAAGACGTCGCATCTCGGAGAGCACGCGCGGGTCGGGGCCGCCGACGTAACCGAGAAGCGCCTTTGCCATGATGGATGGTCCTCCACGCTGAGTGACCGACCGTTTAAGGTGGGGTCGTGGTTGTGGTACGCACCCGGAGGGCAGTCATTGTCAGGCTTTTCGGGGCCGAACGCCTTGGACTGTACGTGCGAGTGCGCGGGCTTCCAGCGTCTCACCAAACGCGAAAAGGGTCAACACGATCACAGCGTGCAACCCTTCCCACAGCGCAGGGCAGCGGATTCGTCACGCTACGCGCTGTGGCGGTGGATCACCGCTCGGAGCGGAGTCAACCACGGTATGGCCGCGAGCGCAACCATATGACTGCGGCAAGGATCCGCCACGGTTCGGATGCGGATCGGCGGCGGCCGGCGCGCGGGTCGGCCGGGGTCAGCGGATGGCGAAGCCCTGGTAGCCGTCGTCCGGCGACCCGCCCCATATCTCGGTGACCCCGTCGACCCGGCCGGGCGTGTCGCCGTGCCGCAGCAGTTCCAGCAGGCGTTCGCACTGCTCCCGGCCGCCCACGGCCACCACCTGCACCCGTCCGTCGCCCAGATTGGACGCGTAGCCGAGCAGCCCGAGCTCAAGCGCCCGTGACCTGGTCCACCAGCGGAAGCCGACCTGCTGCACCGCACCGCGCACCCAGGCGGTCATCCGGACCTCGTCACCCATGTCCACGAGTCTCTCACCAGCACGTTGCCCCGCGGGCCCGCGCGTCCCCCCGGTTATGCCCTACGCTCCCCTGCATCACCCGTCCGGGTGAACGACGATGGCCAGTCTTCGGTCGGGGGGCCAGGAAGGGACAGCGGCAGCCATGCCACGTCACGCACAGAGCAGCCCCGCCTCGCACCGCCGCACCGCCCGATCGGGGCCGAGCAGGCGGAAGCGCAAGCGGGGCCCGCGGGTCGTGCTCGCGGTCTGCTGCACGGCGCTGGCCGCGGGGGCGGGCGGCGTGTTCAGCGGCGTGCTGCCGCTGCCGCCGGGGGTGCCCGCGAGCGTGGTGGTGGCCGGCGACCCGGCCGGGCACACCCCGGTCGCCCACCGCAGCGCCACCGGCACCGCGCGGCCCGACGCCACCGGCGGCGCGGGCGCCCCGCTGGGGACCGGCGGAACGGGCGGCGGGAGCAGCCCGCGCCCCTCCACCACCCCGAAGCCGACGCCCACGGCCACCGCGTCCCCCAGCAAGGCCACGGCCACGCCGACCCCGAGCACGGCCGCGCCGAGCGCGTCCGGCAGCGCGACGCTCGTGAGCAGGACCACCGACGCGCTGATCGCCTCGGCCCAGAGCCAGATCCTGGACCTGGTCAACGCCCAGCGCGCGAAGAACGGCTGCGGCGCGCTGACCGCGTCCAAGCCGCTGGACACCCTCGCCCAGAACTTCAGCCAGGAGATGGCGGTCAGGAACTTCTTCGACCACACCGACCCCGACGGCAAGTCCCCGTGGGACCGCGCCAAGGTCCTGGGCATCACCAACCTCGGCGGCGAGAACATCGCCATGGGCCAGCAGACCGCGGACGATGTGATGACCGCCTGGATGAACAGCCCGGGCCACCGCGCCAACATCCTCAACTGCACCTACCACTCCCTGGGCGTCGGCGTGTACTACGCCACCACCGGCGGCCCCTGGTGGACCCAGGACTTCGGCTTCTGAGGCGACAGCGGGACATGGAATCGAGCCGGTGGTTCAACACCGAGCAGGCCTTCGCCCCCGGTCGGGAGCTGTTCCGCTCGACCCGGCGGTTCAGCCTGTGGGCGCAGACCGTCAGCCACGGCCAGACGCTGCTGCGCAGCCGGAAGGGGGCCGACGGCCGGTCCGGCGAGCCGACGCGTGTCGACCTGCTCTTCAAGCCCGTGCGGGCGATGAAGCTGCGTCAGGACTACCACGGCCTGGTGGTCCGCTGCGCCACCGCCGAGGAGGCCGCGGGGATCCGCGAGCAGGTCGCACCGACTCCGACCGGCGACGACCGGATCCTGGTCCTGGAAACCGGGGGAAGCCCCGACTTCGTGGTCAGCGGCGCCTTCGGCTGGTACGAGGACCTCGGCGGCGATCTTGAGCCGAGCCCCTTCTCGAGCGCGGTCGAGGAGGGGCGGCCGCCCTGGTCGGACCAGGTGCTCCTCGGTGTCGACGGCGGCCTGACCAGCAGGGCCGCCTCACTGGAGGAGCTTGTCGAGGCCGTCGCCAGGACCAGGTATCGCTATGTCTATGTGCTGATGTTCCGTCTTGGCGACTTTCCCGGTGCGGCCGGGCCGGCGACCCCCACGTCGGTGTTCCTGACCCGGGCGGAGGCGGAGCGGGAACGGGCACGCAGGCTCGCCAGCGGCGCCGGCGAGTGGTGGATCGAGCAGACACCGATCGCTGTGTGACTTGCACATCGTTGTAATGCCTATTCAGGCACTTCCAACAGAACACGTCAAGAGTCCACAGGAACGACCGGATTCGACGGTGTTCAGTCAACATAATGACACCTGTGCAGGTCCGGACCCCCAAGGGCGACCATCTGTGCCCTCGGACTGAAACAGAACTCCCCAGATGCCGACCAAAACTCTTGACACGCCCTGGGACTGATGTCTCAATGTCCCCGTTACATCGTTGGAATGAGCCTCCCGCCCGGCCTCCCTCCCCCACCCTCACAAGGATGTGATCGGCGCATGAACGCCACCACGCTGCGCAAGGCCGCACCGGCCGCCGCCCTGGCCGCCGTCCTCTGCTTCACCGCCAGCGCCTGCACCAAGGCGAGCACCACCGCCGCAGGCTCGACCGGCTCGGCCTCGGCCGCCAACACCGCCGCCGCGCAACAGGTCGTCACCCCGTCGGCCAGTGCCGGACCCGGCTGCACCGCCGCCACCTACAACGGCGGGATCCCGGCGCTGAACATCACCGACGGCAAGACCGTGGTCGGCTTCTCGCAGTCCGAGTCCACCAGCAACCCGTTCCGGGCCACCGAGACCAAGTCGATCGAGGACCAGGCCAAGTCGCTGGGCGTGAAGCTGATCGAGCGCAACGCCAACGCCGACGTCAACGCCCAGAACTCGCAGATCGAGGACATGATCGCGCAGGGCGCCAAGGTGCTGATCGTGGCGCCGGAGAACTCGGACGGCCTCGGCCCGGCGCTGGCGCAGGCCAAGGCGAAGAAGATCCCGGTGCTGACCATCGACCGCAGCGTCACCGGCACCGCGTGCAGCGACTTCATCGCCTTCATCGGCTCCGACTTCTACGGCCAGGCCCAGATAGCCGCCGACGACGTGGCCACCGCGACCGGCGGCACCGGCAAGGTCGCCATCCTCTCCGGCACCCCGGGCAACAACGTCTCCACCGACCGCACCAAGGGCTTCACCGACCAGCTCGCGGCGAAGTACCCGAACCTGTCCGTGGTCGCCTCGCAGACCGCGAACTTCGACCAGACCGACGGCCAGAAGGTGATGGAGCAGATGCTCCAGGCCCACCCGGACATCACCGCCGTCTACGCCGAGAACGACGGCATGGCGCTGGGCGCGCTGCAGGCCATCAAGTCGGCCGGGAAGACCCCCGGCAAGGACATCAAGGTGGTGTCCATCGACGGGATCCAGCAGGCGGTGCAGGATATCGTCGCGGGCCAGCTGGCCGCCGACATCGAGACCAACCCGCGGTTCGGCCCGCTGGCCTTCCAGTCGCTGCAGGACTTCTTCGGGACCACCGGGGTCCAGCCCAAGGTGATCATCAAGGACAACCACTTCACCACGGCCAACGCCAAGGACGCACTGGCCCAGGGCCTCGTCTACTGACCCGGGCGGCCGACACCGCCCGCGCCCCGGGGACGGCTCCCCGCGGCGCGGGCGCTCCCGCACGACCACGACGGCCGACCACGACGGCAAGGAGGCACCCGGTGCCGCAGACACCACCCACCGAGATACCCGGGCCCGACCCGGCGCCCGACCCGGCGCCCGATCCCGCAGCCGCGCCCGTACTTGAGGTCTCCGGCGTCAGCAAGAGCTTCGCCGGGGTGCACGCCCTGCGCGGCGTCGACTTCAGCCTGCGGGCCGGCGAGGTGCACGCGCTGATCGGCGAGAACGGCGCCGGCAAGTCCACCCTGATCAAGGTGGTCACCGGCGTGCACCGCCCGGACGCGGGCGAGATGCGGCTCGGGGGCGCGGAGTTCGCGTTCCACAGCCCGCTGGAGGCCCAGGCGGCCGGGATCTCCACGATCTACCAGGAGGTGAACCTGGTCCCGCTGATGTCGGTGGCCCGCAACCTCTTCCTGGGCCGCGAACCGCGCCGCTTCGGCCTGATCGACCAGCGCCGGATGCTGCGGGAGGCCGCCGAGGTGCTGGCCCGCTACGGCGTGCACGCCGATGTCGGCCGTCCGCTGCACACGCTGGGCCTCGGCGCCCAGCAGATGGTCGCGCTGGCCCGGGCGGTCGGCATCGACGCCCGGGTCGTAATCATGGACGAGCCCACCTCCTCGCTGGAGCCGCGCGAGGTGGACACCCTGTTCGGGGTGATCCGCGAACTCCGGGCCCAGGGCATCGCCGTGGTCTACGTCAGCCACCGGCTGGAGGAGCTGTACCGGATCTGCGACCGGGTCACCGTGATGCGGGACGGCCAGGTGGTGCACACCGGCGAGATGGCCGGTCTTGACCGGCTGCGGCTGGTCTCGCTGATGCTGGGCCGGGAGATGTCCGAGGTCAAGCGGGGCGGTACGACCGCCTTCGGCAGCACCGAGCACACCCGCGACAACAGCGAACCCGTGCTCAGCGCACGGGATCTGACCGTCCGTCACCGGCTGCACGGGGTCGACCTGGACGTCCGGGCCGGCGAAGTGCTCGGGCTCGGCGGACTGCTCGGCTCCGGGCGCAGCGAGACCGCCAAGGCCATCGTCGGCGCGCTGCCGAGCGACGCCGGGACGGTCACCGTGGACGGCGCCGAACTGCGGCACCGCAGCCCGGCCGCGGCGATCAGGGCCGGGGTGGTGATGCTGCCCGAGGACCGCAAGGTCGAGGGGATCGTGCCCAGCCTGTCGGTGCGGGAGAACATCGTGCTGGCCGCGCTGCCCCGGCTGTCCCGCGGCGGGGTGGTCTCCACCGCCAAGCAGGACGCGGTGGTGAAGCTGTTCATGGACCGGCTGCGGATCAAGGCCTCCAGCCCGGAGCAGAAGGTCAGCGACCTGTCCGGCGGCAACCAGCAGAAGGTGCTGCTGGCCCGCTGGCTCTGCATGAACCCCAAGGTGCTGCTGCTGGACGAGCCCACCCGCGGCATCGACGTCGGCGCCAAGGCCGAGGTGCAGGGCCTGATCGAGGAACTGGCCGCCGAGGGCATGGCGGTGGTGCTGATCTCCTCCGAGCTGGAGGAGCTGATCGAGGGCTCGGACCGGGTGCTGGTGCTCAAGGAGGGCCGGATGGTCGGCCGTCTGGACGGCGACCAGGTCACCGAGCCGGCCCTGCTGGCCGCCCTCGCCACCGGCCCCGTCGACGACCCGTCACCTGTCACCGCCTCAGCTGAGGAGAACGACCGTTGAGCAGCACCACTGCGGAACGCGGCGGGCCGGTGCTCGACCGGCCCCGACTGCTGCACCTGCTCCAGGAGTACGGCGTCTACGCGGCGCTGGTGCTGCTGCTGGTGATCGCGGTGTCCCTGGACACCACCTTCCTGTCGTCCGGCAACGCCAGGGTCCAGCTGTTCCAGCTGGCTCCGACGCTGCTGGTGGCGCTGGGCATGGCCCTGGTCATCGGCACCGAGGGGATCGACCTCTCGGTCGGCGCGGTGATCGCGCTGTCCGCCGCGGTGGTCCCGCTCTACCTCGGCTACGGCCTGGGCATGGCGATCCCGCTGGCACTGGCGCTGGGCGCGGTCTCCGGCCTGGTGGCCGGGGCGATGGTGGCCTTCGCCGGAGTGCAGCCGATCGTGGCGACGCTGTCGCTGATGATCGGTGTGCGCGGGCTGGCCGAGCTGGTCAACGGCTCCTCCGCGAAGCCGATCATGGACCCCAATCTGCTGGCCCTGGGCGAGAACAGCCTGCTCGGGGTGCCGCTGATGGCCTGGATCGCGCTGCTGGCGGCGGTGCTGGTCGGCCTGGTGGTGCGGCGCACCACCTTCGGCCGGCAGCTGGTCGCGATCGGCGACAACCGCCAGGCCGGACGGCTCTCCGGACTGCCGGTGCGCCGGGTGCTGGTCACCGTCTACGTGGTCTCCGGGGTGCTCTCGGCGCTGGCCGGGATCCTGATCGTCGGCCACGGGGCCGAGGCCGACCCCGCCAACCAGGGCCTGAGCATGGAGTTGAGCGCGATCACCGCGGTGGTGGTCGGCGGCACCCCGCTCAGCGGCGGCAAGGTCCGGGTGGCCGGCACCGTCGCCGGAGCCCTGTTCATGCAGCTGATCAGCGCGGTGCTGAACCAGCACAACGTTCCCCCCTCGTACACCCAGCTGGTCGAAGCGGCCATCATCTGCTTCGCCGTCTACGCCTCACGGGAGCGTGGTACCCGATGAGCTCCACCACCGCGCGCAGCACTGCCGCGACACCCGCCCCGGACGCCCCGCCGTCGAAGGGCGGCGCCGAACCGGCCACCAGACTCGAACGGCTGTCGGGACAGATCCAGCGCCGCGGGGCGCTGGCCGTCCTGGTGCTGGTCTGCGTGATCGCCTCGGCGACCTCGAGCACCTTCCCCACCTGGTCCAACATCAGCAGCATCCTCGGCAACAACGCCTTCGTCTGGCTGCTGGCGCTGGCGATGACCTTTGTGATCACCACCGGCGGGATCGACCTATCGGTCGGCTCGCTCTACGCGCTCGGCGGCGTGCTCGCCGCCAGGGGCGCGCAGACCGGGACCTGGCTGGCGATCCTGCTGCCGATCGCGGTCTGCGCGCTCTGGGGAACGGTGCAGGGCCTGCTGGTGGCCAGGGCCGGGATGGCGCCGTTCATCGTCACCCTGGCCGGACTGCTCGGGGCCCGGGGGCTGCTGCAGGCGCTCACCGACGAGGGCTCGACCACCTATCTGATCCCGCAGCACTCGGCCTTCCGGAACCTCGGCGCCGGGGTCTGGACGCCGGTGCTGATCGTGGCCGCGCTGTTCGGGCTCGGCGCGCTGCTGCTCACCAGGACCAGGTTCGGCGCCACCCTGACCGCGCTCGGCGGCAACCAGAACGCCGCGGTGCTGATGGGACTGCCGGTGGCCCGCGCCAAGGTGCTGGTCTACCTGCTCTCCGGCACCCTGGCCGGCACCGCCGGCGCACTGGCCGGCTCCCGGCTCGGATCCGGCGTCACCACCATCGGCGTCGGCTACGAACTCACCGCCATCGCCTCGGTGGTGATCGGCGGGACGCTGCTCACCGGCGGCGCCGGCTCGATCGGCGGCACGGTCTGCGGGGTGCTGCTGCTCGCGGTCATCCACAATCTGATCGACCACTACTTCTCGCAGTACGGGTCGGCCTTCACCGACACCGTCAACGGCGCGTTCCTGGCCGTGGTGGTGCTGCTGCAGACCCTGCTCAGCCGAGCCCGGCGGCTCAACTGAGCGGGGCCCCGCAGGCGTCAGCGACGGCGGCTGCTCTCCCTGACCACCAGTCGGAAGCCCGGGGTGATCATGCGGCTGGGCTCGGTGTAGCCGTTGGCGATCCGGTCCAGCAGGGCGCCGACCGCCGCCTCGGCGATCTTCGTTTTGTCCGGCGCGATGGTGGTCAGCGAGGGGATCGCGTACTCGGCCTCCTCCACGTCGTCGAAGCCGACCAGGGCGATGTCCTCGGGAACCCGGAGCCCGGCCTCGTGCGCGGCCCGCATGGCGCCCAGCGCCATCAGGTCGTTGAAGCAGAACACCGCCTCCGGGCGGTCCGGCAGCTTCAGCAGCCTGCGCATCGCCGCCGCGCCGTCCGGGCGGAAGTAGGAGCGGACCGGCGGGAAAAGCGCCTGCTCCACCGGCAGTTCGGCCCCCTCCAGGGCCTGGGTGTAGCCGAGCAGGCGCTGCTGAGCGGTGGCCCGGGGGCTGGGGTCCTGCCAGCCGATCGCCCCGATCCGGCGGTAGCCCTGGTCGATCAGGTGCTGGGTGGCGGCGCGGGCGGCGGCGACATTGTCGATGTGCACCCGGTCGGCGACCGGCCCGAAGTCGGCCTCGCCGAGCAGCACCAGCGGGATCGGGCGCTCCCTGGAGACCAGTTCGGCCTGGTCCAGGCCGAGCGGGCTGAGGATCACCCCGTCGATCATCGGGTCACCGAGGCCCGAGGCGATCCGCAGCTCGGCGCCGGGGTCGCCGGCCGTGTCGTCCATCAGCACGGTGCAGCCGTGCCGCCGGGCTGCCGCGATCACCTCGACCGCCAGTTCGGCGAAGTACGGCGAGGGCAGCTCGGGGAAAGCCAGCGCGATCACCCCGCTGCGCCCGGTGCGCAGCCGCCTGGCCATCACATTGGGGTGGTAGCCAAGCGAGTCGATCGCCTGCTGGACCCGGGCCCTGGTCTCCTCGGCGACGTGCACCGAGCCGTTCACCACGTTGGACACGGTCTTCACCGACACCCCGGCGGCCTCGGCCACGTCCTTGAGCCTCGGTGCGGTCGATCCGCCCATTCGTCCGGCCATTGAGTCGACCTTTCGTCCTACCCGATCAGGCTCTGAGGCCACGGCGGCATCAGCTGCTGCGTTACAACGTTAGAATATCGGATCAGGAGTCCTGCCCGTGCTCTCTCCAGCCCAGTCATCCACACCAGTCCGCGACGACTACGGAACCCTCCCCGACGGCTCACCGGTACACCGGTGGACCCTCACGGACGGTACCGGCCTCACCGCCTCCGTCCTCACCCTGGGTGCGATCCTGCAGGCCCTGCACGTCCCCGACTCCTCCGGCAGAACCGCGAACATCGCCCTGGGCCACCGCGACCTGACGGGCTACCTCGGTCGCGCACCCTACTTCGGCGCGACCATCGGGCGCTACAGCAACCGCATCGCCGCCGGGCGCTTCCGGCTGGACGACCGGGTGCACCTGGTCCCGCTCAGCGACCAGCCCCGCCCCAACTCCCTGCACGGCGGCGAGCAGGGCTTCGACACCAGGCTGTGGACCGCGCGACCCCTGGCCGGCGGCGTCGAACTCAGCCTGACCAGCCCGGACGGCGACCAGGGCTTCCCCGGGACGCTGCGGGCCAGCGTGCGCTACACCCTGGCGGCCGGGCAGTTGCGGATCGACTACCGGGCCGACACCGAGGCGCCCACCGTGGTCAACCTGACCAACCACTCCTACTTCAACCTGGCCGGGGAGGGCGCCGACAGCGTGCTCGACCATGAACTCACCCTCGCCGCCGCCGCGTACCTGCCGGTGGACCCGCAGCTGCGACCGCTCGGCGGCGGCCCCGCCCCGGTCGCCGGGACACCCTTCGACTTCACCTCGGCCCGGCCGCTGGGCGAGCGGATCGGCGCCGAGGACGAGCAGTTGCGGATCGCCGGCGGCTACGACCACTGCTGGGCCCTGGACGGCGGCCGGACCAGCAATCCGCGCCGGGTCGCGGTGCTGCGCCACCCCGCCTCCGGACGGACGCTGAAGCTCTCCACCACCGAGCCCGGCATCCAGGTCTACACCGGCAACACCCTGGACGGCAGTTTCACCGGCCCGTCCGGACGGGCCTACGGCCGCTACTCCGGCGTCGCCCTGGAGACCCAGCACTTCCCCGACTCCCCCAACCGCCCGGACTATCCGTCGACGGTGCTGCGGCCGGGCGAGGAGTACCGCTCGGCCACGGTGCTGGACTTCGGGAGCTGACGGCGGGTCAGCGGGGCCGGGGCAGCCGCTGGCAGCGCGGGCAGAAGTAGCTGGAGCGGTTCATCCAGGCGGCCCGGCGCATCGGGGTGGCGCAGCGGTTGCAGGGCTCGTTCTCCCGGCCGTAGGCGTCCAGGGCCCGGGAGAAGTAGCCGGACTCGCCGTTGACGTTCACATACAGGCTGTCGAAGCTGGTGCCGCCGACCGCCAGGGCCGCCGCCATCACCTCGCGGGCCGAGGCCAGCAGCAGCGCGGCCTGGGCCCGGGAGAGGGTGTCGGCCGGGCGCTCGTAGTGCAGCTTGGCGCGCCACAGCGCCTCGTCGGCATAGATGTTGCCGACGCCGCTGATCAGGGTCTGGTCCAGCAGCGCCCGCTTGACGCCGGTGCTGCGCCTCCGCAGCGCGGACAGGAAGGCGTTGTCGTCGAAGCGCGGGTCCATCGGGTCGCGGGCGATGTGCGCCAGCGACAGCGGAGCCGCGTCCGGGTCACTGGGATCGGCGTCCTCGACCGCGAGCCCGCCGAAGGTGCGCTGGTCCACGAAGCGCAGCTCGGTGCCGGTGTCGTCGGCGAAGCGGAGCCGGACCCGCAGATGGGTCTCGGCCGGGGCGTCCTCGGGCTGTATCAGCAGCTGGCCGCTCATCCCGAGGTGGCCGAGCAGCGAGGAGCCGGTGCCGGGGATCGGCAGCCAGAGGTACTTGCCGCGGCGCTGCGCCGGACCGAGGGTCCGTCCGGCGAGCTGCGCGGCGAAGTCCTCGGAGCCGGCCGCGTGGCGGCGCACCGCCCGGGGGTGCAGCACGGTGACCGAACCCACCGTGCGCCCGCTGACCCAGCGGTCGAGACCGCGGCGTACCACCTCGACCTCGGGCAGCTCGGGCACCGGGGGGTCAGCCCTCCGCGGGTGTGGTCGCCGTCTGCTCCGGCGCCGCCGGAGGGTCGGTCAGACCGTGCTTCTCGCGGATGGAGTGCCAGGCGTTCTGCGCGGCCTTCTGCTCCGCTTCCTTCTTGGAGCGGCCGTCGCCGGTCCCGTAGTCCTCACCGGCGACGCGCGCGGCGGCGATGAAGGTCTTCTCGTGGTCGGGGCCCGACTCGGAGACGACGTACTCGGGAACGCCGATGCCGACCGAGGCGGTGAGCTCCTGCAGGCTGGTCTTCCAGTCGAGACCGGCGCCGAGGCTGGAGGACTCCTCGATCAGCGGGTCGAACAGCCGGTGCACCAGCTCGTCGGCCGCGGCCAGGCCCTGGTCGAGGTAGACGGCGCCGATGATCGCCTCAAGGGTGTCGGCGAGGATGGAGGACTTGTCACGTCCGCCCGTGCCCTCCTCACCGCGCCCGAGGCTGATGAACGAGCCGAGTTCGAGGCCGCGCGCCACCTGGGCGAGGGCACGCGAATTGACCACCGCGGCGCGCAGCTTCGCGAGCTGGCCCTCCGGGAGGTCGGGGTGGATCCGGTACAGCGTGTCCGTCACCACCAGACCCAGCACCGAGTCGCCCAGGAACTCCAGGCGCTCGTTGGTGGGCAGGCCACCGTTCTCGTACGCGTACGAGCGGTGGGTGAGCGCACGTACCAGAAGGGCCGGCTCGAGTGTGTACCCGAGCCGCCCCTCCAGGACGGCGTACCCGGTGTCGGCGTGTTGCAGCGCAGACGCTGACATCGTGTTGGTCACCAGCCGATCAGACCGCGATGACCTGACGGCGGTTGTACGTGCCGCAGCTCGGGCACGCGATGTGGCCCAGCTTGGGCTCGTGGCAGCGGTCGCAAGCCACCAGGGCGGGGACCGCAGCCTTCCACTGCGAACGGCGGTGGCGCGTGTTGCTGCGCGACATCTTCCGCTTCGGAACAGCCACGGCTACTTCTCCTGGTTCTCGGCAGCACCCTCACGGGTACCGCTGTCTTCGCTTCCGGCCTCAGATCCGAGTGCCGAGAGTCCCTCTAGAGCCGCCCACCGGGGGTCGACGGCCTCATGGTGGTGGTCCGGGTCGTCCGTGAGCCGCGCCCCGCATTCGGAGCACAGGCCCAGGCAGTCTTCCTGGCACACCGGCTGCAGCGGCAGTGCGAGCACCACCGCGTCACGCAGCACCGGCTCGAGGTCGAACAGGTCGCCCTCGAGTCGGGAAGCTTCTTCGTCCTCGTCGTCGTCGTTCTTGGTCGAGGGACCGAAGCGGTCCATATCGGCCTCGGGGTAGTAGTACAGCTCCTGGAAGTCCGCTTCGAGCTGCTGCTCGACCGGCTCCAGGCACCGCACGCACTCACCCTCGAGGTCTGCTTCGACCGTGCCCGTGACGAGCACGCCCTCCACCACGGCCTCCAGACGGAGGTCCAGCTCGACAGTGCTTCCTTCGGGGACGCCGATCACCTCGATGCCGAGGCCCTCCGGCGCCGGGAGGGAGCGGGGAACCTTGCGCATCGAACCAGGCCGACGTCCCAGCTCATGTGTGTCAAACACAAGCGGGTCACGGTGGTCGAGGCGGTTCAGGGTTTCCTGCTCTCTACGGCGCGTCGTGGCGACGACTGCGAAACGATCTGCTCGTCGGCGACGAACGTGCGAGACGTTCGGGGCAGCCGACAACCCCCGGCACTGAACAGGCCGGAGAGGTCAGACTACCGGACGTCGGGACCGCAACCCAACTCGCGCGGTCCCGGCCCCCGGATCACCCCCGGATCAGTGGTTCCCGCCGAGCTCGCGGAGCTTGCTGACGTCGATGAACCCGGTGTCGAAGAAGCTGGTCTCGTCCAGGCTCTGGTGCGGCAGCGGCACCGGAACCGGCTGGCCGTAGGCGTCGTACTGCTGCTGCGGCTGCTGCTGGTAGTACGGGTCGTACTGCGGCTCGGGCTGCGCCTGCTGCGGCTGGTAGCCGTACGGGTCGTACTGCGGCTGCGGCGGGATGGGCTGGCCGTAGGCGTCGTACTGCTGTTGCTGCTGCAGGTCCTGGTAGGGCGCCGCCGGGTAGCCGTTGGCGTCCACCTCCACCGGCTGCCAGTACTGCGGCTCCTCCGGCGCGAACTGCTGCGACTGCTGCTGCGGCTGCTGCTGGTCCTGCGGGAGCAGTCCGGCCCGGGCCAGCTCGGCGGCCACGGCGGCCTCGCGCTGGGCGCCCTGGTCGATGCCCGAGGCCTGGTCCGCGGCGGCCAGGTAGGCGCCGAGGTCGTCGATCGGGGCCTTGCCGAGCAGCTTGTCCCGGCCCCGGCCGACCGCGTCCAGGGTCTTGCTGAGCGCGGTCTCCAGGGCGGCGAGCTTCACATCGACGTACTCGTCCACCTCGGGGCTGGGCGAGCGGAAGGCGTCCTGGGCGAACTCCTCGCCGTCCTCGCCCTCGACCGGGGCCCCGCCGGTGCGCAGCTTCTGCCGGCCGCGGCCGATGGCGCCCAGGGTCTTGGTGAGCACCACCTCGAAGTTGGCCAGCTTGCTGTCGACGTAGTCGTCGGCCTCGCGGCGCTCCTCCTCGGACTCGGACCTGGCCTCGGCCAGGATCCGGTCCGCCTCGGCCTGCGAGTGCATGGCGATCTCGGTGCCCGAGATCAGCCTGGCCCGCTCGTTCTGCGCCTCCTGGACGATCCGGTCCGCCTCGCGGCGGGCCTCCTCGACCACCTGGTCACCCTGCTGGACCGTCTGCTGCGCCTGGGCGAGCTCGGTCGGCAGGGCCTCCCTGACCTCCGCCAGCATGGCGATCAGTTCGGCCTTGTTGACCACGATGGATGCCGACATCGGCATCGACCGGGCGTTCTCGACCGTCGAGGTGATCTCGTCGAGCTTCTGCTGCACGTCCACCTGAGCTCACATTCTCGGGGCCGGGGGAGCAATGGACTGGAAGCTGCACTCTACTGCTACCGGCGTTCGGCGATCCTTGCCACCAGTCGGCGGTGCACCAGTTCCGGGACCAGATGGGACACATCGCCGCCGTACGCGGCCACTTCCTTCACCAGGGAGGAGGACAGGAAGCTGTAGGTCGGACTGGTCGGCACGAACAGGGTCTCCACCCCGGACAGGCCGATGTTCATCTGCGCCATCTGCAGCTCGTAGTCGAAGTCGCTGACCGCGCGCAGGCCCTTGACGATCGCCGGGATGTCCCGGTCCCGGCAGTAGTCCACCAGTAGGCCGTGGTGCGACTCCACCAGCACGTTGCCGTACGGGGCGGAGACCTCCTCGATCATCTGGATCCGCTCCTCGACCGAGAACAGGCCCTGCTTGGACTTGTTGATCAGAACCGCGATGTGCACCACGTCGTAGAGCCGCGAAGCCCGCTCGATGATGTCCAGGTGCCCATTGGTGATCGGGTCGAAGGAACCCGGACAGACAGCACGACGGATGACGGTCTTCTGCTCCACGGACATGCCTCATTCACTCCCGACGTCATTGGCGGCGGCGCGACCGTACCAGAGCGTGGCCTCGCCGTAACGGCGCTCCCGCAGCGCCGTGAAGCCCTCGGGCCAGGCGAACTCCCCGCCCCTGGTGCTGCGCTCCACCGTGGCGAAAGCGCCGTCCGCGAGCCAGCCCCCAGCCCGTAGTGTGATCAGGATCTCGCGCAGTTCCGGGTCGCCCAACTGGTACGGCGGATCGGCGAAGAGCATGTCGTAGGGCTGCCCCGGAGCCGCGCCGGCGACCACCTTCTCCACCTGGCCCGAACGCACTTCGGCACCCGGCAGCGCCAGGTGGCGGACGTTGGCCAGGATCGTCTTCACCGCGGCCGGGTCGCCCTCGACCAGCAGCGCCTGCGCGGCGCCGCGCGACAGCGACTCCAGGCCGACCGCGCCGGAGCCGGCGTAGAGGTCGATCACCCGCGCCCCGGCCAGCGAGCCGCGCAGCGAGGACCAGGTGGAGAACAGGCCCTCGCGGGCCCGGTCGGAGGTGGGGCGGGTCCCCTCGCCGGGGGGTACGGCCATCCGGCGGCCACGGGCAGATCCGGCGATCACGCGGGTCATGGGTACGGTCCTCGCTGGTGGTGTGGGCAGTCACCCTCCACGCTATCCGCAGCGGAGCAGGGCGACCGCCCGGCGTCCGGCTACCCCTCGGTCACCGGAGCCGCCCCGAGCAGCGTCGGGGAGGCGTAGCGGGACCAGGACAGGCAGCCGTCCGGCGGGCAGTACTCCGGGCGGCGCGGGTCGTGGCCGAGTTCGCGCAGCTTGGTGCGGACCGAGTCAGGGGTGCGGCCGAAGCGGGCCGCTATCCGGGCGACGGTCTCGTTCTCGTGGAAGCGCCGGACCAGCTCCTCCTCGTGCACCGGCACCCAGGGGGCGCCGTGCCCGGGGTAGAGCTCGCGCAGCACGTCGCGGTCGGGAATGGGCTCGGAGACGTCGGCGACGATCGCCAGGGCCCGCAGGGCCCGGTTCAGCGCGATGCGCAGCGAGGCGACGTCCTCCACCGGCAGCCGGAACTGGCCGGAGGCGAGCGGGCGGTCCGGATGGCCCTCGCGCCAGCCGGTGAGGGTGATCACGACCTCGCGGTCGTCGTCACTGGTGAGTTCGATCCGGAAGACCTTGTCGCCGAGCGGGAGTTCGTTGAGGTGACGGAATGCCATGCGAGTGCCCCCAGTGTCCGGTGGGAACGCCCTGGTCGGGCGGCGTCCTGAACACCTTCGATTGTCGCGCGCGGCACTGACATTTCCGGGGCCGGGGAACGCCCGTCCGGGCCTTTCCTCAGCCCTTTTCCAGGTACTCGGCGCGGTCCGCGTCGAGCAGGCTGCGCAGGGCGCCCAGCAGCCCCGGCTGCCCCTCGAGACCCGGGTCGAGGGCGACCAGGCGGACCGCCTCCTCCCGGGCGGCGGCGATCACCTCCTCGTCCTCCAGCACCGAGAGCACCCGCAGCGAGGACCTGACCCCGGACTGGGCCTGGCCCAGCACATCGCCCTCGCGGCGCTGCTCCAGGTCGATCCGGGAGAGCTCGAAGCCGTCCAGGGTCCCGGCCACCGCGTCCAGCCGCTGCCGGGCGGCGCTGGCCCCCGGCATCTCGCTGACCAGCAGGCACAGCCCGGGAGCCGAGCCGCGGCCGACCCGGCCGCGGAGCTGGTGCAGCTGGGAGACGCCGAAGCGGTCGGCGTCCATGATCACCATCACGGTGGCGTTGGGGACGTTGACGCCGACCTCGATCACCGTGGTCGCCACCAGCACGTCCAGCCGGCCGGCCGTGAAGCGGCGCATCACGTCGTCCTTGGCGTCCGGCTGCATCCGCCCGTGCAGCACCTCGACCCGCAGGCCCTGCAGCGGGCCTGCCGACAGCTCGGCGGCGACGTCCAGCACCGCCAGCGGCGGACGGCGGTCCTCGCCCTCCGGCGGCCGGCCCTTGGCCTTGGCCTTCTTCTCGTCCTCGGCGTCACCGATCCGGGGGCAGACCACATACGCCTGGTGTCCCTTGCCGACCTCCTCGCGGATCCGCTCCCAGGCCCGGGCCAGGAAGTTGGGGCGCTCCAGCGCCGGGACCACATGGGAGGCGATCGGCGAGCGCCCGGCCGGGAGCTGGTCCAGCACCGAGGTCTCCAGGTCGCCGAAGACGGTCATCGCCACGGTGCGCGGGATCGGAGTGGCCGTCATCACCAGCAGGTGCGGCGGGCGTTCGGCCTTGGCCCGGAGCGCGTCGCGCTGCTCGACGCCGAAGCGGTGCTGCTCGTCCACCACCACCAGGCCGAGGTCGAGGAACTGGACCTTGTCCTCGATCAGCGCATGGGTGCCGATGACGATCCCGGCGTCGCCGACGGCCAGGTCGAGCAGCGTCTGCCGCCGGGCCGGAACGCCCATCGAGCCGGTCAGCAGCGCCACTTTGGTGCCCTGCTCCGACCCGCCCAGCATCCCGCCCTCGGCCAGATCCCCCATCATCTCCACGATCGACCGGTGGTGCTGCTGCGCCAGCACCTCGGTCGGCGCCAGCATCGCCGCCTGCCCCCCGGTGTCCACCACCGCGAGCATGGCCCGCAGGCCCACCATGGTCTTCCCGGAGCCGACCTCGCCCTGGAGCAGGCGGTGCATCGGGTGGTCCTGGGCCAGGTCGGAGAAGATCTCCGCGGTGACCTTCTGCTGGCCCTCGGTCAGGGTGAACGGCAGCCGGGCGTCGAAGGCGTCCAGCACCCCGCCGTCGCGGGGGATCCTGGGGACGGCGGGCTGGGCCGAGTCGGCGGCCCGGCGCTGGGCCAGCGCGACCTGGAGCACAAAGGCCTCGTCCCACTTCAGCCGGGACTGGGCGGCGATCCGGTCGGCCTGGCTGCGCGGGCGGTGGATCCCCTGCAGCGCGTCCCGCAGCGGCAGCAGTCCGCGGCCCTCGCGCAGCGGTTCCGGCAGCGGGTCCTGCACCAGCTCCCAGTCCAGGCTGCCGAGCAGCACGTCGACGGCCTTGGAGAGCTTCCAGGAGGGCATCGCGGCCGAGGCCGGGTAGACCGGGATCAGCCGCCCGGCGAAGTCCTCGGCCGGGCCGGCGTCCTCATCGTCCATCAACTGGTAGTCGGGGTTCGCGAGTTGGCGGACCCGGTTGAAGACGCCGACCTTGCCCGCGAACATGCCCTGCCGGCCCGGGCGCAGCTCGTGGGCGCGGTGGGCCTGGTTGAAGAAGGCCAGGGTGAGCCGGCCCCGGCCGTCGGTGACCACCACCTGCAGCCGGTTGCCCTTGCGGCCCTTGAACGGGATGACCTCGGTCTTCTCGATCCTGGCCATGACCGTGACGTGCTCGTCCAGCTCCAGCTCGTCCAGGCTGGTCAGCTCGCCGCGCTCGACGTAGCGGCGCGGGTAGTGGTGCAGCAGGTCGCCGTGGGTGTGCAGGCCGAGGCTGTCGGCGAGGACCTTGGCGGTGGTCCCCCCGACCAGCTTCTTCAGGGGTTCGTCGAGCGTGGACATTCAGTACCCTCCCTTCCGGCAACCAGCTCTACACCACAGGACCGACATTCCCGGTCACTCCACTCCGATGAGCAGCGGCAGCAGCGGCTGCCCGCCGCGGTAGACCACGGTGTCGACCACCGGATGCGCCCTGCGCACATGGGCGGTGAGCTGCTCGGCGACCTCGTCCGGGACGCCCTCGCCGAGGATCAGGGTGACCATCTCGCCGCCGGCCGCGAGCATCCGGTCCAGCACCACGGCGGCGGTCTCGCCGGTCCCGCTGCCGATCACCGCGACATCGCCGTCGATCAGGCCGAGCACGTCGCCGGCCTGGCAGACCCCGGCCATGGTCCAGGACTCCCCCTCGGCGACCGCGAGTTCGGCGTAGCGGGTGGCCCCGGCGGCGGAGGTCATCGCCACCACGTCCTCGTCGAAGCGCCGGGCGGGCTCGTGCACCGCGAGCGCGGCCAGGCCCTGCACCGGGGAGCGGGTGGGGATGACGGCGACCCGCACCCCCTCCTTGCGCAGCTGCTCGGCCGCGGCGCCCGCCGCCGCCCGCAGTTCGGCGTCATTGAGCAGCAGCACCACCTCGCTGGCGTGCGACCGGCGGATCGCCGAGGCGAGTTCGGTGCTGGACGGCGGATGGTCCGGGTCGGCGTGCAGCACGGTGGCCCCGGCGGCGGCGCACAGTCCGGCGAGGCCCTCACCGTGCACCACGCTGACCACCCCGCGCGATCCGGGGGCGGCGTCGGCGTCCGGGTTCACCGCGGCGGAGGCGGCGGCGCTGGCGAAGTGGGTGATCCTGATCCGGTGCGGCCGGCCTGCCTCGATCCCGGCCTCCACGGCCGCGCCGGGGTCGTCCACGTGCACATGGACGTTCCACAGGCCCTCGCCGCCGACCACGACCAGGGAGTCGCCCAGGGCGGCCAACGCCGCGCGGAGCGCGGGCAGCGCGTCGTCGGCCGCGTCCAGCAGGTAGATCACCTCGTAGCCGGGGCCGCCCGCCTCGGCGAGGTGCGCATCGGCGTGGGAAGCGTGGGACAGGGCGGGTTCGGCGGCCCAGGCCGGCAGCGGGTCCTTGCCGGCCCGGGCCAGCGGGCCCATCGGGGTGTGCCCGCTGACCGCGTCCGCGAGCGCGCCGAGGACGGTGACCAGGCCGCGTCCGCCGGCGTCCACGACGCCGGCCCGGCCGAGCACCTCCAGCAGCAGCGGGGTACGGGCCAGCGCGACCCGGGCCGCCTCGTAGGCGGTCTCGGCGACGGCGGAGAGGGCGACGCCGGGGTCGAGCCGGGTGACGGCCTCGGCGGCCTCGGCCGCGGCGGCGGCGACCGTCAGCACCGTGCCCTCCACCGGTTTGGCCACGGCCTCGTACCCGGCGTCGGCGGCGCGGCGCAGGGCCCGGCCGAGGGCGGGGCCGTCAGCCGGGCCGACGCTCAGGGCGGCGGCGACTCCGCGCAGCAGCTGGGCCAGGATCACCCCGGAGTTGCCGCGGGCGCCCAGCAGCGCGCCGTGGGCCATCGCCCGCAGCGCCTGCGGCAGCGAGGGGGCGGCCCGGTCGGCGCCGAACAGGCCGTCCACCTCCTCGGCGGCGGACTCGACGGTGAGGTAGAGGTTGGTGCCGGTGTCGCCGTCCGGGACCGGATAGACGTTCAGCGCGTCGATCTCCTCGCGGGCTTCGCCGAGGGCGGCGAGGGAGAGGCGGCACCAGGTGCGGACGGCGGGAGCGTCGAGGGTGTCCAGCACCTGGGTGTCTCCTTGGGTACGCGCGTTGCGGCGAGGCTTCCTGGGCAGGTTATCCGTACCCTCCGCCCCAGCAGGATGCGGAGCTATCCGGGTCTCCGTGGTAGTTTCGTTGTACGGAGTAAGCCGATGTATGCTGCTCCGGTTGCCCGGATCCCTCCGGGCCACCCCTCGGTAGCAGCGCAGTCGCCCAACAGCTCTGTCGCTACCACGGCCTCCGCGCCACCGGGGTTGTCAACGTAAGTGCATCTGAAGTCTTTGGAGTGACTCCCGTGGCTGCCAACTGCGACGTCTGCGGCAAGGGGCCGGGCTTCGGCAACAGTATTTCCCACTCACACCGCCGTACCCGTCGTCGTTGGAACCCCAACATCCAGACGGTGCGCGCTGTGGTCGGACGTACGCCGAAGCGGCTCAACGTCTGCACCTCGTGCATCAAGGCCGGCAAGGTTTCGCGTTAGTCGGTAATTGCGCGATGCCTGCCTCGCCGATGCGAGGGTGATCCGGTGTCGCGCTGACGCGGCCACCTAGCTCAGGCTTCCAGGAGCCCGGTCCACCTCACGGTGGACCGGGCTCTTGCTGTGCCCGGACGCTGCCGGTCGGCGCTAGCGCCAGCGCCAGCCGTGGTCGACCGGGCCGATGCCCGCGCCGAGCGCGAAGCCGCCGGCGATGGCGCCGGTGATGTACTCCTTGGCCGCGGCGACCGCCTCGGGGACGGTCAGGCCGAGCGCCAGCTCCGAGGCGATGGCGCTGGCCAGGGTGCAGCCGGTGCCGTGGGTGTGCTGGTTGTCGTAGCGCGGGGCGCGGAACCACCGCTCGGAGCCGTCCGGGCCGCGCAGCAGGTCGGCGGCCTCGCCGTCCAGGTGGCCGCCCTTGATCAGGGCCCAGGCCGGACCGAGGTCCTGGAGCGCCTTGGCGGCGTCGGACATCTCGGCCTCGCGGGTCACCACCAGGCCGGTGAGCTGCTCGACCTCGTGCAGATTGGGTGTGGCGACGGTGGCCGCCGGCAGCAGCCGGTCCCGCAGCACCGAGACCGCGGAGACGGCGAGCAGGGCGTCGCCGTGCTTGGAGACCCCCACCGGGTCGACCACCACCGGGGCGTCGACGCCGCCGAGCAGTTCGGCGACGGTCTCGACCAACTCGGCCGAGGCCAGCATCCCGGTCTTCACCGCCTGGACGCCGATGTCGTCGACCACGCTGCGGAACTGGGCCCGCACCGCCTCGGCGGGGAGCTCCCAGTAGCCCTGGACGCCGACCGAGTTCTGCGCGGTGACGGCGGCGATCACGCTCATCCCGTGGACGCCGAGGGCGAGCATGGTCTTGAGGTCGGCCTGGATGCCCGCGCCGCCGCCGGAGTCGGAGCCGGCGACGGTGAGCACCCGGGGCGGGGCGGTGGTGGGGGTCGACATGCCAGTCAATCTACAGATCGCCGTTCAGAGCACCGCTTCGGCCTCGATCCAGCGGTCCTCGGGGACGGTCTTCAGCCGGGTCACCGCGTCCACGATGGGCACCAGCCGGATCTCGGTGCCGCGCAGCGCCGTCATATGGCCGTAAGCGCCCTTGTGGACGGCCTCCACGGCGTGCCAGCCGAACCGGGTGGCGAGCACCCGGTCCAGCGCCGTGGGCGTCCCTCCGCGCTGCACATGGCCCAGGATCACCGGCTTGGACTCCTTGCCGAGCCACTGGGCGACCTCCCCGGCCAGCCGGGTGCCGATGCCGCCGAAGGTCTGGTGGCCGAAGGCGTCGGTCTCGCCGTGGGCGAAGCGCATGGTGCCGGGCAGCGGATGAGCGCCTTCGGCGACCGCGACGATGGCGAACTTCTTGCCGCGGGCGAAGCGCTCCTCGACCATCCGGCAGACCTCCTCGACGTCGAAGGGCCGTTCGGGGATGAGGATGCCGTGGGCGCCGCCGGCCATGCCCGCGTGCAGGGTGATCCAGCCGGTGTGACGGCCCATGAGTTCGACCACCATCACCCGTTGGTGTGACTCGGCGGTGGTTTTCAGCCGGTCGATGGCCTCGGTGGCGACGTGGACGGCGGTGTCGTGGCCGAAGGTCACGTCGGTGGCGTCGATGTCGTTGTCGATGGTCTTGGGGACGGCGACCACCGGCAGCCCGGCGTCGCTGAAGAGCTGGGCGGCGGTCAGCGTGCCCTCGCCGCCGATGGCGATCAGCGCGTCGATGCCGAGGTTCGCGGCCAGCTCGGCGGCGCGGGAGACCCCGTCCCGCATCCGCTCCCTGGCCACCCGGGCCGAACCGAGGACGGTGCCGCCCCGGGTCAGGATGCCGTGCACGTCGTCCAGCGCGAGCGGGCGGCTGCGGCCCTCGATCAGGCCGAGGAAGCCGTCCTCGATGCCGACCACCGTGTCACCGTGGTCGGCGACCGCCCGGTGCACGACCGAGCGGATCACCGCGTTGAGTCCGGGACAGTCTCCGCCACTGGTCAGCACGCCGATTCGCATGCTCCAAGCCTAAGCAGAAACCACCGCTATATGTTGGTTCGTCCCAACCACTGACACGCGGTCGGCCGAAGCAGTGGATCAAGCTCCGAAGTGGTCCCAGCCGCCGGCCCGGTCCCACGGGGCGCCGTCGACGGTGACCGTGCCGGTCCGGGACAGCCCGGCCGGCCGGGTGACCTCGCCGACGATGCGCCAGCGCGAGGGCAGGTGCGTGTCCGGGGGGAAGGTGGCGACCAGGGCGTGGTCCTCGCCGCCGGAGAGCACCCAGGTCAGCGGGTCGACACCGACCGCCTGGCCGATGTCGGCCATCTGCGCCGGGACGTCGAAGTCGGCGGCCCGCAGGTCGATGTGGACCGCGCTGGCCTCGGCGACGTGCCCCAGGTCGGCCACCAGGCCGTCGCTGACGTCGATCATCGAGGTGGCGCCGAGCTGCGCGGCGGCCGGACCCGCGTGGTACGGCGGCTCCGGGCGGCGGTGCGCCTCGACGAAGGCCCGCGGCGAGCGGAAGCCCCGGGACAGCACGGTGAACCCGGCCGCCGACCAGCCGAGCCAGCCGGTCACCGCGACTACGTCCCCGGGACGCGCGCCGGAGCGGGTCACCGGTGCCCGCCCCTGCAGGTCGCCCAGCGCGGTGATGGCCACGGTGATGGTGTCGCCGCGGACCACGTCCCCGCCGACCACGGCCGCCCCGGCCACCTGGCACTCGTCCCTGATGCCGTCCATCAGCTCCAGCACCCAGGTGGCCGGGAGCTCGGCCGGGGCGACCAGGCCGAGCAGCAGCGCGGTCGGGGTCGCGCCCATGGCGGCGATGTCGGCGAGGTTCTGCGCGGCGGACTTGCGGCCCACGTCGTAGGCGGTGGACCAGTCGCGGCGGAAGTGCCGTCCCTCCAGCAGGACGTCGGTGCTGGCGACCACCCGGCCGTCGGGGGCCGAGACCACGGCAGCGTCGTCGCCGGGGCCGAGCTCCACGGCAGCGGTCCGCGGCAGCCTGGAGGTCAGCTCGCGGATCAGTCCGAACTCGCCGAGCTCACCGACGGTGCCCTGCATGTGTGTCCTTCCGGCCTTCCGACATCAGCAACATTCTCAGGTCCCGCGCGCAGCGTACGCCCTCCGCCTGCGCGGTACTGCGTCCCCTCGCTCTGTCCACGCCGCGAATCCGGCGCCATGAGGGGGATTGTGGGGTGCCGAAGCGGGGAACCACAGCCCTCGCACGATCTCCGCACCGAGCCGCCGGAAGGTCCCACTGTGGTACAGGCATACATTCTGATCCAGACCGAAGTCGGAAAGGCGACCTCGGTCGCCCAGGTCATCGCCGAGATCCCCGGGGTGCTGCACGCCGAGGACGTCACCGGGCCCTACGACGTGATCGTCCGCGCCGAGGCCAGGACCGTGGACGACCTGGGCCGACTGGTGCTCGCCCAGATCCAGCAGGTCGAGGGCATCACCAGAACCCTGACCTGCCCGGTGGTCCATCTGTAGCGGCCTCTACGATCGTGCGGTGACCCAGAATCCGCCGATACGCCGTGCGCTGCTGCCCGCCACCGCCCTGCTGGCGGCGCTGGCCCTGGCGGGCTGCTCCGGCGGCGGCAGCGTCAGGGTGGCCGCCCCGGTCACGACCGGCAGCACCGCCGAGCAGTGCGCCGCGCTGAAGGCGGCGCTGCCCGCCACGCTGCAGGGGCGGAAGCTCCGCGACACCACGCCGGAGTCGGCGAACACGGCGGCCTGGGGCAACCCGGCGATCACCCTGCGCTGCGGGGTCGGCACGGCGGCCGTCCTCGACCCGCACTCCCCCGCCTACGACCTGAACGCGGACATCGAGGAGAGCGGCGGGGTGTGCTGGGTGTCGGAGCAGACCGCCGGGGGCGGCTTCCGCTTCACCACGGTCCGGCAGCAGGCGACGGTCGAACTGACCCTGCCCGCCGCGTACGCGGGCGGCCAGTCGCCGGTGGGCCTGCTGGCCGGGGCGGTCCTGAAGGCCGACCCGGTTGTGCGGGACCGCCCCTTCGCCTGCGTCTGACGCGCTAGCGCAGCCCCGTGCTGCGGCGCAGCGCGGCGCGGATCAGCCGGTCGATCAGCTCCGGGTACGGGACGCCGGTGGCCTCCCACATCCGCGGGTAGGCCGAGATCGGAGTGAAGCCCGGCATGGTGTTGATCTCGTTGACCACGAACGAGCCGTCGGCCAGCAGGAACACGTCGACCCGGGCCAGGCCCTCGCAGGCCAGCGCCTCGAACACCTCGACCGCGAGGGTCCGCAGCCGCTCGGTCTCGTCGGCGGTCAGCGCGGCCGGGATCTGCACATCGCTGGAGTCGATGTACTTGGCCTCGAAGTCGTAGAAGTCGTAGCCCTCGCCGACCAGCACCTCGGCCGGCAGGCTGGCCCTCGGGCCGTCCTCGAACTCGAGGACTCCGCACTCCAGTTCGCGGCCGACCAGGCCGGCCTCGACGATCAGCTTGGGGTCGTGCCGCCGGGCCTCCTCGATCGCGGCGTCCAGCAGCGCGGGGTCGGAGACCTTGGTGATGCCCATGCTGGAGCCGGCCCGGGACGGCTTCACGAAGACCGGGAAGCCGAGTTCGGCGATCCTGGCCCGGACCTCCGGGCGCCGCGCCTCGTCGGCCCACTCCCGGGGCCGGACCACGGTGTACGGGCCGACCGGCAGGCCGAACGAGCTCAGCACCCGCTTGGTGTACTCCTTGTCCATGCCGACCGCGCTGGACAGCACGCCGGAGCCGACGTACGGCACCCCGGAGAGCTCCAGCAGGCCCTGGACCGTCCCGTCCTCGCCCCAGGGGCCGTGCAGCAGCGGCAGCACCACGTCCACCTCGCCGAGGGCCTTGGGCACCGCGCCCGGCTCGGTGTAGACGACCTCGCCCCGGGCCACCGGGTTCACCGGCAGGTTGACCTGGCCGTCGGCGGACTCGGCGATGTCGTCGACGCTGGGGAGCCGGCCGTCGGTGATCGCCATCCGGGACGGCTCGTCGGCGGTCAGCGCCCAGCGGCCGTCGGTGGTGATGCCGATCGGCAGCACCTCGTAGGCCGTGCGGTCGATGGCCCGCAGCACGCTTCCGGCGGTGGACACGGAGATGGCGTGCTCGGAACTGCGACCGCCGAAGACGATCGCCACACGCGGCTTGCTGACTGCGGCGGGAGCGGCAGCCGGGACTGGGGAGGAGGGCTCAGTGCTCATATCCCCATGGAGACTACCGTTCGGACCTGGCGGTTGCGCTGCGCCCCGGTCGAACACGGCGTGGCACCCAGCGGGCCGGGCCCTCTTCAGCGGCGTTCGGGTTTCGCCGAACGCGACATCAGCTCCTTGACCGCGACCAGCGGCGGCTTCCCGCCGTGCACGATCTCCACCACGGTCTCGGTGATCGGCATGTCGACCCCGTGCCGCCGGGCCAGGTCGAGCACCGACTCGCAGGAGGTGACTCCCTCCGCGGTCTGCTTGGTCGCCGCGATGGTCTGCTGCAGCGTCATGCCCCGGCCCAGGTTGGTGCCGAAGGTGTGGTTCCGGGACAGCGGCGAGGAGCAGGTGGCGACCAGGTCGCCCATCCCGGCCAGCCCGGCGAAGGTGTACGGGTCGGCGCCCATGGCCAGGCCCAGCCTGGTGGTCTCGGCCAGGCCGCGGGTGATCAGCGAGGCCTTGGTGTTGTCGCCGAGGCCCATCCCGTCGGCGATGCCGACCGCGAGCCCGATCACGTTCTTCACCGCGCCGCCCAGTTCGCAGCCGACCACGTCGGCCACCGTGTACGGGCGGAAGTAGCCGGTGTGGCAGGCCGCCTGGATCCGCTTGGCGACCGTCTCGTCCTTGCAGGCGACCACGCTGGCGGCGGGCTGGCGGCGGACGATCTCGCCGGCCAGGTTGGGCCCGGAGACCACGGCGATCCGCTCCGGGGCCGCGTCGGCGACCTCGGCGATCACCTCGCTCATCAGCTTGGCGGTGCCGAGTTCGACCCCCTTCATCAGGCTGACCAGCACCGTCTCCGGGGCGATCACCCCGGACCAGACCGCCAGATTGGCCCGCAGCGTCTGCGAGGGCACGGTCAGGAAGGCGAACTCGGCGCCGTCGGCGGCCTCGGCCGGATCGCTGGTCGCGGTGATGCCCGGCGGGAGTTCCAGGTGCGGGAAGTAGTCCGGGTTGCGGCGGCCGGCGTTGATGGCGTCGACCAGTTCGGGGCGGCGGCCCCACAGCGAGACCTCGCAGCCCGCGTCGGCCAGGATCATGGCGAAGGCGGTGCCCCAGGCCCCGGTTCCGAACACGGCACAACGGGTCGTCACCGACCGGCCTCCCTCTCCTGGCGCTGCTCCTTCGCGGCGCGCTGCACGTCGTAGCGTACGGGGGGTGCCTTCTCGCCGCGCAACTCCTCCAGCAGGGCGGTGATCGCGTCCATGATCACCTCGGTGGCGTCGCGCAGCACCGGTCCGGTGATCGGCAGGTCGGCGAAGGCGCTGAGGTCCACCGGCGGGCCCGCCAGCACCTGCACGGTGTGCCGGGGGAACGGCTGGAACCTGCGGTCGCCCTTCCCGCCGTGGGCGTAGCGCGGGATGATCTCGTGCGCGCCCCACTGGGCCACCGGGATCACCGGTGCGCCGGTCATCAGCGCGACCCGGGCGGCGCCGGTCTTCGCCGTCATCGGCCACAGCCCGGGGTCGCGGGTGAGGGTGCCCTCCGGGTAGAACGCCACGCACTCGCCCTGCTCCACCGCCGCCACCGCCGCCCGGAAGGCGTGCGCGGCGTCGGCCGAGCCGCGGTAGACCGGGATCTGGCCCGCGCCGTGCAGGATCCGGCCGATGACCGGGACCTTGAACACCCCGGACTTGCCCAGGAACCGGGCCGGACGGCCCGAGTCGTACTGGAAGTGGCCGTAGACCAGCGGGTCCAGATAGGAGTTGTGGTTCACCACGGTCAGGAAGCCGCCCGTCTCCGGGAAGTTCTCCATTCCCCGCCAGTCTCGCTTGGTCAGCAGGAACAGCGGCGGTTTGCCGATGGCCGCTGCGAGGCGGTACCAGAAGCCGTATCTGCGACGGGCCGCCTTCGTACTCCTGCCTGGCACGCGCACTCCTCCTTGCACAAAACTCACCTGATCCGAACCGTACAAGTGTCCCCCTGCCCCGGACGGGCTGTCGAGGCACCCCCGCCCGGAGGTCCGCGGAGAGGGCAGAATGACGTGTTGTGAGCCTTCCCAGCTGGACCCTGGTCGTACCGCTGAAGCCGCTGGCGCGGGCCAAGAGCCGGCTGGCCGAGGCCGCCGGAGCGCTGCGGCCGGAGCTGGCCCTGGCCTTCGCGCTGGACACCGTGGCGGCTGCGCTGGACTGTCCCGAGGTGGCCCGGGTGCTGGTCGTCACCGACGACGCCGCGGCCGGGGCCGAACTCGTGGCGCTGGGCGCCGACCTGGTCCCCGACCCGCCCGGGGCCGGGCTCAACGCGGCGCTGGCGCACGGCGCCGGGCTGGCCGGCGCCCGCTACGGCGAGGGCCGGGTGGCCGCGATGTCGGCCGATCTGCCCGCGCTGCGGGCCGAGGAGCTGGGCCGGGTGCTGCGCGCCGCGGCGGGGTATCCGCGGGCGTTCCTGGCGGACACCCAACTGGTCGGCACCACCCTGCTCGGCGCCGGGCCCGGGCTGGCGCTGGCCCCGCGCTTCGAGGGCGGCTCGCGGCTGCGCCACGCGGCCTCCGGCGCCCATGAGCTGACCCTGGCCGACGTCCCTTCGGTGCGGCGCGACGTGGACACCCCGGACGACCTCCGCGCCGCGCTGCGGCTCGGCACCGGACCGCGCACCTCGGCCCTGGCCGGCCTGGTCCGGCTCTCACCTGGCTAATCTGAGCGCATGCAGGCGACCGCGTTCACGTACTCCCCCGACACCCGCAGCGGTTCGGTGCTGCTCGACGACGGCACCCCGCTGCCGTTCGGCAGCGCCGCTTTCGACGCCGGCGGGCTGCTGCTGCTGCGGCCCGGGCAGCGGCTGCGGATCGAGACCGAGGGCGAGGGCGCGGACCGCCGCGTGGTGTTCCTCACCCTGCAGACCTTCTGAGCCCGCAGACAGCCCGCTGAGGGCCTGCTGACGGCCCGACGACGGACGGGCCGGACCGCGGGATCGCTCCCGCCGTCCGGCCCGTACGCCAGCGCCTTGCGTGTCCTGCGTGTCCTGCGTGTCCTGCGGTGCCTCAGGCCTTCTTGACGGCCCGCTTGGTGGCGGCCTTCTTCGCCGTGGCCGTGGACTTCACGGCCGTGGTGGCGGCCTTCTTGGCCGGGGCCTTCTTCGCGACCGGACGGCTCGCCGAGGCGGTGACCGTCTTCTTCGCGGGGGACTTGACCGCCGCGGAGGTCTTCTTGGCCGTGGTGGCCTTCTTCGCCGGGGTCCGCTTGGCGGCCGTGGTCTTCGCCGCGGTCGTCTTGGCCGCTGCCTTCACCGGCGTGGTGGTGGTCTTCTTCGCGGCAGCGGCGGCGGTGGTCTTCTTGACCGCAGCTGCCTTCTTGACCGTGGCCGTGGCCTTCTTGACCGTGGTCTTCTTCGCCGCGGCCTTCTTGGCGGCCGGGGAGCCGGCCGGCGCGGTCATCCCGCTCTTGCCGGGGGTGAGCGAGCCCTTGGGGGCCTTCTTCACCGACGGACCGGTCTTCGGCAGCTTCTTGGAGCCGCTGACCAGGTCCTTGAAGCCCTGGCCGGGGCGGAACCGCGGAACCGCCGTCTTCTTGACCTTGACCCGCTCACCCGTCTGCGGGTTGCGGGCGAACCGCGCTGAGCGGTCGACCTTCTCAAAAGTGCCGAAACCAGTGACCGATACCCGGTCCCCGGCAGTCACGGCACGGACGATGGTGTCGAGCACAGCGTCCACTGCTTCTGCGGCGGCCCTACGGCCACCCAGCTGCTCGGCCACCGCTTCAACAAGCTGCGCCTTGTTCACGTCTTCCCCTTCGGAAACCCAGTGCCCGGACGATTCTGTTTCATCCGGGCTTTTCGCACGTTAGGCATGTATATGCGGCAATTCAAATACCAAACGTCCGAATCACCCTTGTGTCGCAATGGGTTCGGCTTTCAGGGCGCCTTCGGCAGCGGGGGGACCCCACTGTCGAGCTCGTCCACAAACCGGCCCAACCTCCGTGCTGCTTCCGGGAGATCGCGTTTCGCCGCCTCGGTTACCAGGAGCAACGAACGGACGAGCGATGCCCGGGTGCCGTCCGACACGTCCAGCGCACGCACTCGGGCGTGCGCCTCCTTCAGCCGTGCGGCCACAAGCGCGTAAAGCTCGACCTCCGAGGGCTCCCCGGGGCCCCCGACGGGGGGCTCCTGGGAGGGAGGGACGGTCGGGCTCATGTACTGATTGTGCCATCTGCGGTGGATTACGCCCTCCGCAGACTTGGTTCAACCTTACACAGAGTCACATCAGACATGGCAACGGCCCCCCGTCCAGGTCGTCTGACCGGGGCGGGAGGCCGTGGGCGGAACGGTTGGTGACGTTCTCTCAACCGTGTTCCGGGGGTGCTGCTGAGGTTCGCTCAGGCGACCGGGAGGGTGCTCGGCTTGAAGGCCGGACGGTTCGCCTCGTAGGTGACGATCTCCGCCTCCTGGGCGAGCGTGATGCTGATGTCGTCCAGCCCGTTGAGGAGCCGCCAGCGGACGTTCTCGTCCAACTCGAAGGGCTCGCTGATGCCCTCGGCCCGGACCTCGCGGGCCTCCAGGTCAACCGTGACCTCGGCGGTGGGGTCGGCCTCGACCAGGGCCCAGATCCGCTCCACCGTCTCGGCCGGCAGAATGACCGTGAGCAGGCCGTTCTTCAGCGAATTGCCCCGGAAGATATCGGCGAAGCGGGAGGAGATGACGGCCCGGAAGCCGTAGTTCTCCAACGCCCAGACGGCGTGCTCGCGGGACGATCCGGTCCCGAACTCGGGCCCGGCGACCAGGATGCTGGCCCCGGCGTACTGCGGCTGGTTGAGGACGAAGTTCTCGTCCTTCCGCCAGGCTTCGAAGAGGCCGTCCTCAAAACCGGTGCGGGTGACCTTCTTCAGCCAGTGCGCCGGGATGATCTGGTCGGTGTCGACGTTGCTGCGGCGCAGCGGGACGACCCGGCCGGTGTGGGTGGTGAACTTGTCCATGTGCTCAGACCTCCACGGTCGCACGGGCGGTCGACAGGTCGGACGGCGAGGCCAGGTGGCCCAGCACGGCGGTGGCGGCGGCCACCTGCGGGGAGACCAGGTGGGTGCGCCCGCCCTTGCCCTGCCGCCCCTCGAAGTTGCGGTTGGAGGTGGAGGCGCAGCGCTCCTGCGGCGCCAGCTGGTCCGGGTTCATGCCCAGGCACATCGAGCAGCCCGCGTGCCGCCATTCGGCTCCGGCGGCGGTGAAGACCTTGTCCAGGCCCTCCTCGATCGCCTGCAGGGCGACCCGGACCGAGCCGGGGACGACCAGCATCCGCACCCCGTCGGCGACCTTGCGGCCCTCGACGATCGCGGCGGCGGCGCGGAGGTCCTCGATCCGGCCGTTGGTGCAGGAGCCGACGAACACGGCGTCCACGGAGACCTCGCGCAGCGGGGTGCCGGCGGTCAGGCCCATGTAGCGCAGCGCGTTCTCGGCGGCGACCCGCTCCTGCGGGTCCTCGAACGAAGCCGGGTCGGGCACGTTGGCGCCCAGCGGGGCGCCCTGGCCGGGGTTGGTGCCCCAGGTCACGAAGGGGGTCAGCGCGTCGGCGTCGATGAAGACCTCGGCGTCGTAGACCGCGTCCTGGTCGGTGGCCAGGGTCTTCCAGTAGGCGACGGCGTCGTCCCAGTCCGCGCCCTTGGGGGCGTGGTCGCGGCCCTCCAGGTAGTCGAAGGTGGTCTGGTCCGGGGCGATCATGCCCGCCCGGGCGCCGGCCTCGATCGACATGTTGCAGATGGTCATCCGGGCCTCCATGGAGAGGCTGCGGATCGCCGAACCGCGGTACTCCAGGACGTAGCCCTGGCCGCCGCCGGTACCGATCTGGGTGATGATCGCCAGGATCAGGTCCTTGGCGGTCACGCCTTCCCGCAGCTCGCCCTCGACCGTGATCGCCATGGTCTTGAACGGTGCCAGCGGCAGGGTCTGGGTGGCCAGCACATGCTCGACCTGGCTGGTGCCGATGCCGAACGCCAGCGCGCCGAAGGCGCCGTGGGTGGAGGTGTGCGAGTCGCCGCAGACCACCGTGGTGCCCGGCTGGGTCAGGCCCAGCTGCGGGCCGACCACGTGCACCACGCCCTGCTCCACGTCGCCCAGCGAGTGCAGTCGCACCCCGAACTCGGCGCAGTTGGCGCGCAGCGTCTCCAACTGGATCCGGGAGACCGGGTCCGCGATCGGCTTGTCGATGTCCAGGGTGGGGGTGTTGTGGTCCTCGGTGGCGATGGTCAGATCGGTCCTGCGGACCTTGCGGCCGGCCAGCCGCAGCCCGTCGAAGGCCTGCGGGCTGGTCACCTCGTGCAGCAGGTGCAGATCGATGAAGAGGAGGTCCGGCTCGCCCTCGGCGCGCCTGACGACATGGTCGTCCCAGACCTTCTCCGCGAGTGTGCGTCCCATCACAATCCCTCCGACCGGCAACTATGTCGGTCTACGTGTCGTTTTGGCCGCCCGCGACGGTGCCCTGCGGCGATGCTCCCGGGCTGCTTGAGCCAAGAGTGGCGCAGATCCCAGAAGAATGAACTTGCGTCTCGCGATCTGAGACTGCAATATCAGCGCATGGACAACTCTAGTGGCGTCGGCGTTCTCGACAAGGCTGCTCTGGTGCTGAGCGCGCTGGAGTCAGGCCCCGCGACCCTGGCCGGGCTGGTGGCAGCCACCGGTCTCGCGCGGCCCACCGCGCACCGGCTGGCCGTCGCGTTGGAACACCACCGACTTGTGACCCGTGACATGCAGGGCCGTTTCATTCTCGGCCCCCGACTCTCCGAACTCTCCGCGGCGGCGGGCGAGGACCGACTGCTGGCGACCGCGGGACCGGTGCTGACGCACCTGCGCGACGTCACCGGCGAAAGTGCCCAGCTGTACCGCCGTCAGGGCGATCTGCGGATCTGCGTGGCCGCCGCCGAACGGCTCTCCGGCCTGCGCGACACCGTACCGGTCGGCAGCACCCTGCCGATGAAGGCCGGTTCGGCCGCGCAGGTGCTGCTCGCCTGGGAGGAGCCGGAGCGGCTGCACCGCGGCCTGCAGGGGGCCCGGTTCACCGCGACCGCCCTGTCCGGGGTCCGGCGGCGCGGCTGGGCCCAGTCGATCGGCGAGCGCGAGCCCGGTGTGGCCTCGGTCTCGGCGCCGGTCCGCGGCCCGTCCAACCGGGTGGTGGCCGCGGTCTCGGTCTCCGGACCGATCGAGCGCCTCTCCCGGCACCCGGGGCGGCTGCACGCCCAGTCCATCATCGAGGCCGCCGGGCGGCTGACCGAGGCGCTGCGCCGGGCCTGAGCGACCACCGACGACCGCGGGGCCCGTCCTGACCAACAGGACGGGCCCCGCGGTCGTACGGGCCTTCAGCCCGGCGCCCCGCCGAGGAACAGCACAAAGACCCCGTAGAGCCCGGAGAGCAGCGTCGCCGAGCCCAGCACCACCGCGAGCGTGCGCAGCGAGCGGAGCCGGCCCAGCGAGACCGCGAGCGGGTACAGCAGCGGGAAGGCCGGCAGCAGGAAGCGGGCGAACGGCGGGGCGGGCGAGGCGTTGCCCAGGTCGATCACCAGCAGCACGGTGCTGAACACCAGCAGCGGTAGCGGCTGCCGGTGCACCAGGGTGATCACGAACAGCACCAGGTAGCCGGCCAGGGTGAGCGCCATCACCGCGTCCGACAGCGGGATCCCGGAGACCGCACGGCCGCCGAACAGCAGGTCCTCGAACCAGTGCAGGCTGGTCCCGCCGCCGTCGAAGGTCGTGGCCCAGGCCTGCTGGATGTGGAAGTAGGCCCCCCAGGAGCCGAGCACCCAGCCGGTCCAGAGCATGTAGCCGGCCCACCCCAGCGGCGATAGCAGACCGGCCAGCAGCGGCCGGGCCCAGTGCCCGGAGCCGCGTCCGCGCAGGCAGGCGACCAGTTCCACCAGCGCGGCCAGGCCCACCGCCGCGGTCAGCGCCATGGCGCTGGGCCTGCTCAGGCCGGCGAGCAGGCACAGCAGGCCCGCGGTCAGCCAGCGGCGGGTCAGCACCGCGTACAGGGTCCAGGCCGAGAGGGCGGTGAACAGGGCCTCGGAGTAGGCGGTGTTCTCCAGCACCGCCAGCGGCAGCACCCCCCACAGCACCGCGGCGATGGTCCCGGCTCTGCGGCTGTAGCAGACCCGGCCCACCGCGAAGATCCCCCAGGCCGCGGCGAGCGAGGCCAGCGTGGAGACCAGCACCAGCGCCGTCCCCGGACTGACCGGGAGCACCCAGCGGACCATGTCCGCGAGCCAGGGGAAGAGCGGGAAGAACGCGCGCGGCGAGTAGGGGATGTTGTGCATCCCGATGAAGCCGTCGCCGACGCTGTAGCCGGTCTGCACGATGCGGACGTACCAGCCCGCGTCCCAGAAGGTACCCAGCCGGACCAGGGTCTGCTTGTCGTGCCCGGCGGCGTACCAGAGGGCCAGCGCCAGGCCGACCATCCGCACGGCGGCATAACCGACCAGCGCGGGAACGGCGTCCCGCAGGGCGCTCCGCAGGGCTTCGGACCGGTGGGTGGGGGCCGGGGCTGCTTCCCCCCGACCCGTTCCGGTGGTTCGGGTCGCGGACAGGGCTGCGTCTATCACACGACAAGAAGATAGGTCATCGGAGGCTCCTGGACTCAGTCCTTGGGCCGGTGCCGGCCGGAGAGGGTCAGCGCGCGCTGGTAGGACCAGTAGAACAGGACGCCCGCGAACAGCAGGCACCAGAACACGCCGGTGACCGCGCTCGGGCCGTGGCCGAGGCCGAGCGCGAAGGCCAGCGCCGGGACCAGGGTCACCGGCCCGGCGGCGTACCAGGCCAGGAAGATGAACGGGCCCATGCTGCCCATCCCGGTCGGGGTGTACATCAGCTCCACCCGGGAGGGCCCGCGGCAGGCGTTCACCATGGCGGCGGCCGTCAGCGGCAGCGCGGCCACCGGGGCCAGCCACACCGCGGCCCCGGCCCCCAGCGCGGCGGCCACACCGGCCCCGAGCGCCGCGAGCAGCACCGCGGACAGCGCCGGGACCACCGCGTGACGCAGCATCAGCTCGCCGTACGGGTACGGGGACCAGCCCGCCCGGCGCGGGTCGTCCGCCTCGACCCGGGCCGGTTCCGCGAGTTGCGCGGCGGCGAGGTAGCCGAAGGAGACGGTCACCGCGGTCAGCAGCAGCCGGTCGACCCCGCTGGCCGCCGCGACGGCGGGGACCAGCAGCAGCGCCGGGACCGAGAACAGCACCGCGCGGCCGATCCTGGACGGGGCGCGCAGCAGCGCGGTGGCGTCCCGCCAGGGCACGGCCAGCCAGGCCCGGCTGGGCGGCGGGATCCGCAGCCGGGCCCGGCGCCCGCTCTGCTGGTTCTGCGCCAGCACCATCCGCGCCGAGCGCAGTTCGGCGGTCCGCAGCGCCGCCGCGACCCCGGCCGCGGTACGGGCCCGCTCCCGCAGGCTGCCCAGCCGGATGCCGGCCGCGCCCCGGTAGCCGAGCACCAGGGCCACCGCGGTGAGCAGCAGCAGCGGCACCAGCGCCAGCCAGCCGCCGGAGACGGCGGCCGTGGTCGGGGTCAGCCCGACCAGCGCGGCCCAACCCCAGGGCCCGGACCACATCTCGGCCAGTTCCAGCGTGGAGTTGCCGTGGCCGGTCCAACCGAGCACGCTCTGCACAGCGAGCAGCAGCACCAGCAGCGCCACCAGCGGCGAGACCCGGCGGACGAAGCGGGCGGCGCCCTCGTAGCGCTCCACGGCCACCCCGCAGCAGGTCGCCAGCAGCGGTACGCAGACGCCGCCGATCAGCGCCCAGCCGAAGGCGGGCAGGAAGCCGGTCCTGTCCATCAGTCCGAGCGCGACCCCGGCCCCGGCCGCCGCCAGCAGCCCGGGCACCAGCGCGATGGCACAGGAGATCCAGAACCACGGCCGCAGCACCGGGCCCGGCCGGACCGGCTGGTTCAGCAGCCAGTCGACGGTGGCCCGGGGGGCGACCACCGGGCCGCGCCACAGCGCGTCCCTGGCCACCACCAGGATCAGTCCGAGGCCGAGCGCACAGACCCCGGACGGGAGCGCGGCCAGCAGTTGGGCGTCGTGCCCGGTGTAGTCGGCGCCCATCGAGGCGTTGGCGAACGCGCCGATCGAGAGCAGGCCGCCCCAGGTCAGCACCATCATCACGCCGACGTAGACGACATAGCCGATCTGGCCGGCCCGGGAGCGGCGGTGCGGGGCGCGCAGGGCGCGCAGCAGGGCGAGGGTGTCGCCGGTCCAGTCGTCGGCCCAGGCCTCGGGTTCCGGCTGCGGCTCCTTCTCCGGATCCGCTTCCGGGGACAGTTCCCGCTCCTCCTGCGGGGCTCCGTCGGCGATGCTCACCGGGTGCTCCCCGCCGCCAGGCCGGGGAACGCGGTGGGCAGTACGGCCTCGGGGGCGCCCTGCGCCAGCAGCGCGCCGTCCTCCAGCAGCAGCACCCGGTCGGCGACGTGCATCGCCAGGTCCGGGTGGTGGGTGGCCAGCAGGACCGCGACGCCGTCGGCGAGTTCGGCCTTCAGCAGGTCGGCGAGGCGCTGCCGGGCGCCGGGGTCGAGCCGCTGCTCGGGCTCGTCCAGGATCAGCAGGTCGCGCGGACGGACCAGGGCGCAGGCCAGCAGCAGCGACTGGAGTTGTCCTGAGGACAGCGAGTTGGGCAGCGCCTCGGCGTGCTCGGCCAGGCCGCGGTCGGCCAGGGCGCGGTCGACCCAGGTCAGCGGCTCCTCCACGCCGTGCGAGACGGCGACCAGGGCCAGGTGTTCACGGACCGTCAGATCCGGGTAGCAGGCCGAGAGATCGCCGACCACGGCGAGCCGGGCGCGGACCCGGGGATCGTTCTCGTCCATGACCACGCCGTCGAGCTTGACCGTGCCGCTGGTGGGGGTGTCCCGGCCGGCCGCGAGCCGCAGCATGGTCGACTTGCCGGAGCCGTTGTGGCCGACCAGGGCGACGCACTCGCCCGCGGCGAGGTTGAAGTTGATCGGCTGCAGCGCGACCCTGCCGCCGTAGTGGCGGCTGACCTGACTGAGCGCCAGCAGGGGTGGACGTGCGACCTTCTTGCCCTTTGCCATGCGCGCTGCCGGCCTCTCAAAACACGAAAAGGCCCTCTCGGGCCTTCGCTTTACTGACCTGCTGGGGTACCAGGACTCGAACCTAGACTAAGTGAACCAGAATCACTCGTGCTGCCAATTACACCATACCCCAAAGAAAATCCACCCCGGTCTCAGGGATGGACGCTCCGTGGAGAACAGTACCTGATCAGGACCATGATCAATAACACTCGACGAGGGAATGAAGGGGAACGCAGCAGGCCCCCGACCGGAGCCGGGGGCCTGCTGTCCTCACGTACCCCCGACCGGATTCGAACCGGCGCTACTGCCGTGAGAGGGCAGCGTGCTAGGCCGCTACACAACGGGGGCAAGCTTTGGTGATCCTGCTTCGTCGCCTCGGAGACTCCGTCCGAAGACTCGTCGATCCGATGGAGAGGGTGGAGGATCTGGTACCCCCGACCGGATTCGAACCGGCGCTACTGCCGTGAGAGGGCAGCGTGCTAGGCCGCTACACAACGGGGGCTTGGTGCCTTGCTTCTGTACTGCGTACCCCCGACCGGATTCGAACCGGCGCTACTGCCGTGAGAGGGCAGCGTGCTAGGCCGCTACACAACGGGGGCGAGATCTTACGCTGGGGTACCAGGACTCGAACCTAGACTAAATGAACCAGAATCACTCGTGCTGCCAATTACACCATACCCCATCGGCCTGTCCAGGTGATCTTGATGAGAGTTTCTGGTTCTCTCACCGTCCCTCCCGGGCGGCGCAACAAGAAGAACATTACCCGATGGGGGGCACCGCACCAAAATCGATAACTTCCAGCAGTCCCGGCAGGTCAGCGAGGGTGTGAATGCGGTGGACGCCGGACGGGGCCGGCTCCGGGTCGGTCGCGGGCCGGTCGATCCACACCGGGAGCAGCCCCGCGCCGAGGGCGCCGAGGGCGTCGGTGGTGAGCTTGTCGCCGATGTAGGCGACCTGGTCCGCGGGCAGCCGCAGGCCCGCGCAGCCGGCCGCGAAGGCCTCGGCGGCGGGCTTGGCGCAGCCGATCTCGTCCGAGCAGACCAGTGAGCTGAAGCGCCGGCGCAGGCCCAGCTTCTTGAGCTTGCGGTGCTGGTGCGGGGTCGAGGAGTTGGAGAGCAGGCCGTGCCGGTAGCGGTGCCGCAGGGCGTCCAGCACCGGCAGCACGTCGGGGAAGATCCGCCAGTGGTCCTCGTAGCAGCGGACGTAGCGGCCGAACCAGGCGTCGGTGGCCCGGGTGTCGGGGAGCGAGCGGCCGGTCCTCCCCAGGAAGAGCCGGACCCGTTCCCTGCGGTGCTCGAGGAAGCCCAGCTCCCCGGCCAGGAAGCGGGCGTAGGCGTACTCCATGTCCTGCTGCCACAGCGAGAGGGCCCGCTCGGGCGAGTCGAACTCGCTGAGCAGGCCCTCGTCGGAGAGGTGCTGGAGGACGCCGAGGCGTTCTGCCGTGGTGTAGTCGAAGAGCGTGTCGTCAATGTCCCAGAGCAGCCTGGCTATCCCCATGCGGTCAGTCTGTCAGGCCGTCCAGGGCCGCGTGCAGACGGCGCAGGGTCTCGTCCCGGCCGAGCAGTTCCATGGACTCGAACAGCGGCGGCGACACCCGGCGGCCGGTGACCGCGACCCGGAGCGGGGTGAAGGCGAACTTGGGCTTGATGCCCAGCCCTTCGACCAGGGCGGCGCGCAGGGCGGCCTGGATCTCGTCCGGGTCGAAGCCCTCCAGCGCGTCCAGCGCGTCGATGCTGGCGGCCAGCACCGGGCGGGCGTCGGCGGTGAGCACCTTCTCGGCGTCGGCCGGGTCGAGGGCGAAGTCCTCGGGGGCGGTGAAGAGGAAGCCGAGCATGCCGGAGACCTCGCCGAGCACCACCATCCGCTCCTGGGTCAGCGGCGCGGCGGCGATCAGCAGGTCCAGCTGGGCGTCGGTCGGGCCCTCCGGAGCGAAGTGGCCCGAGGCGACCAGGTACGGCACCAGCCGGCGGACGAACTCGGCCGGGGCCAGGGCGCGCAGGTGCTCGGCGTTGATCGCCTCGGCCTTCTTGAGGTCGAACCGGGCCGGGTTGGCGTTGACCTTGCCGATGTCGAAGGCCTCGACCAGCTCCGCCATGGAGAAGCGGTCCCGGTCCTCGGCCAGCGACCAGCCCAGCAGCGCCAGGTAGTTGAGCAGGCCCTCGGGCAGGAAGCCGCGCTCGCGGTAGAGGTTGAGCGAGGCCTCCGGGTCGCGCTTGGACAGCTTCTTGTTGCCCTCGCCCATGACATAGGGGAGGTGCCCGAACCGCGGCGCCGGGCCGTCGGCCACGCCGATCTCGGCGAGCGCGGCGTAGAGCGCGATCTGCCGCGGGGTGGAGGAGAGCAGGTCCTCGCCGCGCAGCACGTGGGTGATCCCCATCAGCGCGTCGTCCACCGGGTTGACCAGGGTGTAGAGGGGAGCGCCGTTGGCCCGGACGATGCCGTAGTCGGGCACGTTCTCCGGGGTGAAGGTCAGCTCGCCGCGCACCAGGTCGGTGAAGGTGATCGCGCCCTCGGGCATCCGGAAGCGGACGATCGGCGCGCGGCCCTCGGCCCGGTACCCGGCGACCTGCTCGGCGGTCAGCGCGCGGCAGTGGCCGTCGTAGCCGGAGGGCTTGCCGGCCGCGCGGGCCGCGGCGCGGCGGGCGTCCAGCTCCTCGGTGGAGCAGTAGCAGTAGTAGGCGTGTCCGGCCGCGAGCAGCCTGGCGGCCACGTCGGCGTAGACGTCCATCCGCTGCGACTGCCGGTAAGGGGCGTGCGGGCCGCCGATCTCGGGGCCCTCGTCCCAGTCGAAGCCGAGCCAGCGCATCGCGGAGAGCAGCTGGTCGTAGGAGTCCTCGGAGTCGCGGGCCGCGTCGGTGTCCTCGATCCGGAAGACCAGCTTGCCGCCGTGGTGGCGGGCGAAGGCCCAGTTGAAGAGAGCCGTGCGGACCAGGCCGACGTGCGGGTTCCCGGTCGGGGAGGGACAGAACCGGACCCGGACGGCCGGGTCGGGGTCGCTGACGGTGTTAGCCACGCTTGATCACCCTGTTGGTGAGAGTGCCGATGCCTTCGACGGAGACGGCGACCTCGTCGCCGATGTTCAGGGGTCCGACGCCCGCGGGGGTGCCGGTGAGGATGACGTCCCCGGGGAGCAGGGTCATCGCCTCGGAGATGTGGACGATCAGCTCGGCCACCGAGCGCACCATCTGCGAGGTGCGTCCGGCCTGGCGCAGTCCGCCGTTGACGGTGCAGGTGATGGCCAGGTCGGCCGGGTCGAGCTCGGTCTCGATCCACGGGCCGAGCGGGCAGGAGGTGTCGAAGCCCTTGGCCCGGGCCCACTGGCCCTCGCGCTTCTGCACGTCGCGCGCGGTGACGTCATTGGCGCAGGTGTAGCCGAAGACCACCTCGGGGACCCGCTCCAGCGGCACCTCGCGGCACATCCGGCCGATCACCACGGCCAGTTCGGCCTCGTACTGGACGTCCTCGGAGAACGGCGGGTAGGCGATGTTCTCGGTGGGGCCGATCACCGCGGTGGAGGGCTTGAAGAAGGTGAGCGGGACCTCGGGGACCTCGTTGCCCAGTTCGGCGGCGTGGGCGGCGTAGTTGCGGCCCACCGCGACGATCTTGTTGGGCAGCATCGGCGGCAGCAGCCGGACCTCCTTGACCGGGAGCACCTGGCCGGTGGGCTGCAGCTCGCCGAAGGGGTGCCCGGAGAGGACGTGCAGGGTCAACGTCTCGGGTTGGGCGGCGTCGCCCTCGACGACGCCGAAGGAAACGGTCCCCTCGCTGGAAAACCTGGCGATACGCACGGTGGCTGCTGTCCCCTCGGAACTCGCGGACTGGATGCGGCCAGCCTATCCGCAGGCACCGAAGGGGCCCTGCCGGAAGGATTCCGGCAGGGCCCCTTGGAAGGTACGTCTCAGACCGTTTCGGGGACGGCCGCCCGGATCGGGGCCACCATGAGGTTGGTGCGGCGCGGGTTGGCGGTCTGCCGCGGCAGTTCGGCCCCGTCGACGGCGGAGCTGTGCGGGGCCGGGGCCCCGTCGGCGGGCAGGGAGGCGAGAGTGGTCCGACGCGGGTTGGCGGTCGGACGGGAACTCATCGTCGTCTTGGTGGACACGCGGACTACCTCACAGGGGCAGAAGCTCGGACAGGTTGCTCATCAGGATCTCATTCCACATACGAGCCCCCTCGCACTACCTCCCCCTCTGTGATTTTGGTCACTTATATGGCAGTGAGTTCCGACAGTTACGACATTGTGCTCTGCATCGAAAATCCGACATCTCGTACAGAGTGGACAAAATCATCACGGGGCGTCACCTTCCCTGGAGTGCAAGGATCAGTCAGCTGTCCGAAAGGTGCAGTATTCCAGGGGGAATGAAGCACAATCTGTCAAGGGGGTGATGCAGAGAGTAGCTGAACTGACTACCCTGTGTCGCCCCTTGTTGCTGGTCCGGCACTGTGCTGAAATTCCACGGACCGCCGGAGGCCACCCCTCCACTGCGCCACTGCCAGCGCCGGGGCCCATTCCAAAGGCGGCACACGGGCACTCAACAGGGTCCACAGCAAGGACCCTTGCCCGCCCGAAACTCGACACCGTCCTGTCCGCGTTCTCGCGGGGGGCGCCTGGTCCAGAGGTTGCGACGCTAGTGCAGGGACGTATCAAGAGGGGTGGCGGCGGCCCGGGCGACCCGGCGGACCGCGAAGCAGCCGTTCGCCAGCAGTCATCGGCGACTCCCCCAATCGAGACCGGTCGGGACAGCGCGACGAACAGCCGACAGAGATCGGCGGACGCCGCGCAGGCCCGAATAGGACGCGTCGCCCCGGTTCGGGTCTCCGGCGCGAAGCGCTACGCCCTGAACAACTGGCGTATCCGGACCAGGCTGACGGCGCTGCTGGTGCTGCCCGTGGTCGCGGCCATCGTCCTCGGTGGCTTCCGCATCCAGTCCTCGCTGCAGACCCAGGACCAGCTGGGGCGGGTCGCCCAGCTGGGTAACGTCGCCCAGGCGGCGACGCTGCTCGCGACCGCGCTGCAGGCCGAGCGCGACGAGATGGCCGGCACGGTGATGTACACCCAGTCGGCCGACTCGGACGAGATCACCCAGGACCAGAAGACCACCGACACCCGGCAGACCGCGTTCACCAAGCTGGTGGAGTCGCTCGACAAGTCGACCCTGCCGGCCGACGGCGCCGACATCACCGACATCGAGACCAAGCTCAACCAGCTGAACCAGATCCGGACCGACGCGTTCAGCAACGCCAAGACCGGCACCGAGGCGGAGCCGACGGTCCAGGCGTACGAGAACCTGATCCAGCCGCTGCTGGCACTCAGCCAGGACCTCGCGCTGGCCTCCTCCAACTCGGAGCTGGTCCAGGCCACCCGGTCGCTGCAGGAGTTCTCCAAGTGGAAGGACGACCAGTCGGTCGTCCGCGCCGTCATCGCGGCCGGTCTTGCCACCAACGACCGGTCGATCAAGGCAGGTCACGGCCCCACCCAGCTCAGCCCCGGTGACCGGGCGTTCGTGCGTTCGGCCAGTGCCAGCGCCGACAGCACCAAGGCGACCTTCGAGGGCCTCTACGGCGTGACCAGGGCCAACAACCTCGACGGCGCCTGGCTGAACGCGATCAACGTCACCCGTGCCGGTCTCGTGGTCAAGGGCGTGGTGAACGCCACCGACGGCTGGGGAGGTTCGAGCGCTCCCCCCACGTACAACGACTGGAACGCCGAGGCGACCACCCAGATCACCAACATGAACGCGGACGAGTCGATCCTGGTCCAGCAGCTGAACAGCAAGGTGCTCTCGCTGCGCAGCTCCGCCCAGCAGGACGCCATCATCAACGCGGCCCTGATCGCCCTGGTCCTGCTCGTCGCGGTGATCGGCGCGGCCATCGTGGCCCGTTCCATGGTGCGCACCCTGGGCACGCTGCAGTCCGCCGCCGAGGACGTCGCCGAGCACCGGTTGCCCGAACTGGTCCGGATCCTCTCCGAGTCGGACCCGCAGGACGTCGACACCTCGGTCGCCCCGATCGGCATCAACACCACGGACGAGATCGGCTCGGTGGCCCGCGCGTTCGACCAGGTCCACGCGCAGGCGGTGCGCCTGGCCGCCGAGCAGGCCCTGCTCCGAGGCAACATCAACGCGATGTTCACCAACCTCTCGCGCCGCTCCCAGGGCCTGATCCAGCGTCAGCTGTCGATGATCTCCGAGCTGGAGAGCCGCGAGGCCGACCCGGACCAGTTGGCCAGCCTCTTCAAGCTGGACCACCTGGCGACCCGTATGCGCCGCAACGGTGAGAACCTCCTGGTCCTCGCCGGTGAGGACCCGGGCCGCCGGTGGACCCGTCCGGTCCCGCTGGTCGACGTGCTCCGTGCCGCCGCCTCCGAGGTGGAGCAGTACGAGCGGATCGAACTGGCCTCGGTGCCGACCGCGGACGTGGCCGGACGAGTCGTCAACGACCTCGTCCACCTGCTCGCCGAGCTGCTGGAGAACGCGACCTCGTTCTCCAGCCCGCAGACCCGGGTCCGGGTCACCGGGCACGCGCTGCCCGACGGCCGGGTGCTGGTCGAGATCCACGACACCGGCATCGGCCTCTCCCCCGACGACCTGGCCGAGATCAACGAGCGGCTGGCGAACCCGCCGGTGGTGGACGTCTCCGTCTCCCGCCGGATGGGCCTCTTCGTGGTCGGTCGACTCTCGCTCCGCCACGGCATCAGGATCCAGCTCCGCCCCAGCGACTCCGGCGGCACCACCGCGCTGGTCATGCTGCCGGTGGACGTCACCAACGCGGCCGAGCGCCGCGGCGGTGCGCAGGCCCCCGGCCAGCAGCGCCCGCAGGGCGGTCCCCAGGGCGGCGTTCCCGGCGGTCCGCAGGGACCGCAGAGCGCCATGCAGGGCTCGATGCAGCAGGGCCAGGGCGCTCCCCCGGTCCGCGGTCAGCAGCAGCGCGGCGCGGTGCCGCAGGCCCCCGGCCGTCCCTCGCTGCCCCCGCAGTCGCCCGAGCAGCCCGGCCTGCCGCGCCGCGGCAACGCCCCCGGACTGCCGCAGGGCTCCTCGCCGATGGGCGGCCAGCAGGGCGGCCCGCGCCGTCCGCAGGCACCCCAGCCGCCGCAGCCCGCCCCGCAGCCGGTGCAGGCGCAGGAGCCGCAGCGCCCGCAGGCCCCGACGGCGCCCGCGGCCCCGCAGCCGACCGGCCCGCTGGACGAGCGCACCCTGTGGGCCGAGCAGCCGCAGCACGGTTCGCCGCTCGGCCGTCCGCAGCCCGCGGACGCCCTGGGCAGCGCCGACAGCACCGCCCAGTTCGCCCGGCCGCACTTCGACGAGGAGCCGGCCCGGCCGATCCCGCCGCGGCCCGCGCCGCAGCAGCCGCAGCAGTTCGCCCCGCAGCGTCCGCAGGCGCCCCAGCCGCCGCAGGGCAGGCCCCCGCAGCAGCAGCCGATGCCGCCGCAGCAGCAGTTCCCGCCGCAGCAGTTCCCGCAGGCTCCGCAGCCGCAGGCTCCGCAGTCCCAGACTCCGCAGTCTCAAGACCTGGCGAACCACCCGCTGACCCGGGCCCTGCCGCCGGCCGAGGCCGGGGCCGGCAGCTCGCCGATCTTCGAGGCGATGGAGTCCAACTGGTTCCGCAGCGGGCGGGCCGACCGGATGCGCGCGGTGCAGGTGTACGGGCAGGAGTCCGCACAGCCGCCGCAGGCGCCCCAGCAGCAGGCTCCGGGCCGGCCGCAGCCGTACCAGCCGCAGCGGCCGTCCACCTCGGCCGTGCCGGCGCCGTCCGGCGCCGACCGGGCCCCGTTCGGTGCTCCCCCGCAGCGTCCGGTGCCGCAGCGCGGCACCGCGGAGGGCGTGCCCTCCGGCGCCACCGCCGCGGGACCGTGGCGGGCGTCGGCGAACGACGAGGTCTGGCGCCGGGCCGAGCAGGTGCGCGAGCCCAGCGCCGGCGGAGTCCTTCCGTCCGGGCTGCCGCGCCGGGTGCCGCAGGCCAACCTGGTGCCCGGGATGGCCGAGTCCACCCCGGCCGAGGGCCCGCAGCCCCAGGTCTCCCGTTCTCCCGAGGAGGTCCGCGGGCGGCTCACCAACCTGCGCCGCGGCATCCAGCAGGGCCGTCAGGCAGGTAGCGACAACCACAACCAGGCCACTCCGAACCAGGCCAACCAACCGAACCAGAGCGGTGGCCCGTACGGCAGCAACCCCCAGGAGCGTTGACTCAGATGAGCCAGATGTCCCAAGCGGCACACAATCTGAACTGGTTGATCACCAACTTCGTGGACAACACCCCCGGGGTGTCGCACACGGTGGTGGTCTCCGCCGACGGCCTCCTGCTCGCCATGTCCGAGGGCTTCCCCCGGGACCGTGCCGACCAGCTGGCCGCGGTGGCCTCCGGGCTGACCTCGCTCACCCAGGGCGCCTCACGCATCTTCGAGGGCGGACGGGTCACCCAGACCGTCGTCGAGATGGAACGCGGCTTCCTGTTCATCATGGCCGTCTCCGACGGCTCCTCCCTCGCCGTCCTCGCCTCACCCGACAGCGACATCGGCCTGGTCGGCTACGAAATGGCCCTCCTGGTCGACCGCGCCGGGGACGTCCTGACCCCGGCCCTCCGGGCCGAGCTCCAGGGCAGCCTGCTCCACTGATCGGCGCCACCGCACCACCACCCCCTCACGCACGACCAGCCAGCCGCGGAGTGGCACGACGGACCGCTGCAGCTCAAGGAGGACAGATGACCCCGCCCCAAGGCTCCACCGGTCCGTACGGCAACGCGTACGGCAACTCCTACGGCAGTTCGCACGGTGGCGGTCCGCACGGCGGTCCGCAGAATCCGGCCCGGCAGCCGCTGGTGCGTCCGTACGCGATGACCGGGGGCCGGACCAGACCCCGGTACCAACTGGCGATCGAAGCACTCGTCTCCACCACGGCCAACGCCGACCGGGCCGGGTCGCTGCTCCCCGAGCACGCCCGGATCGTGCAGCTGTGCCGTGAGGTCAAGTCCGTCGCGGAGGTCTCCGCGCTGGTGCCCATGCCGCTCGGCGTGGCCCGCATCCTCGTCGCCGACCTGGCCGAAGCCGGCCTGGTCGCGATCCACCAACCGGCCGCAGCCGTCGAGAACGGCGGCACGCCGGACGTCACACTGCTCGAAAGGGTGCTCAGTGGACTTCGCAAGCTCTAGGCCCGCGGCGCCCTTCGCGCCGACGCCACCCGCGCCCGCCCGGCGGGCCACCACCTCGGCGAAGATCGTCGTGGCCGGCGGCTTCGGGGTGGGCAAGACCACCCTGGTCGGGGCGGTCTCCGAGATCAACCCGCTGCGCACCGAGGCCGTGATGACCTCGGCCAGCGCGGGCATCGACGACCTGACCCACATCGCCGGGAAGACCACCACCACGGTGGCCATGGACTTCGGCCGGATCACCCTGGACGAGGACCTGATCCTCTACCTCTTCGGCACCCCGGGACAGGACCGCTTCTGGTTCATGTGGGACGACCTCGTCCGCGGCGCCATCGGCGCCGTCGTCCTGGTCGACACCCGACGCCTCGCCGACTGCTTCCCCGCCATCGACTACTTCGAAAACAGCGGACTCCCCTTCGTCGTCGCCCTCAACGCCTTCGACGGAAACCAGACCCACAACCCCGAAGAAGTCCGCGAAGCACTCCAACTCGGCCCCGACACCCCCGTCATCACCACCGACGCCCGACGCAGAGACAGCGCCAAATCCGCACTGATCACCCTGGTCGAGCACGCGCTGCTGGCACGGCTGCGCTGAAACGGGCGGCTCCGAGGCCCGTTTGCATAACATTTCAACACGTAATTCCTGCACAAGTTTCACCCCTTGTGAGCGGATGTGCACACTGCGCTGAGCAAAGAGTGGGCATTCGCCGCAGGTGGGGCTTTATGTCCGATTTATCGTCAGGACGTGGACCTGGCACAGGTGTTTGGCCCGTACACCGCGTACGTGCTGAAATTCCTGCGATCCGCGCAGATCAGTAGCACGTTCAGAAATGGCCGCCCGGCCGAGAGGTTGTTGTCGAGTGAGGCAGAAGCAGGCAGACCCCGGACCGAGGCAGGCCGTTCCCCTCCCCGTGGACGACGGAGGCTCCCGTTGGGGCTTCCGCCACTGGCGGGTGCCCACCCGGTTGACAGCCATCGTGCTCGTCCCGGTGCTCACCGCCATGGCCTTCGCCGGGCTGCGCGTCAAGGACCAGCTGGACCTGGCCGACGCCGCCGCCCAGAACGAGAAGGTGGCGATCCTGGTCCGCGACGCCACCACCGTGGCCGACGACATGCAGACCGAGCGCGACCTCGCGGTCATCCCGCAGATGCAGGGCATCCAGAACGACGCGGGTCTGCTGGCCGCCCGCAAGCAGACCAACACCGACATCGCGCTCATGAACGTCGACGCCGCGAAGGTGAAGCCGGACCTGCAGATCACCACCGACCTGGGCGCCTTCAACAGCCAGGTCACCAAGAGCCTCGGGGACCTGCGCAGCAAGGGCAACGACGTCCGCAGCAAGACCTTCGACCCGGTCGACACCGAGGTGCTGTACTCCAACATCTACCTGGGTCTGCTGGGCCTGGACAACGAGCTCGGCTTCGGCGACAAGAACCTCAACAGCCGCGGACGCGAGCTCTACACGCTCTCCCTGGAGAAGGAATCCACGGCGACCGAGCGCAACCTGGTCACCATCGCGCTGATGTACGACAAGATGCCGGCCGACCTGGCCGTCGCGATCCAGGTCGCCAACCGGCTCACGGCGACCACCGTGGGGCAGTTCCAGCTCGCCGGCGTGCCCGCCGACGTGGCGCTCTACAAGAAGACCGTCATCGGCCAGGACATCGACGCCCAGGAGAACACCCTGGTCGGCATGATCGGCGCGAAGTCGCTCAAGTCCTCGGGCATCACCGCCCCGTCCTGGTACGACACCGCCACGGTCCGCATCAAGCAGATCCGCAAGGTGGAGACCACGGTCACCGACCAGATCGTCGCCGACGCCAAGCAGGCCCAGAGCGACGCCGACCGGCAGGCGCTGACCATCACCGCCGAGGCCCTGGCGCTGATGCTGGTCGCCGGGATCCTGGTCTACCTGATGGGCCGCTCCATGGTCCGCGGGATGCGCACCCTGCGCGACAGCGCCCAGGACATCGCCGCCGAGCGGCTGCCGGACCTGGTCCGCAAGCTCTCCAAGACCGACCCCGAACGGGTCGACACCACGGTCCAGCCGATCCCGCTGACCGGGCGCGACGAGATCGGCGAGGTCGCCCGCGCCTTCGACGACGTCCACCGCGAGGCGATCCGGCTCGCCGCCGAGCAGGCCCTGCTCCGCGGGAACGTCAACGCGATCTTCACCAACCTCTCCCGCCGCTCCCAGGGCCTGATCGAACGCCAACTGGGGCTGATCACCGAGCTGGAGAACAACGAGGCGGACCCGGACCAGCTGGAGAGCCTGTTCAAGCTGGACCACCTGGCCACCCGTATGCGCCGCAACGGCGAGAACCTGCTGGTCCTGGCCGGCGAGTCGGCCGGACGCGAGTGGGCCGACCCGATCCCGCTGGTGGACGTGCTGCGCGCGGCGGCCTCCGAGGTGGAGCAGTACGAGCGGATCGAGCTGAGCGGGATCCCCGAGACCGATGTGATCGGCCCCGCCGTCACCGACATGGTCCACCTGCTGGCCGAGCTGCTGGAGAACGCCACCACCTTCTCCAGCCCGCAGACCCGGGTCAGGGTCACCGCGACCCGGCTGCCGGACCAGCGGGTGCTGGTCGAGATCCACGACAAGGGCATCGGCCTCACCGCCGAGGACTTCGCCGCGATCAACAGCAAGCTGGCCGACCCGCCGACCGTGGACGCCTCGGTCTCCCGGCAGATGGGCCTGTTCGTGGTCGGCCGGCTGGCCGAGCGGCACGGCATCCGGGTCCAGCTCCGCCCGTCCGGCGAGTCCGCCGGGACCACCTCGCTGGTCATGGTCCCGGACCACCTGACCCAGGTGCCCCGGATCTCCGAGCCGGAGGAGCAGTTCACCGTCTCCCGGATCTACGGGGAGCCCGAGAACGGCACCTACGCCGACCCGGACGACCGCACCGCGAGCGAGCTGGGCTTCGACGACAGCCGCTACGAGCGCCCGGTGGCCGAGGTCGGCGCAGGCCCCGACCTGATGCAGCGCACCATGCGACTCGGCCAGCGGCGCGAGCAGGCGGCGCTGGAGCCCGCGGCCCAGGAGGCGGCGGCCCAGCAGGCGGCGGCCCAGCAGGCGGCGGCCGAGCAGCAGGCCCCGGCGCAGGGCTACCAGGAGCCGTACCAGGCCGAGCCCTACGAGCCGTACGTCCCGGAGTTCGACGAGCGGGCCTTCGACCAGGCCTTCGGCGGTCCCCAGCAGGGCTACCCCGAGGCCCCGTACCCGGCCGCGTACCCCACCCCCGACCCCTTCGCGTCCCAGGACCCCTACCCCGCCCAGGGGTACGGAGCCCAGCAGCAGTACGGCGCGGAGCAGTACGAACACCAGCAGTACCAGCAGTACCAGCCCGAGGCCGAGCCCCAGTACGGTCACCCGTACTACGCGGAGCCCCCGCAGTCCGCCCCCGCCCCCGCACCCGCCTCCGAGGCGCCCGTGGCCCCCCAGCCCCCCGCACCCCGACCCGCCTCCACTACACCGCCCGCGCTGCCTCAGCGGCCGTCCTCCGCGCCCGCTCCGGCCGCCAACGGGTCGTTCGGCACGCTCCCCACCCGCCGTCCCGGCCAAGCCCTCGGCGGCGGTCGGGCGATCGGCGACCGGGAAGCCGGCGAACGTCCCAACTGGTTCACCGGGGCCCGCGAGGAGGAGGACGACCAGGCTCAGGCCGCGCCGTCCGCTCCCGTCCCCACCGCGCCCGCGGCCACCGCTGCCGAGCCCGCCACCGGGGGAACCACCCCGGCCGGACTCCCCCGCCGCGTGCCGCGGCAGAACCTGCTCCCCGGCAATGTCGCGGAGCCCAGCACGGCCGCACCTGCCGCGTCGCCCCAGCTGTCCCGATCCCCCGAGGAGGTCCGCGGCCGGCTCACCAACCTGCGCCGCGGCATCCAGCAGGGACACAACGCGGGCGACGCACCCTCCCCCGACCAGCACGGCGGCGCCGATCTCTTCGGCAGCCCGAACCACCCGGAGCGTTAGCAGTGAGTCAGATGTCCCAGGCGGCACAGAACCTCAACTGGTTGATCACCAACTTCGTGGACAACACCCCCGGGGTGTCGCACACGGTGGTGGTCTCCGCCGACGGCCTCCTGCTCGCCATGTCCGAGGGCTTCCCCCGGGACCGTGCCGACCAGCTGGCCGCGGTGGCCTCCGGGCTGACCTCGCTCACCCAGGGCGCCTCACGCATCTTCGAGGGCGGACGGGTCACCCAGACCGTCGTCGAGATGGAACGCGGCTTCCTGTTCATCATGGCCGTCTCCGACGGCTCCTCCCTCGCCGTCCTCGCCTCACCCGACAGCGACATCGGCCTGGTCGGCTACGAAATGGCCCTCCTGGTCGACCGCGCCGGAACGGTGCTCACCCCGGCCCTCCGGGCCGAGCTCCAGGGCAGCCTGCTCCACTGAACGACTGCTCCACCGACCGGCCGACACGCACCACGTACCACCAGCAAGAGCCACAACGCACCTGTCGCTCCACTGTGAGGAGGAACCGTGACACCGCCTGAGGACCAGAACGGCCAGTACGGCACCGGCTATCCCGGTACAGGCCACGACGCGTTCGGTGGTCCGGGCGGCGGCGGCTACCCGCCCGCGCCCAACTACGCGGGCAGCTACGGCCATGAGCAGGACCAGCGGCACGGCTACGGCAGCCAGCCCTCCCCGGGCTACCAGGACAACCCGTACGCCAACGGCGGCACGGCCAACCCGGCCCCGAACGCGCCCACCACCAGCGGCACCGGATCCGGCTACCCCAGCCGGCCGTCCTACGCGGACGACTGGAAGCACCAGCCGCCGCAGGAGCCCGAGCCGGACGAGGAGCCGCTGATCCGTCCGTACGCCATGACCGGCGGCCGGACCCGTCCCCGCTACCAGCTCGCCATCGAGGCGCTGGTCTCCACCACCGCGGCGCCGGAGCGGATCGTCTCGCTGCTCCCCGAGCACCAGCGGATCTGCAATCTCTGCCAGGACATCAAGTCCGTGGCCGAGATCTCGGCTCTGCTCTCCATGCCGCTCGGCGTGGCCCGCATCCTCGTCGCCGACCTGGCCGAATCCGGCCTGGTGGCGATCCACCAACCGGCCGCCGGAGGCGAATCCGGTGGCACGCCAGACGTGACACTGCTCGAAAGGGTGCTCAGTGGACTTCGCAAGCTCTAGGCCCGCCCCACCGGCTGCCAACGGAGCCCGCCGCACGACCACCTCAGCGAAGATCGTCGTGGCCGGCGGCTTCGGGGTGGGCAAGACCACCCTGGTCGGGGCGGTCTCCGAGATCAACCCGCTGCGCACCGAAGCGGTGATGACCAGCGCCTCGGCCGGCATCGACGACCTCAGCCATGTCGCCGGGAAGACCACCACCACGGTGGCCATGGACTTCGGCCGGATCACCCTGGACGAGGACCTGATCCTCTACCTCTTCGGCACCCCCGGCCAGGACCGCTTCTGGTTCATGTGGGACGACCTCGTCCGCGGCGCCATCGGCGCCGTCGTCCTGGTCGACACCCGACGCCTCGCCGACTGCTTCCCCGCCATCGACTACTTCGAAAACAGCGGA
>NZ_JBHEZX010000026.1:0-90160 GCF_042511045.1 Streptacidiphilus alkalitolerans
TATTTTTTCCCAAAGGAACCACGACCAACCACCACAAAAGCGGCTGGACGGGGTATCAACATTTGGCGTTGACTTTTGGCACGCTGTTGAGTTCTCAAGGAACGGACACTTCCTTCAGGCGGCCTTCACACCGACCCTCCGGGCGCTTCGTTCTGTTTCACAGCCTAGCAGATCCGTTTCGCCTGTTTGGACCAGTCGATTTTCGTTTCTGCCGAGCTGTTGTCAGTAACCTTATCAGGCTTTCCGACCCCGTTTTCACGGCTCGCTCGTCCTCGGAATCGGGACAGCATTGTCCTGGCATTTCTGCCCGGTTTCCTGCCGCATTTCGACGTACCTCGGAAGGCGAGAGTCAGAGACTACTCACCGCCTCACGACCTGTCCAGTCGGAGGCAACTGCTCTAACCTACTCGGCGTACTCGCCCGGGTCAACGGTTCTACTGGGTGGAGTTTCGAGCTGTTCGAGTTCGATGCCGGGGGCGGCCAAGATCACATCGCCGGCCAGGTGGACCAGGCCCTCCTCCCCCGTGGCCAGGTCGGCGACCCGGTAGCGCTCGACGACGAGGGGGCCGTTGTCCGTGGGGTGCGACTCCGTCCCGTCGAGGGTCCAGCCCTGGTCGTGGGTGCGTGGGGCCAGCACCGGGTCGGTGAAGGTGACGACGCGGAGCCGGGACGAGCTGCCGGGGCTCAGCCGCAGCAGGCGGGCTGTCGCTACGAGGAAGGCGGGCGAGCGTCCCGCGAACGCGTGGGCGCGGTCGTTGCCCTCGCGGGCGTGCTGGCCCTCGGCGTCGTCCTGGTGGCTGCGTACCCAGCTGAGCCCGTCCAGCAGGCCGGCGCGGATCTGCCAAAGCCCCGACCTGAGTTCCAGGCGGAGCGGGCGGCTCAGCGCGTCCAGGGTGAGGTCGACCGAGCCGTCGGGCTCGCCGTCCGTGCTGAAGGTCTGCGCGGTGTAGCGCCAGCCGGAGGGGCCGGGGGCGCAGCTGAACCGCTCCTCGCCGAGGGGGGTGCTGTCGTGGGTGTCGTAGAAGGAGTAGCGACCGCTGGGCATGCTCAGCACTCTACGGCCGGACGGCCGGTGCCCCGGGTGCCGATGATCTCCCGGGGCACCGGCCGTCCGGTGGTTCCAGCAACGCTCGCTGAAGCTGAACCAGCGTCAGTAGCGGTACGTGTCCGGCTTGTACGGGCCCTCGACCGGGACGCCGATGTAGGCGGCCTGCTCGTCGCTGAGGACGGTGAGCTTGACCCCCAGCGCGTCCAGGTGCAGCCGGGCGACCTTCTCGTCCAGGTGCTTCGGCAGCACATAGACGTCGACCGGGTACTCCTCGGTCTTGGTGAACAGCTCGATCTGCGCGATCGTCTGGTTCGCGAAGGAGTTGGACATCACGAAGGACGGGTGGCCGGTCGCGTTGCCGAGGTTCAGCAGGCGGCCCTCGGACAGCATGATGATGGTGTGGCCGTCCGCGAAGCGCCACTCGTGGACCTGCGGCTTGACCTCGGTCTTGACGATGCCGGGGAGCTTCGACAGCCCCGCGATGTCGATCTCGTTGTCGAAGTGGCCGATGTTGCCGACGATGGCCTGGTGCTTCATCTTCTCCATCTGGCCGGCCAGGATGATGTCCTTGTTGCCGGTGGTGGTGATGAAGATGTCGGCGATGCCGACGACCTCGTCCAGGGTGGTGACCTGGTAGCCGTCCATCGCCGCCTGCAGGGCGCAGATCGGGTCGATCTCGGTGATGATGACGCGGGCGCCCTGGCCGCGCAGGGACTCGGCGCAGCCCTTGCCGACGTCGCCGTAGCCGCAGACCACGGCGACCTTGCCGCCGATGAGGACGTCAGTGGCGCGGTTGATGCCGTCGATCAGCGAGTGGCGGCAGCCGTACTTGTTGTCGAACTTCGACTTGGTGACCGCGTCGTTGACGTTGATGGCCGGGAAGAGCAGGGTGCCCTCGCGGTGCATCTCGTACAGGCGGTGGACGCCGGTGGTGGTCTCCTCGGTGACGCCCCTGATCCCGGCGGCGGCCTCGGTCCACTTGCGCGGGCTCTCGGCGAGGGTGCGGTTGAGCACCTCGAGGACGATCCGGAACTCGTCGTTGTCGGCGGTCGAGGGGTCCGGAGCGACGCCGGCCTTCTCGAACTCGACGCCCTTGTGGATCAGCATGGTGGCGTCGCCGCCGTCGTCCAGGATCATGTTGGGCCCGGCGTGGCCGGGCCAGGTGAGCGCCTGCTCGGTGCACCACCAGTAGTCCTCCAGCGTCTCGCCCTTCCAGGCGAAGACCGGCACGCCCTGCGGGTTCTCCGGGGTGCCCTCGGGGCCGACCGCGATCGCGGCGGCGGCGTGGTCCTGGGTGGAGAAGATGTTGCAGGAGCACCAGCGGACGTCGGCGCCGAGCGCGGTCAGCGTCTCGATCAGCACAGCGGTCTGGATGGTCATGTGCAGCGACCCGGTGATCCGGGCGCCGGCCAGCGGCTGGGAGGCCGCGAACTCCTTGCGGATCGACATCAGGCCCGGCATCTCGTGCTCGGCCAGCTGGATCTCCTTGCGGCCGAAGCCCGCCAGGGAGAGGTCGGCGACCTTGAAGTCACCGGTGGCAGTTACGGACATGGGTGTGTCTCCATCACTATCGCTTGTGAGGCGCCGGGGACTGTACCGGCGGGGGCTCGGAAGTGGCTGGACCGCAGACACGGGCAGATACGCAGGGCATGCCGACGGCACGCGGCGAAAAACGCGCGCGCCCGCGTAGTCGTACCTCGTGCGGCCCAGTTGCGTCGGAGGACCTCTCTCCCTCGGCACACCCGGTCGGAAACCGTTCCCCGAGAAGGGGTCGTGGCACCGCCCGAGCCCACCGACCGCCATCAGCAGCGACGTCTGGCTCAGTACCGAATCTACACCGAACCGCAGCCTTCCCAAGCCCGATGAGCATCTTCCGGCCTACAAAGGGCGCTGCGGCAACTCGATACCGCGCCAGAGAGGCGTAGATTCCGATGCGCTCGATCGAATCTTCGTCCTAGGGTGCAGAGGGTGAGTCTCCGCTGCCGGACCGGACGGGAATAGAGGACAGATGTCGGTGCCATGGAGCGGCAGCGGGCTGCCACCCGCTGCCGCTGAGCGAATGGCAGAAGTCCGGGAGAGCGGGACCTGGACGTCCGCGCTGTCGACCGGCGAGTTCGCGGCGATCCGCTCCGTCGGGTTCGAACCGGTGGGCCAGGTGATGGGTTCCGCCGTCTACCACGTCGGACGGAGCGGCCGGTACTGGGGCTACCACGACTGCCTGTTCCCCGGCGCGGGGTACGGCTACAGCTTCGGCAACGTCGGGACCGCGCCGGTGGCCCTGTCCGGAAAGGGCTCCCCGGCCGCCGCGCTGGTCGGCGTCTTCGAGTCGGCGCGGCGCACCGCGCTGGACCGGATGACGGCGGAGTGCCTGGCACTGGGCGGCGACGGGGTGGTCTCGGCGGCACTGACCATGGCGCCGTTCGCGAGCCAGCCCAACTGCCTGGAGTTCAAGGTGATCGGCACCGCGGTCCGGGCGCAGGGCACGGTCCGCCCCCGGCATCCGTTCACCTCGCACCTGGACGGACAGGGCTTCGCCAAGCTGGTCGCCTCCGGCTGGGTGCCGGTGGAACTGCTGGTGGGCATGTCCATCGGGGTCCGCCACGACGACTACCGGACCCAGTCGCAGAGCTACTCCTGGCGGAACATCGAGGTCACCGGCTGGAGCGAGCTGATCCACGAGGTCCGCGCCGACGCCCGGCGGCAACTGCAGCTGCAGGGCGCCAAGCGGGGCGGCGACGGGGTGGTCATGGCCGCGAGCGAGCTGCGGGTGTGGCGCGAGGGCTGCCTGCGGGCGCGGAACCGCAACAACTCCGAGCAGGAGGACCATGTCGCCGAGTCGACCATGGTGGGAACGACCATCGCACGCTTCAAGACCCGGCAGGAACCGCCGCGCACGCTGTCGGTGATGCCGCTGGGCGACCGCGGGGAACTGCTGCGCCGCCGACTGGCCGCGGTCGCGTCCAGCCCGTACGGGGACCGCTCGGAGTACCGGCGGTTGGTTCAGGAACTGAGTGAGCTGGGCGACTGAGAGATGAAGGATAGCGATATGACGAACACGGGGCCGAGCGCTCAGGGTGTACCGGCGGACGCGATGCGGCGGCTGTCCGAGCTGGAGCCGGGCAAGCCCGGCTCGATCTTCACCAGCGACCTGTCGGTGAACGAGTTCCTGCTGGTGCGCGAGGCCGGCTTCAAACCGATCGGCCTGGTCCTCGGGAGTTCGATCTACCACGTCGGCATCCAGATCGGCCGCTGGGGCAAGAACCAGGAACTGGAGACCCTCAGCCAGGCGATGTACCACGCCCGAGAGTTGGCGATGACCAGGATGGAGGCCGAGGCGGCGGCGCTGGGCGCCGACGGCATCGTCGGGGTCCGGCTGACGGTCGAGGCCAGGGAGTTCGGCAACGACGTGGCCGAGTTCATCGCCATCGGCACCGCGGTCAAGGCGGACCACCCGGCCCCGGGCAACACCACCTGGCGCAACAACAAGGGCCAGCCGTTCACCTCGGACCTGTCCGGCCAGGATTTCTGGACCCTGATCCGGGCCGGCTACGCCCCGCTGGGCATGGTCATGGGCACCTGCGTCTACCACATCGCGCACCAGAAGATGGGCGCGGTGTTCTCCAACATGGGCAAGAACGTGGAGATCGAGCAGTTCACCCAGGCCCTCTACGACGCGCGCGAGCTGGCCATGGCGCGGATGCAGGCCGAGGCGGAGGCGCTGCACGCGGAGGGCGTGGTCGGCGTGCAGCTCAACGCCCACAACCACCGCTGGGGCGGGCACACCACGGAGTTCTTCTCCATCGGCACGGCGGTGCGCCCGCTGCGGTCCGACCATGAGATCGAGCGGCCCACGATGGTGCTGAGCCTGGACGGGTGAGAAGCTCCTATGGCGGCTGACCGCGTTTCTGTCGGACCTATCCGGTGTGCCGGGCTTCTTGAGTGCGGGGATGAACGATGAGCGAGCAGGATCCGTTGCCGGCGCTGCCGGAGGACACCGGCGACGCGCTGGACGGTGTGGTGGACGATCCGGGCGCGTCGATCGACATGCTCGCCGCCGCGCTCCGGCGCGACTCGGCCGACCTGGAGATCTACGTCAAGGTGCTGACCGACTCGCTGGCGGACGCGCTTCCGCAGGGCGCGGTGGCCTTCGAGCGCAAGCGCTCGGTCGGTGACCGGCTGGCCGGGCGCGAGGGCCGGGTGGAGAAGCTCGAGGTGTCGCTGGACGACCGGCGGCTGATCCTCACCCTGGCGCACGGACGGCCGCAGGCCGAGGTGGCCACGGTGGTGCGCGGGGTGGTGCTGTCGCGGAAGCCGGTCGGCCTGGACGTGTGGGCCACCGAGCTGGCCACCGCGGTCGCGCTGCGGGCCCAGTCCGACGCCAGGGCGCGGGCCGCGCTGGAGAAGCTGGTGCTCGGCGGATAGTCGGACAGTCGGTACGGGCGGCTTGTTGGGACGGGTCACACGCACGGGTGATATCGGCCCCGGATTTGCGCCTCTGCGGCGGAAATCCGGGGCCGCTGTCCTTCGCCGGGTGTAGTTATTGACTCAGAGCGAAACCGTGGCACGGAAGACCGTGCCCGGTGCGCCGTCCGCTGCCGTGACCCGGAGGTCATCGGTGTCGGCGGAGACATAGGCGGATTCCCCGCGGCGAAGTGTGACTGGTGAAGCGTCCGCAGCGGTGAGGACCGCGGTCCCCTCGGTGCAGAGCAGGATCTGCGGTGCGGTGCCCGGGATGCGGCGGCCGACCGCCGCCGTCCCGTCCAGGGTGTAGCGGGAGAGCCGGAACTCGTCGATCGGCGTGGGGTACAGCTCCTCGCCGTCCGAGCCGGGGACCGGGACAGGGTGCAGGACGCCGGGTTCGGCGCTGCGGAAGTCGACGATGCGGAGCAGCTCGGGCACATCCACGTGCTTGGGGGTGAGCCCGCAGCGGACCACATTGTCGGAGTTGGCCAGGATCTCCACGCCCAGGCCGCTGAGGTAGGCGTGCGGGACCCCGGCGCCGAGGTAGAGGGCCTCACCCGGCTGCAGCCGGACGAAGTTGAGCAGCAGCGCGGCGATCACACCGGGATCGCCGGGGAAGATGCGGCCGACGGCCGCGTAGGAGCCGAGGGCGGTGGCGAGCTCGGCCGGCAGGCCGAGCCCTTCGGGGTCGGCGGCGGCGCGTTCGGCCGCGCGTTCCAGGGCCTCGGTGGTGGCCAGGACGGTGGCGGCGATGGTCTCCGGCGCCTCGGTGAGGATCGCGGTCAGGGCTTCGCGGAGGGCCTCGGGCTCGGGCTTGGAGCGCAGGATGTCGGCTAGCGGCGCCAGCGCGGGCACGCCCAGGCTGTCGAGCAGCAGCGCGGTGCCGGCGGGGGCGCGGAAGCCGCAGAGGCCGGTGAAGTCGTCCAGGGCGCAGATGAGTTCGGGCTTGTGGTTGGCGTCCTTGTAGGTGCGCTGCGGGGCGTCCAGGGGGATGCCCCTGGCCTCCTCGTCGGCGAAGCCGGCCCGGGCCTGGTCGAGGTTCGGGTGCACCTGGAGCGACAGCGGCTCGCCCGCGGCGAGCAGCTTGAGCAGGAAGGGGAGGGCGGGCCCGAAACGGGCCACGGCGGCGGCGCCGAGTTCGTGCTCGGGGTCGGCCGCGATCACCGCGTCGAGCGGGCGCGGGCCGTCGCCGCGGTCGAGGGTGGAGGGCGCTCCCGGGTGGGCGCCCATCCAGAGCTCCGCCTGCGGCTCGCCGCTGGGCGGGGTGCCGAGCAGGGTCGGGATGGCGGTCCGCGAGCCCCAGGAGTAGGGGCGGACGGTGTTGGTCAGGCGGTCCACGGCACAGGTCCTGATCTGTGTGGTTCGGACTGGTTCTCCGAGCATGGGGGTGCATACGGCAGTGGATGCAACAAGGGGCGGGTCGGCGGGTGCGGTCACCAGGGGAAGGCGGAAGCGGAGGCGGGGGCGGAGCCGGGGCTCAGCCGTCGAGGGGCGCGGTACCGGCCGGGACGTCGGCCGTGCCGGAGGAGGCAAGGCCGAGGTAGACGGCGGCGAAGTCGGTCAGTGCCACGAGTTCGGCCATCGCCTCCAGCGAGTCGGCGTGGCCGGAGGCCAGCTCGCTGAGGGTGATCCGGTGGTCGGTGGCGAGCGCGCGGGCCCGGGCCAGGGTGCGCCGGGACGTCAGCGGCCCGTTGCTCTCCGGCTCGGCGAAGGGGGGCTGCTCGGGGCGGGCTTCGCCCGAGGGCTCCTCCCCGGTGCGCTGGTCGACCAGCCGGTCCGGCTGTTCGGACCGGTGCAGCAGCAGGACCTTGAGGCGGAGGGTGTCTGGCTCCTCGGTGCGGTCGCGGAAGAAGTCGTCCGCGAGCTCCTCCTCGTCCGCGGCGAGGTGGCCGGCCAGCAGGCCCCGCTGGGTGGTCAGCGCCTCGGGCAGGGTGCCCTGGAGCGCGGGGCGCCCGGCCTGGTCGGTGAGCATCTGGACGAAGCGCCGGGCGGCCACCTCGGTGCACGGGCTGTCGCTCCACAGCAGCGGCAGCACGCCGTCGAGCTGGACCGCGAGGGTCTTCGCCGGGTTGCCGTAGGTCTCGGCGCCGGGGCGGCAGCGCACCGCCACCTCGTCGAGCCGGTCGGCCGCCGCCGTCAGCGACGAAGGCGTGCTGACCAGGCCGATCCGGTGGGCCAGGGCGACGGCCGGGGCCAGCAGGCCCCAGAAGGAGGAGGGGGTGTCCCGGGGCAGGTCGCGGTCCCGGCCGATCCGCTCGTCGCCGAGGACGGCGCACACATAGGGCAGCGGCAGGCCCCTGGTCTGCAGCGCGGCCTCGGACAGCGGGCTGTCGACCGGGGCGACCACGACCACGGTGCAGCCGCGGACGTACGCCTGCTCGATCAGCGAGACCAGGCCCGGTTCGCCCCCGGTGGTGGACAGCACGACCAGCAGATCCGACGGTCCGGCCCAGCCGGGGACGGACCAGAGCAGGCCGGAGGTGAAGTCAATGGCACGCGCGACCGAGTCGTCCGAGCCGCTGGGGCGCAGCACCGAGACCGGGCAGGCACCGCCCATCAGCACCGCGAAGGCCTCGCCGGCCAGGGCCGCGGTGCCGTGTCCGGCGACCAGGACGGCGCGGGGCCGCCCCTCCGGGCGGAGCCGGTCGAGGCCGGCCTCACCGGCGAGGCGTACCGCGTTGCGCACGGTGGCCCCCGCCGAGGCCAGGTCGAGCAGTGCCCCGGACGCGTCGGCACGCGCCAGGGTGTCCGGGTCGTCGAGCACCCACTCCTCGAACATGCGGTGGCCTCCCCTGTTCCCAGTTCCGTCAGGTGGTCCTTCGGGCGCTCAGGACGGGCGGCGGGCCTCGTCGATCAGCAGCACCGGGATGCCGTCCCGGACGGGGTACACCAGCGCGCACTCGGTCGAGGTGCAGACGAGCTCCTCGTCCTCCTCACGCAGCGGGGCGTGGCACTGCGGGCAGGCGAAGATCTCCAGCAGGGCGGGGTCGATGCTCATGGCCGTTCTGCTCCCGGGAAGCTACGGGCGGGTCCGGAACGCGGTCGCGCCCCGGATTGCTACCGTACCCCCGCCGCCTGCCCGGAGGCGGTACGCCCGGGGCGGCGGCAGCGGTATCGGCGGCGGTGTCGGCGGCAGCTGTGCGTCAGCCGCGGACGATGGCGAGGACCCGGTCGCGGATCTCCGCCATGACGGCCTGCTCGCGGGCCTCGACGTTGAGCCGCAGCAGCGGCTCGGTGTTGGAGGCGCGCAGGTTGAACCACCAGTCCCGGCTGGTGACGGTCATGCCGTCGAGCTCGTCGAAGGTCACGTCCGGGGAGCCGGCGAAGGCGGCGCGGACGGCAGCGGTGCGCGCGGCCTGGTCGTCCACGGTGCTGTTGATCTCGCCGGAGGCCGCGTAGCGGTCGTACTCGGCGGTCAGCGCGCTGAGGGTGCCCGGCTGGGCGCCCAGGGCGGCCAGCACGTGCATGGCCGCGAGCATGCCGGTGTCGGCGCGCCAGAAGTCGCGGAAGTAGTAGTGGGCGGAGTGCTCGCCGCCGAAGACGGCGCCGGTGCGGGCCATCTCCTGCTTGATGAAGGAGTGGCCGACCCGGGTGCGGACGACCTTGCCGCCGTGCTCGCGGACCACCTCGGGCACGGTCCAGGAGGTGATCAGGTTGTGGATGATCGTCGGCTCCGCCTCGCCGTCCGCCTTGGCCCTGGCCAGTTCGCGGACGGCGACCAGAGCGGTGATCGCGGAGGGCGAGACCGGTTCGCCGCGCTCGTCGATGACGAAGCAGCGGTCGGCGTCGCCGTCGAAGGCCAGGCCGATGTCGGCGCCGACCTCGCGGACCTTGGCCTGCAGGTCGACCAGGTTCTTCGGGTCGAGCGGGTTGGCCTCGTGGTTGGGGAAGGTGCCGTCGAGCTCGAAGTACATCGGCACGATGTCCAGCGGCAGGCCGCCGAGGACGGTGGGGACGGTGTGGCCGCCCATGCCGTTGCCCGCGTCCACGGCGACCTTGAGGCGGCGGATCCCGGAGAGGTCGACCAGGCCGTTGAGGTGGTCCGCGTAGGGCTGCAGCTCGTCCTGCTGGGTGATCGTGCCCTGCGGGGCGTCCGAGCCGGGGACGGTGACCGTGTCGTCCGCGGCGGTCCAGGACTCCACCAGTTCGCGGATCTCGACCAGGCCGGTGTCCTCACCGACCGGGGAGGCTCCGGCGCGGCACATCTTGATGCCGTTGTACTGGGCCGGGTTGTGGCTCGCGGTGAACATGGCGCCGGGCAGGTCGAGCTTGCCGCTGGCGAAGTAGAGCTGGTCGGTGGAGCAGAGGCCGATCTCGACCACGTCCGCGCCCTGGGCCGCGGCGCCCTCGGCGAAGGCCCGGGACAGCGAGGGCGAGGTGGGGCGCATGTCGTGGCCGGTGACGATGGCGGTCGCGTTGGTCACCCGTACGAAAGCCGCTCCGAAGGCGCGGGCGAGGGACTCGTCCCACTGGTCCGGCACGGTGCCGCGCACGTCGTACGCCTTCACGATCTGCTTCAGGTCAGGCACTCGGAGTCTCCGCCATTCTGGTCCACGCTCGTCCACGGTCACAGCCTGCTTCGCAGCTGGTGTGCCGAGATTACCTGGTGGCTGTGGAGCGCCTGCGCCCTACTGGGTGTCGGGCGAGCGGAGGACGCGCAGGTGGCCCCGCCTGCCCACCTCGGTGGGGTCGGCCGGGCTGCCGCCGTCCTGGCGGCGGGCCGGCGGCCGGGCCGCCTCGCGGACGGCGTTGGCCAGCGCCTCCAGATCGTCGCCGCTGGGGCGGATCGGCCCGGAGTCGACGGTCAGCCGGACGACCTCCCACCCGCGCGGGGCGGTCAGCCGCTCGGAGTGCTCCGCGCAGAGGTCGTAGCAGTGCGGTTCGGCATAGATGGCGAGCGGACCGAGCACAGCGGTCGAGTCCGCGTAGACGTACGTCAGCGTCGCGACGGCGGGACGACCGCACGCGGTGCGCGAACAGCGACGTACAAGGCTCACGACGATGGACGGTACCCCACCGGGCGACCTGTCCGCGACGACCCCGGGTCCGTGTCGTCCGGATGTTGGCGTGATGGCCGGTTCCCAGTCAGTACTCTGCCGGAATGGAGAGACCCGCTGCACCGGAGAGCCGACCGCGTCGACGCGACCGCCATGGACGGGGCCTGCGGGGACCGCTGGCCCCGCCGCAGGTGCCGATGTCGCTGAGCCGGTCCGAGATGTTCGACGACTATGTGCGCGAGTCGGTGGAGCGGCTGGAGCGGCGCTGGCCGCAGCTGGCCGAGGTCGAGTTCGCGGTCCAGGACGTCCCCGGGCCGCTGCCCGGGGAACCGGAGCCGGATCCGACCGACGCGCGGGCGGACGACGTGCCGCTCGGTCGGGTGATCGCGGCCAGCCAGGGCAGGCCGGACCGGATCGTGGTGTTCCGGCGTCCGGTGGAGACCCGCGCCAAGGGGCGGGACGAGCGTGCCGCGCTGGTGCACGAGGTCGTGGTGGAGCAGGTCGCCGAACTGCTCGGGGTCGATCCCGACGAGATCGACCCCGGGCCGGACGCGACCTGAACCGGCGTCAGGACCCTCAGGTGCAGGGCCCTGACGGGCCGGGCGTCAGGCCCTCAGGTGCGGGCCTCAGGTGCAGGGCCCTCAGGGCATCAGGATGGAGTCGTTCTGGACCGCCCTGGGGATCTGCACGGTGCTGTGGTCGTCCGGCAGCTGCTGGACGGTGAAGGTCGGCACCGAGCCGCTGTTGACGCTGATCATGCGTGCCGCGTACACCGGGCCGCCGGAGACCGGCTCCACCGTCACCGCGTAGCTCCCGTTGGGGCCCTTGAGCACCGACGGGACCGTGGCCCCGGCCGGCACGGTGACGTTCTGGGTGGTGGGGGTGCCGGAGCCGCCGATCTCGGAGACCTTCACCACGGCGGCGGCGCCGGTCGCGGTGAGCAGCAGCGTGCTGGTGCCGTTGGTGTTGCCGGCCGCGGTGGCCCGCTGGCCGATCGGCGTGCTGGCGGCCAGGTAGCCGACGTCCGTGCCGGTCTTGGTCTTGCCCCGGAACACCTGGATGCCGGCCACGAAGGGGTCCGCCTGCTTGGGGTCGGACGGGGTGAGCCGCATGGTGGCCGGCTGGCCGTGGGTGAGGGCTCCGAGCGTGAACGCCGTCACCATGCCGGCCTTGGCGTGCACGGTCTCGTGCCCGGCCGGGGTGATCCAGCCGTCCTGCGAGGCCAGTTGGACCTTGAGGTCGACGTCGTTCGGTCCCGGGACGGCCACCAGCAGGACCGCGTTGGTCAGGTCGCCGGGCAGGCCGGGGATGACCTGGCTGCTGGCGGGCGTGGTGGGCGGGACCCAGTCCGCGCCCTTGGTGTCGCCGCTGTCCGCGTGCAGGGCGGCGCCCACCCGGCCGCTGCGCACCAGCACGTGGACGGTCAGGGCGAGGTTGTCGTTGCCCGGGCTCAGCAGCGAGGAGAGCAGCAGTGAGGAGGTCCCGGCCGCCGGGACGTTGATGTTCGAGGCCTGGGCGTTCTCGACCTCGCCGTTGGGGCCGAAGATCCGGACGTCCACGTCGGCGGCGGTGCTCTCGGCGTTGGTCAGCTCGATGTAGTCGACGCTGCCCTTGACCGAGTCGCCGCCGGCGAACCAGAAGTCGGTGCCGGGGGTGCCGCAGGCGGTCCCGGAGAGGGCCTTCCCCGGCCCGGTGGTGGTCTGCTGCACGGTGAAGCCGGGGGCGGTGGAGCCGTCGGCCGTGCCCAGCAGCGCGGCTGCCTTGGCGCCGGAGGCCGCCTTCGCCGCGGTCGCCCCGCCGACCGAGGTCTGCGTGGCCAGCGGTTTGGCCGCGGCGGCGGGAGCCGAGGACCCGGCCGTGCCGCTCGCCGGGAGCGCGCCCAGCGCGGCCGTGCCCGCGGCCCCGGCCGCGCCGGTCTGCGCACCGCTGCTCTGCGCACCGGGCACGGCGAGGCTGTAGACGGTGCTGCCGGTGAGGCTCTGCAGCGGCGGCGGGCAGACCAGGTTGCTGTGCTGGACCGCGGTGCGGACGGTCGCGCCCGGGGCCGCCGCCTGTCCGGTCGGGGCGTGGACCTCGGCGATGCCGACGGCAAGCGCGAGCACCCCGACGGCGGCGAGCAGGGACTGCGTGGTGCGGCTGATCATCACTCAGCTCCCGGCTTCGTTGTGGTGCTGGGGGTTCTGCCGCGGGTTCCGCGGGTCGGGATCCTGCGCCTGCAGCCACGGGTCGTCGGGCGGCAGTGAGCCGTAGGCGCCCTGCTCCGGCAGCGGGGGGGCCGCCGGTGCGGCGGGCCAGTCGTACCCCTGCGGCGGCTGCGGCGGGTAGGGCTGCCCCTGGGGGTCGAACTCCTGCGGGGCGTACTGCGGGTCGCCGTAGGGCTGCTGGGAGTAGCCCTGCTGCTCGCCGCCGTAGTAGGGCTGGGTCTGCGGCTGGGCCGGGTACTGCGGGTCGCCGCCGTAGGCCTGCTGGGCCGCGTAGCCCTGGTCGGCGGCGTACGCCTGCTGCTGTTGCTGGTACGGGTCGGCGGCGGCGGGGTACTGGTCCCAGCCGTAGGGCTGCTGGGTCTGCGGCTGCTGCTCCGGCGACTGCTGCTGCTCCCAGCTCTGCTGCTGCGGAACAGCGGCGTAGACGCCGGGCTGCGGCTCGGGGTCCCCGACGGCGCCTCCCATCGCGGGATCGCCCGCACCGGCGCCTCCCGCGGCGAGGTCGCCCGCGCCTGCACCAGCGCCGCCCGCGCCGGCGTCCGCCGGGCCGGCTCCAGCCAGGGCCGGATCGTCCGCGCCCTCCGCCGCGGCGAGCCTGCGGGCGCGGCGGGAGCCGGGCAGCGGTGTCTCGGCGGCGGCCTGCTCCGGCGAGCCCTCCTCGGGCAGGTCGTCGTCGTTGTGGTCGCGGCGGCCCGGCAGGGCCAGCACCAGCACCACGAAGGCCAGGAACGCCTGTCCGGCGATCCAGACCGTGTGCAGCGGCCCCTCGCTGTAACTGACGGCCAGTTTGCCGCCGGTCGCCGGGAGGACGAAGCCCTGGGCCCAGCCGTCGACGACGGTCGGCTTCAGCGCCTGCCCGTCCAGGGTGGCGTGCCAGGCCGGGTCGGAGCTGTCGGCCAGCCGCAGGGTCCGGCCGTCGGGCCCGGCCGGGACGGTGGTGTGGAGGTCCACCGGGCCGGCCGCCACGGCGATGTCGGGGACCGCCTGGGCGCCCGTCGTAGCGGGGTTGCGGATGACCGCCCTGGAGACGTTGTCGGTGACCCGCCAGATGCTGTAACTGGCCTGCTGGTTGACCCGGGTGATGCCGGGGGTCGCGTTCAGGGTGTCGGTGAGCTGGGCGCTGACCGGCGCCTGGACCAGTACGTACTGGATCGCGTAGTCGGCGAGCCCGCCGGCCTGGTCACCGCCCGCGCCCGCGACCAGGTTGGCGACCAGGCTGCCGAGCGACTTGGAGGGACCGGCCTCGGCCGAGGTCTCCGCGCTGCCCACGGTCGGGCCCGCGCCGCGGACCAGCGAGTAGCTGACCACGCCGCCGTTGTTGCTGGTGGTGAGCACCAGGGTGCGGATCTGGTCGACCGTCGCGGCCTGCTCGGCGATGAACGCCGGGACCAGCTGGCCGTTGCCGCGCTGCAGCGGGCCGTCCGCGCCGCGGACCACCCACCAACCGGCCGCGGCCACCGGGGCCAGCGCGGCGATCAGGACGACCAGGGCCGCGACCGGCTGGCGCCAGCCGAAGTCGATCCCGGCCACCCGGCCGCGCGCACCGTCCGCGCCGATGGCGGCGGCGGAGAGCAGGGCGATCCCGGCCAGCAGGGTGGCCGGTCCGGCCCAGGCCGAGACGGCCTGCGCGCCGGGTCCCGGCGAGACCTTGGCGGTGCCGGTGAGCACCGCGCCGAGGATGCCGAGCGAGGCGGCGCCCCAGGCCGCGACCACGGCGCGGCGGCGGTCGGCGCGCAGCAGCGCGGCGAGCGCGGCCAGCACGATGCCGACGACAAGCAGGCCGGGGACGGTTCCGCTGCCGCCCGGGTCGAGCAGCAGCAGTCCGGTGGGGGTGGCGGTGGGGCCGACCGCGCCGGGGATGCCGGCCTCCAGCAGCAGTCGGCTCGGGTGCTTCAGCAGGCCGAGCGACCAGGGCGCGAGCACCAGCACCGGGGTGCCGACGATGGCGAGGCAGCGCGGGCCGAGGGTGCGCAGCACCTCCGGGCCGCTGCCGAAGGCCCCGCCGCGGAGGAAGGCGGCGAGCAGCGCGCCGAGGGCCAGCAGCAGACCGAGCAGCCAGGCCAGCGGGACGAAGGCGGTGGTGAAGCTGAGCAGCAGCGCGGCGACCCAGGCGCTGCGCCAGCCCGGGCGTCCGCCCTTGGCCGCGGTCTCCCGGCGGATGCCGAGGCCGACCGCGACCGCGGCGGCGCGGGCCAGCGGCGGCAGCAGCACGGCGAGGACGGCGGTGCCGATCCGGCCCTGGGCCAGCGCACCGGTCGCGGCCGGCAGCAGCGCGTAGCCTGCGCTGGCCCAGGCCCGGACCAGCCGGGACTCGATCAGCGGACGGGACACCAGGTACGCGGAGACCCCGGCCAGCGGCACGGTCAGGATCAGCAGTACGCCGACGGCCAGGCCGGGGTTGCCGAGGAAGATGCTGGAGAGCACCGCGAGCACGCCCAGGTACGGGGGCGAGCCGCCGGCCGAGCCGACGCCGTTGGCCTGCCAGGAGGCGGCGTACTGGTCCCACAGGTCGGCGGCGCCGCCGGGGGTCGGCAGCAGCGCGCCGCCGTACAGCGAGCCGGAGCCGAGCAGGCCGCGGCAGGCCACCAGGGTGAGCACCAGCAGCCCGGCGAAGAGCACCGGCGCGGGCTTGCGGGCGATCCGCTTGATCCTGGCGAACTGCTCGATCTCCAGGAACTCGGAGTCGTCGTCGACCGGGCCCGACTCGACCGAGCCGTGCCGGCTGGCGATGGCCTCGTTGCCGGTCTTCCCGGCGAACTCGGAGACCAGGTTCTCGACGGTGGCGCGAGCGCTCGCGCCGGGCGCAGGGAAGAGGCTGCGGTCGTCCAGGGCGTCAGGACGCCGGGCCCGGGCGCGGCGGGCGCGTCCGCCGATGATCCGGCCGAACCGCAGCAGCACCTGGGCCAGTCCGGCGAACTCGTCCATGGCCTGGCCCGGCGTCTTGCCGAGCAGGTAGCCGAGGGCGCGCACCACGGTGCTGAGGGTGATCCGCAGCAGCAGGTAGGGCAGCATCACCGCGCGGGAGTTCGCCAGCAGGGTGTAGACCGCGCCGGACTTGTCGATCCGGTGCGGACGGTCGGAGCGGGCGCAGTCGATCGGACGGCGCTCGCGGCTGGCGGCCTCGGCGTGCCGCAGCACCGCGTCGGGCGCGACCACGGTGCGGTGGCCCGCGGCGGCGACCCGCCAGCAGAGGTCGACGTCGTCGCGCATCAGCGGCAGGAACTTGTCGAAGCCGCCGAGCTCCTCGAAGACGTCGCGGCGGATCAGCATGCCGGCGGTGGAGACCGAGAGCACCGGGCGGACCTGGTCGCGCTGGCCCTGGTCCTGCTCACGCCGGTCCAGCCCGGTCCAGCGGCGACCGCTGCGGGCGATGCTGACACCGACCTCCAGCAGCTGCCTGCGGTCGTACCAGCTGCGCAGCTTGGGGCCGATCACGGCGGCGCTGGGGGTGGTCTCGGCGACCTGGAGCAGGTGCCGCAGCGCGTCGGGCTGGGGCTCGCAGTCGTCGTGGAGCAGCCAGAGCCACTCGACCGGTTCGACCGAGCCGCCCGCGAGCAGCTGGTCGGCGGCGAGCTCGTCGTGGTGCCCGAGCGGGTCGCCGAACTGGTCGTGGCCGCCCCCGACCGGGTCGTAGCCGCTGGCGGAGATGGCATAGGGCAGGTCCTGCGCCCGCAGCGGCAGGATCGCCTTGACGGTCTCGTTGACCGCGGTGCCGAAGCCGGTCCTGCGCCCGTACTGGTACACCGACTGCGAGCCGAGCGCGTCGGAGAGCAGCTGCATCGACCCGTCGTCGGAACCGGTGTCGGCGGCCAGCGCGCGCTGCACCGGGCGGTCCTGTCCGAGCAGGCCGCGCAGTGCCTGCGGCAGCCAGCGGGCGCCGTCGTGGCTGACCAGGACGGCAGTGACCAGGTGCCTCGGGTAGGCCGGTGGCCGTCCTGGAGCGGGCTGGCCGTAGGGAGTCGTCGCTGTGGCAGTCATCGCGGTGGGTGGCCCCGGTTCGCTGAGTGGCGTGGCTGGGTGAGCGCCCCACACTAACGGTTGCGCGTGTGGCGCTTCAGGGGCGGTGTGCTTTTGTGAGGAATGCGTGCTTCCGGAGGCCCGGGGCAGCTCCGGGACGGTACCCGGGCGGCACGGGGGAACGACGAAGCCCCGCCAGGGTCGGCCCGGCGGGGCTCTGTGCTGCTCATGGGTATCGGTAAGGGCACTGGAATGCTCAGACCACGGCCTTCTTGAGACGCCGGCGCTCCCGCTCGGAGAGCCCGCCCCAGATTCCGAACCGCTCATCGTTCGCCAGGGCGTACTCCAGGCATTCGGAGCGGACCTCGCAGGCGAGGCAGACCTTCTTGGCCTCCCGCGTGGATCCCCCCTTCTCAGGGAAGAACGATTCCGGATCGGTCTGGGCGCACAAGGCGCGTTCCTGCCAGCCGAGCTCTTCCTCGACGGCGTCGTCGTCAAGGATCATCAATTCAAAGAGCTCGCTCATCAGCGCGCCTCCTACCCCTCTTCAGCGTGCGTCCCCGTGGTGCGGTCCTTCGCCAAAGTGACGAAACGACACAAGTGAAATTACAAGTGCGCAACTCTGGCCCAGTCAAGCCATGCTCTGGTATTGGGTCCGGGATTCACTCCCTGGAACCAAGCAGCCACGATAAGTGTGCATATCCGGACAAAGCGGAGTCCCAACCATCCGACCGGTCATTCAAACGTCGATTGGTTGCCCCGTCCGAGTGGATTCGGGCCCTGGGCCGCTCGTTCCCGGCGATCTTCGGGGCCAAACCGGGGTATTGATTTATCCACCGATCGGGTGACCCGGCCCCTCCGGCCGGGGGGGCGAGTTGACAGTGGGCAGAGGTTCACGGTGTCCTGAATCCATGCCAGAGCAGCGCGCCCACTCCGAGAGCCTCGTCACCGAGCTCCGCCGTGCCGCCAGCGCGCTCTGTTGCCGCTGTAGCTAGGGCCCCGACCCTCCGGTCGGAGAAGCCCTCTTCGGGAAGCGCCCCTCCCCCGGTACTACAGCGCCAGCAAGGACCTCTCCTTTCATGTCTTCACTGCCTCCTCACCACACCTTTGCCACCCCTGCCCCGTGGACCGACGGGCTCAGCGACGTGAGCATCGCCGGCGACCCGCTCGCCTGGCCACACCTCGCGCCCGCGCCACTGTCCCGTCCCAGCACCGTGGGCGACTTCGCCGCGATCGCCCGGCGGGTCGCCGACGACCGCGAGCGCTGGCAGTCGATGGTCCGCTACGACGCGCTGACCCGCTGGTACGGGCAGCTGGAGACCGGCCCCGGCTACGAGGTCTGGCTGCTCAGCTGGCTGCCGGGACAGGGCAGCGGCGCCCATGACCACGGCCGCTCCTCCGGCGTGCTCACGGTCCTGGAGGGCGAGTTGACGGAGCGTTCGCTGACCGGGGCGGGCCAGACCGAGCGGCTGCTCGACGCGGGCGCCCAGCGGGTGTTCGCTCCCGGTTATCTGCACGAGGTGGTCAACACCTCGCTCGATCCGGCCGTCAGCCTGCATGTGTACTTCCCCGGGCTCACCGAGATGACCCCGTATGGATCGGCCTGGGGACAGCGCGGGCAGCGGCGGGAGCAGGGACGGGCAGCAGCGCCGCTGGAGCACTGACCGTCAGTGCGTCGAGCCGGGCCGTGCGCAGCAGGGTGCGGACGGCCGTGCCGGCCAGGAGCAGGCACAGCGCGGCGGTGTAGCCGGCCTGCTGCGCGCCGCCGCCGACCACCACGACGGCGGCTGCCGCCCCGGGCAGTCCGAGCCACTCCCAGTCGCCGTCCAGCGCGACCAGGGCCACCACCAGCAGCGCGTACCAGGGGTAGCCGGGGGCGGCCAGGAACAGTGCGGTGCCGGTGACCTGCAGCGCTCCGCGCCAGGGCCGGTCCGGGTCGCCCCGGCGCAGCACCAGCAGCACGGCGGCCAGCAGGATCAGCGCGGCCAGGGCCGGCAGCAGCCGTCCGGGCAGGCCGAGCAGGGTCAGCAGGCCGAAGCGGTTGCCCTGGTCGTAGCCCTCCTCCTGCAGATAGCCGGGGAGGTAGCCGATCACCCCGGGGCCCGAGACCAGGACGTACGGCAGGTAGCAGAGCAGGAAGGCCGCCAGGGCGGCGGCGGGGACCAGCAGGTCGCGGACGGTCGGCCGACGGCCCCGGCGGAGGACCCCGGCCATCGCGCCCGGGAGGGCCAGGGCCGGGATCAGCTTGGTCGCGGTCGCCGCCCCCAGCAGCGCGCCCCCGAGCAGCCCCCTGCGCCGGGAGGCGGCGCGCGCCGTGGGTGCCGTCCCCGGCGTCCCGGCCCCGACCCGGACGGCGGCGAGGCCGCAGACCATCAGCAGCACGCCGAGGGTGTCCACATGGGCGTCGTTGACCGCCCACAGCGCCACCCCCGGGCACCAGCCCCACAGCGCCGCCCGGTGCAGCGGCGCGCGGATCCGGCGTAGGACGAGCAGCAGCGCGCCGGTGGTGAGCACCGCGAGCAGCGCGCCCCCGGCCTGGGCGGTGCGCACCCCGTGGCCGCCGGTGGCCCGGCCCGCCCGGTAGAGGCCGAGGAACCAGACCTCGGCCACCGGGGGATAGATGGTGTGCACGGTCGGACGGTTGAGGTGGGTGCAGATGGTTCCGGACCGGTGCAGGTCCCAGCCCGTGCAGCTGCCGGTGACCGGGAACAGCGCCGGGTCGGCCGCCCGCAGGCCGGCCAGCGCCGGATCGGTCGGGGCGTAGGCGTACGGGGAGGTCCCGGCGGCCTGGACCCGGCCGTCCCAGAGGTAGCGGTAGGCGTCGTCGCTGGTCCGGGGTGGGGCGAGCAGCCCGGTGAGAGCGAGGGCGACGCTGCCGGCCAGGACCAGGGCGGCGGTGCGGCGGGGGTCGCCGACGCGGCGCAGCAGCACGATCGCCAGGGCGAAGAGCACCGCGTCGGCCGGATACCAGCCGCGCAGCGGCCCCACCGCGCCGAGGGTGCCCCCGGAGGTGACGGTGGCGGCGAGCGCCGCGGTCAGCCCCGCCAGCGCGACCGCCGCGAGGGCGGTGGCCCGGGCCCGGGCAGCAGCTGAGCCCCCGGCGGCAGCGCCGGCGCGGACGGCGGCGGCAGCAGCGGGGACAGCGGCGGGGGCGGCAGCTTCGGCGGCGGTCATCGGATCGGGCCGGGGTGGTGCAGGGCCAGGAAGTGGCGGCCGTGGGCGCTCCAGGCGTCGGTGGGGCGGAAGCCCGCGGCGGTGGCCTGGACCAGGGCCGCCCTCGCGCCGAGCCTGGCCCAGGAGAAGGGCGGCCCGCAGCGGCCCGCGGCGTCCTCGACGGTGACGGTGACCCGGTCGTCCAGGTCTGCCGGTTCGACCTCGACCAGCAGCACTCCGCCCGGCGCGAGCAGCTCCGCGGTCCGGGCCAGCAGCGCCCCGGGGTCGCCGCCGATGCCGAGGTTGCCGTCGGCGAGCAGCGCGGTGCCCCAGCGCCCCTCCCCCGGCAGCCGGTCGAACACCGAGCGGCAGAGCGCGCTGCCGCCAAGCCCGAGGGCCCGGTCCACCGCGGTACGGGTGACGTCCACGCCGAGCGCGGGCAGGCCGTACGCCTGCAGCTCGGCGACCAGGCGGCCGGGGCCGCAGCCGAGGTCGATCGTCGGCAGCCGGCGGTGCAGGCAGCGCAGCAGCAGGGTGCGGTCGGCGGCGTCCGGCGGGGCGCACCAGCGTTCGACGTCCAGGGGGTAGCGGTGGCCGTCGGCGCGGCGGAGCCAGAGCGGTCCGGTGCCGCTGCGCATCGCCTCGGCGAAGGGGTCGTCGACCCAGGGGGTGCGGAACGGGCTGAGCAGGCTCATCCCGCGGCCCCGACGCCGGAGGCGGCCACGCCGGTCCGCAGGGCGTTCCAGCGTTCCGCGAAGCGGGTGTCCGGGGCCTGCGCGGCGACCTCGGCGGCGTCGGCGACGGTGTCCACGTCGGTGAGGGTGGGCAGCACGGTGACCGCGAGTCCCGCCTCGTTCAGGCGCCGCAGCAGCTCGGCGCCGGTGTGCGCGGTGGACATCGGCACCCCGTGCAGCAGCCGGCGGGCCAGCTCGGCGGTCGGCCGGGCCAGGCCCAGGGCCCAGAAGCCGCCGTCCGCGGCCGGGCCGTACCAGGCGTCGGTACCGACCCTGGCGGCCGGGGACAGCGGTTCGGCCAGCATCCGGGCGGTGAGCTGCGGGGTGTCCATGCCGACCAGCAGCGCCGGGCCGCCGCCCCGCTCCGCCGCGGCGAAGGCCGCCGTCAGCCGCAGGTCCAGGCCGCCGCCGCGCTGCGGCAGTACCTCCCAGCCGGGCGGCAGCCAGCGGCCGGGGGCGCCGTCCAGGACCAGCAGCCGGCGTCCGGCCGGCACCCGGCCCAGGGTGCGCAGGGTGTCCGCCAGCGCGGCCTCGGCCAGCTCCGCGGCCTGGGCGGGGGTGCAGCCGGGGGTGAGCCTGGTCTTCACCCGTCCCGGCACCGGCGCCTTGGCCAGCACCAGCAGCGTCGGGGCGGGCGCGGCCAGCAGCCCGGCCATGTCCTGGACCGCCTGCCGGGTGCCGCGCAGGGTGCCGGTGACCTTGGAGCGTCCGGCGCGGGGGCGGTAGCCGACCTCGCGCTCGGCGATCCGCATCCCGGCGCCGGCCGCCGCGAGCACCATCTCCAGCGGGTAGCCGGAGCGGCGGTCGCCGAGGCCCAGGTCGAGCAGCCGGTCGCGCCGGGCGGCCCGCATCGGGCCGAGATCGTGCAGCTCGGCGCCGGTACGGGCGCGCAGCCGCCGGGCCAGCTCGGCGTTGGCGATCCTGGCGTGCAGCGGCCAGGCCCCGCGCGCGGTCGGCCGTCGGCGCCCCAGCACCAGGTCCGCGTCCCCGTCCTGGATCCGGCGCACCAGGCCGGGCAGCTCGGCGGGGTCGAGCGAGGCGTCGCAGTCGCAGAAGCAGACGTACTCGGCGGTCGCGGCCAGCAGTCCGGCGTGGCAGGCCGCGCCGAAGCCGCGCCGGTCCTCGTGGACGACCAGCGCGCCCAGCCGCCGGGCGAGCTCGGCGGAGCCGTCGGTCGAGCCGTTGTCCACGACGATCGCGCGATACCCATCGGGCATCCGTTCGATTACCCAGGGCAGTGCCTGTGCCTCGTCCAGACAGGGCAGGACGACGTCCACCGCAGGGGACGGTCGAAGAGTGGTCATGGGATCACGGTAGGAGCGACAAGGGGGACAAATGCCCCATTGGCTCCTTACGGAAGTCCTACGGCCGGGGCCGGACCGGATCGGCGCGGTCCGGCGGCTTCTACTCTCAAGAGGTGCCCCCATCCCACATCCTCGTCGTCGACGACGACCCCACCGTGGCCGAGGTCGTCGCCCGCTACCTGCTGCACGCCGGCTATACGGTCGAACGTGCCGCGGACGGCCGCGCCGCCCTGGAACAGGCCGCCAGGACCCGTCCTGACCTGGTCGTCCTCGATCTGATGCTGCCGGAGATCGACGGCCTCGAGGTCTGCCGCCGACTCCGGGCCGACCCGGTGGCACGGGACGTCCCGGTGGTGATGCTGACCGCCAAGGGGGACGAGCAGGACCGGATCACCGGCCTGGAACTGGGCGCGGACGACTACGTCACCAAGCCCTTCTCGCCGCGCGAGCTGGTGCTGCGGATCCAGTCGGTGCTGCGCCGCAGCACCCTGCCGGGCGGCGCGCAGGACGGTGCCGCGCCCGCGCCCGAACTGCTGCGCGCCGGAGATCTGACGCTCGACCCCGGCGCGCGCCGGGCCCATCGCGCGGGGCGCGAGCTGGCGCTCACGCTCCGGGAGTTCGACCTGCTGGCCTTCCTGCTCCAGCACCCGGGGACCGCGTTCGGACGGGAGGAGCTGATGCACCAGGTGTGGGGCTGGGACTTCGGCGACATGTCGACCGTGACCGTCCATGTGCGGCGGCTGCGGGAGAAGGTGGAGGACGATCCGGCCGCGCCGCGGCTGATCACCACCGTCTGGGGCGTGGGCTACCGTTTCGATCCCGCCGGTGAGGTGGACGCATGAACGACTTCCTGGTGATGGCCTGCTACGCGTCGCTGGGCGCGGCCCTGGCCGGTCTGCTCGGCTGGCCCGCGATCGTGCTGCTGCGGCGGCGTTCGCTGGCGCTCTCGCTGTTCACCGTGGCCGCCGTCACCGCCGTGTCGCTGACCGGGAGCACCATCGCGGTCGCCCAGGCGATGCTGCTGGACCGGCACGACTACGCCGTGGTGACCGTGGTGCTCTCGATGGGCTGCGTGGTCTCGCTGGTGGTGGCCGCGCTGCTGAGCCGTCAGGTCGTGGCCGGCAGCCGGGCGCTGACCGTCGCCGCCCGCACCGTCGGCAGCGACGACGGCTTCACCGCCCCCGCGCAGCCGCTGAGCGCGGAGCTGGCGGCGCTGAGCTCCGAGCTGGCGGCGACCAGCGCCGGGCTCGCCGAGTCACGGCAGCGGGAGCGTGCGCTGGAGTCCTCCCGCCGGGAGCTGATCGCCTGGATCTCGCACGACCTGCGCACCCCGCTGGCCGGGCTGCGGGCGATGGCGGAGGCGCTGGAGGACGGGGTGGCGGACGACCCCGCCCGCTACCACTCCCGGATCAGGACCGAGGTGGACCGGCTCACCGGGATGGTGGACGACCTCTTCGAACTGTCCCGGATCCAGGCCGGGGCGCTGACCCTGAGCCTGTCCCGGGTCTCGGTCTACGACCTGGTCGGCGACGCCATAGCGGGCGCCTATCCGCTGGCCCTGGAGCGCGGGGTGCGGCTGGTCGGGGACGGGATCGCGCCGGTGCCGGTGGAGGTGGACAGCCGGGAGATCACCAGGGTGCTGGGAAACCTGCTGATCAACGCCATCCGCTCGACCCCGGTGGACGGCACGGTGGCCGTCGCCGCCCGGCAGCGGGAGCGCGAGGTGGTGGTGTCGGTGACCGACGGCTGCGGCGGCATCGACGAGCAGGACCTGCCCCGGGTGTTCGAGACCGGCTGGCGCAGCGGGACGGCCCGCACCCCGCGGGTGGCCGCGGCCGGGGTGGCCGGCCGCGGCGGGGCGGTCCAGCACCACGGCGACACCGGCGCGGGGCTCGGGCTCGCCATCGTCCGCGGGATCGTGGAGGCGCACGCCGGGCACGCCTCGGTTCACAATGTGCACGGCGGCTGCTGCTTCGAGATCGCGCTGCCGGCCGCGGCGACCTCCGGCTGAGCCCGGCTCAGCGCGACGTCCGGCTCAGCCGCGCAGCGGCTCGTGGGCGAAGGCGGTCATGCCCTCGGCGAATCCCACCGCGGGCCGCCAGCCCAGCTCGTCGCGCAGCCGGGCCGAGTCGGCCGTGATGTGGCGGACGTCACCGAGGCGGTACTCGCCGGTCAGCACCGGCGCCGGACCCCCGTGGGCGGCGGCCAGCGCCGCGGCCATCCCGCCGACGGTCCGCACCTCGCCGCTGCCGACGTTGTAGCAGCGCGAACTGCCCGGCGGGCGCTCCCCCAGCGCATCGAGCGCCGCGAGGTTGGCCGAGGCCACGTCCGAGACATGGACGAAGTCCCGGCGCTGGCCGCCGTCCTCGAAGACCCGGGGCGCCTCGCCGCGGGCCAGCGCCGACCGGAAGATCGAGGCCACCCCGGCGTAGGGAGTGTCCCTGGGCATCTCCGGGCCGTAGACGTTGTGGTAGCGCAGGGCGGTCACCCGGCCCGCGGCGGCCCGGGCCCAGGCCGAGGCCAGGTGCTCCTGCGCCAGCTTGGTCGCGGCGTAGACATTGCGCGGGTCCGGTGCGGCGGTCTCGTCCACCAGACCGGGGGCGAGCGGCGCGCCGCAGTGCGGGCAGGGCGGCTCGAAGCGTCCCGCGTCCAGGTCGGCGGTCCGGCGCGGCCCGGGGGCGACCTCGCCGTGCGCGGCGCAGCGGTAGCGGCCCTCGCCGTAGACGACCATCGACCCGGCCAGCACCAGCCGGTCCACCCCGGCCCCGGCCATCGCCGCGAGCAGCACCGCCGTGCCCAGGTCGTTGCAGCCCACGTACGCGGGGGCGTCCTGCAGGTCGAGGCCGAGGCCGACCATCGCCGCCTGGTGGCAGACCGCGTCGACGCCGCGGAGCGCGCGGTCGACGATCGCGCGGTCCCGGACGTCCCCGTGCAGGAAGTCGACCCCGTCCGGGAACCCCGGCGGGCGCTGCCGGGGGTGGACCGCGGGCAGCAGCGCGTCCAGCACCCGGACCCGGTGTCCGGCGGCGGTGAGGCGGGCGGCGATCGCGGAGCCGATGAAGCCGGCTCCGCCGGTGAGAAGGACATCCATGCCGCCGACGCTAGGCCAGGCGACCGGGCCTCCGGGAGGGCGGCGGACGATCCGTCAGGGGTCCGTAAGGTGGGCTGACGGGGGCGGATGCGAGGATGGACGGCATGCGCATCGTGGTACTTGCCGGAGGAATCGGAGGCGCGCGTTTTCTGCGCGGCCTGAAGCAGGCGGTCGGCCCGGACAGTGAGATCACCGTCATCGGGAACACCGGCGACGACATTCACCTGTTCGGGTTGAAAGTGTGTCCCGACCTGGACACCGTCATGTACACCCTCGGGGGCGGGATCCACGAGGAGCAGGGCTGGGGACGGGCCGACGAGTCCTTCTCGGTGAAGGCGGAGATGAAGGCGTACGGGGTCGGACCCGAGTGGTTCGGGCTCGGCGACAAGGACTTCGCCACCCACATCGTGCGGACCCAGATGCTGGGCGCGGGCTACCCGCTGAGCGCCGTCACCGAGGCGCTGTGCGACCGCTGGCAGCCGGGGGTGCGGCTGCTGCCGATGTCCGACGACCGGGTGGAGACGCATGTGCTCACCGACATCGACGGGGAGCGCAAGGCGGTGCACTTCCAGGAGTACTGGGTGCGGCACCACGCCACGATCCCCGCGCACGCGATCATCCCGGTCGGCGCGGAGACGGCGAAGCCCGCGCCCGGGGTGCTGGAGGCCATCGCCGAGGCGGACGTGGTCATCCTGCCGCCGTCCAACCCGGTGGTCAGCGTGGGAACGATCCTGGCGGTGCCGGGGATCCGCCGGGCCGTGGCGCAGGCGGCGGCACCGGTGATCGGGCTCTCCCCGATCATCGGCGGGGCGCCGGTGCGCGGGATGGCGGACAAGGTGCTGGAGGCAGTGGGCGTGGAGACCTCCGCCGCGGCCGTCGCCAAGCACTACGGCTCCGACCTCCTCGACGGCTGGCTGGTGGACGAGTCGGACGCGGCGGCGGTGGCCGAGGTCGAGGCCGCCGGGATCCCCTGCCGGGCGGTGCCGCTGTGGATGACGGACGTGGACGCCACCACCGCGATGGCGCGGGCCGCGCTCGCCTTCGCCGAGGCGGTGCGGACCGCGTGACCGAGGTCAGCGTCCGGGCCCTCGCCGGGCTGCCCGAGATCGCGCCGGGCGACGACCTCGGCGCGCTGGTGGCCGACGCCCTCAACGGGGCCGCGGACGGGCCTGCAGCCGGGGCCGCGGACGGGCTCCAGGACGGCGACATCCTGCTGGTGACCTCGAAGATCGTGAGCAAGGCCGAGGGCCGGATCGTCCGCGCGGACGACCGGGAGGCGGCGATCGACGCCGAGACGGTCCGGGTGGTGGCCCGCCGCGGGCGCACCCGGATCGTGGAGAACCGGCAGGGTTTTGTGATGGCCGCCGCCGGGGTGGACGCGTCCAACACCCCGTCAGGGACCGTGCTGCTGCTGCCCGAGGACGCGGACGCCTCGGCCCGGGCGCTGCGCAAGCGGCTGGGCGAACTGACCGGCCGTCGGATCGCGGTCGTGATCACCGACACCTTCGGGCGGCCCTGGCGCAACGGGCTGACCGACGTCGCCATCGGCGCGGCCGGCCTGGACGTGCTGGAGGACCACCGGGGCCGGGTGGACTCCCACGGCAACGAGCTGGCGATGACGGTCACCGCGACCGCCGACGAGCTCGCGGCGGCGGCGGACCTGGTGAAGGGCAAGACCGGCGGCCGACCGGTCGCGGTGGTCCGCGGCCTGGGCCACCTGGTGACCGAGCAGGACGGCGCGGGGATCCGGCCGATGATCCGCCCGGCCGCCGAGGACATGTTCCGGCTGGGCACCTCCGAGGCGGTCCGCGAGGCCGTCACCGGACGGCGCACGGTCCGCGGCTTCACCGCCGAACCGGTGGACGGCGCGGCCGTCCGGCGCGCGGTCGCGGCGGCGGTCACCGCGCCCGCGCCGCACCACACCACCCCCTGGCGCTTCGTCCTGGTCGAGAGCGCGGAGACCAGGACCCGGCTGCTGGACGCCATGCTGGCGGCCTGGAACCGGGATCTGCGCGAGCTGGACGGCTGGAGCGAGACCCGGGTCGCCACCCGGGTCCGGCGCGGCGATGTGCTGCGCAACGCGCCGTACCTGGTGGTGCCCTGCCTGGTGACCGAGGGCGCGCACGACTACCCGGACGCCGCCCGGGCCGCCGCCGAGCGGGAGATGTTCGTGGTGGCGATGGGCGCGGCGGTGGAGAACCTGCTGGTCACCCTGTCGGGCGAGGGCCTGGGCACGGCCTGGGTGTCGTCCACGATGTTCTGCAGGGACGTGGTCCGCGAGGTGCTGGCGCTGCCGCAGGACTGGGATCCGATGGGCGCGGTCGCGGTCGGCCACCCGGCCGCCCCGGCGCCGGAGCGGGCCCCGAGGGACACCGCGGCCTTCATCGTCACCCGCTGAGCCACGCTGAGCGCACTGGGCCCGCTGAGCCGCCGTCACATGCCGCGGTAGTCGATCGGGGCGTAGCGGGGCGCCCGCCGCGGGGCCCGGACGCCGGTGGTCCGCAGCAGTCGGCAGACCCGGTGCCGGTGCCCCCGGTAGGGCTCCAGCAGTTCCAGCATCTCCGCGTCGTCGCTGCGCTCGCGTCCGGCCAGGGCCCAGCCCACGGTGTTCGGCAGGTGCAGGTCGCCGACGGTGACCGCGTCCGGGTCGCCGTTGCTGCGCTGCAGCGTCTCGGCGGCGGTCCAGACGCCGATGCCGGGGACGGCGGTCAGTCGGGCGGCGGCCTCGGCCGGCGGCAGCGCGGAGGCCTGTTCCAGCCGGGCCGCGAGCCGGGCGGCCCGGACCACGGTGGCGGAGCGGTGGCCGTCCACGCCGGCCCGGTGCCAGTCCCAGGAGGGGACCATGGCCCAGTCCCGGGCGGCCGGGGCGATCCGCATCCCGTCCGGGGCCGGTCCCGGCGCGGGCGCGCCGTAGCGGAGCAGCAGGGCGCGCCAGGCGTCGTGGGCCTCGCCCACGGTGACCCGCTGCCCGAGCACCGACGGCACCAGCGACTCCATCACCAGGCCGGTCCGGCCGATCCGCAGCCCGGGGTGGCGGCGTTTCAGCTCGTGCAGCAGCGGGTGGCCGCAGGGGTCGAAGGCGGACGGGTCGTCCTCCGCGCCGAGCAGCGCCGGGAGCTGCCGCAGCAGCCAGTCCGCGCCGGGGCCCCAGGCCTGGGCCTCGACCTCGGGGACCGCCCCGGCCTCCGCGGGCCCGACCGCGATCCGGAGCGTGCCGAGGCCGCCGGGGGTGCGTGAGCAGCGCCAGAGCGCGCCGTCCCGGGTCCGCCGGTAGGCGGGGTCGCGGGGACCGAACTGCAGCACGCCGAGCGTGCCGTGGACGTCCAGCGGGCCCTCGGGCCGCCAGACCCGCAGCGCCGGCGCCACTGTGCCCCCACCCGTCAGATTCACCCCGCAAGACTACGGTGGGCTCCCGGCACCCCGTGGGCGCGCCGGGAATTTCCGGAAGGTGTAGACCTGTCCGGCTCCTGTTCCGACGCGGCGGACTCTTCGGCCGTACAGGTGCGCGACCCCGTTGACCCCAGGGCATAGGCTGGAGCCCACCATGAGCCAGACACCCCTCAGCGGCGCAGAGACCCCCGCCGATCTGCTGCGCTCCGCCCTTGCCGCCGACCCCGCCCGTCCGCTGATCACCTACTACGACGACGCGACCGGAGAGAGAGTCGAACTCTCCGTCAAGACGTTCGACAACTGGGTGGCGAAGACCGCCAACCTGCTGCAGGACGACCTCGCCGCAGCGCCCGACGACCGGGCGGCGCTGCTGCTGCCCGCGCACTGGCAGACCGCCATCTGGCTGTTCGCCTGCTGGTCGGTGGGCCTGACCGTGTGCCCCGGCGGCGATCCCGCCGAGGCCTCGCTGGTGGTCAGCGGCCCCGACACGCTCGACGCGGCGCTGGCCTGCCCCGGCGAGCGGGTGGCCCTGGCCCTGCGCCCGCTGGGCGGCCGGTTCCCCGAGCTCCCGGACGGGTTCCTGGACTACGCGGCGGAGGTCCCCGCGCAGGGGGACCGCTTCGTCCCGTACGCGCCGGTGGACCCGGACCGTCCGGCGCTGGTGATCGACGGGGAGCAGCTGACCGGGGCGCAGGCGGTCTCGCTGGCCGCCGAGCAGGCCTCCAGGCTGGAGCTCGGCCCGGGCGACCGGGTGCTGAGCACGCTGTCCTTCGACGACTGGGCCGGGCTCGGCGGCGGACTGCTGGCGCCGCTGGCGGCCGGGGCCTCGGTGGTGCTCTGCCGCAACAGCGAGAAGCTGGCGGACGAGGTGCTGGACGCCAGGATCGCCTCGGAACGGGTGACCCACCGGGTCACCTGACGCCGGTACGTTCGGAGTTGGGAAAGAAGGAAAGAAGCCGTGCAACTGTCGGGCGTCGATCAGACGTCTGACAGGTGAACATCCATGGCGGCTTACCTTCACCGGGCGGATCAGCGAGATGAGCGACGACGGAGACGTCCCCGAGCCCGACTCCGAATCCACCGAACCCGACTCCGGGCCCGCGCCCCGGCGCCGCAGCCGTCGGCGGCGGATCCTGTTCTGGGTCGCCATGGTCACCGGGCTGGCCCTGGTGGCCGGGGTCGGCGCGGTCTGGCTGGGCTACCAGCGGCTCAACCGGAACATCACCACGGACACCACCACCGAGACCCTGCTCGGCCCTCCGTCGGCCCGGCCGACCGTCGCCCCGATCGCCTACGACGCCGAGAACATCCTGATCATAGGTTCGGACACCCGCGCGGGCGCCGACAGCTCCTACGGCGACCCCGACGGCGGGGCCCGCTCGGACACCACCATCCTGCTGCACCTCTCGCAGGACCGGACCCACGCCGTGGCGGTGAGCATCCCGCGCGACGCGATGGTCCACATCCCCTCCTGCCAGCTGCCCGACGGCGGGCACACCGGCGCCACCTTCGCCCAGTTCAACTGGGCCTACTCCTACGGCGGCACGGCCTGCACCATCCGCACCGTGGAGAATCTGACCAAGGTGCGGATCGACCACTTCATGGTGATCGACTTCAGCGGCTTCAAGAAGATGGTCAACGCCGTCGGCGGGGTCGAGGTCTGCCTGGCGAAGCCGGTCGCCGACCGGGACGCCAAGCTCTACCTCCCGGCCGGACGGCAGACCGTCAACGGCACCCAGGCGCTGGGCTTCGTTCGGGTCAGGGAGACCATCGGGGACGGCAGCGACACCGAGCGGATGGGGCGGCAGCAGCAGTTCCTCTCCTCGCTGATGCAGAAGGCGGAGAGCGACGGGGTGCTGCTGAACCCGGCCAAGCTGTTCCCGCTGCTGGACGCGGCCACCTCGGCGATCACCGTGGACCCGGGCCTGAACACCGTGAGCAAGCTGTACAGCCTGGCGAGCAGCCTGAAGAGCATGCCCGCGGACCAGTTGGTGCTGCTGACCGCCCCGCGTGAGCCCTATGTCAACGACCACAACCGGGACCAGTTCCAGCAGCCGCAGGCCGACGAGCTGTTCCAGCAGATCCGCGACGACCGCCCGATAGGGCTGACCGGCTCGGCGCGCCCGACGCCCAGCCCGACCCCGACGTCCGGCGCGAGCACCGGCTCGGACCCGCGTTCGCCCGCCTTCTCCGGCCGTACCGCAAACCAGGACATCTGCTCCTCTTCCTGACGTACTTCCCCCCTGCCCCTCACCACACTCACGGGGTGACCGGCTACTGTGGCCGACTCGGGTGGAACACTCCTGAGGCCCAGGGAGAGCGGAGCAGCACGTGCAGTCGGGATACGGGACAGGCGCCGAGAGCGCCGATGCCGCAGACCTCTGGGTACGTGACCCGCGCACGGGCGAGTACCGGATGCTGCTGCCCGGCGAAACGGCCCCGGCGCCGGAACCGGCCGCGCCCGTCCCGGCTGCCGCGACGACCGTCCCGCCCGGCACCGCTCCGCGCCGGGCCGCGCGGCGGCGCGAGCGGGCCGCCCGGCGCAGCGGCCCCTGGATCGCCGGCGCGGTCTGCTTCGTGCTCGCGGTCGGCGGCACCGGCGGCTACCTGCTGCTGCACCACAGCGGCAACAGCACCGGCGCGAGCGGCCGTTCCGGCGCGGCCCCCGGCCCGAGCGGGTCGGCGAGCTGCCCGGCGCAGCCCGTGGCCACCGGCCCGGTGCCGGAGCCGGCCGTGTCCGGCACCTTTCTGCAGGGCAGCCGGGCCACCGCGGTCAACGTCAGGGTGACCGTGCTCAACGGCACCGGCACCATCGGCCAGGCCGAGGCCGTGCTGACCTGGCTGCAGAGCAGCCAGGAGGGCTTCCTGCGCTCCAGCAACGGCGGCCCGGCGCCCGCCACGGCCAAGGCCACCACCCTGGTGTACGCGCCGAACCACGTCGACCAGGCCCGCACCCTGGCCGCCGCGCTGGGCCTGCCGGCCACCGCGCTGCACGGCGACGGCAAGACCAGCGATCCGATCGGGCGGATGGTGCTGACGCTGGGTCAGGACTTCCACGGCATAGGCAAGCCGTTCGCGGCCCCCTCACCCGCAGCCTCCGCGCCGCCCGCCGGTGCGACGACGGGCTGCGGCAGCCAGTAGCCCGGTGCCGAGCTCCGGGTACCCGCCCGAGAGCACAAAGGCAGGCACCGCCGATGACCACCGACCAAGCCAAGCCCCGCCGTGACGTCCCGGCGGGGTCCGCGCCGTCCCGCCGCCGCGCCCGCAGGCGGTCGCGCGGGCGGCTCAAGCGACTGGCCGTCACCTGCGGGGTGCTGCTGGTCCTCTGCGGCGCCGGGGCCTGGAGCTATGTGCAGTACCTGAACAGCAACATCAAGCACGGGGCGCTGAGCTTCGGCAACCAGGGCGTGACCCACAACGACGCGGCCGGGCGCAGCGCGCTCAACATCCTGATGATCGGCTCCGACAGCCGGGACACCGCCGCCGACCTCCGGCTGGGCGGCGCCCGCGGCTCGGTCGGCGGCCCGGTGCACGCGGACGTGGAGATGCTGCTCCATGTGTCGGCGGACCGCAGCAACGCCTCGCTGCTCAGCATCCCGCGCGACACCATGGTCGACATCCCGGCCTGCACCGACCCGAAGACCGGGAAGGTCTACCCGGAGTCGCCGCACGAGCAGATCACCGACAGCCTGGCGCACGGCGGCCCCGGCTGCACCGTCTACACCTGGCACCAGCTGACGGGCATTCACATCGACCACTACATGATGGTCGACTTCGGCGGTGTGGTGAGCATGGCCGACGCCATCGGCGGGGTGCCGGTCTGCACCACCGGCAATGTCGCCGACCCCTACTCGCACCTGCGGCTGACCGCCGGGAAGCACGTGGTGAAGGGGGTGCAGGCGCTGGAGTGGCTGCGCACCAGGCACGGCTTCGGCGACGGCAGCGACCTCTACCGCACCCAGACCCAGCACATGTACCTGACCTCGATGCTGCGCCGGCTGCGCTCCGCCGGGACGATGACCGACCCCGGGAAGATCCTCTCCCTGGCCGACGCCGCGACCAAGGCACTGACCGTGGACGACGGCCTGGACACGGTCGGCAAGCTGGTCGGACTCGCCGACCAGCTGAAGAACCTCCAGCCGGAGCGGCTGACCACGGTGACCATGCCGTACGCGGCGGACCCGGAGAACCCCAAGGCCTGGGTGATCCCGATGCCAGAAGACGCCCAGCAGCTGTTCTCGATGGTGCGCGGCGACATCCCGCTGGACCCGCACGGACGGCCGGCCGCCAAGGCCGCCGCCGCGCCCAGCACCGCCGCCGCGGACCCGGGCCCGTCCCGGGCCGGGGTCCGGCTGACCGTCCAGAACGGCAGCGGGATCTCCGGACGGGCCGCGGCGCTCACCTACGCCCTGCGCACCCTGGGCTTCACCGGGACCAGGAACGGCCTGAACGCGCCGGCCCGGCAGAGCGCCACCACGCTCAGCTACCCGGACTCGGCGGCAGCCGCGGCACAGTCCGTCGCCACCGCGCTGCACCTTCCGGAGGCGGCGCTGCGGCCGTCCGCGGATGTGACTCTTCCGACGCTCGTGGTGGGAACCGACTGGCCCGTCGGGAGCGTCTACCCCACCGTGGTCACCCCGTCCGCGGGGGCAGTTCCTACGTCTGCGAAGCAACAGAGCGGCAACGACAGCGTCTGCGCGAAGGTAAACCCCGTTTACAGCTGGTAGCCACGTAAAGCAAAACCACGTGCGCGCTCGGTGACGAAAAGCGCCGGAAGTGTCCCGTTTTTAACAGTTCGCTCGCCATCGGTACGGCGATCCTCAAGGCATTCACAACAAGAACGCCGGGTGAACCCCAAATCTCGGAAAGATATAGTCCGCTCAGGCTGCCGCCGGGGAGACGGCAGCCACTGAGCTGACCTTGGGGTGTTTGTCCGTATGACGTATGAGACCGAGAGCCCTGTCCCGACCGGCGGGCGCGCCGCAGCACGCAAAGCGGGCAAATCCAGTCGGCGCAGGAAAGCCTCCCGCGGCAAGCGAATACTTAAGTACACGTCCATCACGATGGGCGTGGTCCTCGTGGCCGTCGCGGGCGGCGGCTATCTCTACATCAAGAACCTGGACGACAATATCCGCGGCGGTGACCTGCACTCGGGCATCGACCCCAAGGCGGTGGTGGCGCCCGCCAAGCCCAATGCGCAGGGCCAGACCCCGCTCAACATCCTGATCATCGGCTCGGACGGCCGCGACTCCGCCGCCGACTGCGAGCTCGGCGGCGCCTGCAGCACCGCCGGCGGCCTGGCCAGGGCGGACGTGGAGATGCTGGTCCACCTCTCGGCCGACCGCAGCAACGCCTCGATCACCAGCATCCCCCGGGACACCGTGGTCGACCTGGCCGACTGCAAGGGCTCGCCCAAGGGCCGGCACACGCTCATCAACGCCAGCCTCAACTACGGCGGCCCCGGCTGCGTCGTGGACACCTGGCAGAAGCTCACCGGCATCAGCATCAACCACTACATCATGGTGGACTTCAAGGGCGTCGTGGACATGGCCGACGCCATCGGCGGGGTCCAGGTCTGCGCCAAGCAGAACGTCGTCGACTACAAGGTCTACACCGACGCGCAGGGCGTGCGGCACGAGGAGGGCTCCGGCCTGGTCTACCCGGCGGGCACCCGCAAGATCACCGGCGTGCAGGCGCTGGAGTGGCTGCGCACCCGCCACGCCTGGGAGGACGGCACCGACATCGGCCGCACCCACGCCCAGCACCTGTACCTCAACTCGATGATCCGTCAGATGAAGAGCCTGGGCACGCTCACCAACATCCCCGAGATGAACAAGCTCGCCACCACCGCGACCAAGGCGCTGCAGGTCGACCTCCCGCTGAAGCACTCCGGCATCACCGGGATGCTGAGCCTGGCCAGCCAGTTCAACGCGGTCAAGCCGGAGCGGGTCACCACGGTCACCATCCCCTGGCACTACGGCCCCAGCGTGAACGGCGCCCAGCCGGTGCTGCTGACCCAGCCCGACGCCGACAAGATCTTCACCCAGATCCGCAACGACGTCCCCTTCGACAAGAACGCCGCCACCGCCACCGCGACCACGGCGACGCCGACGCCCGCCCCGGTGGCGACGGTCAGCGCCACCCCGGAGCAGAAGGCCGCCGTCGACATCTCGGTGCAGAACGCCACCGTGGACGGCCGGGGGCAGCAGATCACCGACTTCCTCAAGTCGCAGGGCTTCACCAAGGCGCAGCGGGACACCAGCTACGTCGCGGCCACCCCCACCAAGCTGACCTACCCCACCGCCGACAAGGCGCAGGCCGAGGCGGTCCAGGCGGCGCTCGGGCTCAGGGCCTCCGCGCTGACCCCCTCCTCCTCGGCGAGCCACCTCACCCTGGTGGTCGGCACCGACTGGACCAAGGGCACCGACTTCGACAGCACCGCGCCCACGCAGAAGGCCGGACTGCCGACCGGGACCGACTTCCAGAACGGCGCGGACGCCACCCAGTGCATGCAGGTCTACACCGGCGCGCACTACGCCGACGGCAGGCCCATCTACACCTGGACCGGCAGCACCCCGCCCAAGGTCCCCCAGGCCAAGGGCTAGCGGCCAGCGGCTGCGGCTAGCGGGGGGACCGGGTCCGGTCCCCCACCGAGCCGGCCGCCGGGGCCGTGCTGGCGATCACCCGGCGGGCCAGTGACCTGGGGCTGGTGAGGAATCCCCAGCCCCAGGACATGTGCATGGTGGCCAGCGCCAGCGGCAGCTGGACCCTGGCCCGGGCCGGCAGGCCGCGGCCCTCGCGCAGCGAGCCGAGCAGGATCGCCGCCGCGTAGCCGCCGGGGACCACGAACAGCAGCGGGCTGAGCACCGCGCCGCCGACCAGGCCCAGGCCGACGCCGAGCAGCGCGGCCGGCGGGGCCAGGTAGCGGAGGTTGACCGAGCCGCGGTGGTAGCGGGTGACCACCCGGCGCCAGCGGCCGTAGTCGTGGTACTGCCGGGCCAGGGTGCGGACGCTGGGGCGCGGCCGGTAGGTCACCCGCAGGTCGGGGGTGAACCAGACCAGCCCGCCGTCCTGGCGGATCCGGTAGTTCAGCTCCCAGTCCTGGGCCCTGATGAACTCCTCGTTGTAGCCGCCCTGCTTCTCCAGCACCTCGCGCCGGAACACGCCCAGGTAGACGGTGTCCGCCGGGGCGGCGGCGCCGCCGGTGTGGAAGGCCGCGTTGCCGACGCCGATCTTCGAGGTCATCGCGGCGGCGACGGCCTGCTCCCAGTCGCTCTCGCCCTCGGCGTGCATGACGCCGCCGACGTTGGCGGCGTCCTTCTGGTCCAGCAGCCGGACGGCGGTGGCGATGTAACCGGGCGTCAGCAGGCCGTGGCCGTCCACCCGGACCACGACCGGGTGGCGCGAGCCGCGGATCGCCGCGTTCAGCCCGGCCGGGGTGCGGCCGGTCGGATTGGGGACGGTACGCACCTCGCGGGCGCTGCCGGCGGTCTCCGAGACCAGTTCGGCGGCGATCCGGTCGGTGTCGTCCTTGGACGGGCCGAGGGCGATCACCACCTCGATGTCGCCCGGGTACTCCTGTTCGAGGATCCGCAGGACTGCTTCACGCAGGTGCCTGGACTCGTTCAGCACCGGCATGATCACCGAGACGGACGGGGCGGCGGAGGCGGAGGTCGCGTTCATATGCCCGCCACCGTACCGCCGGGGCCCGCGACGCGCTGAATCGAGGCTCTGGAACGAGGCCCTGAAACAGAGCCCGGGATCATCCGACAGGGGCCCGAAGGAGGGACAAACGCGACACCCCGGGCCGGCTCCGCAGCGTGCGGTCCGCCCGGACCTACCATCCACGGGATGCCTGCCGACCGCCGTGACCGGCCCACCCCGACCCCGCGCCGCCGCCGACGCCGGGGCCTCTGGCTCGCCGGAACGCTCTCCGTCGCGCTGCTGGCCACCAGCGGCATCGGCCGGGCCGTGGTCAGCGGGGTCGGCGACTCGATCGGCCGGGTGGACGTGTTCGGCGGGCTGACCCACCGCCCGGCCGACGACGCCGCGCTGAACTTCCTGCTGGTCGGCACCGACGACCGGGAGGGCGTGCCGAAGCAGGTCCTGCAGTCGCTGCACGCGGGCGGCGAGTCCTGCCACTGCACCGACACGATCATGCTGGTGCACCTCTCCGCGACCGGGGACCGGGCCAGCGTGGTCAGCATCCCCAGGGACAGCTATGTCGACATCCCGGCCCATCTGAACCCGGCCACCGGCAAGCAGGTCCCGGCGGGCATGGGCAAGATCAACGCCGCGTACGGGATGGGCGGGCCGCCGCTGACGGTGGCCACCGTGGAACAGGCGACCGGGCTGCACATCGACCACTACCTGCAGCTGAACTTCCTCAGCTTCGTCAGCACCGTGGACGCCCTCGGCGGCGTCCCGGTGTGCAGCAGCAAGCCGCTGCACGACCCCAAGTCCGGGCTCGACCTGCCGGCCGGGACCACCACCCTGGACGGCGCCGAGGCGCTGAAGTACGTCCGGGCCCGCTATGTCGACCCCACCGCCGACCTGGGCCGGATGCAGCGGCAGCAGAAGTTCGTGGCGCAGGTCGTCCAGCAGGCGACCAGCAGCGGGACCCTGCTCAACCCGGTCCGGCTGCAGAGCGTGGCCGCCGCGGTGCTGAAGTCGGTGAAGGCGGACGAGGGGCTGAGCGGCAAGGACCTGCTGGCGCTGGCCGCCCGGCTGAAGGACCTGCGGCCCTCCTCCGCCTCCTTCGCCACCGTGCCGCTGGCGGACCTCAACCACGTGGTGCCGCGCTGGGGCTCGACCGTGCTCTGGGACCGGACCCGCGCGGCGGCGCTGTTCACCGCGCTGCGCGAGGACCGGCCGCTGACCGCGCCGCCCGCGCCCGCGGCGTCCGGCGCGGCCCCGTCCGGGGCTGCGGTGAGCGTGCCGCCGGGGCAGATCCGGGTGCAGGTGCTGAACGGGGCCGGGGTGGCCGGCCTGGCCGGCAAGGCCGACGGGGAACTGCGCGCGGCCGGGTTCGGCACCACCGGCGTCGCCCTGAACGCCCCGGGCCAGGACACCGCGGCCCGTACCGTGCTGCGCTACGACCCGCGCTGGGACCAGTCGGTGCGGACCCTGGCGGCGGCGCTGCCGGGGGCGCGGCTGGTGCCGGTGGCCGGCCTGGGCGGCACCATGCAGGTGGTGCTCGGCCGGGACTTCACCGCGGTGCGCCCGGTGGCCGCGCCGAGCCCGACCGCAGGCGCCCCGGCGTCGGCGGGCACGGACGCGGCGGCGCCGATCGCGGCCAACCGCGGTGACTCGGTGATCTGCCACTGATACGGAGCGTTCACCGACGTGCATCAAAACTGCTACAGGTGTCCAGAATGACCGCTTGAGGCTCCTGCCCGGGCCCGAAGCAGGGCATCCTCAGCCGTATGACGACGCGCGATGGTTGGGACGAGGGATCGGCCGCGGACGGCCGGGACATCAGCGGCTGGGAGACTCGTACGACCAGGCCGGGCGAGCCGGGCGGCCGGGTGCCGGGCCGGGCTTCGGGCGGCGCCTACCCGGGGCTGCCGCAGATGCCGGGCACCCCCGAGCGCCACGGCTCCGCCTACAGCCAGGCCGAGCCGCCGCTGCCGCCCGGGCTGAACCCGCGCGGCCCGGGGGCGACCCGGCGCCCGGGTCCGCAGCAGGGCGGCCAGCAGGGCCGGCAGGTGCCGCAGCAGTCGGCCGGCCCCGGGTACGGACGGGCCGACGGGCTGAACCCGACGGCCAGGGAGAACGCCGGCACCCCCGGCGGGCTGCCGCCCGAGCTGGACCCGCGCGGTCCCGGCCCGCGCGGACCCCGCGGCGGCGGCGGATCCGGCCGCTCCGGCTGGTCCCGGCGGCGGAAGGTCAGGTTCACCCTGTTCGCGCTGGTGCTGACGCTGCTGGTGGTCGGTGTCGGCAGCTATGTCTGGGCCGACTCCAAGCTGAACCACGCCAATGTGCTGACCGACTACGCGGGCCGCCCGCCGGCCGGCAAGGGCACCAACTGGCTGGTCATCGGCTCGGACAGCCGCCAGGGCCTGTCCAAGGCGCAGCAGCAGGCGCTGCACACCGGCTACGCCGCGGGCTCGCGCACCGACTCGATGATGATCCTGCACATCGGCAGCAACGGGAACACGCTGATGAGCATCCCGCGCGACTCCTACGTCACCATCCCGGCCTGGACCGACAGCAAGGGCATCAAGCACAACGCGTCCAAAAACAAGATCAACGCCGCCTACGCCTACGGGGACGGGCCGCTGCTGGTGAAGACCATCGAGTTCAACACCGGCCTGCACATCGACCACTACGCCGAGATCGGCTTCTCCGGCTTCGTCAATGTGGTGGACGACCTCGGCGGCATCCACCTCTGCCTGGACAAGGCGATCGTCGACAAGGCCTCCGGCGCCAACCTCAAGGCCGGCTGCCAGGACCTGAACGGCACCCAGTCGCTCGCCTTCGTCCGCGAGCGGCACCAGGAGGCCAGCCAGGACCTGGGCCGGATGAAGCACCAGCAGCAGTTCCTGGCCGCGCTCTCGCACAAGGCCACCTCGATGGGCACGCTGCTGAACCCGTTCGTGCTCTACCCCACCCTGGACAGCGGCCTGTCGCTGCTCACCGTGGACAACAACGTCGGTCTGACCGACCTGGCCTCGATGTTCTTCGCCATGAAGGGCGTCCAGGGCGGCAAGGGCAAGACCATCACCGTGCCGATCGCCGACGCCAACTACCAGACCCCGGCCGGCGACGCGGTGAAGTGGAACATGACCGAGGCCACCCAGGTCTTCGACGCCTTCAAGAACGACACGGCGGTGCCCAGCTTCCCCAGCTGACCGCCCGTCAGCTGACAGGCTGGGGTCATGACCCGTCCGGAGCCGCCGCTGCCGCCCGAGCTGTCCCCCCGCCGCCGGGGGCGGCCCGGGCGGCAGCGGCGTCCCGGGCAGCGGCGGCGGCGCTGGTGGAAGGTGCTGCTGCTGGCCGTGCTGATCCTGCTGGTACTGCTGGCGGTGGCGGTCGCCGGGACCTTCGTCTGGGCCGACGGCAAGCTGGTCAAGGTCGCCGCGATCACCGACTACAGCGGCCGTCCGGCGAACGGGCCCGGCACCAACTGGCTGATCGTCGGCTCCGACAGCCGGGCCGGACTGACCGCCAGGCAGGAGCAGGACCTGCATGTCGGCTCCGACAGCGGTCTCAACACCGACACCATCATGGTGCTGCACCAGGGCGCGAACGGCCCGGTGCTGATGAGCATCCCGCGCGACTCCTACGTGGACATCCCGGGCCACGGCAAGGACAAGATCAACGCGGCCTTCGCCCTCGGCGGGGCGCCGCTGCTGGTGCGGACGGTGGAGCTGGACACCGGCATCCGCCTGGACCACTACACCGAGGTCGGGTTCACCGGCGTGGTGCGCATCGTGGACGCGCTGGGCGGGGTGCCGATCTGCCTGGCCCACCCGGTGGTGGACGCCAAGTCGGGGGCGGACCTCAAGGCCGGCTGCCAGACCCTGGACGGCACCGAGTCGCTGCAGCTGCTGCGCACCCGCTACTCCCTCCCCGACTCCGACCTCAGCCGGATCCAGAACCAGCAGCAGTTCCTGTCGGCCATGGCCAAGCAGGTGGTCGACCCGGGCACCTGGCTGAACCCGTTCACCCTCTACCCGTTCCTGAACGCCTGCCTGGCGTCGCTGACGGTGGACCAGGACACCGGGCTCTGGACGCTGGGGCAGTTCGGCCGGCAGATGCACGCGGTCAGCGGCTCCGGCGGGAAGCGGGTGACGGTGCCGCTGGCGACGCAGGACTACACCACGCCGAGCGGGGCCTCCGCGGTGCTGTGGTCGCCGAGCGGTTCGGCCGCGCTGTTCGCGGAGATCCAGAACGACCGCCCGGTGACCGCCGAGGCCAACCCCGAAGGCACTGCGGGCAGTAGCTGAACAGGTTTTGACGTTCCGTCACTCTGCGTGGCGGGCAAGCGGGTTGGAGCCGATGGAGTTGGACACGGCGAAGCTGACCGAGCCCGGCCGGTAGCGGTCGTCAGACCACTCGATCGGCCGTCCGGCGTGGGTGGTGGTGGTCCGCCGGATCCGCAGCAGCGGGCCGCCGCGGCGGATGCCGAGCAGCTCGGCGTCCTGGGTCCCGGCGGCCACGGCGTCGATGGTGTGCTCGCCGTAGGCGAAGATGATCCCGACGTCGTCGTAGAGGGCCTGGACCACCGACTCGCAGTCGGCCGGCAGCCGCTCCACCGCCCCGGCCACCCAGCTCGGATAGACATTGCGCTCCACCAGCACCAGCTCACCGTCCAGGCCGCGCACCCGCAGCACCTGGAGCACCTCGCTGCCGGGCTCGATCTGCAGCCGCTCGACGTCCTCGGCGTCGGCCGGACGGCGGAACTGCTCGACCACCCGGCCGGTGGCGGTGCGGCCCATCGCCCCGGCCCACTGGGCGAAGCTGCGCAGCTCGGCGAAGCTCTGGCTGCGCCGGTTGCCGAGGACCACCCGGCGCGCGCCCTGGCGGGAGCCGATCCGGCCCTCGGCGGTCAGCGCGGCCACCGCCTGGCGGACCGTCCCCCGGGAGACCTCGTACCGGGCGGCGAGGTCGCTCTCGGTGGGCAGGGTGCCGCCGACCGGGTACTCGCCGCGGTCGATGGCACGGCGCAGCTCCTCGGCGATCTCCTCATGGCGTGCGGACACAGCGTGAACCTCCGTGCGGGGGTGGATGGGTGGGTTGTGTACAGCTGGAGTCGAGGGACAGCAGTTGGCGATCAACTCCAGGGCAAACCCCGTGATCGTACCGTTACCTGGCATGCACGCGAAATCACTGGCCAGTGAGCACAATACCGACAGGGAAATGAGCCCCGGCAGACGTACTGCGTTCACTCTCCCTTCATCCTCCTCGGGCGTACTGTCACCAGCTTGTCCAAACAAGTTCCGCATGCAGACGCCTCGTCAGGAGACATCGTGACCCCCTCCCCCGCCCGGGCCGCCGCCCTCACCGGCTGCCTGGTGGCCGCAGCGCTCACGCTCAGCGCCTGTGGTTCCTCGACATCCACGAAGCCCGCCGCAGGTGCGGCAGCGGGCGGCAAGAGTGCTGCGACCGCGACCTCCGCCGCCGACTTCGGCGGCATGGACGCGCTGGTCGCCGCGGCGAAGAAGGAGGGCACGCTGAACGCGATCACCCTCCCCCGCGACTGGGCCAACTACGGCGCGATCATGGACGGCTTCACCAAGAAGTACGGCATCAAGATAAACGACGAGAACCCCGAGGGTTCCAGCCAGGACGAGATCAACGCGGTCACCACCCGCAAGGGCCAGGGCCGCGCCCCCGACGTGCTCGACCTCGGCGGCGCCTTCGCGCTGAGCGGCGCCAAGCAGGGCCTGTTCGCCCCCTACAAGGTCGCCACCTTCTCCTCGATCCCGACCGGTCAGGCCGCCACCGACGGCGCCTGGACCTTCGACTACGGCGGCTACATCTCCATCGGCTGCAACGAGTCCAAGGTCAAGGACTGCCCGAAGACCTTCGCCGACCTGCTCAAGCCCGAGTACAAGGGCATGGTCGCGCTCAACGGCGACCCGACCCAGGCCGGTGCCGCCTTCGCCGGCGTCTACGCGGCGGCCCTCGCCAACGGCGGCAGCTTCGACAACATCCAGCCCGGTCTGGACTTCTTCGCCAAGCTCAAGAAGGCCGGCAACTTCAACCCGGTGCAGGCCAAGCAGAGCACGGTCGAGTCGGGCGAGACCCCGATCACCATCGACTGGGACTACCTGAACGCCGGCTACTCCGCCGAGTTCAAGTCCAAGGGCATCAACTGGCAGGTCAACGTCCCGACGGACGGCGTCTACGCCAACTACTACAACCAGGCCATCAACAAGAGCGCGCCGCACCCGGCCGCCGCCCGGCTGTGGGAGGAGTACCTCTACAGCACCGAGGGCCAGAACCTCTTCCTCGGCGGTTTCGCCCGCCCGGTCGAGATGGACGCGATGAAGAGCGCGGGCACCCTGGACACCACGGCCGCCGCCGCGCTGCCGCCGGTCTCCGGCACCCCGACCTTCCCGACCGACGACCAGGTCACCAAGGCCAAGGCGCTGCTCGCGAGCAACTGGTCCAAGGCCATCGCCGGGTGAGTACCACCGACCTGGTTGCCCCCCGCGCGACCGAGGACGACCGTCCCCGCCGCCGCCTGCGCAGCACGCTGCGCCGGGCGGCGGCGGGGCGCCTCGCTGTCGCCCCGCTGCTGATCTTCGTCGCCGTGGGTTTCGGCGTGCCGGCCGTCGCCATGGCCTACGGCGCGTTCACCACCAACACCCCCGGCGCCCCCAGCTCCTACACCTCGGGCAACTTCACCGCCTCGCTCGAGGGCGGCTACCTGACCGCCCTGCTGGGCAGCGTCAAGCTGTCCGCGGTGTCCGCGCTGATCTCCACCGTGATCGGGCTGATGCTGGCCCAGGCCGTCGCCACCTCCCGGTTCAAGACGCTGCGGCACGCCGTGCTCAGCGCCTCCGGCGTGCTCGCCAACTTCGGCGGGGTGCCGCTGGCCTTCGCCTTCATCGCCACCCTGGGCAACGCCGGCGGGCTGACCACCCGGCTGCACCTGGACAAGGCCGGCTGGAGCCTCTACACCTTCTGGGGCCTCAACCTGGTCTACCTGTACTTCCTCATCCCGCTGATGGTGCTCAGCGTGCTCCCCTCGCTGGACGGGCTGCGCCGCCAGTGGCGCGAGGCAGCGCAGAACAACGGCGCCACGGTGTGGAAGTACTGGCGCTACGTCGCACTGCCGGTGCTCGCCCCCTCGCTGCTCGGCGGATTCGTGCTGCTCTTCGGCACGGCCTTCGCCGCGTACGCGACCGCCGCCGCCATGGTCGGCGCGTCCGTCCCGCTGATCACCCTGCAGATCGCCAACGCCCTCAACGGCAACGTCTCCGCCGACGCCGGCAACGTCGCCCTGGCGATGAGCGTGGACATGGTGGTCATCGCGGTGCTGGTGATGGCCGTGTACCTGCCCCTGCAACGTCGGAGCGCCCGATGGCTGGTCTGAACACACTCCTCCGGGACCGCGGCCGTCCCCGCTACGGCAGGGGACTGATCCTGCTGGTCTGCGGGCTGTACTTCGTCGTGCCGATCGCCTTCACCATCCTGTTCACCGTCGACGACCCGGTGCACGGCTTCACGCTGCACGCCTACCAGCAGATCTTCAAGGTCGAGGGCCTCTGGCCGGCCCTGCAGCTCTCGCTGGAGCTCGCCGCGGCCACCATCGCCGTGGTCTACCTGCTGCTGGTCCCCGCGGTCGTCGCGGTCCGGCTCGGCGGCCCGCGGCTGCGCACCCTGGTCGAACTGACCTGCACGCTGCCGCTGGTGGTCCCGGTGATCGCCTTCACCGCCGGCGTCACCAAGATCCTCAGCTGGGGCAGCAACCAGTTCCCGGTGGGCTCCTCCGGGTTCCAGTTCTTCGTGGACCTGCAGAACCCCGACTTCCCGGTGATCCTGCTGCTGGCCTACGTGGTGATGGCGCTGCCGCTGGCCTACCGCACCCTGGACGCCGGGATGCGGGCGCTGGACGTCCGCACCCTGCTGGAGGCGGCGCAGAACAACGGCGCCGGACGCGGGCGCGCCATCGTCACGGTGATCCTGCCCAACCTCCGCGGTGCGCTGCTCAACACGGCGTTCCTCACCCTGGCCCTGGTGCTGGGCGAGTTCACGGCCTCCTCGATCCTCAACTTCCCGACCTTCGCGGTCTGGATCGTCAACGGCAACGCCGCCGGAGCGGGCGACGTGACCACCGCCGTCTCGATCGTGAGCCTGCTGCTCACCTGGCTGCTGCTGCTCCTGCTCTCCGCGGGCGGCAGCCGCCGCGGCGCCTCGACCCCCACCACCACCTGACCACCTAGGGAGCCCCCGATGACCGAAACGGCCCCCACCGCCGTCAACGACACCACCGGTCCCGGACCGGTACTGCCGACCGAAGGCGACACCGGCGACACCGGCGCCGCCGTCGAGTTCCGCGGACTGCGCCGCAGCTACGGCGCGACCACCGCCCTGGACGGCCTGGACCTCACCGTGCAGCCCGGCGAACTGCTGGCCCTGCTCGGCCCGTCCGGCTGCGGCAAGACCACGGCGCTGCGCATGGTCGCCGGGTTCGAGACCCCCGACTCGGGCGCGGTGCTGGTCGACGGCAAGGACATCACCGGGATCCCGGCGCACCGCCGCGACGCCGGCATGGTGTTCCAGTCCTACAGCCTGTTCCCGCACCTCAACGCCCGTGACAACGTGGCCTTCGGACTGCGGATGCGCGGCACGGGGACGGCCGAGCGGCGGGGTCGGGCGGACGAGCTGCTCGAACTGGTCGGCCTGCCCCAGTACGGCGACCGCTACCCGCACCAGCTCTCCGGCGGCCAGCAGCAGCGCATCGCGCTGGCCCGCGCGCTGGCGCTGCGCCCCCGGGTGCTGCTGCTGGACGAGCCGCTGTCGGCGCTGGACGCCAAGGTCCGGCTGAACCTCCGCGAGGAGATCGGCCGGCTGCAGAAGGAACTCGGGATCACCACCCTGTTTGTGACGCACGATCAGGAGGAGGCGCTGTCGATGGCCGACCGGGTCGCGGTGATGCACGCCGGGCGGCTCGAGCAGTGCGCCACCCCCGCCGAGCTCTACGCCCGCCCCTCCACGGCCTTCGTCGCCGAGTTCGTCGGCACCATGAACCGGATCTCCGGACGGGTCGGCCAGGACCCCGGCACGGTGGAGGTACTCGGCCGCAGACTGCCCGTGGACGGCGCCAGGACCGGCCCCGACCAGGACGTCGAGGTACTGGTCAGGCCGGAGAACGTGCTGCTCACGGCGCAGGGGGGCAGTGGCGCTGTAGTGGTCGGCAGTACCTTCCTCGGGCCGGTCACCCGGCTCGCCGTGCAGCTCCCCGACGGCCGGACGGTCAAGGTCGACCTGGCCACCCACGACGCCGCCGCGCTGCCCGCGGGCACCGGCGTCACCGTGGACCTGGCCGAGCGTCCGGTACTGGTGGCCACCCGCCCGTGACCCTTCCGAACCAGCTCACCCGGCTCCAGGCCGTCCTGTTCGACATGGACGGCACCCTGGTCGACACCGAGGGCCTGTGGCAGCAGGCGGTCGCCGCCGAGGCCGACCTGCTCGGCCTCACCCTCGGCCCCGACGACCAGCCGTACATCCTCGGCCGCGCCATCGAGGACACCGCCGAGCACCTGCACGGACGGCTCGCGGCCGACGCGGCGGCGGGCCCGGCCGGGCCGTCGGGTCCGGCGGCGGCGGTCGGTCCGGCGACGGCGGCGGTCGGTCCGGCGGCCGACGCGGCGGCGGCGCGGATGCCGCTGGCCCGGCTGTGCACCGCGTTGGAGCGGCGCTTCGCCGGCCTGGTCCAGGCCAGGGTGGTCCCGCTGCCCGGCGTCCTGGACCTGCTGGACGAGCTCGCCGCCGGCGGCGTCACCGTCGCCCTGGTCTCCGCCTCGCCCCGGCCGGTGGTGGACATCGTCCTGAAGGCCCTCGGCCGGGACCGCTTCGCGGTGTCCTTCGCCGCCGGGGAGACGCCCAGGACCAAGCCCGCCCCCGACCCCTACCTGGCCGCGGCCGAGGCACTCGGGGTGGACCCGTCCCGCTGCGTCGCGGTGGAGGACACCCCGACCGGCATCGCCTCCGCCGAGGCGGCGGGCTGCGCCGTGCTCGCCGTCCCCTCCGCGGTCCCGGTCCAGGCCGCGCGCGGACGGACGGTGGTCGGCAGCCTGCTGGAGGTGGACCTCCCGCTGCTTCGTACGCTCGTGCGGGTCGGCGAAGCTTGGGGCTGACGCTGATCGCACCGCACCACCCGATCCGGAGGCCGACCCGCCCATGCCGTTCCTGTTCCTCGCCATCGCCATCGGCAGCGAGATCTGCGCGACCGTCTCGCTCAAGTACACCGACGGCTTCAGCCGGCTGCTGCCCAGCCTGGTCGTGGTCCTCGGGTACGGGCTGTCCTTCGCCTTCCTGGCGCAGGCGCTCAAGCACATCCCGGTGAGCACGGCGTACGCGATCTGGTCCGGGGTCGGCACCGCGGTGATCGCGGCGATCGGCTTCGCCTTCCTCAACGAGGGCGTCAACGCCTGGAAGCTGGCCGGGATCGCCATGATCATCGGCGGGGTGGTGGCGCTCAACCTGGGCGGGGCCTCGCACTGAGCTTCGCGTACCGGTCCCCCACCGCGGAGGTCAACACCATGGCAGGATCGGCCAGATGACGGAAGCAGTGACGGAACCGGGCGGGGTCGGCGAGGTCTCTGACAGTGCCTCCGGGGGCGCCGAGGGGACCGCGGGCGTCGAGGGGGAGCTGCCGGAGAAGCGGGTGACCAACGCCGAGCTGTTCTTCGACCTGGTCTTCGTGCTCTGCGTCACCCAGGTCTCGGCGATGCTGCACGCGCGGCACGACTGGGCCGGCGTCGGCCGCGCCCTGGTCGTCCTGGTCCCGCTGTACTGGGCCTGGGTCGGCACCTCGATCCAGGCCAGCACCCATGACGTCGACAACCCGGTGGACCGGGTCACCATCTTCGCGATCGGCCTGGGCGGCCTGTTCATGGCCCTCGCCGTGCCGCAGGCGTACGGGGGCCGCGGGCTGCTGTTCGGCTGCGCCTACCTCGCGGTCCGGCTGCTGCTCGCGGCCAGGACGCAATGGCTGGGCGGGGCGCTGCTCGGCCCGTTCGGCGTCGGCGCGGCGCTGACCGGGCCGCTGCTGGTGCTCGGCGGCCTGCTGCACGGCGGTGCCAGGACCGGGGTGTGGGCGCTGGCCGCGGCCATCGACCTGTCCACCCCGGCGCTGACCCGGCGGCATCTGAAGGCCAGGGTGCAGATCCACCCGGGCCACCTGCCGGAACGTTTCAGCCTGTTTGTGCTGATCGCCCTCGGCGAGACCATCGTCTCGGTCGGCGAACCGGTCGCGGGCATCCAGCAGTTGACCGCCGCCGAACTGATCGCCGTCGCGGTGTCCTTCGTACTGATCTCGGCGCTGTGGTGGGTCTACTTCGCCTACGCGGCGGACGCCATGCGCCATGCCGTCACCACCGCGGTCATCCAGGTCGACATGGTCCGCCAGGTGCTGTCGTACGCGCATCTGAGCCTGGTCGGCTCGATCATCGCGGTCGCGGTCGGCCTCACCGAGTCGGTGGAGTTCCCCGGCCGCCCGCTCTCGGCCGGCGGCGGCGCGCTGCTGCTCGGCGGCTGCGCGCTCTACCTGGCCACCTTCGGCTACACCCGCTGGCGGATGTTCCGGCTGCACTCGATGACCCGGCTGGTCGGCGCCGCGGTCATGCTGTGCCTGCTGCCGGCCGCGCCGAGGCTCCCGGCCCTGGCGACGCTGAGCCTGCAGGCCGGGCTGCTGGTGGGGCTGAACCTGTGGGAGCAGATCCGGCGGCGCGGGATGAACTGACGGGCTGGTGGTCAACTGGCGGGACGGGGGATGAACCGAACGGTTTGGTTGGGTACCTTCGTGCTGCCGATGAGCATCCGTGCGATCGGCGCGGCCCGGCCGGACCCGGGCACCCGCCTCGACCCCGGAAGGCACAGTGCACCCGTGACCCCGCGCACACTCACCCTGGACGGCGCCTCACTCACCCCCGCGGACGTCACCGCCCTCGCCCGGCACAGTGCCGTCCCCGACGTCGACCCGGCTGCCCGCGAGCGGATGGTCCAGGCCCGCAAGGTCGCCGAGGAGGTGGTCACCCGCCAGCGCGTGTACGGCCTCACCACCGGCGTCGGCGCCAACCGCACCACCACGATCACCGACGAGGCCGCGGCCGGCCACGGCATACGCCTGCTGCGCAGCCACAGCGGCGGCATCGGCCCGCTGGTCCCGGTCGAGCAGACCCGGGCGATGCTCGCGGTACGGCTGAACCAGCTGCTCAGGGCAGGTTCCGCGATCAGTGCCGAGGTCGCCGACCGGCTCGCCGACGCGCTCCGCAGCGGACACGTCCCGGTCGTCCACGAGTACGGCTCGGTCGGCACCGGGGATCTCTCGGCGCTGGCCGAACTCGGCCTCGCCCTGGCCGGGGAGCAGCCCTGGCGAAGCGGGACGGGTGAGGGTCCCGCGCCCGCGCCGCTGCGGCTGGACCGCTGGGACGCGCTGCCGCTGATGTCGAGCAGTGCACTGACGATCGGTCAGGCTGCTTTGGCCCAGCATGAGTTGAGCTTGCTGATGGACACCGTGCCGCTGATCGCGGCGCTGTCGCTGACGGTGGTCCGCGGCTCCACCGAGCCCTACGGCGCGGTGGTGCACGCGCTGCGGCCCTACGCCGGGGCGACCAGGGTCGCGGCGCGGATGCGGGAGCTGCTGGACCCGGTGCCCTGGGAGCCGGCCCTGATCCAGGACCCGTTCGGCTTCCGCTGCCTGCCGCAGGTGCACGGCGCGGCGCTGGACGCGTCGGACGCGCTGGAGCAGGTGCTGGCGATCGAGCTCAACTGCTCCGCCGAGAACCCGCTGCTGTCGCTGGAGCCGGCCGAGTACCACCACCACGGCGGCTTCCACCAGGCCTCGCTGGCGCTGTCCATGGATCAGCTGCGGCTGGCGCTGCTGGGCACGGCGCAGCTCTCCAGCGCGCGGGTCGGGGTGCTGGTCTCCCCGGTGTTCACCGGGCTGCCCCCGTTCCTGGCCCAGGACGAGGAGGGCAGCAGCGGCATCATGATCACCGAGTACGCGGCGCAGTCGGCGCTGGCCGAACTCCGGCACCTGGCACAGCCGGTGACCCTCGGACACGCGGTGCTGTCGCGGGGGGTCGAGGAGCACGCCAGCTTTGCTGCGACCGGGGCCCGGCAGCTGCTGGCGAGCGTCGGCATCCTGCGGCTGATCCTCGGCTGCGAACTCGTCGCCGCGATCCGCGCCCTGCGGATGCACGGCATCATCCTGGACCCGGCCGGGCCGCTGGGGCGCTTCCAGCAGGAGGCCGGCGCCGTCCTCGACCCCGGGAACGCGGACCGTGACCTCACGCCCGACGTGGAAGCGGCGGCGGCGCTGCTCGGGGCGGCGGGGTCGGGGCTGCTCGGGGCCGCGGGGCCGGGGAGCGCCGGGCCGGGGGCGGCGGCGGGGGGCGTGGCATAGGGGGCGCGACGCGGGGAGCGGCTGGGGCTGCAGGGGCTGCGGGGCCGGGGCGGCGGCGGGGGGCGTGGCTTAGGGGGCGCGGCGCGGGCGGCGGCGGGGGCGGCGGCGGGGGCGGCACGGCTGGCGGCGCGGGGGGCGTGATGGTGGGGTGCGTGGCGGGCGGCGTGCGCCGGTCCTCGCACCCCGCTCCCCCGAACAGTTGACGGGGCGGCACATTCGGGCGGGATGATGGTGCCGGAACGTCATACGGCGTGAGCGCTCCGTCACCGAGATATCCCTGGGGTGCCGTGCGAATCGTGCTGGTGGTCATCGCGATCTGGTTCGTGGCCGCCTTCCTGCTGGGGCCGCTGATCGGCCGCGTCCTCAAGTACGGCCACATCCGCCCCACCACCGGGCCCCCACCCCCGGAACCCCCCGAGCCGAATCCCGATCCACCCCCCGACCCCGACTCAGACGCGGGTCCTTAGCCGGTGCCGGGTTTCGGTCCGCCGCGGCGCGGGTGGGTGCGCGGGGTCGGGGGCGGGCCGGGTCGGGGTAGTCGCTCTGGGGCCTGCTGCGAAACGGATGGTGTGGAGTCGAGGTGCCCTTGCTACGCCGCTACATCCGTTTCTCGCTTTGACGGCCCCTGCCGCGACCACCCCGCCCCGTCCCACCCCCTCCCGTGCAGGGGTGGTGAAAAGGCGCAGTGCGTTCGCCGTAGCCCGCTCCTGCGACACGCATCAGCCCCGGCCTCCTCTTCCGCCGCATGTGTCTTTGCCAGGGCACTCTTACATCAGTATGTCGGGAGCGGTCGCCAGTCAATACGGCGACCTGTTCCTGTTCGGCGAGTCGCAGACACTCACTGCAATCGTCGGCCAGTTGTGCGCTCACGCTGCTGTCCTTTCCGCCTTGCGAGCTTCATGCCATGCGATAGAGAAGCTGTCCCAAGCGCGCTGCTGGCCCTGGTCGTCCACCAGGCAGAGGCCAGTCGCTTCGTCGGCAACGCGCCACACGCGTGATTCGAGATCCCATAGCACCGAGTAGGAAACTGCTGCGGGTGGTCCGTAGATCATCACTTATCGCGCTCCCTGCCGGTGATGTTCGACTTACATCATCAGGCTAGAACTGGCAAGGGAGAATATCGAGCACTATCCTCGTTGCTGCATAAACTCGGCTGCACACCGCCGAAGGAACGCCGTGGCGTCGGCACCCCTGAGTGCATGGCTCAGGAACAGGTCGAAAAGGTCGCGGTGATATCTCACATCCTGCGGATCGCGCAGTACCACCTCACCGGAGAACAGTTCAATCGTCACCAAGCGGTCGTCATAGATCACAAAGATATTCAGCGGCGTGGCGGGGACCTGCGCCGAGTGCGGGATGATCGCGATCTCCACATTGGGCTTCTCGGCCACCTCCGCCATGTGCGCCGCCTGATCCGCCATCACCGGCAGGCTGGCACGCTGCCACCTGACGGCTTGCTCGGTCATCAGGAAGGTGAAGTGCCGCGACCGGTCGTCGAGGACAGCCTGGCGCTCCATGCGCGCCCGTACAGCGCGGGCCACGTCGCGGGCCGGTGCGGTCGGCAGCGTCCTCTCGAGCGTCCGCGTAGCGTACGCGGGAACATGGAGCAGTCCCGTCGGAATAGCGGGGAGGAAATGGAACATCCTGCGTGACGAATTCTCAAGTGCCTGCAGCTCAGCCTGTTTCTGATACAGGCCCAGTCGGGCGTAGGTTCGCCAAGCCGTGTAGCCGACGTTCGCGGTGCGCGCCAGGGCGACCAGATCCCGTGAAATCTCCTGGGGAACTCCGAGACCCGAAAGGATGCGCTCGACGTCGATGACAGTCGGCAGAGTCTTTCCTGTCTCTATCCGACTGATCTTCGCTTGGCTCATATTGCATCGGACTGCCAGCCGCTGTCCTGACAAACCAGAAGCCTGGCGCAGATCCCGGAGGGCCTGCGCCAGGTCTTTTCTCTGCCGTCCTTGATATTCAGGTTCGAGCACTGTTCCACTCTGCGAACGGTACGGACTCCGCCAGCGCCAGATCCCGCCAGCGGAGGTACTTCGACAGGTCGGGGCTCTCGATCAGCTCACGGTTGATCTGAGTTCCATCGGGACGGTAGTTCAGGTGAACGACCACGGATTCATCGAACATCCAGAAGTCCTGCTCCGGCAGGTCGAGTGTCCGGCGCGTCAGGTCGAGTACACGGATGTCCTCTCCGGCCTCGATATTGCCAGGGATGCCCCATGCCGACTGATACCGGATGTAGTCCGTCAGCGGCTCACGAATCACACGGACACGGCCGAACGTCTTCCCCTCTGCCACAGCTTGCCCCACCGTCACATGCCATGCCGCGTTGTGCGCGCCGGGCTTCGGCTCGCCACGGAGGAAGCGCGCCACGCTCTCAGCCTCAGCCGGCATCGTGTACGTGGGCTGTACTTCGAGACGCCACGCCGAGCGCTTGTAGTCCCGGAAGTAGGCCGACCATCGTTCACCATCCAAGAGCACGGACGGCCTCCCTCAGGACGCTCTCCGGGATCGTCACGACGGCTTCCCCGTCCGGCGTCACATGCGCGACCGTGTAACCCTGAACGGCGAGAGTTCCGGGCCGATTGGTCGTGAAGACCGTAGGGCAGTCCCCCGAGTCACACGGAGGATCGTCGTCCCCCGCAGTTGGGCAGCCTCCAGCGATCATGGTCAGTTTCAAGTCCTGTGCCATGCCTTCCCTTCCGTTGATCGGCCGTCCCAAGCTTCGAGGGCGTCATGCCCGCTCACAAGCGTGACAACTCGGTTAGTCACGTTCCCGCATAAGTTCGCCGAGGCGGGAGTTGGCGTGCAGCCGGGAAGTGGCTGATCGGGGAGGGGAAAGCCGAGAGGCACCCCGTGGGGTGCCTCTGAGCGGCTGGGGGAATCAGTTACGGCAGGTTGCGGGCCATGACGATGCGTTGGACCTGGTTGGTGCCCTCGTAGATTTGCGTAATCTTGGCGTCGCGCATCATGCGCTCCAAGGGGTAGTCGCGGGTGTAGCCGTAGCCGCCGAGGAGTTGGACGGCGTCGGTGGTGATCTCCATGGCGGCGTCGGAGGCGAAGCACTTGGCGGCGGCGCCGAAGAAGGTGAGGTCGGCGTCGTTGCGCTGGGAGCGGGCCGCGGCGGCGTAGGTGAGCTGGCGGGCGGCCTCCAGCTTCATGGCCATGTCGGCGAGCATGAACTGGATGCCCTGGAACTCGGCGATGGCCTTGCCGAACTGCTTGCGCTCCTTGACGTACCCGGCCGCGTAGTCCAGGGCGCCCTGGGCGATGCCGAGGGCCTGGGCGGCGATGGTGATGCGGGTGTGGTCCAGGGTCTTCATTGCGGTGGCGAAGCCGGTGCCCTCGGCGCCGATGATGCGGTCGGCCGGGATCCGGACGTTGTCGAGGTAGACCTCGCGGGTCGGCGAGCCCTTGATGCCGAGCTTCTTCTCCGGGGCGCCGAAGGTCACCCCCTCGTCGCCCTTCTCCACCACGAAGGCGGAGATGCCCTTGCTGCGCTGGGTGGGGTCGGTGACCGCCATGACGGTGTAGTACTCGCTGACGCCGGCGTTGGTGATCCAGCGCTTGACGCCGTTGAGCACCCAGAAGTCGCCGTCGCGGACCGCGCGGGTCTTCATCCCCGCGGCGTCGGAGCCGGCGTCCGGCTCGGAGAGGCAGTAGGAGAACATGCCGGAGCCGGCCGCCAGGGGGGTCAGGTACTTCTGCTTGAGCGCCTCGTCGCCGGACAGGATCACCGGCAGCGAGCCGAGCTTGTTGACCGCGGGGATCAGGGAGGAGGAGGCGCAGACCCGGGCCACCTCCTCGATCACGATGACGGTGGCCAGCGCGTCGGCGCCGGCGCCGCCGTACTCCTCGGGTACGTGCACGGCGTGCAGATCGCTGCTGGTCAGCGCGTCCAGCGCCTCCTGCGGGAAGCGGGCCTGCTCGTCCACCTCGGCGGCGAAGGGTGCGATCTTCGCCTCGGCGAGCGAGCGCACCGCGTCGCGGAGCATCTCGTGCTCCTCGGAGATCCGGAACAGGTCGAAGTCTGCCGTGCCGTTGGACGCCATGCGCCTCACCCCAAGTTATCTACCGTTAAGTAACATGCCGCTCTGAGCAAATTCTAGGGCTTCCGAGTACCTGGTACGGGCGTGACGTGCACAACAGCACTCAGCGGGGCTGGGTAGGATCACCGGGCCCGGTTCGCTGTCCACCCACCCTTGGAGATCTAGGTGAAGCTCACCGTCATCGGCACCGGCTACCTGGGGACCACCCATGCCGCCTGCATGGCCGAGCTCGGTTTCGAGGTGCTCGGCCTGGACATCCTCCCGGAACGGGTCGCCACGCTGGCCTCCGGCCGGGTCCCGATGTACGAGCCCGGGCTGGAGGAGCTGCTGCGCAAGCATGTGGCCGGGATCGAGGGCTCCACCGGGCGGCTGCGCTTCACCACCTCGTGGGAGGAGGTCGGCGCGTTCGGCGACGTGCACTTCATCTGCACCAACACCCCGCAGCGGCGCGGCGAGTTCGCCTGTGACATGTCCTATGTGGAGTCGGCGTTCGACCTGCTCGCGCCGCATCTGCACCGGCCCGCGCTGGTTGTCGGCAAGTCGACCGTCCCGGTCGGCAGCGCCGAGCGGCTGGCCGAGCGGCTGGCGGCGGCGGCTCCGGTCGGGGCCGGGGCCGAGGTGGCCTGGAACCCGGAGTTCCTGCGCGAGGGCTACGCCGTGGACGACACCCTGCACCCGGACCGGCTGGTGGTCGGCGTCCGCAGCGCCGAGGCGGAGGCGACGCTGCGCGAGGTGTACGCGCCGCTGATCGGCCGGGGCACGCCCTTCGTCGTCACCGACTTCCCGACCGCCGAGCTGGTGAAGACCGCCGCCAACTCCTTTCTGGCCACCAAGATCTCCTTCATCAACGCCATGGCCGAGGTCTGCGAGGCCTCCGGCGCGGACGTGGTGCAGCTGTCGGCGGCGCTCGCCTTCGACGAGCGGATCGGCGGCAAGTTCCTCAACGCCGGGCTCGGCTTCGGCGGCGGCTGCCTGCCCAAGGACATCCGGGCCTTCATGGCCCGGGCCGGGGAGCTGGGCGCGGACCAGGCGCTGACCTTCCTCCGCGAGGTCGACAGCATCAATATGCGCCGCCGCGGCCGGATGGTGGAGCTGGCCCGCGAGCAGTGCGGCGGCGGCTTCCTGGACCGCCGGGTCGCTGTGCTCGGCGCGGCCTTCAAGCCCAACTCCGACGACGTCAGGGACTCGCCGGCGCTGAACGTCGCCGGGCAGATCCAGCTCCAGGGCGCGCAGGTCACGGTGTACGACCCCAAGGCGATGGACAACGCGCGGAAGCTGTTCCCGTCGCTGTCCTTCGCCGACTCGGTGCTGGACGCCGTGACCGGGGCGCATGTGGTGCTGCATCTGACGGAGTGGCAGGAGTTCCGCGAGATGGACCCGGAGGCCCTGGGCAAGGTCGTGGCCGAGCGCAGCATCCTGGACGGCCGCAATGTGCTGGACCGGCAGCGCTGGCGCGACGCGGGGTGGACCTACCGGGCCCTGGGCCGTCCCAGCTGAGGGAATGCCGGGTGGTGCCGAGGGGGTTGTCGCTGGGGACTGAAGGAGTGCGGATGAGCGACGCCGTGGTGAGAGAGATCCTGACCGGCACCGGGGACACCTGGGCGGTGGTCGGGCTGTCGAACAACTCGGCCCGGGCCGCGTACGGGGTGGCCCGGGTGCTGCAGCGCTTCGGCAAGCGGGTGGTGCCGGTGCACCCCAAGGCCGAGACGGTGCACGGCGAGCAGGGCTACGCCACGCTTGCGGAGGTGCCGTTCCCGGTCGACGTGGTGGACGTCTTCGTCCGCAGCGACCTGGCCGGGGAGGTCGCCGACCAGGCGGTCGCGGTGGGCGCCAAGGCGGTCTGGTTCCAGCTCGGCGTGATCGACGAGGCCGCGTACGAGCGCACCCGGGCGGCCGGGGTGGCCATGGTGATGGACCGGTGCCCGGCGATCGAGATCCCCCGTTTGGCTGGGTGATTCCCCTCTAGTCTGGGGCTCATGCGACTCGACGGTATCGGCGTGCGGTACGGCCTCCGGGATCCGTGGGTGCTGCGCGGGGTCAGCCTGGACGTTCCGGCCGGGCAGCTGATCCGGGCCCAGGGCGGCAACGGCGGTGGGAAGTCCACGCTGCTGCGGGTGGTGGCCGGGGTGTGTTCCCCCACCCGGGGCAGCGTGCGGGACCGGCCCGCGCGCCGGGCGTATGTGCCGGAGCGTTTTCCGGCCGCGCTGCCGTTCACCCCGCACGACTACCTGTGCCACCTGGGCCGGATCCACGGCCTGCGGGAGCCCGCGCAGCGGGCCGGGGAGCTGCTGGAACGTTTCGGCGCGGCGGCCTTCGCGCGGACCCCGCTGGCCGAGCTGTCCAAGGGCACCTGCCAGAAGGTCGCGGTCGCCCAAGCCCTGCTCGGCGAACCGGAGCTGCTGGTGCTGGACGAGGCCTGGACCGGCCTGGACCAGGACGCCAGGGCCGAGCTGGACACCGCTGTGGACGAGCGGCTGGCGGGCGGCGGGACCGTGCTGTTCGTGGACCACGACCCGGCCCGGCTGGCCGCCAGGCCGGTGCTGCGCTGGCAGGTCGGCGACGGGGGTGTGGCGGTCACCGACGCGGAGCAGAGCAGTACCGTGCGGATCACGCTGAGCACCGAGAGTGCGGAGTTGTTGCGGGAGCTCAGGGAGGACCCCCGGGCCCGGATCGAGAGCGTGCGATGAGGGATCTGATCCGCTATCAGCTCGGGCTGCTGCTCCGTTCCCAGCGCTGGCTGCCGCCGGTGCTGCTGTTCGCCATGCTGATCGTGGCCGGGCAGTTCGGCGGGCAGCAGTACGGGGACTCGCTGGGCTGGTGCGCCGGGATGCTGGTCCCCTGCACGGGCTGGCTCACCCGTACCGTCCTCACCGGGGAGCCCGGCGCGGCCCGGGCCTGTGTGGCGGCGGCGAGCGGGCCGCGGCGGGCCCAACTGGCCGCGCTCTGCGCCGCGTTGGCCTGCGGCGCGGTACTGGCGGTGGTGGCCGGGGTGTTCGAGTGGACGCTCAGCAGCCCGCCGCTGGGGGTCCCGAATCCGCCGCTGGCCGCGATCGCCAGGGACGGCGGCACCGCCGTGCTGATCGGACTGCTCGCGGGCACCGCGCTCGGCGCGCTCTGCGCGCCGCCGCTGCTGAACCGCCCGGCGACGGCCGTGCTCAGCCTGGCCGCGGCCTCGCTGGTGCTGCTGGTCGCCCCGGGCTCGCCGGTGAACAGCGCCATCCGTGACGCCTTCACCTCGGACTCGGCCGACGCCGCGACCCGGTTCCCGGCGCTGCCGCTGGTGGGTGCCGTGGTGCTGCTGGCGGTGGCCTGGGCGGTGGCGGTCCGGGCCGCGGAGCGCGGGCTGCCGGACTGAGTCACTCCCCCGGCGCCGCCCAGACCTGCTCGCCGCCGACGTAGGTGCGGGCGACGCCGGTCGCGCCGATCTGCTCCGGCGGGCCGGCGAACGGGTCGCGGTCGAGGACGGCCAGGTCGGCGAGGGCGCCGACCCGGATGGTGCCGGTCCGGTCGTGGTGGTTCACATGGGCCGAACCGGCCGTGTACGCGGTCAGCGCGGTGGCCAGGTCCAGCCGCTGCCCGGGCAGGAACACCGGCCGCTCCTCGCCGTGGCCGCGCCGGTTGACCGCCACATGGATGCCCTGCAGCGGGTCGGGGCTGCTGACCGGCCAGTCGCTGCCGCAGGCCAGGGTCGCACCGGCCCGCAGCAGGTCGCCGAAGGGGTACTGCCAGGAGGCGCTGTCGCCGCCCAGGAACGGGATGGTCAGCTCGTCCATCTGCGGCTCGTGCGCGGCCCACAGCGGCTGGATGTTGGCGACCGCGCCCAGCGCCCGGAACCGCGGCACGTCCTGCGGGTGGACCACCTGGAGGTGGGCCAGGTGGTGCCGGGTGTCGCGCCATCCGTTGGCGCGGCGCGCGGCCTCGACCGCGTCCAGGGCCTCGCGCACCGCGCGGTCGCCGAGGGCGTGGAAGTGCACCTGGAAGTCGAGCGCGTCCAGGGCGGTGACATAACCGAGCAGGGCCTGCGGATCGACGAAGCTGAGGCCGCTGTTGGCGGTGGCGCAGCCGCAACTGTCCAGGTAGGGGCTGGTCATGGCGGCGGTGAAGTTCTCGGTGATGCCGTCCTGCATGATCTTCACCGAGTCGGCCCGGAAGCGTCCGGCCCGTAGGCGGGCCCGGCGTTCGACCAGTTCGGGGATCTGCTCGGCGCCGCGCGAGCGGTCCCACCACAGGGCGCCGTTCACCCGCGCGGTGAGGGTGCCCGCCTCGGCCGCGGCGAGGTAGGTGTCGGACGGGTCGGCCTGGCCGTTGAACTCGCCGAGGATGGCGTCCTGCCAGCCGGTGATGCCGAGCGAGTGCAGCAGCCGCTGCGCCCGCAGCAGCCCGGCCAGCCGCTGTTCCGGCGTGCTGGGCGGGACCAGCCGGGCGACCAGGACGGTCGCGCCCTCCTGCAGGGTGCCGCTGGGGGTACCGTCGGCCTCGCGTTCGATCCGGCCGTCGGCGGGGTCCTGGCTGTCGGCGGTGAGGCCGGCCAGCTCCAGGGCCCGGGTGTTGGCCCAGGCGCCGTGGTGGTCCCGGTTGACCAGGTAGACCGGGCGGTCGGGGACCAGGGCGTCCAGCAGCTGCCGGGTGGGGGTGCCGCCGGGGAAGCTCTCCATGGACCAGCCGCCGCCGGTGATCCACTCCCGCTCGGGGTGGGCCTCGGCGTAGCGGCGGATCCTGCGCTGGTACTCGGCCGGGTCGGTGGTGCCGGTGAGGTCGCATTCGCCGAGTTCCACGCCGCCGAAGACGGCGTGGACATGCGCGTCCTGGAAGCCGGGGAGCAGCAACCGCCCGGCCAGGTCCACCACCTCGGTCTTCGGCCCGATCAGCGCGCGCACCTCGTCGTGCCCGACGGCGCTGATCAGCTCCCCCTCGACGGCCACGGCGGAGGCCGTACCGCCGGGGGTGAAGACCGGTCCCCCGGTGAACACCAGGTCGGCGGACATCAGCCGTCCAGCTGCTGGATCGTGGCGATGGAGGGCCGCCGGTCCCGCAGCTCACGGGCCACCCGCTCCGCGTCGCGCAGCACCCGGACCGCGTTGCCCCAGGTCAGCTTGCCGAGGTCGGCCTCGGACCAGCCGCGCCCGAGCAGTTCGGCGATCAGGTTGGGGTAGCCGGAGACGTCTTCCAGGCCGTCCGGGGTGAACGCCGTGCCGTCGAAGTCGCCGCCGATGCCGATGTGGTCCACCCCGGCCGCCTCGCGCATGTGGTCGAGGTGGTCGGCCACGGTCGCCGCACTGGCCCGGGGGCGCGGGTGGGACGCCTCGAAGGCCCGCTGCACCACCATCGCGTCCGGGGTGGTGTCGAGCGCGTGGAAGCCGTTGGCCTCCATGTTGACGTCGGCGGCCCGGGTCCACTCGATGGCCTCGGGCAGGATGAACTTGGGGACGAAGGTGACCATCGCCACACCGCCGTTGCCGGGCAGCTGCTCCAGCACGTCGTCCGGGATGTTGCGCGGGTGGTCGCAGACCGCGCGCGAGGAGGAGTGCGAGAAGAGCACCGGCGCGCGGGTGACCCTGAGCGCGTCCCGCATGGTGTCGGCGGAGACGTGCGAGAGGTCGACCAGCATGCCCAGCCGGTTCATCTCGTGGACGACCTCCTCGCCGAAGCGGGTCAGGCCGCCGGCCACCGGCTTGTCCGTGGCGGAGTCCGCCCAGGGCAGGTTGTCGTTGTGAGTGAGCGTCATATAGCGGACGCCCAGGGTGTACAGGGCCCGCAGAGTGGCCAGCGAGCTGTTGATGGAGTGGCCGCCCTCGGCCCCCATCAGCGAGGCGATCCGGCCGTGCGCCCGGGCCGACTCCATGTCGTCCGCGCCGAGGGCCAGCCGCAGCCGGTCCGGGTAGCGGGCGACCAGGGCGTGCACCAGGTCGATCTGCTCCAGGGTGGCGCTGACCGCGTGGTCCCCGGCGTAGTCGGAGCGGACGAAGACCGACCAGAACTGCGCGCCGACCCCGCCGGCCCGCAGCCGGTCCAGGTCGGTGTGCAGATGGGCGCGCTGGTCGGCGGCGATGTCGCGCCGGTCCAGGTCGTAGCCGACCTGCTCGCGCAGGGCCCAGGGCAGGTCGTTGTGGCCGTCCACCACCGGGTGCGCGGCGAGCAGCGCGCGGGCCTCGGCCAGCAGGTCCGCGCCGGCGGCGTCCGCGCTCATCCGCCGAAGCCGAAGCTGCTGGCGCCGCCGACCTTGGCCCGGAGCTTCTTGCCCTTGTCCGCGGCCTGGTTGTTCAGCTCCAGCTGGAAGTCCCGCATCTTCTCCGCGAGTTCGGGGTCGAAGGCGGCCAGCAGCCGCACCGCGAGCAGCCCGGCGTTGCGGGCGCCGCCGATGGACACGGTGGCGACCGGCACCCCGGCCGGCATCTGCACGATCGACATCAGCGAGTCCATGCCGTCCAGGTACTTCAGCGGCACCGGGACGCCGATGACCGGCAGCGTGGTGACCGAGGCCAGCATCCCGGGCAGGTGGGCGGCGCCGCCCGCGCCGGCGATGAGCGACTTGAGGCCGCGCCCGGCGGCCTCCTCCCCGTAGGTGATCATCTCGCGGGGCATCCGGTGCGCGGAGAGGACGTCCACCTCGTAGGCGACCTCGAACTCGTCGAGGGCCTTCGCCGCGGCCTCCATCACCGGCCAGTCGGAGTCCGATCCCATGACGATGCCGACCAAGGGCTGCTCAGGCATTCCAGCTCTCCTACTGACGACTACTCGGTGATGTCGCCGCGCAGGTACGCGGCGGCGTGGCGGGCGCGCTCCCGGACGTCGTCCAGGTCGTCGCCGAAGACGGTGACATGGCCCACCTTACGACCGGGCTTCACGTCCTTGCCGTACATGTGGATGCGCAGCCCCGGATCGCGGGCCATGCAGTGCAGGTAGGCGTGGTACATGTCCGGGTAGTCGCCGCCGAGGACGTTGACCATCACGGTCCAGCGGGCCCGCGGGCGCGGGTCGCCGAGCGGCAGGTCCAGGACCGCGCGGAGGTGGTTCTCGAACTGCGAGGTGACCGCGCCGTCGATGGACCAGTGGCCGGAGTTGTGCGGGCGCATGGCCAGCTCGTTGACCAGGATCCGGCCGTCCCGGGTCTGGAACAGCTCGACCGCCAGGTGGCCGGTGATGTCCAGCTCGCCGGCGATCCGCAGCGCCAGCGCCTGGGCCTCGGCCGCGAGCGCGTCCGGGAGGTCGGGGGCGGGGGCGGTGACCTCGTGGCAGATGCCGTCCTTCTGCCAGGACTCGACCACCGGGTAGGCCACGGCCTGCCCGTGCGGGGAGCGCACCACGTCGGCGGCGAGCTCGCGGACGAAGTCCACCTTCTCCTCGGCCAGCACCGGCACACCGGCCCGGAAGGGCTCCGCTGCCTCGGTCTCGTCCGCGACCACCCAGACGCCCTTGCCGTCGTAGCCGCCGCGGGTGGTCTTCAGCACCACCGGGTAGCCCGCGCCCTCGGCGGCGAAGGCGGAGACGTCGGCCGGGTCGGCGACCAGCCGGTGCCGGGGGCAGGGCACGCCCAGCTGGTCCAGCCTGGCCCGCATCAGGCCCTTGTCCTGGGCGAACACCAGCGCGTCCGGGCCGGGCCGGACGGCCACGCCCTCCGCCTGCAGCGTCCGCAGGTGCTCGGTGGGGACGTGCTCGTGGTCGAAGGTGACCACGTCGCAGCCGGCCGCGAAGCGCCGCAGCGTGTCCAGGTCCCGGTAGTCGCCCAGGACGACGTCGTTCACCACCAGGGACGCGGAGTCCTGCGGGGTGTCCGCGAGGAGCCTGAAGCGCACTCCCAGCGGGATCCCCGCCTGGTGGGCCATGCGGGCCAGCTGCCCGCCACCGATCATGCCGACTACCGGAAAAGTCACAGGCTCGATGGTATATGGACGGCCGCGGCTGCATTACCGCAGGCCAGGGCGCAGGCCGCGCAGGCGCTCCGAGCCATCGTCTATCGTGGGCGGGCGCACCGTAGAACGTGAGAGTCGGATGAGATACGCGTGCCGTCCCCATGCCGGACAGGTGTGTGCGAACTAGCATTTAATGACGCTCCGCCGGAGCCACTGACGAAGAGACGGGCATCTGACGATGACGACCACCATCAGCGCCGAGTCCCCCGCCGCGCCGCCCTCCGTACTCCGCCGGCTCATCAATGAGCTGGCGAAGTTCGGTGTGGTCGGCATAGTCGGCGTGGTCGTGCAGCTGGTGGTCCTGGTGCCGCTGCTGGACGTCATGCAGACCGTCCGGGCCAATATCGTCGCCACGCTGATCGCGATCGCCTCGAACTACGTGGGGTACCGCTACTGGGTGTACCGGGACGCGGACAAGAAGACCCGTTCCCGCGAAATCATGCTGTTCCTGCTGTTCAGCGGGATCGGGCTGGTGGTCCAGAACGGTGTGCTCTACGCGCTGACCTACGGTCTCGACATGAAGAGCAAGCTGGCCAGCCTGGCCTTCACCATCATCGGCATCGGTGTCGCCACGCTGTTCCGGTTCTGGTCCTACCGGACCTGGGTCTTCAAGGCCGTCCCCGCCGCCGACCCGTCCCTAGCCGCCCTGCCTTCCGAGGAATAGCGCAAACACCGGCGGTTTCTGCGACAGCAGCTCCAGGCGACCGCCGTCCGCCTCGGCCAGGTCGCGGGCGACCGCCAGGCCGATGCCGGTCGAGTTGTGGCCGCTCACCGCGCGTTCGAACACACGTGCGCCCAGCTCGCTGGATACGCCCGCGCCCTCGTCCTGCACCTCCAGCACCACCGAGGTGTCCCTGACCCGGGTCCTGATGGTCACCGCGCCGTCCCCGTGCATCAGCGAGTTCTCGATCAGTGCCGCCAGCACCTGGGCGACCGCGCCCGAGGTGCCCAGCGCGCGCAGCCCCGGCGGGCCCTCCAGGTGCAGGGTGCGGCCGGCCCTGGTCAGCACCGAGCGCCACTCCTCGGCCTGCTGCTTGATCACGTCGTCCAGCTCGAAGGCCGTCGCCGCGGAGGTGTTCCGCTGGTCCCGGCTGTTGGTGAGCAGCCGCTGCACCACGTCGGTCAGCCGCTCGACCTGCACCAGGGCGATCGCGGCCTCCTCCTTCACGGTCACCAGGTCGTCGGTCTCGGCGATCTCCTCCAGCCGCATCGACAGCGCCGTCAGCGGCGTGCGGAGCTGGTGCGAGGCGTCGGCGGCGAGCCGGCGTTCGGCGGTCAGCATCCGGCCGATCCGGTCGGCGCTGGCGTCCAGCACCTCGGCGATCCGGTCCAGCTCGACCACCCCGTACCGGCGCTGCCGGGGTCTGGGGTCGCCGGAGCCGAGCCGCTCGGCGGTCTCGGCCAGCTCGGTGAGCGGACGGGCCAGCCGCCGCGCCTGCCACACCGCGAGCAGCGCCGCGGCCAGGATGCTGAGCAGCGCGACCAGCGTCAGCAGCAGCAGCATGTTCCGGACCTCCCGGTTCAGCGGCTCACGCGACTCCTGGACGGTGACCTGCTCGCCGTGCGCACCGGTCTCGGTGGCGCTGACCGGGTCGTCCCCGGCGGGGCGGTCGCCGAGGGTGATGGTCGGCTGCCCGGGAACGGTCACCACAGCGTAGCGCTGGGCGTTCTGGCTGGTCAGCCCCGAGAGCGCCTCGGATTCGATCCGCTCCCCCGCGACCAGCCGGTTCTCGACCACGCCGAGCAGGTGCAGCGCCTCCGAGGTGACCTGGTCCTGGGCGTTGCTCTCGATGCTGCTCTTCTCGACCAGCGCGAGCGGGACGCAGAACAGCGCCACCACCACCAGCACCACGGCCAGGGTGGAGTTGATCAGCCTGCGCCTCACCGCCCGGGTCAGCCCTTCTCGAAGCGGAAGCCGACGCCGCGCACCGTGGTGATGTAGCGGGGGCTGGCGGCGTCATCGCCGAGCTTCTTGCGCAGCCAGGAGATGTGCATGTCCAGGGTCTTGGTGGAGGTCCACCAGGTGGTGTCCCAGACCTGGCGCATGATCTGCTCCCGGGTGACCACCCGTCCGGCGTCCCGGACCAGGACCCGGAGCAGCTCGAACTCCTTGGCGGAGAGCTGCAGTTCCTCGTCGCCGATCCAGGCCCGGTGCGACTCCACGTCGATCTTGACGCCGTGCGCCCCGGTGGTCAGGTCCACCGTGCCGCGCCGGAGCAGGGCCCGGACCCGGGCCAGCAGCTCGGCCAGCCGGAACGGCTTGGTGACGTAGTCGTCGGCCCCCGCGTCCAGGCCGACGACGGTGTCGACCTCGTCGGCGCGGGCGGTCAGCACCAGCACCGGGAAGCCGTGGCCGTCGGCGCGCAGCCGACGGCAGACCTCCAGGCCGTCCATGCCGGGCAGGCCGAGGTCGAGCACCAGGAGGTCGATGTTTCCGCCCTCGAGGCCGGCTTCCAGGGCGGAGGGGCCGTCCTCGCGCACCACCACCTCGTATCCCTCGCGGCGCAGCGCGCGGGCAAGCGGTTCCGAGATGGCTACGTCGTCCTCGGCGAGCAGTACACGCGTCATGGGTCTGATCGTAGACCGCGAGCGGGCTTCTTCCACCGATCAGCCCAGGTAAGGGTGCGGCCGCCGCGTCAGCGCGCCCCTGGACGGCGCAGCCGGCGCCAGGGGGTGAGTACGAACACCGCCGCGCCGATCAGCAGGACCGTTCCGCCGACCAGCCCGAGCGACTGGACGGTGGCGTTGTCACCCCCGGTGGCGGCGAGGTCGCCGCTGCTGCCGCCGGTGCTGCTGCTGCCGCCCGTGGTGGTGGTCCCGCCGGTCGTGGTGGTGCTCCCGGTGGTCCCGCCCGTGGTGGTGGTCCCGCCGGTCGTGGTGCTGCCGCTGCCCGCGCCGACGGTCAGGGTCAGGCCCACCGCCGGGGTGCCGTCCGGTACGCAGACGGTGTCGGTGGGCACGATGTAGTCGACGTTGATGGTGTAGGCGCCCGGCCGGAAGGTCACCGTCCCGGCCTTGGTCAGTTTCACGCTGGCCGTCATGGCCGGGAGCAGCATCGGCGAGTTCTTCTTGGTGGCCGGATTGCTCTTCGGTCCCTTGGCGGCCAGGCTGCCGCTCTGCGCGCCGCCCATGGCGAGGGTCCCGGTGGGGGTCACCACGTTCTTCGGGAGGTCGACCAGGCCCGGATTGTTGGACGCGGCCTTCACGGTCCGCCAGGTGATGGTGACGGTGTCGCCGACCTTGGGCGAGCTGTTGGAACTGCTCAGGCTCGCGGTGGTGCTCCCGTGGATCAGCGGCAGGCCGGAGACCTTGGGCGGGGTGCAGGTCGTCGGATAGCTGACGTTCGCCGCCTCGGCCTGCTGCGTGCCGAGGACGAGGGCCGCGCCGGACACGGACAGGAGCAGTCCCCAGGTGAGGCTGTTTCGGTGCTGGTGCACGGTTCAGGTTCCTTTGCTGGAGGTCGGGTGGACGGGGAGCAGCACGGTGCCGGGTGCGAACCAGGGCAGGTCGAGGGTGGGCGGTCCGGGCTCGGCGGGCACCGCGCGCGGACGCCGCCGGTCGAGCAGGTACAGGCCGGTGCGGAACAGCCCCACCGGGACCACCACGTACAGCAGCGCCCAGAACAGGGCCACTCCCCAGGGACGGGGCAGCTCTGCCTGACGGGTCGCCAGCTGCCGTCCTGCATAAGCGAGTTCGATCGAGTAGCCGCCGTGGGCGGCGAAGGGCAGGTCGACCGGGACGTCGATCTCCTGCCGGACGCCCGGCGCGATCGTCCCGGTCCACTGGTAGTCCTGCCAGCCCGGCGCGAACACCGAGTGCCAGACCCCCAGTCGGAAGACCGGATTCTGCACCGCCGTGCTGCCGAGGTTGGCGACCAGCACCCGCAGCACCCGGTGCGCCGGGGCGCCGAACCAGTTCATCGGGCCGTTGCCGCCGTCCAACTCGGCGGTGAGCGCGAGCAGTTTGGCCGGGGTCGGCACGATCGGCACCTCGGCGACGCCGAGGACCGGGAACGGGGTGTCCACGGTGAGGTCGGCCCCGGTGACGGAGGTGGTGCGGATGACGCAGGGGCAGGGCTTGGGCGGCGCGACCACCGGCAGCTTCACCGTGAAGGTGCCGTTCGGTGCGGTGGTGACGGCCCGTTCGGCGGTGTTGGCGCAGCTGTCGGTGCCGCTGACCGCGTTCTGCCCGCAGAGCAGCACGGTGAGCAGCGTCCCGGCCGGCCAGCCGCTGCCGGTGACCGTGGTGGTCGCCCCCGGTGCGGCCGTGCCCGGGGCGACGGCCACGGTGCCGCGGCCGTCCGCCCGGGCCGGTGCCACCGGCAGCGTGAGGAGCAGCAGCGCCAGCACGAGCAGCCGACGCGGCGTCAGCCGTCTCATGCGGCGGCTCCGACCCGTACCGGCTTTCCGCCGCCGCTGCCGGGCTGCGGGCGGCGCCTCCGGCCGCGCAGCCACCGGGCCAGCAGCAGCGCGGCGACCAGCAGCAGGACCACCAGTCCGACCAGGAACCAGGGCACGGCCAGGAAGCCGGCCCCGGCGCCGGCCGAGGCGTCGCTCCCGCTCACCGAGACGGTCAGGCTGACGTGGTCGAACTGCGGCGGATGCGGCCAGGCCGCGGAGAGCTGCACCTGCTGGCCCGGCAGCAGGTCGACGCCGAGGTCGGTGGGCCCGGTGCTGAGCACGGTCCCGCCGATCCAGCCCTTGGCGCTGAGCACCAGCTTGGGGTGGATGGTGACATTGCCCCGGTTGACCAGGGTGTAGTGGATGGTCGCCCGGGACGCGCCCAGGCCCGGCACCAGCGGGCTGCTGCGGTCGATCCGCAGGTCCCTGATGCTGACGGCCGGCACCGCGGGCCCGGAGACCCGCAGGTAGATCCGGGCGCCGACGGCCCGCTTGATGCCCACCGCGACATGGCCGCTGGTGCTGGTCGCCTCGACCGCGGTGTCCAGCGCGACCACCGCCCCGGGGTGGTCGCCCGGCTCGGCCCCGGCCGGGACGGTGATGGTGAACGGGACGTCGGTGCGGGTGTGCGGGGCCACGGTCAGGGTGCTGCGGCCGAGGTGGGTCCAGGCGCCCACGCCGGTCTGCTTCTGGTCGGCGGCGCGCAGCGCGAAGCCGCCGTCGCGCGGGGTGTTGTAGGCGTCCGCGCCGTAGAGCTGGAAGGTCATCGGCCGGTCGGAGAGGTTGGCCACGGAGACCTTGTCGTGCACGGTCGCGCCGGGCGCGGCCTCCAGGTAGAAGTACTGCCGGTCCGGGGTCACCGCCTTGCTGTTCGGGGCGGAGGGCACCGGGAACACCGACCAGGTGCCGTTGTCGGCGGCGGCGGCCGGCCCGGCCCCGAGCGCGAGCCCGCCCACGGCGAGCAGCGAGGCCAGTAGTAGCCGCAGGTATGTCAGCGCGCGGTGCATCGGCGGTCCTCCAACGGCGCGGGGGGTGTGGGCGGCGGCCTGGGCCGCCGCCCACGGGGGGTTCAGCCGGGGCTCAGGCCAGGGTCAGCGTGAGCGTGGAGCTGTAGTCGCCCGGTGCGGTGAACGCCGGGACGTCCAGCGAGAGATCCGCTGTGGCGCTGAACTGACCGCCGGTCAGGGTCGCGGCGGGGGTGCCCGCGAGGGTGGCCCCGGCCGTGCCGACGGTGCCGGGTGAACCGGCCGCGCAGGTGCTGGGGCTGCCCGCGGTGGTGGTGCAGGCGGGGGTCCAGCTGAGGTTGGCCGCCGGGATGGTGCTGCTGCCGGGGCCGGTGAAGTTGGTGTTGCTCGCGGTCAGCGACCAGCCGCTGGCTCCGCCGCGGTAGTCCTTGACGGTGACGGCGTTGAGCGAACCGGTGGAGCTGCCGCCGGTGCCGAAGTCGACCGAGGTCAGGCTGACGGTGTCACCGGCCTGGGTCATGGTCAGGTCGCCGCCCTTGACCGAGCTGTTCAGGGTCTGCGCGGCGCCGCCCGGCGGGGTGACGGCGGTGACGCTGAAGGCCGCCGGCGGTGCTGCCGTGGCGGGGTCGTACGCGGCCCCTTCGAAGGCGATGATCCCGGTGGTCGCCGCGGCGGTGATGGTGATCGGGGCGCTGAACGCCCCGGCCGCGTCGGTGGTGGCGACGGCGGAGTCGCCCGTCGCCGTCTGCCCGCTGAAGCCGGCCACGATCACGCCGGTGTTGGGCGTGAAGCCGGTGCCCTTCACGGTGACCGCGGTCCCGGCCGGTCCCGAGCTGGGGTTGGCGGTGATCGCCCGGGTGTTGGGGACGGTCGCCGGACCGGCGGTGATGGTGTTGGACACCCCGGCGGGCGGGGTGTCGATGGTGCAGGGAGTGTCCAGGTTGATGATGTAGTTGGAGTTGATGTTGTAGTTGCCGGGGCTGAGGGTGATCGCCCCGGAACCGGTGACCTTGAAGGTGCCGGTCATCTTGAAGGCCGGGAACGGCGAGTTGCCGGGCACCGGGACGTTGGTCCTGGTCCCGGTCACCGCGACCGAGCCGGTCTGCCCGCCGCCGAGGACCACCGTGCCGCTGGGCAGGATGCTGTTCGCCGGGAGGTCGGAGGCGGTCGGGTTGCCGGACGCGGGCTGGATCACGTCATAGGTGACGGTGACCGTGTCACCGGCCTTGGGTGCCGTGTTGTCGACCGTGATCTCGGCCTTGGTGGTGCCGTGGATGGCCGGGACGACGCCGGGTGTGCAGGTCGTCGCGAAGGACACGGTGGTCCCCGCGGTGTCCGCCCGGGCCTGGGCCGCGAGCGCGACCGGCGCCGCCGCGACCAGCAGTGCGACGACGGCGGCGCGGAGCGCGCGGCGTCGTCGGGGCGCTGGTCGGACGGGAGGTGCTGAACCTGAGGAGTGCGACACGATCCTGGTGCCCCTTTCGGTGGACGTACGGCCACCGCCACGCCCGCTGCGTGGCAGCCGTCTCGGACCACCGCGGGCCGACCTCCCGGCCGAGGTCCACCAGGACTACGCTTCGATCGGCGCCACGGTGCCGTACGGGCCGGCAGTCCCTGTCCCCCTAGCCGCGGACGGGACGGTCGGCCCTGTGCTGCCGCTTATTGACGACCCGTCAGATTTAGAAGTCAAGGCAAAGGGGCGGACACTCTCAGCGCGGGATGTGAACGTCGGGGCTGGAGCGGCGGGCGGACGGCGGTCAGACCGCCCGCACGCCGGCCGCCCAGACCGCCGCCACCAGCGGCACACCGGGCCGGTAGGCGAGGTGGACGTGCGAGGGGGCGTCGAGCAGCACCAGGTCCGCCCGGGCGCCCACGGACACCCGGCCCACATCGGTACGGCGCAGCGCCGCCGCGCCCCCGGCCGTCGCGGACCAGAGCGCCTCGTCCGGGGTCATCCCCATCTCCCGCACCGCGACCGCGATGCAGAACGGGACCGAGCTGGTGAAGCTGGAGCCCGGGTTGCAGTCGGTGGACAGCGCCACGGTGGCGCCGGCGTCCAGCAGCCGGCGCGCGTCCGGGTAGCGGGCCCGGGTGGAGAACTCCGCGCCGGGGAGCAGCGTCGCCACGGTGGTGTCCGCGGCGTCGGCCAGCGCGGCGACGTCCGCGTCGGTGAGGTGGGTGCAGTGGTCGGCCGAGGCCGCGCCCAGTTCCACCCCGAGCTGCACACCGGGGCCCTCGGTCAGCTGGTTGGCGTGGATCCGGGGGGTCAGCCCGCGCTCGGCGCCGGCCCGCAGCACCGCCCTGGCCTGCTCGCCGTCGAAGGCGCCGCGTTCGCAGAAGACGTCCACCCAGCGGGCGTGCGGGGCGCAGGCGTCCAGCATCGGGCCGGTGACCAGGTCCACGTACCCGGCCGGGTCGTCGGCGAACTCCGGGGCGACCACATGCGCGCCCAGGTAGGTGACCTCGTCGGTGTGCCGGGCCGCGATCCGCAGGGCCCGGGCCTCGTCCTCGACGGTGAGGCCGTAGCCGGACTTGCACTCGATCACCGTGGTGCCCTGCCGCAGCGCCTCCCGGACGTAGCGGGCGACGTTGGCGTCCAGCTCGGCGTCGGTCGCGGCCCTGGTGGCGGCGACGGTGGTGCGGATGCCGCCCGCGGTGTAGGCCCGGCCGGACATCCGGGCGTTGAACTCCGCGGTGCGGTCCCCGGCGAAGACCAGATGGGAGTGCGAGTCGACGAAGCCGGGAATGACGGCCCGTCCAGCGGCGTCGAACACCTGGTCGGTGGCGTCGGGGGCGGCGGCGGCCGGGCCGACCCAGGCGATCCGGCCCTGCTCGACCACCACGGCGGCGTCGGCGAGCAGGCCCAGCGGGCCGCTGCCGAGGTCCGGGTCATTGCTGACCAGACTGCCGATACCGGTGATCAGGGTGCTGCTCATGGGTGTGCGCTCCTCACGGCGGAGATGGCCCGGGCGAGCGCCGCGCCCACGTCGGGGACGGTCCGGTGGACGCCGTCGCGGACCACGGTCCGGCCGCCGACCACCACGTCCCGGACGTCCGCGGAGGTGGCGGCGAAGACCGCGGTCTCGGCGCCGAGGCGGGGTTCGGGCCCGGCGGTGCGCGGGGTGTCCAGTGCGATGCTGCAGAAGTCGGCCAGCGCGCCGGGCGCCAGCCGGCCGGACTCGGGCCAGCCCAGCGAGGCATGCCCGTCCTCGGTCGCGGCGCGGAGCAGGGCCGCCGCGGTCCAGTGGCCCCGGCGCTGGGTGGCCAGCCGCTCGTTCAGCTCCAGCGCCCGGGCCTCCTCGAACGGGTCGATCACCGCGTGGCTGTCGCTGCCGAGCGAGACCGGACTGCCCGCGGTGGCCAGCCGCCGGGCCGGGCCGATGCCGTCGGCGAGGTCGCGCTCGGTGGTCGGGCACATGCAGACCACCGTGGACGAGCCGCTGAGCAGCTTGATGTCCCCCTCGGTGAGGTGGGTGGCGTGCACCGCCGAGGTGCGCGGGCCCAGCGCGCCGTGCTCGGACAGCAGTTGAGTGGGCGTCAGCCCGTGCCGGGCCAGGCAGGTCTCGTTCTCGGCGGTCTGCTCGGAGAGGTGGACGTGCAGCGGCGCCCGCCGCTCCGCCGCCCAGTCGACCACGGTGGAGAGCTGCTCCGCGGGGACGGCGCGGACGGAGTGGATCGCCGCGCCGATCCGGGCGTGCGCGCGGGGCGTGAGCGCCCCGGCCCGCTCCGCCCAGGCGGTCGCGTCGCCGTCGCTGAACCGGCGCTGGTGCCGGTTCGGGGCCTCGCCGAAACCGGCCGAGAGGTAGCAGGTGTCCAGCAGGGTGATCCGGATCCCGGCCCGCCCGGCGGCCTCGATCAGCGCCTCCCCCATCGCGTTGGGGTCGGCGTAGCGGACGCCCGCCGGGCCGTGGTGCAGATAGTGGAACTCGCCGACCGCGGTGATCCCGGCCAGCGCCATCTCCGCGTACACGGCCGTGGCCAGCTCCAGGTAGCTGTCCGGATCGAGCGCGTCGGCGGCCCGGTACATGGTGTCGCGCCAGGTCCAGAAGGTCCCGCTGCCGACCTGGACGGTGCCGCGCAGGGCCCGGTGGAAGGCGTGCGAGTGGGCGTTGGCCATGCCGGGCAGGGTCAGCCCGGTCAGTACCGTCGCCCCGGCCGGGGCCGGGCCGCTGTCCGGGACGACCGCGCTGATCCGGTCGCCGCTGACGGTGATCAGCACCTCCGACTCGACCACCGGGTCCAGCCAGGCGTGCGGGGCCCAGAACTGCTGGACGGCTAGCGGCATGTGAGGTCCTCCAGGACGTCGGCGAGGGCCGCCGTGCCGGCCTGGCAGTCGGCCTCCTCCGCGAATTCGCTCGGGGAGTGCGAGACACCGGTCGGGTTGCGGACGAACAGCATCGCGGTGGGCAGCACCGAGGACAGGATGCCCGCGTCGTGGCCCGCGCCGGTCGGCAGCACCGGGGTGCCGGCGCCGAGCACGCCGGCGAGCCGGTCCCGCAGCGGCGCGTCGAAGTCGACCACCGGGGTGTAGGACTCGCGGACCACCTCGGCCCGGACGCCGTCCCGTTCGGCCCGTTCCCTGGCCGCCGTGGCGATCTCCTCGACCAGCGCGGTCAGGGTGGCCTCGTCGGCGGCCCTGGAGTCCAGCCAGCCGCGCACCAGCGAGGCGATGGCATTGGTGCCGTTGGGCTCCACGCTGACCTTGCCGAAGGTGGCCAGGGCGCCGTGCAGCCGGGCCTTCTTCCGGGCCGAGAGCACGGTGTTGGCGTAGCTCAGCATCGGGTCGCGGCGGTCCTCCAGACGGGTGGTGCCCGCGTGGTTGGCCTCGCCGTGGAAGTCGAAGCGCCAGCGGCCGTGCGGCCAGATCGCCGAGGCGACCCCGACCGGGTGCGGCGTCTCCGCGAGGAACCGGCCCTGCTCGACGTGGAGTTCGACATAGGCGGCGATCCGCGACAGCCGCTCGTCGTCCCGGCCCATGGTGGACGGGTCCTGGCCGGCCGCCTCCATCGCGTCCGGCAGCCTGACCCCGTCCGCGTCCCGCAGGCCGTAGGCCTGATCCTTCGTCAGTACCCCGGCGGTGAGCCGGGATCCGACGCAGGCGACGCCGAACCGGGCGCCCTCCTCGTCCACCATGTTGGTGATGGCGAGCGGGCGCACCGGGGCGAAGCCGCGCTCGCGCAGCGCGTCCAGCGCGGCGAAGGCGGAGACCACGCCCAGCGGGCCGTCGAAGGCGCCGCCGTCCGGGACCGAGTCCAGGTGCGAGCCGGTGACGACGGCCCCGCCGGCCGCGGGGTCGCCGTACCAGGCCCACTGGTTGCCGTTGCGGTCCAGCTCGTAGTGCAGGCCGCGGTCGGCGGCCTGCTGCTCGAACCAGGCCCGGCACTCGGCGTCGGCCGCGGTCCAGGCGTGCCTGCGGTACCCGCCGGACGCGTCGAAGCGTCCGACCGGCAGCAGTTCGGCCCACATCCGGCGGTGCCCGTCGGCGGCGGAGCCGAGCTTCTCCTCGATGCTCACTGGCCCTCGCGCATCGGGATCCGGACGTTGCGCTCGGCGGCGACCTCCACCGCGCTGTCGTAACCGGCGTCGACATGGCGGATGACGCCCATGCCGGGGTCGTTGGTGAGCACCCGGCGGATCTTCTCGCCCGCCAGCCTGGTGCCGTCCGCCACGGTGACCTGCCCGGCGTGGATGCTGCGGCCGATGCCGACCCCGCCGCCGTGGTGGATGGAGACCCAGGACGCGCCGGAGGCCACATTGACCATGGCGTTCAGCAGCGGCCAGTCGGCGATCGCGTCCGAGCCGTCCAGCATCGCCTCGGTCTCCCGGTAGGGGGAGGCCACCGAGCCGCAGTCCAGGTGGTCCCGGCCGATCACCAGCGGCGCGGAGACGGTGCCGTCGGCGACCATCTCGTTGAAGCGCTCACCGGCCTTGTCGCGCTCGCCGTAGCCGAGCCAGCAGATCCGGGCCGGCAGGCCCTGGAACTGGACCCGCTCGCCGGCCATCTTCATCCAGCGGGCCAAGGACTCGTTCTCGGGGAAGAGGTCGAGCACCGCCTTGTCGGTGGCGGCGATGTCCTTGGGGTCGCCGGAGAGGGCGGCCCAGCGGAACGGGCCCTTGCCCTCGCAGAACAGCGGCCTGATGTAGGCGGGAACGAAGCCGGGGAAGTCGAACGCCCGGGTGTAGCCCGCGAGTTGGGCCTCGCCGCGGATCGAGTTGCCGTAGTCGAAGACCTCGGCGCCCTTGTCCTGGAAGCCGACCATCGCCTCCACGTGCTTGGCCATGGACTCACGGGCCCGGGTGGTGAACTCGGCCGGCTTCTCGGCGGCGTAGGTCGCCATGTCGTGGAAGTCCACGCCGACCGGCAGGTACGCCAGCGGGTCGTGGGCGCTGGTCTGGTCGGTGACGATGTCGATCGGCGCGTCCATCGCCAGCAGCTGCGGGACCAGTTCGGCGGCGTTGCCGAGCAGGCCGATGGACAGCGGCCTGCGCTGGTCGCGGGCCTCGACGGCCAGCTCCAGGGCGTGCTTCAGGCTGGTGGCCTCGACGTCCAGGTAGCGGTGCTCGATCCGGCGGGTGATCCGGGACTGGTCGCAGTCGATGCAGATCGCCACGCCGTCGTTCATGGTGACCGCGAGCGGCTGGGCGCCGCCCATGCCGCCGAGGCCGGCGGTCAGGGTGATCGTCCCGGCCAGCGTCCCGTTGAACTTCTTGGCGGCGACCGCGGCGAAGGTCTCGTAGGTGCCCTGCAGGATGCCCTGGGTGCCGATGTAGATCCAGGAACCGGCGGTCATCTGCCCGTACATGGTGAGGCCGAGGTGCTCCAGACGGCGGAACTCCTCCCAGTTGGCCCAGTCGCCGACCAGGTTGGAGTTGGCCAGCAGCACCCGCGGGGCCCACTCGTGGGTCTGCATCACACCGACCGGCCGACCCGACTGGACCAGCATGGTCTCGTCCTGCTTCAGCGTCTGCAGGGTGCGGACCATGGCGTCGAAGCTGCGCCAGTCGCGGGCCGCCTTGCCGGTGCCGCCGTAGACGACCAGCTTGTCGGGGTGCTCGGCCACCTCCGGGTCGAGGTTGTTCATGAGCATGCGCAGGGCGGCCTCCTGCTGCCACCCCTGGGTGCTGAGGGTGTTGCCGCGGGCCGCGCGTACCGGTCGCGGGCCGCTCTGGTGCTGCGTCATGACTCTCCCGACCTGTCGGTGGATGGTTCCATTCAGATGCTTCTTCTCTGAAGATATCCAATCATGCAGGGCGGCACCAGAGGCAGAGAGTCCGCTATGTCCACTTGATTGCTATATGGACCATATGCTGACTCCTACCGAACCGAGAGGAGAGCCCCGTGGGCCCTGTGGAATTCCTGGTGCTCGCCTTCCCCGGCGAGCGGATCGGCCCGGACGTGGTGGCACCCCTCACGGCGCTGCGGAGGTCCGGCGGGGTGCGGGTGATCGACACGCTGGTGGTGGTCAAGGCCGCGGACGGCAGTGTCAGCGCCGCCGAACTGGCCGAGTTCGAGCACCTCAAGGACGTGGCCCCGGCCGGCGACTCGCTCAATCTGATGGGCGAGGAGGACGCGGCCGAGGCCGCCGAACTGCTGGAGCCCGGCAGCAGCGCGCTGCTGATCCTGGTCGAGCACGTCTGGGCGTCCGAGGCCGCCGAGGCGTTCCGCAGCGCGGGCGGACGCGTCGCCGCGTCGGTACGGATCCCGCCGGAGCACATCACCGAAGCGCACCAGGCGCTCGCCAACGCAAGCTAGGGAAGTAGCCGTCATGTTCCGACCGATGCGACCCGTCATCGTCCGCCGTCCGCTGGGCGCCCCGCTGCTGCGCGGCGCGATCGTCGGCGGCGCGGCCTACGGCATGGGCCGGAGGTCCGCGCGCAACGCCCAGCAGGACGCCGACCAGGACCAGGCCATCGCCGACCTGGAGGCCAGGAACGCCCCGCCGCGGCCCGCCGCGCCGGCGGCCGGCGGCGAGCTGACGGACCAGCTGGCCCAGCTCGGCCAGATGGTCCAACAGGGCCTGCTCACCCCGGAGGAGTTCGCCGCGGCGAAGGCCAAGCTGCTCGCGGGCTGACCCGCCGCCAGGAACGGCCGTGCCCCCGGAGTCTGCGCCGGGGGCACGGTCCTGCGGCCGGGCGCCGCCACCGGGCAGGCCCGGCTTCGGTCAGGCCCGGCTTCGGTCAGGCCCGGCGGACGCGTCCGGCGCCGCGGACCACCGGGCGGCGCACCTGGCCCGCGGCCGGCCCGGTCCCGGCGAAGGCGCCGATCCGGCTGCGCCGGCCGAGCAGTCGGCCGTCCTCGGTCCTGGCCCAGAGCAGGGTCTCGTGCGAGCGCTCCCAGCGGGCCTGCAGCCGGGTGGCGCAGAACAGCCCGAAGCCGTAGCCGAACACCAGCATCCCGGCGGCCGGTCCGGCCGTCAGCCCGAGCGCGCTGGTCAGCGACATGCCGACGACCAGCCACAGCGCATGGCCCCGGGCCAGCCGCTGCCTGGTCTCCGCCGGGGGCTCCAGGGTGACCGCGAACGCGGCCTTCTCCACGGCCTTGGCCCGGCCCCCGTACCAGCGGAACCGCTGCAGCAGTCCGATCAGGGTGAACAGCACGAAGGCCGCGGCGCCGATCATCAGCCCCCGCCGGACGCCGGTCAGGCTGGGGACGATCAGCCCCGCCACCGCGCCGACCAAGCCGATCCACAGCAGCGTGCGTGCCACCGCCCCGCGGACCACCACCACACGCGCCAACGCATAGGTACCGCGCATCGGAACCCTCCCAGCCTCCGAACCGTCACAATCTGGCGGGACAATAGCGCGCGAGGGTGAGGATTGGCTGAAAGACCGGAAGACCGTTGCGGCGGCCTGCCAAGGAAGCGGTCAGCCGACGAAGAGGCCGCGACCCGCCGCCGCCTGCTCGAACTCCTCCAGCCGGGACACCGCCCCGGGCAGTTCGTCGCACATCGCCTGCAGCAGCACCCGTCCCAGCATCATCGGCGCGCAGGCGGTGTCGAAGATCAGACTGGAGCCCACCGCCGCCGGCAGCATCAGGTCGGTCAGCCCGGCGACCGGGGCGAACGCGCTGTCCGCCACGGTGACCACGGTCAGCCCGGCCCGCTTGGCCGCGGTCAGCGCCTCCAGCAGCTCACGCGGGTGCCGGGGCAGCGCGAAGCAGATCAGCGTGGTCGCGCCGGCCTGCGCCGCCTGCTCGATCCGGTCCAGCAGCATGCTGCCGCCCTCGTTCAGCAGGCGCACGTCCGGGTGCACCTTGGCCGCGAAGTAGGCGAAGCCGTGCGCCTGCGCGGCCCCCGCCCGCAGGCCCAGCACCAGCAGCGGACGCGAGGCGGCCAGCAGCCGGGCCGCCCTGAGCACCGGCTCCGGGTCGGCCAGCACCGAGGCCAGGTGCTGCAGATTGGCGATCTCGGTGAGCACCGCCTGCTGCTGCTCATTGCGGACCACGTCGTGCTGGGTCTCCCGGCGGGCGTCCACCGCGTCCGGGTCGCCCAGGCCGAGTTCGCGCAACTGCTTGCGCAGGGCCGGGTAGCCGTCGAAGCCGAGAGCGACCGCGAAGCGGGTGACCGAGGGCTGGCTGACCCCCGCCAGCTCGGCGACCTCGACGCTGGACAGGAACGGCGCCTCGGCCGCGTTGCGCACCAGGCTGTGGGCGATACGACGCTGGGTGGGCGTCAGCCGGTGCCCGTCGAACAGGCGGAGCAGCCTGCCGGAGGGACCCGGCGCGATCGCATCCGTCTCGGTGAGTGGCGGTGTGGTGGGCATCGCACTCCCCTCCTCGGCTCTTCTTGGGCTCTTCTGGGCAGTGGACCTGACATTCACTCTGCGTTGACTCTGCATGACTCCATGCAGAGTCGGCAAGTGCCGTCTTGACAGCCGGACGGCCCTGACCTTTCCCTGACTCGACCCTGAGACGGGGGTCCAGGAGGCCGCCGACTCCCTACGCTCAATGGCATGCAGACCAGTGACAGCGAGATCAAGAAGGATCTTCGGGCCACGGCCCACACGGCACGGGAACTGGGCCCCGAGTACGAGGACGAGGTCCTGGACGGCTTTCTGCAGCGTCTCGACCAGCGGCTCGACGCCCATATCGCGGTGCGGGTGCGCCGCGAGCTGGGCCGGGACGGGGCCCCGGCCCAGGCCCCGGCCGCCCGCCAGCAGCAACGGAACTGGGGCCTCGGCATCTTCCAGTACGTCTCGCTGGTGGCGGCGATCCCGCTGTCGGCGATCGGGGCGAACTTCGCCCAGGCCGGCGGCCTGGTGATCGTCTGGAGCGGGATCGTCGGCCTCAACTTCGTCCAGGCCCGCAGCCAGCGGTACGAGGAGCGGCACCGGGACGACCGCTGAGCAGTCGTCACGGCGCCGCCGACGGTGCGTCAGGCCAGCGGCCCGGTGACCGCCTCGACAGCCGCGACCAGGCCGCCGCCGGCCACGAAGAGCTCGGCCGCGTCCAGGTCCGGGGACAGGAAGCGGTCGGTGCCGGGGCCGCCGACGCCGGCCGCGCGGGCGGCGGCAAGGGCAGCGGCGGTGGCCGGGGCGAGCGGGCCGCTGCCGGTGTTGACGCGGATCTCCAGGGCCCGGGCCGAGGCGGTGAGCTCCACCGCGAGGATCCGGGCCAGGTTGTCCACCGACTGGCGCAGCTTGCGGGCGGCGGACCAGCCCATCGAGACATGGTCCTCCTGCATCGCCGAGGAGGGGATGGAGTCCACCGAGGCCGGCACCGCGAGCCGCTTGTTCTCGCTGACCAGCGCCGCCTGGGTGTACTGAGCGATCATCAGGCCCGAGTCCAGGCCGGGGTCGTCCGCGAGGAACGGCGGCAGGCCGTGCGAGCGGTTCTTGTCCAGCAGCCGGTCGGTGCGGCGCTCGGCGATGGAGCCGAGGTCGGCGGCGGCGATGGCCAGGAAGTCCAGCACATAGGCCACCGGGGCGCCGTGGAAGTTGCCGTTGGACTCGACCCGGCCGTCGGGCAGCACCACCGGGTTGTCCACCGCGGCGGCCAGCTCGCGCTCGGCGACCAGGGCGGCATGGGTCAGCGTGTCCCGGCCGGCTCCGGCCACCTGCGGGGCGCAGCGGACCGAGTAGGCGTCCTGCACCCTTGGCGCGTCGTCCTGGTGATGGCCGGTCAGGCCGGAGCCCGCCAGCACCTTGAGCATATTGGCGGCGCTGGCGCCCTGGCCCGGGTGCGGCCGGATCGCGTGCAGCTCGGGCAGCAGCACCTTCTCGGTGCCGAGCAGGGCCTCCAGCGACATCGCGGCGGTGATGTCGGCGGTGCTGAACAGCCGGCCCAGGTCGGCGATGGCCAGCAGCAGCATGCCGAGCATGCCGTCGGTGCCGTTGATCAGGGCCAGGCCCTCCTTCTCGGCCAGTTCCACCGGAGTGATCCCGGCCTCGCCGAGCAGCTCGCCGGCCGGACGGACCTCGCCGTCGGGACCGTACGCCAGGCCCTCGCCCATCAGGGTGAGCGCGCAGTGCGACAGCGGGGCCAGGTCGCCGGAGCAGCCGAGCGAGCCGTACTCGCGGACCACCGGGGTGATCCCGGCGTTGAGGATCGCGGCCATGGTCTCGGCGACCAGCGGGCGCACCCCGGTCCGGCCCGAGGCGAGGGTCTTCAGCCGCAGGAACATCAGCGCCCTGGTGACCTCGCGCTCGACCTGCGGGCCCATGCCCGCGGCATGCGAGCGGACCAGCGAGCGCTGCAGCTGGGCCCGCAGCGGGCGCTCGATCCACCGGACGGCGAGGGCGCCGAAGCCGGTGGACACCCCGTAGACGGGCCGGGCCTCGGCGGCCAGGGCGTCGATGCGGGCCCGGGAGCCCGCCATCTCCGCGAGCGCGTCACCGGAGATCTCGATGCGGGCGTTCCCGCGGGCGACGGCGATCACGTCCGCCGGAGAGACGTCCGCCTTGCCGACGACGACCTTGCCGTCCACCACGTTGTGCATATCCATATGCATTATGACAGCAGGTGAATGGCAATATGACAACCAGGCCGGGCCGGATACCGTGGACGGCATGGGACGAACGACGACGCGCCGCCGCGTGGTGCGGCTGCAGGACCTGAAGAGCAGCGTCCGGCCGGACACCCTCGCGGCCGAGGAGCCGCTGGAGATCCGGATCGGCGGCGAGGCGCTGACCGTCACCATGCGCACCCCGGGACACGACTTCGACCTGGTGGCCGGCTTCCTGGTGAGCGAAGGGCTGGTCGCGGGCCCGGACGAGCTCACCGCCCTGCGCTACTGCGCCGGCACCGACGCGGACGGACTGAATACCTACAACGTGATCGACGCCGCGCTGCGGGGCGGCGGCGCCGCGCCGGTCTCGCTGCACCGCAACCTGCTGACCTCCAGCGCCTGCGGCATCTGCGGCCGGGAGACCATCGAGTCGATCCGCACCCGGGTGCCGTACGACCTGGCCGCCGACCCGCTGCGGATCGGTCCCGACACCCTCTACGGCCTGCCGGACACCCTGCGGGCCGCGCAGAAGGTGTTCGACTCCACCGGCGGCCTGCACGCGGCCGGCCTGTTCAGCGCCACCGGCGAACTGCTCTGCCTGCGCGAGGACGTGGGACGGCACAACGCCGTCGACAAGGTGGTCGGCTGGGCGCTCCGCGAGGACCGGCTGCCGCTGCGCGGACACCTGCTGATGGTCAGTGGGCGGGCCTCGTTCGAGCTGACCCAGAAGGCCGCGATGGCCGGACTCCCGCTCCTCGCCGCCGTCTCCGCACCCTCCTCCCTCGCCGTGGACCTGGCCACCGACCTGGGGCTGACCCTGGTCGGCTTCCTCCGCGACCGCAGCGCCAACGTCTACAGCGCCGCGGAACGGATCACCGTCGCCGACTGATCAGCCGGGCGGGGAGGCCGGGCCGGACAGGGCCACCGCGATCAGGGCCCGCAGCACCGGGCCCAGCGCGGCGAAGGACAGGGTCGAGTCGTCGGCGAAGAGCTCGATCAGCCAGCCCCCGGCCGGGTTGTGGCCGCCCGCCGCCAGCACCGCGCGGTAGCCGCCGACCAGCAGCACCGCCTCCTCCGCCGGGTCGTTGCCGGGGACGCCCACCCGCATGCTGAAGGCCCCGCCGCGCACCGCCTGCGCGGTGAGCGGGTAGGCGCGCAGGTCGAAGACGGCGTCGGGGGCCTCGTTGATCGCCCGCTGGACCTGGGCCCTGATGCTGCCCGGGCCCCGGGTCATCCGGCGGACGCCGTAGTGGGCGGTGCGCATCTGCGCGGTGCCGGGCGGGACGTAGGAGATCCACCAGGACACCGCGTCCAGCAGCCGGGCCGAGGTCTCGGCGACCACCTCAAGGCGGCCGAGGGTGTCGCCGGGATGCACCCGGCGCGTCGGCTGCTCATCGTCGAGAGCACCGATCACAGCCGAGAGCAGCAGTCCGGGTTCGGCACTGTGTCGGGCTCCCCTGAACCGCCGCCGCTCGTTCTTCCGGCCCCCCACGTCGCTCCGCGGATCGGCCGCGCCCTCCGCCAGCCGTACCGTCGGATCCGGGGCCTGCCCCCGGCCGGCCACCACCGGGTGCGCGGCCTGCCCGGCCTTGGCCCGGTACTGCGCCGCGTCCGCCAACCGGAACAGCCGGTCCGCCGTGGTCACCGGGCCGATCGGGTCCCCGGTCGAGGCCACCCCGCAGGCCACGCCCTCGCCCTGATCCAGGGTCAGCGCCTGGGCGCACAGCTCCTCGGCGACCCGGACCACCTCGTCCGCCGACACCCCCTCGGCGACCAGGCAGAACTCGTCGCCGCCGAGCCGTCCGACCACACTGCCGGGCAGCATCGCCCCGCACAGCGACAACTGGTCGGCGAAATGGGCCAGCAGCTGGTCGCCGACCTCGTGGCCCTTCTCGTCGTTGACCCGCTTCAGCCCGTTCACATCGCAGACCACCAGCGAGACCACGGTGCCGTCGGCCCGGTGCGCCTCCAGCGCGGTGTCCAGCTTGGCGTCGATCGCCCGCCGGTTGGCCAGCCCGGTCAGCGCGTCGGTGAAGGCCAGCCTGCGGACCTCCTCCAACTCCTCGCTCTGCGCCAGCCCGGCCGAGATCTGCGCGGCGAGCACCGTGGCGAAGCCGGCGTCCTCGTCGCTGAACACCGGGGCGCCGGCCTTGCGGGCCAGGTAGAGCTCGCCCCAGGCCCGGCCCCGCAGCAGGATCGGCGCGACCAGGCAGCAGCCCCGGCCCCGGCGCCGCAGCGAGGCCGCGCGCTCCCGGCAGGCGGGGCCGTCCGGGCTGTCGTCCACGCTCTGCGCCCAGGCCCGGGGCAGGCCGTCGACGGTCCAGGGCTCGCCCAGGCCCTTCTGCGCCAGGAACCGGGCGATCTCCGGGTATTCGGCCAGCGCGTAGGACTCGTCCTCCGGCAGCTCCTCCTCACCCGCCGCGAGCAGGCCGTTGTTGACCAGCACCCGCAGCCGCCCGGTGTCCCGTTCCCAGACCGAGACCGCCCCCATGTCGGCGTCCAGCGCCTCCCGCGCCCGCCGGGCCGCGACCTGCACCGCCTCGATCCGGGTCTGTGCGGCGGACATCGCCTGGGCGAGTCCGACCACCGCCCGCAACCGCGCGTCCGCGCCGCCCGTCCCGCTCACCTCTGGCCGCCTTCCCGCGGCCCACCGAGTGACCGTCAGTCACCAGCGTAGGTACATTTCTGACATACCGCCGGAAGCTCAGCCGCCGTTGTACGCCGACCTGCGGCTCAGCAGCCAGGGCTCGACCAGGCCGAGCCCGCGCACCGGGCGCCGCCACATCGGCGCGAGGCCGAACCGGTACGCGGCCTCCGGCTCGTCCACCACCAGCGCCCGGTCCCCCGGGGCGATCCCCACCGAGGCCACCGCGGACAGCGCGTCGGCCGCCCCGGGCAGCAGCCCGAGACCGCCGCCGGCCCCGGACGGCGCGACCGCGCCCTCGCGCTCCAGCGCCGCCGCCATCTCCCCGTCCACCAGCACCGCGTCCTTGGGGGCGATCGAGGTGAGCCGGCTGGCCAGGTTCACGGTGGTTCCGAACACATCCCCCATCCGGGTGGTGACCGTGCCGAAGGCCATGCCGACCCGCAGCGCGGGCATGGAGTCGTCCTTGCCCAGCGTCTCCACCAGGGCCAGTCCGATCTCGGCCGCGGTGCCGGCGTCCTCGGAGACATAGAGGATCTCGTCGCCCAGCGTCTTCACCAGCCGCCCGCCGCGCCCGGCCACGATGTCCGCGCAGGTGATCTCGAAGTTCTCGACCAGCTCACCCAGTTCCTCGTCCTCCAGCCGGCGCGAGAGCCGGGTGAAGCCGACCAGGTCGGCGAAGCCGACGGCGAGCCGCCCGCTCTGCATGTCCTCGTCCTCGGCGGCCTGCACCACCCGCCCGGTCACCGCCGCCAGCTGCCGCCGCCAGACGTACACCAGGAACTGCTCCAGCTCCGGCAGCAGCAGCTCCACCAGCGGGTAGGCCACCTCGGAGCGGGTCAGCCCGGGCTCGGTGGACGAGGTCAGATGCTCCAGGAAGGTGTCGATCTGCCACTCGGCCAGCCGCGCCGTGGTCTGCCCGGTGGACCGGGCCACCTGGATCGCCATCGGCTCGCTCAGCAGCCCGGCCTCGACCAGGCCCGACAGCCGCCGCAGCGCGATCACGTCCGCGTCGGTCAGCGCCCGCGACTGGCCGATGTCGGCGAAGCCCATGGCCCGCCAGAACCGCGAGGCCAGCTCCATCGACACACCCGCCGCGCGGGCCGCCTGGAACGGCGTGTACTGCCGCTCCGAGTCCAGGATCAGCTGCTCCAGCTGCATCGGGACGGAGATCTCGCCGCCCTCGAACTCGCCGTCCTCGTCGCCCACCTGTCCACCCTCGCGCTCACGCCCTGTGGCCTTGCTCACACCGCCGCCCGCACGAATCCTCGCACGGATTCCCGCCGCCCGGGGCATCACTCCAGGTTAGAAGGTGTCCTCCGACCGTCCACGAACATGGACCACGTCCCCCGCGCCGACCGCCGTGGTCGGTCCCCCGCCGTCCCTGACGACCAGTCTGCCGTCCCCGTCCACGCCCACCGCCTCGCCGGTCAGCTCCCGTCCGCCGGGCAGCTCCACCCGCACCTCGCGGCCCAGCGTGGCGCACTGCAGCTCGTACGCCGCCCGCAGCCCGCTGACCTCGGGATCGCCCTCGGCCGCCACCCACTCCTGGTACAGCTCCTCGAAGGTGCGCAGCACGGCCCGCAGCAGCGTCTCCCGGTCGGTCACCGCACTGCCCGCCAGCAGCAGCGAGCCGGCCCCCGGCACCGGCAGCTCCTCCGCGCGCAGGCTGACATTCAGCCCGAGCCCGACCACCACCGCGTCCCCGGCCAGCTCCGCCAGGATCCCGCCCAGCTTCCGCTCCTCGCCGTCCACCGCGACCAGAAGGTCGTTCGGCCACTTCAGCCGCACCTCGGCGGCCCCCGCCTGGCCCAGCGCCGACGCCGCGGAGACCCCGACCAGCAGCGGCAGCCAGCCCCAGCGCTCCTTGGGCACCTCGGGGCGCAGCAGCAGCGACAAGAAGATCCCGGACCTGGCCGGCGCGCTCCAGCGCCGCTCCAGCCGCCCGCGCCCCGCCGTCTGCTCCTCCGCGACCAGTACCGTCCCGGCCGGCGCTCCCCCGACCGCTGCCGCCACCAGGTCGCTGTTGGTGGATCCGGTCTCCGGCACCACCCGCACCGAGGTCCACAGCCCGCCGGGCCGCACCAGCGCCCGCTCCAGCGCCGCCCCGCGCAGCGGCGGCCGATCCAGATCACTCCAGGGAGAAGTCATGGAACCACCCTATGACCCCGGTCACTCCCCGTATCCGCCACATGCCTGTCATGACTACGCTACTGAACGGAAACCTCACCCGTTGGTGCCGGCGGAGCTGCCGGTACTACCCCCTCCTGACGGGAGTCGCGCCGGATGTCCCACGCCGAAATCGCCAATGAGGGCGCGGCCCACACCACTGCCGGCAAGATCGCGGATCTGAGAAGGCGGCTCGACGAGGCCACCCACTCGGGTTCCGCCCGCGCCATCGAGAAGCAGCACGCCAAGGGCAAGCTGACCGCCCGCGAGCGGGTCGCCCTGCTGCTCGACCAGGACTCCTTCGTCGAGTTCGACGAGTTCGCCCGGCACCGCTCCACCAACTTCGGCCAGGAGAAGACCCGCCCCTACGGCGACGGCGTGGTGACCGGCTACGGCACCGTGGACGGCCGTCAGGTCGCGGTCTTCGCCCAGGACTTCACCGTCTTCGGCGGCTCCCTCGGCGAGGTCTTCGGCGAGAAGATCGTCAAGGTCATGGACTTCGCCCTGAAGACCGGCTGCCCCATGATCGGCATCAACGACTCCGGCGGCGCCCGGATCCAGGAGGGAGTGGCCTCCCTCGGCCTGTACGGCGAGATCTTCCGCCGCAATGTCCTGGCCTCCGGCGTGATCCCGCAGATCTCCCTGATCATGGGCCCCTGCGCCGGCGGCGCGGTGTACTCCCCGGCGATCACCGACTTCGTCGTGATGGCCGACCAGACCTCGCACATGTTCATCACCGGCCCCGACGTGATCAAGACCGTCACCGGCGAGGACGTCGGCATGGAGGAGCTGGGCGGCGCCCGCACCCACAACTCCAAGTCCGGTGTGGCGCACCACCTGGCCTCGGACGAGAAGGAAGCCGTCGACTACGTCAAGGCCCTCCTGTCCTACCTCCCCTCCAACAACCTCGAAGAGCCCCCTGCCTTCCCCGAGGAAGCGGACCTCAGCACCACCCCCCTGGACCTGGAACTGGACGAGATCGTCCCCGACTCGGCCAACCAGCCCTACGACATGATCAAGGTCATCGGGCACCTGCTGGACGAGGGCGAGTTCCTGGAGACCCAGTCCCTGTTCGCGCCCAACATGGTCACCGGCTTCGGCCGGGTCGAGGGCCATGCCGTCGGCGTGGTCGCCAACCAGCCGATGCAGTTCGCCGGCTGCCTGGACATCGACGCCTCCGAGAAGGCCGCCCGCTTCGTCCGCACCTGCGACGCCTTCAACATCCCGGTGCTCACCTTCGTCGACGTCCCCGGCTTCCTGCCCGGCACCGACCAGGAGTGGGACGGCATCATCCGCCGCGGCGCCAAGCTGATCTACGCCTACGCCGAGGCCACCGTCCCGCTGATCACCGTGATCACCCGCAAGGCCTTCGGCGGCGCCTACGACGTGATGGGCTCCAAGCACCTGGGGGCGGACCTCAACCTGGCCTGGCCGACCGCCCAGATCGCGGTGATGGGCGCCCAGGGCGCCGTCAACATCCTGCACCGCGCCGACCTCGCCGCCGCCTCCGACAAGGACGCCCGCCGGGCCGAGCTGATCCAGGCCTACGAGGACACCCTGCTGAACCCCTATGTGGCGGCCGAGCGCGGCTACATCGACGCGGTCGTCATGCCCTCCGAAACCCGCCAGCACATCGTCAAGGGCCTCCGCGCCCTGCGCAACAAGCGCGAAGTACTGCCGCCCAAGAAGCACGGCAACATCCCCCTCTAAGGAGAGCCATGCCCCCGATCAAGGTCCTGCACGGCCGACCCAGCCCCGAGGAGCTCGCCGCCGTCCTGGCGGTGGTCTCGGCCCGGGCGGCTGCCAACGCCGCCCGGACCGCCGAGGACGCCCCCGCCACCGAGTGGACCTCCCGGGCCCGCACCCTGCGCATCCCGCGCCGCCCCGGCCCCACCACCTGGCGCACCGCCGGCTGGGCCCACAACTGAGTACCCGTACTCATGCGCCGGACGGGGCCCGCGTTGCACCCTGGAAGGCATGCTGTGGTCCGACCCCGTCGACGAGACCGCGCAGGAGCGACGCCGCCAACGAGCGCTCCTGCGCCACGCCGGGGTGCTCATCGCCGTCCTGGCCGTCCTGATCATGGCCCTCGTCATGGGCTGGTGATCAGGACGGCGGCGCATACGTCCGGATGAACGCGTCGAAGTCGGCCTTGGCCTTCGAATCGGCCAATACGGCACTGGCATGCCCCGACCCCGGATAGACCTTCAGCACCTTGTGCGCCGACCCGCAAACCCGACTGAGCTCAGCGACCCCATCCGCAAAGTCGGAATCCCCCTGATCCACCATGAACTGCACCGGCATCCTCAACTGCTTCACCGCGTTCAACGCGTTGTCGCCGCCGTAGGACTCCGGGGCGCTCAGGCTGACCACCGCGGCCACCGGCAGCGGCTCCGGCAGGGACGCCGCGGTGAGCACCGCCGTCCCGCCCATCGACCCGCCGACCAGGACCACCCTGGTCGCGCCCCGGCGCTTCAACTCACCCACCGCCGCCGTCACATCCAGGTCCATGGACCCGGAACTCGTGTACGTCAGCGTCAGATAACCCTCCCCAGCAGCCTCCTTCGCAAAAGAAGACCACTCGCACAGGTCCGCCCCGCTCATATGCGCGTAGACGATGCCGACCGTGCCCTTCCCGCTCACATGGGCGTCGAACTGCGAGCCGTCCGAACTCAGTTGGACCAGGGTCTTCCACTGCGCGACGCTCAGGCAGTCGTACGGGGAGAACGCCGGCTCCGCCTTCGGCGCCGCACTCGAACACCCCGTCAGCACCACAGCCACAGCGAACAATGCAAGCCTTCTCAGCATCGGGCCAACCTAGACCAGCCCCTATCCTGATGACCATGCCCGTACCGCTGATCCTCGCCTCCGCCTCGCCCGCCCGCCTCGGTCTGCTCCGGAATGCCGGGCTTGACCCGAAAGTCATGGTCAGCGGCGTCGACGAGGATACGATCACCGCCCCCACCCCCGCCCGACTCGCCCTGCTCCTCGCCGAAGCCAAAGCGGCCACCGTCGCAGCGACGCTCACCACCCCCTCCCTGGTGATCGGCTGCGACTCGGTCCTCGACCTGGACGGGACGGCCCACGGCAAGCCCGCCGACGCCGCCGAGGCACTGCTCCGCTGGCAGTCCATGCGCGGTCGCAGCGGCGTCCTGCGGACCGGCCACTGCGTCATCGACACCGGCTCCGGCGCCCGGGCCTCGGCCACCGCCTCCACCACGGTCCGCTTCGGCTCCCCCACCGACCAGGAGCTCGCCGCCTACATCGCCACCGGCGAACCCCTGCACGTCGCAGGCGCGTTCACCCTGGACGGCCGCTCCGCCCCCTTCATCGAGGGCATCGACGGCAGCCACGGCAACGTCATCGGCCTTTCGCTCCCCCTCCTCCGCGAACTCCTGCTCGAATTGAACGTCAGGATCACCGACCTCTGGACCTGACGGACCACTACCCTGGTAGACCACAGGGGAGGGGGCAACACATGGGAGCCGGACTGCTCAGCGTCATCCTCGGCGTCGTCTCCAGCGCGCTCAGCGCCGCTGCCGCCTGGGCGCTGCAAGTCGCCCTGCGCCGCCGCAGGCTGGCCCGCAAGCAGCAGTTCTTCGGCCTCTACAACGGCACCGAGTGCCTGCTCGTGGTGAACCGCCACACCGGTTCGGTCAGCGAGAAGAGCGTCTCCCGCCGCGACGTCTTCGCCCTCATGGAACTGGCCGCGCTGGTCCAGGAGTGCGGCGCCAGGGCCGACATCGTCCCGCACAACGAGATACGCCAGGGGCTGGGCGACAAGGCGGAGTTCTGCATCGGCGGACCCGCCAGCAACTCACGCACCGCCGCCCACCTGGCCTGGCGCTTCCCCGGTGTGCTGATCGACGCCGACGCCACCCGCCCCTCCGAGTTCGCCATCCAGGTCGGAACCGACTCCTACACCTGGACCGCCCAGGCCAGCTACGTCCTGGTGGCCCGGATCTCCGCCGGCGGCCGGCCGGCCTTCCTGGTGTCCGGCCAGACGGCCACCTCCAACCAGGCCGCGGTGCACTACCTGATCTCGCACCACCTGGAGCTGATCCGCAGCCACGGCCAGAGCGGCACCTTCTGCCTGATCCTCAAGGTGGTCCAGCCCGCGGCCTACGGACCCGACATCGTCGAGCTGGTGGGCGACGTCACGGCGCAGGCGTCGGCTCCGCGTCCCGTCCTGGTCCCAACTGAATGACCAGCACCAGGAAACCCAACGTGACGATCAACACCACAAAGACAAGCACGCCCGACAACGCCAGCGTCACCGCCGCAAGCACCGCGTGCAGCACAGCACAGACAATCAGCAGAATCCTTGTGGGACGCCCCATGGCACGCCTCCGGGCCGCCATGATCGCCAGTACCGCCCCGACCACGACCAAGAAGCCCGCCAAAGTGCCCAGACCGACCCACACCCCCAGCGCCATGCGATCGGGTTCGAGCCCGCCCAGAGACATGTTCTGCCGCTTGATGCCAATACCCAGCACCAGCGCCAGGACACTGGTCACCAGCGCTTCCAGCACCAGCAGCAGAGCCGCCCCGATGGTCGCCCAGATCCTCATGTCGGCACCTTACTGATGAGTAGGCTGCTGCGGAAGAGCTGTGCCGCACGACCCGTTCCCGGGGCCCCGGCGTACCGTGGAACAACAAGAATCACCCTCCGTGTGGGCAAGCTCACCACGGGATCCGCTACACCAACTGGCCCTCGCACTCCATAAACTCATCCACGGTTCAAGAAGGGAGCCATTGTGCGCAAGGTGCTCATCGCCAACCGCGGAGAAATCGCAGTCCGCGTCGCCCGGGCCTGTCGGGACGCCGGTATCGCCAGCGTCGCCGTGTACGCCGAGCCGGACCGGGACGCACTGCATGTCAGGGCGGCCGACGAGGCCTTCGCCCTCGGCGGCGACACCCCGGCCAGCAGCTATCTCGACATCGCCAAGGTGCTCAGGGCGGCAGCCGACTCCGGCGCCGACGCCGTCCACCCCGGATACGGCTTCCTGTCCGAGAACGCCGAGTTCGCCCAGGCGGTCATCGACGCTGACCTGATCTGGATCGGCCCGCCGCCCCAGGCCATCCGCGACCTCGGCGACAAGGTCGCCGCCCGCCACATCGCCCAGCGGGCCGGCGCGCCCCTGGTCGCCGGCACCCCGGACCCGGTCGAAGGCCCCGACGAGGTCGTGGCCTTCGCCCAAGCCCACGGTCTCCCCATCGCCATCAAGGCGGCCTTCGGCGGCGGCGGCCGCGGCCTCAAGGTCGCCCGCACCCTGGAGGAAATCCCGGAGCTCTACGACTCCGCCGTCCGCGAGGCCGTAGCCGCCTTCGGCCGCGGCGAGTGCTTCGTCGAGCGCTACCTCGACAAGCCCCGCCACGTCGAGACCCAGTGCCTCGCCGACACCCACGGCAACGTCGTCGTCGTCAGCACCCGCGACTGCTCGCTCCAGCGCCGCCACCAGAAACTCGTCGAAGAGGCCCCCGCGCCCTTCCTCACCGACGAGCAGAACGCCCAGCTCTACAGCGCCTCCAAGGCCATCCTCAAGGAGGCCGGCTACGTCGGCGCCGGCACCTGCGAGTTCCTGGTCGCCAACGACGGCACCATCAGCTTCCTCGAGGTCAACACCCGCCTCCAGGTCGAACACCCGGTCACCGAAGAAGTCACCGGCATCGACCTGGTCCGTGAGCAGTTCCGCATCGCGGACAACGAAGAGCTCGGTTACGACGACCCCCCCGCCCGCGGTCACTCCTTCGAGTTCCGCATCAACGGCGAGGACCCCGGCCGCGGCTTCCTCCCGGCCCCCGGCAGCGTCACCCGCTTCTCGCCCCCCAGCGGCCCCGGCGTCCGCCTGGACAGCGGCGTGGAGACCGGCAGCGTCATCGGCCCCGCCTGGGACTCGCTCCTCGCCAAGCTGATCGTCACCGGCGCCACCCGCACCCAGGCACTCCAGCGCGCCGCCCGCGCCCTGGCCGAGTTCCAGGTCGAGGGCATGGCCACCGCCATCCCGTTCCACCGGGCCGTCGTCGCCGATCCCGCCTTCACCAGCGACCCCTTCACCATCTACACCCGCTGGATCGAGACGGACTTCGTCAACACCATCCCCGCCTTCACCCCCACCGGTGCGGACGCGGACGAACCCGACACCCGCGAAACCGTGGTGGTCGAGGTCGGCGGCAAGCGGATCGAGGTCTCACTCCCCTCCAACCTCGCCACCACCACCAGCAAGCCCGCGGCCAAGTCCAAGCGCCGCGCAGCCAACACCAAGGCCGGCTCCGCGGCCTCGGGCGACACCCTGGCGTCCCCGATGCAGGGCACCATCGTCAAGGTCGCCGTCGAAGAGGGCCAGACCGTGGCCGCGGGCGACCTCATCGTCGTCCTGGAAGCCATGAAGATGGAGCAGCCCCTCAACGCCCACAAGGCGGGCACCGTCGTCGGCCTCACCGCCGCCATCGGCGCCACCGTCACCAGCGGTGCGGCCATCTGCGAGATCAAGGACTGACCGGCCCGTCTTTCCACCCCCTCCGCACGGGAGGGGGTGGGACGGGGCGGGGTGGTCGCGGCAGGGGCCGTCAAAGCGAGAAACGGGTGCGAGCGGCGTAGAAAAGGCACCTCGACTCTTGGCACCCGTTTCGCAGCAGGCCCCA
>NZ_JBHEZX010000027.1:0-87356 GCF_042511045.1 Streptacidiphilus alkalitolerans
GCCTACGGACCCGCCGAAAGCACCGTCATCGCCACCCGACACCCCCTCACCACCCACGACCCGGTCCCCACCGCCATGCCCATCGGACTCCCCCTCGACGGCATGCACGCCTACCTCCTGGACCCCAACCTGCACCCCGTCCCCGACAACACCAACGGCGAGCTCTACCTCGCCGGCTCAGGCCTGGCCCGCGGCTACCTGGGCCAGTACGGACAGACCGCCACCCACTTCCTCCCCGACCCCTACGGCCCACCCGGCACCCGCATGTACCGCACCGGCGACACCGCACGCTGGACCAACAACACCCTCACCTTCACCGGCCGCACCGACGACCAAGTCAAAATCCGCGGCTACCGCATCGAACTCGCCGAGATCGAGACCACACTCGCGGCAAGCCCCGACCTGGCGCAGGCGGTGGTCGTCGCCCGCACGCACACCAACGGCAGCAAGCAGCTCATCGCCTACGTCGTCCCGGCCGAGGGGACCGTACTCGACCCGGATGCCCTGCGCGCCCACACCGCCGACCGCCTGCCGGACTACATGGTCCCGGCCGCGTTCGTGTCCCTGCCGACTCTGCCGCTGACCCTCGCCGGCAAGGTGGACCGGCGGGCCCTGCCCGAGCCGCAGTACGGAAAGAAGCCCGGTAGCGGCCGGGAGCCGCTGACCGGGCCGGAGGAGCTGCTGCGGGCGCTGTTCGTCGAGGTGCTGGAGGTGGCCGAGATCTCCGTCGACGACAACTTCTTCGCTCTCGGCGGTGACTCGATCCTCTCGATCCAGCTGGTGGCCCGCGCCCGCAGGGAGGGTCTGGCGCTGAGCCCGCGTGATGTGTTCGTGCACAAGACCGTGGCCGAGCTGGCGCGGGCCGCCGCCGAGGCGGGGGCCGAGGCGCAGCCCGAACGGTCGCAGCCGGACCGGTCAGTGCCGCTGTTGGTGCTGGACGACCAGGAGCGGCAGGGTCTGCTGGCGGTCCACCCGGACGCCGAGGAGTTCCTGCCGCTCACCCCGCTGCAGGAGGGCATGCTGTTCCACGCCCTCTACGACACCGACGGGGTGGACGTCTACACCGTCCAGACCGCCATGGAGCTGACCGGTCCGGTGGCTCCCGAGCAGGTGCGCGCGGCCTGCGCGGGTCTACTCGCCCGGCATCCGGCCCTGCGCTCGGGGTTCGTCGTCACGCCGTCAGGACGGCCGGTGCAGGTGGTCTCCGGCGATGCCGAACTGCCTTGGCAGGAAGTCGACCTGAGTGGGTCGGCGGATCCGGACGCAGAACTGACCGCACTGCTGATCGAGGACCGCCTGCGGCGGTTCGACACCGCCCGGCCGCCACTGGTCCGGTTCACGCTGGCCCGGCTCGGCGCGGAGCGGCAGGTGCTCGTGCTGTCCTACCACCACCTGCTGCTGGACGCCTGGTCGCTGCCGCTGGTCCTGGGCGACCTGGTCCGGCTCTCCCTCGACCCCCTCGACTCCGAGCCGCTGCCGCCGGCCGTGCCGTTCCGGGACTACCTGGTCTGGCTGGACGGTCAGGACCGGAGCGCGGCCGAGGACGCCTGGCGGCGGTCCCTCGACGGGGTGACGGAGCCGACGCTGCTGGCACCGGGGGTGCGCGGTGACGCGCAGCTCGCCAACGACACGCTGACGCTGGAGCTGTCCGAGCGCCGCACCGCCGAGCTGACCCGGGGCGCCCGAGCGGCGGGTCTGACCCTGAACACCGTGGTGCAGGGCGTCTGGGGACTGCTGCTGGCGGCCGAGACCGGACGGCAGGACGTGGTGTTCGGCGCGACCGTCTCCGGCCGACCGGCCGACCTGCCCGGTGTCGAGAACATCGTCGGCCTGCTGATGAACACCGTCCCTGCCCGGATGCGGATCGACCCGGCGCTGCCGTTGGCCGAGCAGTTCGGACAGTTGCAGGACGAGCAGGCGCTGCTGACGCCGCACCAGTACCTGGGGCTGGCCGAGATCCAGCGGCTGGCGGAGCTGCCCCAACTGTTCGACACCACAACCGTCTTCGAGAACGCGCCGGGCGCGTTGACCGGGGTCGCCGGCGACGGGGTCGGCGTCGGGGTGCGGCCCTATGACGCCGGCGCCAGTGACGTGCTGGGTTCGACGCACTATCCGCTGAGCCTGATGGCGGTGCCGGGCGAACGGCTGCGGCTGGAGCTGAGCCACCATCCGCTGCGCTTCGGCCCGCAGGCCGCGGCGAGGCTGCGGGACCGGCTGGACCTGCTGCTGGCCGCCTTCGTGGCGGACCCGGACCAGCCGGTGGGCCGGGTCGGCCTGCTCACCCGGCGCGAGCAGCAGCAGCTGCAGGAGTGGAACGACACCGCGGTCGCGGCCGAACCGACCACTCTGCCGGCCCTGTTCGCGGCCAAGGCGGCGGCCACCCCGGACGCGCCCGCCCTGGTCGACGGCGACCGCACCCTGAGCTACGCCGAGCTGGACGCGGCGGTGGAGCGGCTGGCCGGACGCCTGGTACGGCTCGGCGCCGGTCCCGGCCGGACGGTCGCGGTCGCGATGGAGCGCTCGGCGGAGCTGGTCGTCGCGCTGCACGCGGTGCACCGCTCCGGGGCGGCGTACCTGCCGGTGGATCCGGACTATCCGTCGGACAGGGTGGCGTTCATGCTGGCCGACGCGGATCCGGTGTGCACCGTCACCGACGCCTCCTACCAGGAGCTGCTGGCGCCGGACGGCCGGCCCGGCGAGGACGCCGGACCACTGCCGCAGGCCCGTCCGGGCGATCCCGCCTATGTGCTCTACACCAGCGGCTCCACCGGGCGCCCGAAGGGCGTGGTGGTCCCGCACAGCGCGATCGTGAACCGGCTGCGCTGGATGGAACGGTACTGCCCGTCGGGCGGCGCGGACGGCCGGGTGCTGCTGAAGACCCCGTCCAGCTTCGACGTGTCCGTGGTGGAGTTCTTCTGGCCGCTGACGGTCGGTGCGACGCTCGTGGTGGCGCCGCCCGGCGCACACCGCGACCCGGAAGCGCTGGCCGCGCTGATCCGGCGCGAGCAGATCACCTACGCGCACTTCGTGCCGTCGATGCTGGAGGCGTTCCTGCAGTGGCCCGGAGCCGGTGACTGCACCAGCCTGCGGCATGTGGTCTGCAGCGGCGAGGCACTGCCGCCCCGGCTCGCGGCCAGGTTCCACCGACTGCTGGGCGGTACCGCGCTGCACAACTTCTACGGGCCCACCGAGGCCGCCGTGGACGTGACCGCCTGGACCGTGGACACCCCGGAGCCCGCCGCCGTCCCGATCGGGCGGCCGATCGACAACACCGCCGTGCACGTCCTGGACGGCGCGCTGCGCCCGCTGCCGACGGGTGCGGTCGGCGAGCTGTACCTGGCCGGAACGGGCCTGGCGCTGGGCTACCACGGTCGGCCCGTACTGACCGCCGAGCGCTTCGTGGCCAGCCCGTTCGGTCCGCCCGGGAGCCGGCTCTACCGCACCGGGGACCTGGTGCGCTGGAGCCCCGAGGGCCAACTGCTCTACGTCGGCCGGGTCGACGACCAGGTGAAGATCCGCGGCCAACGGATCGAGCCCGGGGAGATCGAAGCCGCCCTGACCCGGCACCCGGGGCTGGCCGACTGTGCGGTGCTGGTCCGCGAGGACCGGCCGGGGGTGCAGCGACTGGTCGCCTACGCCGTCCCGGCCGCCGGGGCCGACCCGACCGTGGAGGAGTTGCGCGAGCACGCCGCCGCCGTGCTTCCCGCCGCGCTGGTGCCGTCCGCGATCGTGCTGCTGCCGGCCCTGCCGCTGGGCCCGAGCGGCAAGCTCGACCGGCGCGCCCTGCCCGCACCGGACTTCGCCGCGGAGACTGCGGGCCGGGCCGCCGCGACGCCGCGCGAAGAGCTGCTGTGCACGCTGTTCGCCGAGGTGCTGGGACTGCCCGGGGTCGGCGCCGACGACGGGTTCTTCGCCCTGGGCGGCGACTCGATCCTGTCGATCCAGCTGACCGCGCGGGCCCGGGCCGAGGGCCTACTGCTCACCCCCCGGGACGTGTTCGCCCGGCCGACCCCGGCCGGGCTGGCCCGGATCGCCCGCACCGCCGAAGCCGCACTCGCGGAGGACCCCGACGCGGGGATCGGCGACGTGCCGCTGACGCCGATCATGCGGGCGCTGCGGGACCGGGGCGGCAGTTCAGCCGGGTTCTCCCAGGCAGCCCTGTTGACGGTGCCGGCCGGGATGGACCGGGACGTGCTGCGGGCCGCGCTGCAGGCGGTGATGGACCGTCACGACATGCTGAGGCTGCGGCTGACGGTGACGGAGTCGGGCGACTGGTCGCTGGCGACCGCGCCCCGGGGCGCGGTCGCGGCGGCGGACCTGCTGCGGCGGGTCGCGGTGCCGCAGGCAGTGCTCTCGGCCGAGGACGGGCTGCGCGGGCTGGTGGCGGTCGAGGCTGCCACCGCGCAGGCGGACCTCGCGCCCGAACGGGGCGCGGTACTGCGGGCGGTCTGGTTCGACGCGGGCCCGGAGGCCTCCGGGCGGCTGCTGCTGACGGTACATCACCTGGCGGTGGACGCGGTGTCCTGGCCGATCCTGCTCACCGACCTGCACCAGGCCTGGTCGGCGACGGCGGGCGGCACGGAACCCGCGCTCGCACCGGTGCCCGCCTCGTTCCGGACCTGGGCGCGGCGGCTGGCCGCCGCACCGTCGCCGGACCGCGGCAGCGCCTACTGGCAGGACCTCGGCGCCTTCGAGGACCCGGCGCTGACCGATCGTCAGGTGGGGCCGGGCGACAGCTACGCCCACGCGGGCGGCCTCACCGTCGAGCTGCCGGTCGCGGACACGCTGTCCCTGCTGGAGCACGTCCCGACGGCTTACCGGGCCGGCCTGGACGAGGCCCTGCTGACCGCGCTGGCCCTGGCCGTCGCCCGCTGGCGGTCCCGACGCGGACCCGACGGCGGCAGCGCCGTCCTGGTGGACGTCGAGCGGCACGGCCGTGAGGACGCCGGGCTCGACCTCAGCCGCACCGTGGGCTGGTTCACCAGCCAGGCGCCGGCCCTGCTCAACCCGGGCGAGGCCGGTTGGGACGAGTCGTCGGCCGGCCGGGCGCTGATGCGGGTGAAGGAGGACCTGCGCCGGGTGCCGGACCGGGGCCGCCACTACGGCGTGCGGCCGGACCAGGCGCCGACGGTACCGCAGGTCGGCTTCAACTACCTGGGCCGGCAGGCCCGGGGCGGCACCGGCGACTGGACCCCGGCGCCCGAGTCCGACGTACTGCCGCTGGGCGCGGATCTGGCCCAGCCGGTCCCGCATCTGCTCGACCTGGACGCCGTGGTCGAGGAGGGTCCGGAAGGCCCGAGGCTGGTGGGCCGCTGGACCTGGGCGGGTGCGCTGCTGACCGAGGCCGAGGTGCGGGATCTGGCCGAGGCCTGGTGCGAGGCGCTGCGGGTGCTCGCCGCGCACCTGCGCCGCCCCGACGCCGGCGGGCGCACGCCGGCCGACTTCCCGCTGCTGGCGCTGACCCAGGCTGCGGTGGCCCAGGCCGAATCAAAGGTCGGGCCGGCCCCGCTGCAGGACCTGCTGCCGCTGGCACCGGTGCAGCAGGGGTTGCTGTACCACGCGCTGCGGGACCCGGAGCAGACCGACGTCTACTCGGTGCAGTTCACCGTGGAGCTGGCGGGCGCACCGGACCGCCCGGCACTGCGGGCCGCCTGCGAGCGGCTGCTGGCCCGGCATCCCGCGCTGCGGGCCGGATTCATCCGGCTCGGCGACCTGGCGGTGCAGGCGGTGCCGGAGTCGGTGCCGCTACCGTGGCAGGAGGCCGACCTGAGCGACGCGGCCGACCCTGCCGGGCAACTGGCCGAGTTGCTGACAGGAGAGCGGCTGCGCCGCTTCGACCTGGACCGTCCGCCGCTGCTGCGGTTCGTCCTGGTCAGGTTGCCGGACCGGCGGGCCGCCCTGGTGCTGACGGCCCACCACATCCTGCTGGACGGCTGGTCGCTGCCACTGGTCCTGCGCGACCTGTTCGCCCTCTACCGGGCAGAGCGGTCCGGCGAGGACCCGGCACTGCCGGCTCCGGTGGGTCTGGCCGACTACCTGGGCTGGCTGGCCGCGCAGGACCGCGAGGCCGCCGCCGGGGCCTGGCGCGAAACGCTGGGCGGGGCGGCCGGGAGGGTGGTGCCGACCCTGGTCGCGCCGTCCGGGTTCCCGACCGTGCTGCCGGAGCAGCTGTCGACGGAGCTGGACCCGACCACCACGGCCGCACTGACCGCCGCCGCCCGACAGCATGGGCTGACCCTCAACACCGTGGTGCAGGGCCTGTGGGCGCTGCTGCTCGGTGAGCTGACCGGGGCGGCCGACGTGGTCTTCGGCGCCACCGGGGCGGAGCGGCCGGCCGAACTGCCGGGGGTGGCCGAGATCGTCGGTCCGCTCATCAGCACCGCTCCGGTCCGGGTCGGGATCGACCCGGCCCAGCCGATGGCCGTTCTGCTCGCACGGCTCCAGTCGGAGCAGGCGGGGCTCGCCGCGCACCGGCACCTGGGGCTGGCGGAGATCCAGCGGGCGGCCGGGGCCGGTCCGCTGTTCGACACCTGTGTCGTGTTCCAGAACTACCCGCAGCGGCAGACCGTGCGCGAACTGGCCGGGGAGGGCGGGCTGAACGTCACCGGCTTCTCCGGGCGCGACGCCTACCACTACCCGCTGAAGCTGACCGTGGCCCCGGACGAGCGGCTGCACCTGGCGCTCGACCACCACCCGGACGCCGTGCCCGGCGCCACCGCGGCGGCGGTGCTGGCCCGGCTACGGCGGCTGCTGGAGCGGTGGGCCGCCGAGCCCGAGGCCCGCGTCGCCGACCTCACCGCCTCGTCCGGTCCGCGTCTTCCCGAACGAGCCGCCGGGCCGGTCACCCGGCAGGTGAGCGCCCGTCCGTCCGAACCGGTCCCGGAACCGCTCCTGGACACCCTGCGCGGCTTCGTCAGTGAACTGACGCAGACTCAGCAGGTCGCGGACGAGGACGACTTCTTCCGGATCGGCGGCGACTCGCTGGCCGCGCTGCGGCTCAGCGGCCGGATCGCCGACACCTTCGGCGTCGAACTGCCGCCGGGTGCCGTGCACCGCACCCCGACCCTGCGCGGCCTGGCCGCGCTGCTCGCCGCCGCCGTCTCCCGCTCCACCCGGTCCAGTGCCACCGAGGAAAGGAATTCCCAGCCATGAGCAACCCCTTCGAGAACCCGGACGGCCGCTTCGTGGTGGTCGTCAACGACGAGGGCCAGCATTCCCTTTGGCCGTCGTTCGCCGAGGTGCCCGCCGGGTGGACGGTCGTGCACGGCGAGGCCGACCGGGACTCCTGTGTCGACTACGTCAACGAGCACTGGACCGACCTGCGACCGCTCAGCCTGATCCGGGCCACCGGCACCTGAGCACCGATGGGCCACACCACCCACGCGACATGGACGAGAGAGGACGCCCCACCGTGGAGAAGGCACCGATCCGGTCGGACCCCGGACAGGTCCGGTTGTCCGACGCGGACCGCGAGCAGGCCGCGAGCCGCCTGCAGCAGGCCCTCGCCGAGGGCCGGCTGAGCACCGAGGAACTCGACCAGCGCCTGGCCCGGGCGTTCGCGGCGCAGCTGCCGCAGGACCTGGTCCCGCTGCTGCGGGACCTGCCGGAGCCGGCCGCCCCGGCTGCGCACCCGGACGGCACGCCGTTGGTCGGCGGTGAACCCGGGCCGCGCCGCAGCAGCGTGGCGCTGCTCGGCACGATCCGACGTGCCGCCCGCTGGGTGGTGCCCGCCCGCTACACCGCAGCCGCCACCCTCGGCACGGTCGAACTCGACTTGCGCGACGCGGTGTTCGCGGCGCCGGAGACACTGCTCCGGGCCTACGGCCTGCTGGGCACGGTGCGGGTGATCGTGCCCCCGGGAGTGACCGTGCGGGCCGCCGGCCGCAGCGTGCTGGGCCCGTTCGGGCGCGGCCTGGACACCGGGGCGGCGACTGCCGCTGCCACCGGTGTCACGGTCCGGATCGAGGGTGTCGCCTTCGCCGGTGCGGTCCAGGTCGAGGTCCGCGAACCGGAACCGCCGAAGGCCCCGCAAGCGCCCCGGCGGAACTGGTGGTTCGTCAGGATCCAGAAGCGCTGAGCCGGTCTCGAAGCGGAAGGCCTGTCCGGTCCCCCGGACAGGCCTTCGGTCTGTACTGCCCCGGACCGCTACGGCGCCGACGGCGCCTGCGCATAGCGTTCCAGTCGGGCGGCGAAGGCGTCGGCGAGGCGCTCCGCGAAGGCCCTGGGGGCCCGGCCGGGCTGGTAGTGGACCAGGATCCGGGCGGTGCCGTCCGCGCCCGGCCAGACCTCGCCGAACAGTTCGGCCGGGACGCCGGGGAAGGCGTGCACCGCGTCCGCCGGCCACATGCCGGCCACGATCTCGTCGGGGACTTCCGGGTAGAGCGGCATCACGATGCCGGTGCCCAGGTCGCCCAGGTCGAGGACGGGCAGGGTGGTGTCCTGCAGGGCCAGCATGGTCTGCGCGAGCGGTGCCCGCCCGCCGTCCACCCGTAGACCGAGCAGCGCGGCGATCTCCGGCAGCGAGAGGTCCTGCGCCGCGAAGGCGTCTGCCACGACCTTGGCGGTCTCGCCGACCGCGAGGTCGGGCGAGCCGTCCGGGTGCGGGCGCAGCCGCATGCAGATCGGGTTGATCAGGCAGTTGACGGCGTGTTCCAGCACGGCGTCACCACGCAGGCTGACGGGGGTGAGCACGCCGAAGTCGGCCTGTCCGGTGAGCCCGCCCAGGGCCTCCGCGTAGGCGGAGAGGTGGACCACGTAGGAGCTGACGGAGGCGCGCGCGGCCAGCGCGGCCAGGCCGCGCACCGTCCCGGCGGAGATCCGCCGGTGCAGCACGGCAGCGCTGGGCTGCCCGGCGGACCGCGGTTCGGCTGCCGGGCCGAAGTCGGCGGGCGGCAGGGCCAGGTCGCGGATGCCGTCCAGAGCGGTGCGCCAGTGCGCCTCCTGCGCGGCGCGGTCCAGGTAGCGGAGTTGGTCCCGGCGGACCGCCGCGACCTCGGCCGGGCCGGGGGCGGGCGGCAGTTGCGGCCGGGTGCCGGCCCGCAGCGCGCGGTAGGCGGCGCCCAGGTCGGCGGCGAGCACGGCGGTGGAGGTGCCGTCGAAGGCGATGTGGTGGGCGGCCACCCCGAGATAGGTGACCGGGGTCTGCCGCACCGCCACGAACACCGCCTGCCAGACGTATCCGGCCTCCAGCCGGAACGGGCGGCCCAGCTCGCGGGCGAGCGCGGCCTGGGCCTCGGCCTCGGTGTCGACCACGATCTCCCGCATCGGGGGCACGGGCGTGCCGACCGGCAGTGCCACCGGGGTCTCGTCCAGCACGTACCGGCAGCTCAGGGCGGGGTGCCGGCGGTGCACGTACTCGACGGCGGCGCGCAGGGTGCGCCGGTTGGGGCGTCCGGCCACCCGCCAGGCGCCCACACAGTGCTGGGAGATGTCGTCGGGCGCGGCCAAGTGCTCAATCAGGAAGTACTGCTGAAGCGGTGTCAGCGGCACCGGGGCGTCCTCGACCACCCGGCCGTCCTCGACCAGGGACGGGCCGGCGGCCGGGTCGCCGGCGGTCTCGGCCAGCCAGCGGGCCAGGCCGCGCACCGAGGGGGTGCGGAAGACCTGCGAGACCGGCACCGCCCGGCCCAGGGCCTGGCCGAGCCGGGCCGCGACCCGGCCCGCGTCCAGGGAGGTCGCGCCGAGCTGGACCAGGGTGGCGTCGGCGGGAACGTGCTCGACGGTCTGCCCGGTCAGGTCGGCGAACACGGCGGCGACCAGTGCGGGCAGCGGCTGTTCCAGCAGTTCCCGGTCCTCGGCCGACACCGGCGGAAGCGCGTCCGCCGGCCCGTGGGCACCCCTGCCGTTCGGGCCCACCGGCGCGGGCAGTCGGGCCAGCAGGGCCGCCGTGTCCAGTTTGCCGTTCGGAGTCAGCGGGATCGCCTCGACCTCGGTCAGCGACTCGGGGATCTGGTAGCCGGGCACCAGGGTGCGCATCCTGGCCAGCAAGTGCGGCGGGTCCAGCGGGTCGGGGCCAGAGCCGGTCGCGAAGGCCAGCAGGCCGGTGCAGGCCCCGTCCGGGGCGAGCGCGGGCAGCACCACGCAGCGGGCCACTCCGGGCAACCGCCGGATCACCGCCTCGACCTCCTCCGGTTCCACCCGGTGGCCGCGGATCTTCACCTGGCGGTCGGCCCGGCCCCGGTAGTGCAGCAGGCCCTCCGCGTCCCGCAGGCCCAGGTCGCCGCTGCGGTAGACGCGTTCGGACCGCCCGCGCAGTTCCAGCACCGGGAACTTCTCGGCGGTCAGCGCGGGCTGCCCGAGGTACTCGACCGCCAGCCCCTCGCCCGCGAAGCACAGTTCGCCGAGGGTGCCGTCCGGGCACTCGCGGCCCTCGGGGTCCAGCACGTAGACCCGGGTGCCGGGCACGGGCACCCCGATCGGGATGCCGCCGGGCACGGTGCTGTCCTCGGGGCGGATCCGGTGGGTGCTGCTGAACACCGTGTTCTCGACCGGGCCGTAGCCGTTGATCAGCGGGATGTCCGGCTGGGCGGCCAGGAAGGCGGCGACGTGCGGGGGCGAGAGCCGTTCGCCGCCGACCATCACGGTGCCCAGCCCGGTGAAGCAGTCGGGCTCCTCGTCCACCAGCATGTTGAACAGCGAGGTGGTGGTCCAGACGGTGGTCACGCCGTCCCGGACCAGGCCGCGCAGGGTGTCCCCGGACAGGTAGGGCTCGTCCACCACGACCACGGTTCCGCCGGTGAGCAGCGGCGCCCACAGCTCCAGCGTGAACAGGTCCCACGGCATGGCGGCGACCAGCGGTATCACCGTGCCGGGGCCGAAGTCGGCGAAGCCGTCCTCGGCGACCAGGCGGACCGTGCCGCTGTGCGGGGAGACCGCGCCCTTGGGGCGGCCGGTGCTGCCCGAGGTGAAGTAGACGCAGGCCGGGTCGGCCGGGGTGACCCGGTGCCGCGGGACGAAGGCTGGACCCGGTTCGGCCGGGAGGACCGCCGGGGACCACACCGGCACCGGGGCCGGGAAGCCGTCGGGCAGCGGGGCGTCGGTGACCAGCAGTTCGGCCCGGGTCTGCCGGAGCACGTCGGCCACCCGCTCGTCCGGCCAGCCGGCGTCGATCAGCGAGTACGCGGCTCCGGTCTTCAGCACCCCGAGCACGGTCGCGACCAGCGAGACCGAGCGCGGCAGCCGGACCGGCACGAACACGCCGGGGCCGACGCCGAGCCCGGTCAGGTGCCGGGCGATGTCGTCGGAGCGCCGGTCGAGTTCGCGGTAGTCCACCCGGACCGGGCCGTGCACCACGGCGACGGCGTCGGGGGTGCGCAGCGCCTGGGCTTGCACGGTGGCGTGGATCGTGTCGTGCACGACGGTCTGGGGTGTGGCTGGCAACGTCTCGTCTCCCGGAACGGTCAGCGGTGCGGGTCGGGGGCGGTCGGCGGGGCGGGTCAGCGCGGTGCGGTGCGGCGGGCGACCGAGGCGAGCACCGTGCCGAGGATGTCGAAGGCCCGGTCGAGCTGGTCGTCGGTGGCGACCACGGGCGGGAGCACCCGCAGCACCGTGGGCGCGGTCAGGCAGGGGGCCAGCAGCAGCCCGCGCCGCCCGGCCTCCATCAGGGCCAGGCTGGACCGCGCCCGGTCGGTGAACTCCAGAACGCCGAACAGCCCGGTGCTGCGGCCCGCGGCGATCACCGCGGGGTGCAGCTCCGCGAGCTGCCCGATCCCGCCCGCGAGCCGTCGGCCGACCCGCTCGAAGTCCTCGTCGTAGGCGTCCAGCAGGTCCAGCGCGGCCAGCCCGGCGGCGCAGGACGCGGGGTGGCCGCTGAAGGTGGAGGTGTGCAGGAACGGGTCGGCCAGCAGCGGCGCGAACAGCCGCTCGGTGCACACCGCGGCGGACAGCGGCAGCACCCCGCCGCCGAGCGGCTTGCCGAACAGCACCGCGTCCGGTTCCAGGCCGAGGGACTGGGAGACCGAGACCGGTCCGCAGCGGCGCAACCCGCACTGGATCTCGTCGGCGATCAGGAACGCCCCGGCGGCACGGGCGTCCGCGGCCCACTGCCGCAGCAGTTCCGGGGGCAGCGGTCGGCCGCCGCCCTCGCCCTGCACCGGCTCGACGATCAGGGCGGCGAAGGGCCGTTCCCGGGCCGCCCGGCGCACCGCGTCGGCCTCCAGCGGCAGGTGCCGCGCGTCGCCGAGGAACCCGGCGAACGGTGCGCGCCGGTCCGGGTCGGCGGTGAGCGCCAGGGCGCCCATGCTCTTGCCGTGGAACGCCCCGGCCACGGCCAGCACGGAGCTGGTGCCGGTGGCCGCGATGGCCAGCTTGAGCACGGCCTCGACCGCGTCGGACCCAGTCAGGCCGAGCCAGACCCGGGTGAGCCGGTCCGGGTCGAGCAGGCCGGTCAGCCGCTGCGCGAGCCGCACCGTGTGCGGGTTGGCGACCAGCCGGGTCGAGGTCGGCATGGTGTCGATGGCGCGGTGCACCGCGTCGGTGACCGGGCGCGGCCGGTGCCCGAAGAGGGTGACCGCGTAGCTGCCGAAGTCCAGCAGGGTACGGCCGTTGCTCAGTCGCACCTCGGCGCCGTCGGCACTCTCCTCGACCCCGCCGGCGCCGAGGAGCCGGTGCAGGTCGGTGATGCCGGGGACGAGGTGTCCGGCGGCGGCGCGGATCAGCTCTGCGGCGGCGGGCCTGCCGCCCGGCGCACTGCTGGATGCACTGCTCGGTGCACTGCCGGGGGCGGTGTCGGCGAGGGTGTCGGTCATGTCCGTAGTACGCCACACCGGCGGAGGCCGGGAACAGGCAATCGGCCAGCAACTCGGCTGCCGCCAGGACCCGGCAACTGCGAAGTTGCCGGGCGGACCCTGTCGGTCCCCGCCGGTGCTGCCCGCCGGCGGGGGCCGACGGGCAGCACCGGGCTTCACGCCCGGACTCAGACGCAACTGGGCTGGAGCCCGGCCGGCACCCGCGACTCGGCCGGGTCCGGGCTCCGGTTCCGGACAAAGGCCCGCACGTGCCGGAGCATCCGGTACTCGTAGATGGCGCCGCGACTGACCTGCAGCAGTGAGGCGTTGGCCAGTTCGGCCAGCAGGTAGACCGCCTCCGTGCCGCTCACTCCCGGTTCCAGCTCACCCAGTTCCGGCGCGTCGCTGGCGATCGGCTGCGGCTGCTCGGCGAGCCGCACCATGAACCGGCGGTGGCGTTCGCCGAGCATCGCCCAGCTCCACTCCAGACTGCCGTGCAGCGAGCGCTGGTGCGGCAGCACCGAGTAGTCGGGGAGCCCCAGCAGTTCCAGCACGTGCTCCAGCGAGAGCAGCGCCGAGACCGGTACGTTGCGCAGCCAGTAGGCCGCGAACTCGATCAGCCGGGGTAAGTGGTCCAGCTCCCAGCACAGCTTCTGGACCAGGTCGAAAGACCTGGTCAGATCGTCCGTCGCCGAGTTCCCGGCCAGCCGGCACCGCATCAGCTGCACGGCGGCGTCCGGCGGGAGCGGTTCCATCTCCCAGATCCGGGCCTCCGGGATCACCGGCGGGCGCCGGGTGGTGATGATCAGCCGCAGGTCCGGCCGGGCCCCGCGCAGACGGTCCACCAGCACGGCGGTGATCTGCGGCAGGTGCTCGGCGGTGTCCAGGACCAGCAGCGTCGGGGCCGCGCCGGGCGGCTGCCGCTCGTCGCCGAGCAGCTCGGCGACGGCCTGTTCGGCCGCCGACAGGGCCGCGGGCCCGTCACCGCCGGCCGCGCTCGCCGCCGCGGTGATCCGGCCCAGCTGGACCACCGCGACGCCGCCGGGGAACCGGTCGGCCGTCCGTTCGGCGACGGCCAGCGCCAGCCGGGTCTTGCCGACCCCGCCCGGCCCGGTCAGCACGGTGACCGCGTGACTGGTGATCAGCCCGCTCAGCCGGTCCAGGTCGTCGTCGCGGCCGACCAGCGAGGTCCGCGGCGGCAGAGGTCCGCGCCACCGTCCCTGCGGGACCGGTGGACTGGACCAGCCCTCGCCGTCGGTCCCGGCGAACGGGGAGCCGGGGGCCGTCGGGAACGGCAGCCTGCCGGGATCGGCGGCGCTGCCCGGTAGTCCCGAGCCGTTGATCTGGACCAGGCTGCGCAGTTCCGGGTCGAGCACCGAGAACAGCAGGTCGAGCGAGCTGCGCCGGGGACTGTGGATCCGGCCCTGCTCCAGGTTCCGGATGGTGCGGACGCTGACCCCGGAGCGCTCGGAGAGCTGCTCCTGGGTCCAGCCGCGCTGCGTGCGCAGCGCGAGCAGCAAGTCGTTCCTCATGCCCGTATCCCCCCGAGCAGCAGGGTCCGGACGCAGTCGGCCACTGGTCCGAGGTTGTCGTCGAGGAAGAAGTGGCCGCCGGGGAAGTCCCGGCAGGCGAACTCCCCGCTGGTGTACTCGCCCCATCCGGCCGCTTCGGCGACCGAGACGCGGCTGTCGGAATCACCGACCAGGGCCGTGACCGGACAGCTGAGCGCCGGCCGGTCGCCCTGGTAGGCGTAGCGCTGCACCGCGTGGTAGTCGGCACGCAGGGACGGCAGCACGATGCGGAGCATGCGGGGGTCGTCCAGGACGGCCGCGGAGGTGCCGCCGAGTCTTCGCAGGTCGGCCAGGAGCGCCTGGTCGTCCAGCAGCCGCCCGCCGAGCCGGGCCGGGGTGGCCGGGGTGACCCGGCCGGACACCAGCAGTGCCTGCGGTCCGGCGCCCGGGCCGTCCGCCTCCAGCAGCCTGGCCACTTCGAACGCCACCGTGGCGCCCATGCTGTGGCCGAGCAGCGCGTAAGGAACACCGCCCGCGGTCAGTCTGCGGATCTCCGCGCCGGCCAGTTCGGCCAGTTCGGGCAGCGTCCGGACGCAGTCCTCGCCCAACCGGTCCTGACGGCCCGGATACTGCACACCGAGTACGTCCACGTCCGGTGCGAGGGTCCGGGACAGGCGCACGAATGTCGCCGCGCCGCCGCCGGCATGCGGAAAGCAGAACAGCCGAACGGGATTACCGTCGACCGGGCTGAACCGGTGGAACCAACGTCCGAGGTCCTCTAACATCTGTCCACTCCCCCCTTACCGTCAACTGGCCGTGAATGCGGTTCTCCGGGGCCATCCACCGGTAGCTCTTCTCATCGTTCGCATAACTGTCAGCGCTCTCCACTTCTGGTTTTTCGGCACGCCAACGGCGAACGGCAGGGCCCCCGGATCCTCACGCCGCCGACAGGGACAACAGTGGTGTTGCGAAGCAGGCGCGCCGGACGTTCTCGGGCACGTCAGCAGGTCAGAACAGCTCAGGCCCGAAACGTCATGTACACGATTAGCCCGGTCGGGCCAGGCCGACTACAGCGCAGCGCCAGTCGGCGCACAGCGACATGAGTCATGCGGAACCCCCCTGCTGCCGGATACGGCACCGCCCCTGTGGACGGTGCGCGAGAACGACGTCCGACCTGCTCATTTTCAGCACAGGATCGGCTGCGCAATCTCCCGCCAATGCCGCATCATGGCACGATTGATCAATCACAGACAAGAGCCGCCCGAATGAACGTCCGGTCCCCGCTTCGATATGAGGACATGTCTTATCCGTTTCCACCATGGGTAGTTGATCTCTGTACGAGGCTTTGCCCCGGTCACGCCGGGACAGGCGCTGCCGTCCGAGCCGTCGAGCACCTGCCGCGCGGACCAGCCCCGCGCGATCCTGCGCCGGGACGGAGGCCCTCGCCGTCGCCGACCACCGGGAGCCGTGCCGCCCCGGCGGACTCGGACCCGCTCCCCCAGCACGCCCCCGGCCCGCGGCGCCCGGCGCGGTCCGTCAACTCGTTCACACCGAACTCGTCGACGCGGGGTCGGCCGCGTCCGCCACCCGCTCCAACGACCGCGGTGGCCGGAACTGCTCGGCCTGCTGGACGAACGGGCAGCCCGCAGCGAGGGCTTCCCCCGGGCAGTCGGGCAAGCTACCGCTGTGAAATGTCGTGGCTCCCATGCAGCTTCGGTTTCGGTGACCCAAAAATGGTCCCGTGGTATTCCATCGTGACGCAGCACCCGGCCCCATTGGCGGTGGACAGGGCTATCCATGGGACCTGCCTCTGCCACGGCAGTCGCGGCAATCGCCACTGCGGCAGCGGCACCGTACTTGAGCTGCTCTTTCACAGCTTCAGGGGTGCGGATTCTCATGACAAAATTTCCGTCGGCCTGAACGTTCGCCCGATATCGCCGTTGTTCTGGCGGTACAGGACCAGGCCCGTCACTCCGCAACTTCAGAAACTCGATCGACAGCATGCCGGAAGAATTTTCCGAACGCCCGGCAATGCGCCCCCAGGTGACCCCGCATCAGCTCTCACTGGGCTTCCGGGCGGCCCTGCCAGGACAGCGGACCTATCACGTCGGTGGCCGCGGCGGCGGCAGCCCGGCGCGCCTCGACCGGCCTGGTCCTTACCGCAATTCTTACGTCTTCCGACGCGTTGCCTGAATCCCTTGACAGCCGAATGGTCTAGTCCAACTATTGGGGCGTTCAACAAAGGCCGTGCCACTCGCTGTCATCACCCCCTGCCTGGGAGCCACCATGCGACGTTCGCCCAAAACCCTCCACACCGTGCTCACCGGCATGGTCGCGACCGCCATCGCCTCGGTGGGCGTCCTCACGGCGGGCGCGGGCGCGGCGCACGCCGCGGGGTCCCACGCTCACGGCAGCAGCGCAGTGAACAAGATCCCCGCTCATGTGTACGCGCCGTACTTCGAGGCGTACAACGGCGACCAGCCCGCCACCCTGGCCAAGGCGTCCGGCGCGAAGTACCTGACCATGGCGTTCATCCAGACCGCCGTAACGGGCTCCTGCACCGCGTACTGGAACGGCGACCCCACCCAGCCGCTCACCTCGGCCACCTTCGGCAGCTCCATCGCCGCACTCCAGAGGACCGGCGGCAACATCATCCCCTCCTTCGGCGGCTACTCCGCCGACACCACCACCACCGACATCGCCGACAGCTGCACCGACGTCGACGCCATCGCCAAGGTCTACGAGAACGTCCTCACCACCTACCACACCAACCGGATCGACCTGGACGTCGAAGCCGACGCCCTCGCCAACACCGCCGGCATCGACCGCCGCAACCAGGCCATCCGCAAGGTCGAGCAGTGGGGCGAGCGCACCGGACACAGCGTCAGCTTCTCCTACACCCTGCCGGTCACCACGACCGGCCTCGGCGCCACCGGTGTCGCACTGCTCCAGAACGCGCAGCAGGAACATGCCCGGGTCGATGTGGTCAACGCCATGACCTTCGACTACTACGACGGCACCGTCCACGAGATGGCGACGAACGCGGAGACCGCGGCGACCGGCGTCGAGGCCCAGCTCGCCGCGATCCACCCGCACACCTCCGCCGCCAAGCTGTGGTCCGGCATCGGCATCACCCTGATGCCCGGCATCGACGACTTCGGCGCCGCCGAGACCACCACGCTGGCGGACACCGCCACCGTCAAGGCCTGGGCCACCCGCCACAACCTCGCCAGCCTGTCGATCTGGGCGCTCCAGCGCGACAACGGAGGCTGCGTCGGTACAGTCGGCGCCGGCACCTGCTCCGGCATCGCCCAGAGCACCTGGGCCGTCAGCCACATCCTGGAGCCCTTCACCAGCAAGCACCGCAGCCCCTTCCAGGGCCGCTGATCCCCCGTCGGCAGGCTCCCGGCCGACCGGCAGCCACGTTGGTTGGGAGCAGGCCCGCTCCGCCCTGGAGCGAGCCCTAGGCGGAGGTTGGGCCCGCCTTCGCCGGGGCCGGGGCCTGGGCCTGGGCCTGGGCCTGGGCCTCGGGGGAACGAGCGGGTTGGGGTCGCACGCCGTCCGCGCCGTCGAGAGGGATGCTCAGAAGGATCCTCTGGGACTGCGGTCTCGACGCAACCCTGTAGCTGACGAAGATCGTCGTACCGGGCCGCGCGGACTCCGCAGGAATCGAGACCTGCTGCTCCGACCCGGGCGGGAACTCACGCCACTCCTTGAGCTGGACGTAGAGGTGCGGACGGTCACGCGGCGACAACCAGCCCAGCGAGATCCCGACCCGGTGGGCCTTCGCGAGTCCCTCGTTCCTGATGACGCAGACGCCCGGCGACCCGCTCTGAGAGACCGTCAGCCGGATCGGATTGTGCTCGCGCCGCGCAAGGTAGAGCTCAGCGGCGAACATGAGCGCCACGCCGGCGCATGCGCCGATGATGGCGGCAAGTATCTCCCCAAACGACATGGCGACCACCGTACTGGCTCCGGCGCCGGCCGGGGCACGTCCCGGCGATGTCAGTGCAGGCGCTACACCCCTGACTCGCGCTTCCGCTTTCGGGTCAGGCCTGTCCGTAGTGGGTGAGCGTGGTGGGAACAACGACGCGCTGCGGCGGTGTGTCGTTGCCGGCACGCTCGATGCGGTCGATGCGGTCGATGAGGAGCCGTGCTGCTTGCATGCCGATCTCAGCCGGATCGTAGGCGGCCACGGTCAGCGGCAGCCCCAGCATGTCGGCGAGCTCGAAGTCGTCGAATCCCGCCAGTGCGGTCCGGGGCCGGGCCCCGGTGATGGCGCGGACGGCGCCGATGGTGCTGCGGTTGTTGGCAGCGAACAGGGCCGTCGGAGGGTCGGCCAGGTGCAGCAGTTCTCTGGCGGCGTGCTCGGCGGCAGGGACGTCACGCAGGCCGAAGCGTACGTTCTGCTCGTCGACGGCCAGCCCGGCCTCGGCCAGGGCGGTGCAGAAGCCGCGGAAGCGCTCGGCGCTGGTCCACAGGCCGGGCAAGGGGCCCAGGAAGCCGATGCGTCGGTGGCCGGCCCCGGTCAGCACGCGCGCCGCCGCAAGAGCGCCGCCGAAGTCGTCGACCAGGACACAGTCCAGCTCCGCCCGCGACGGCGGGCGGGCGGCCAGCACAACGGGCATGCCGTCGAGGCCCGACGGCCGGAGATGGCTGTGGTCGCTGCCGGCGGGCACCACGATGATGCCGCTGACGCGCCGTGAGACGAGGTTGTTGACGAGTTCCTTCTCGCGCCCGGGATCCTCCGCCGTATTGCCGAGCACCATGGTCATCCCGTGCTCGGCAGCGAACGACTCCACCCCCAGGGCCAGTTGCGCGTAAAAGGGGTTGGCGAGGTTGGTGACGACGAGCCCCAGCAGATCGCTGCTCTGCCCGGCCCGCAGGCTGCGCGCGACCTCGTTGCGCCGGTAGCCCAGTGCCGCGACGGAGGCCAGAACCTTGACGCGGGTCGACGGGGAGACCCGCGGATCGTCGTGGAGCGCCCGGGACACCGTCATCGGGGCCACCCCGGCGTGCTTCGCCACGTCCGCCATCGTCGGTGCGGACTTCCGTCCCTGCCCTGGCATCTGCCTCCCTCGTCTCCCTGCGGCCTCGTTCAACCGCCTTCCGTATGGCCGTATGGCCGTATGACCGCGTAGCCGCACGACCGCATGGCCGCAGCACCGGGTCGGACCAGGCCCAAGCCCCGGCCCGCGCCGAAAGTGTGTCAGATCGCGCGGGTCCGGGCGCGCTCCGCCACCACGGCCGCTCCGAGCAGCGGCGCCTGGACGGGCAGTAGCGCACGCACGACTTCGGGGCGCGGCACCGACTCCGGTTCGGCCGCGGCGATCCCGACGCACAGCGGGCCGGCGAGCAGGTCCCAGGAACCCGTGAAGGAACCGCCCACGACCAGGACGGTGGCCCTGAACCGAGCCAGCCAGGGTGCGAGTACCACCCCCAACACGCCCATGGCGTCTCGCAGGACCCGCTCGGCGGCTGCTTCCCCGCCGCGTGCCCGTTCGGCGATCTCCTTGACGTCCGCCGGCGGCCCGCCCCTGGACGCCGCGGCCTGCGCGTAGGCGTCCCGGATCGCCCGCCGGGAGACGGTCTCCTCCAACGGTCGCCCGTCGTGGGTCAGCAGATCCACCCGTCCCTGCGGTGGCACGTCCGGGCCCTGTCCGACCACCTCCCCGTCGGCCAGGAAGGACGAACCGACGCCGCTGCCCAACGTGATCCCCACGGCGCGCTCGTGGCCCCGTGCCGCTCCCGCCGTCCTCTCCCCGAGCAGGAACGCGTCGGCGTCGTTGACGAACGTCAGCGCCGAGGGGCGGGGCAGCGCCGACATCAGGGCCGCGCGCAGGTCCAGACCGTACAGTGCCTCGAACTTGCCGACTCCGTGGAACAGCGCGATGCCGTGCTCGTAGTCGAAGGGTCCGGGGACCGCGACGGCCCAGTGCCGGCCGGGGCCGGCGTCCAACTCGAGCGCGGCTGCCGCGATGGCGTCCACTATCTCGTCCGCGGAACCCTCGGGTGCCAGGGAACGGCGCCACTTGCCGCTGGTGTGCACCTGACGCTCGGTCAGGTCGACCATGCCCGGGGTGACATGTGTGCCACCGATGTCGAGGGCCGGGATCCACGCGGTGCCGTCACCCGCCGGCCGTGCTGTGCTGCTGCCGCTCACTGCACCAGGGCCTTCACGATGCGCACCGGCGCGCTCCCCAGGCGGCGCAGCGTGTACGCGCCCACGGCGGCCGGGATCGTCAGGGTCTCCGCGTAGGCCAGGGCATGGCTGTGGCCGTCGGCCGTCCGCACCAGCACGCCGCCTCCCTCCACCACGTTGATCACATGGAACCGGCCCTCGGTGTCGTCACCGACCTCCTCCTCGGACTCCAGGACGATACGCCGCACGTCGAAGAACATCTCCGGCAGACTGCCGATGACCTCCTCGTGCCAGCCCGGCCCCTGGCGCAGGGTGCGCGGCTGCTGGACCAGGTCCCGGGCGACGTGCTCGCCCGTGCGGTTGGTGTCCAGGTTGTTGAACGCGTGCTCGACGTGCACCGGACGCTGGCTCCCGTCACGGCCGCGCCGCAGCCAGTCGTAGAACCGCAGGCTGTACAGGTAGGGGGTGGCGGAGACCTCCAGTACGACGTTGCCCTCGCCGCTGCCGTGCGGGGTGCCGGCCGGGATCAGGAACAACTGGTGGGGGTCGGCCGGGAAGCTCTGTACGTGGTCGTCCATGGCGAAAGGACGGCCCTGGTGGTGGGCGCTGTGGGCGTCGTGGTGGAACTTCTCCACGTCGGCGTCGCCCTTCAGCCCCAGATAGATGTGGCGGCCCGGTTGGCTGACCATCACGTAGTAGGTCTCGTGCTGGGTGTAGGGCCAGCCGAAGACGTCCTTCATGTAGTCCGCCTGGGGATGGCAGTGCACCGACAGCGCGCCGCCTCCCAGGGTGTCCAGGTAGTCGAAGCGGATCGGGAACGAGGTGCCGAACGCGGCGTGCACCTGGCCGCCGAGTACCTGCTCGGGGTGCTGGGCGACCAGCAGTTGGAAGGGGACTTCGACGGCGCGTGCGCTGCGCCCGCCGTCTGCGTCGTGCTCGCCGCGTTCGCCGCGCTCGCCGATGAGCACACCGCTCTCGGGCGCGATCAGCTCGTAGCCCAGTGCGGTGTTGGGCCGCTCTCGGCCGTATCCGAGCGTGTCCTGTCCCCAGTGGCCGCCCCACGGGGTGGAGTTGAACGTGGGACGGGTCCGGAACGGCCGCCGCGAAAGGGCGGACAGGGTGCTCCGCAGCGTGTCCCCGGACAACCATTGCGGGTCCTCGGGGGCCTGCGTATCCACCCACAGCGCGATGTCATCGGCGATGGTGTCGCGGTGGCGGTCCAGGACCGGCCAGTCGATGTAGAACAGGCGCCGCGTGGTCCCCGGGCCGCGGTCCGGGGGCTGGGCGAGATTCAGACCTACCCCGTCGGTGATCGCGGCCTCGGCGTAGCGCTTGGGCAGGTCCGCATACCAGAGCACGTCGTGCTCCACCAGGGCGGCACCCGGGCCGAAGACGATCAGGACCGAGCCCGCTGTGCGCTGCGGGCGGGGAAGCTCGTCGAAGAAGTCGACCAGCGACCGGGTCTCCAGCGCGGCGAAGTCGGGATCCTTGGCCAGCGCGTCGCCGCCGCCGGAGGCAAGGATCTGGTCCCAGGGCGCGAACCGCGTGCGCAGGTCCAGCAACGCCACCGGCCGCCCCAGCGCGGTGAGCGCCTCGGACAGTCCGGCGCGGATCCGGTCCCAGCCCGCGATGGCCGGCCCGTCCACCGCCAGCACGGCACAGTCGGGCCGCAGGGTCGCGACGGCGGCAGCCCACCCGGATCCCGTGGACCCGCCCACAGGCAGGTAGCACGGATCAGCGTCGTACACGTGGGAATCCCGCACTGCGGCATCTCCTCGATCAGGATCAGAAGGAATCATCATCATGGTATCGATACCATAGCGACAGAAACCACTGAACGACAGACCGATGCTGCCTGAGGTTGGATTACATCCACATGAGGCTGCATCCTTGCGTTGACAGCACGCCAGTGGCCACGGGCAGAGTCAGTGGTAGCGATACCACACGAGGCGAGGCAACCAAGCGAATCCCGGCGGGCTCGCCGCCGGGGTCGGACGGGCTCAGACGCCGGGCGGCAGGGTGGCGTTGGCCTTGGTGTCCTGCTGCATCCTCACCCGGAAGCGCGGGGCCTGGTCGGCGGCAACGTACCTGGTCACGTACTCGGCTCCGATCAGGCGGTACCGGGGGTTGCCCTGGTGCAGCGCCAGGTGCTGCTGGTCCTCGGTGTCCAGCACGCCCGTTCCGGCCTGCGCCGCCTCGGCGATCAAGAAGTCCGCGAACGGCTCCGCGTGCGCGGCCAGCTCGTGCGTCAGGATCTCGACGATCGTGCCGGCGAACAACGTGCTCGGGGTGGCGAGCACCTCGACCTTGATGCCCACCGCCGCTCCGGGGTTCGCCCCGAGCCAGTGGCGCACGCCCGCGGCGGTCTCCTGGGTCAGGATGTGCTGGTCCGTGGTCCCGTGGGGAATCGCGATCAGCTCGGTCGACCCCACCGGCATCCGATTCCTGTTGACACCACTGACCAACACGCTGGCACCGGGAACGTTGGCCAGCTTGGTCAGAAGCCGACCGCTGAGAACGGTCGGCGCGGGCCACAGTCCCCAACCCGCGTCGCCAGCCGCAGCCACCCGGTCGCAGGCGGTCAACTGATCATGAGCCGCCTGGAACACAGGATCAGTTGCAAACAGATTGAAAAAGCGAATCGCCATAAGCGCTCCCCCAGCGGACAGGCACTCCCGCACCAGCCATCCCCCGACACCGGAACCAGCGTCAGCGAACATCGTGCCACCGCGCCGCACGGCGCGACAACCACCCCGCAGCACAGCCACACGGCCTCCGGCTGCACGATCATCTGCTGGCGGCGCGTCAGAAACACATTGTGAACAGGACTCCTCGCTCGACGCCAACGGTATGATCATTGTCTACAGTTGGAGGCTCATGACCGACCTGTGGCAGGCCCACGATGCGGCTCGCGCAGTCGCCGCGGCGGCTTTGGGGAGCGATCCCGGCCCCATGGCTGCGGTGGAGAGCAGTTCGCATCACGTCTACGTCGGCTCGGACATTGTCGTGAAGCTCATCGATGCCGGCGGCCACGCCCGACTGGACCGGGAGGCGCTGCTCGCGGACCAGTTGCCCAGCGGCCTCACGGCGCCCCTGCTTGCCAGCGGGCTCCACCGGCTCGGGACGCGCGAGATTCGATACGCCTGCTACGTCCGGGTGCCGGGGACGGCACCGGGCATGGGGATGCCCGGCGTGGACCGAGCGACCGCTCGCTCATTGGCTGAGGAAGCCGTCCAGCGGCTCGAGACACTGCACAGGTGGGTGCCCACGGGTCAGGTTGAACAGACCCTGAGGGAGCCTCTTGACCACGGCGGGTTCGCCGGACAGGTTGCGCTCCTCGCCGAGGTGGAGAGCCTCGCCGCCCTGGACAGCCACGGAACCGTACCTCGCCGTCTGCTCAACGGCCTGACGGCGATCGGGGAACGGGCGCCGCTGCAGGCCGCGGCAGCCGTCCCGGTTCACGCGGACTGCCACTGGGGCAACTGGCTCGCGCGCGATCGGAGCGTGACAGCCCTGCTGGACTTCGAATGGGCCCGCTTCGGTGAACCGGTCGATGACTGGTTCTTCCTGGCCCGGTTCAGCGGCCCTCACCTGGAGACCGTTCTCGAGGTCATAACAAGCGCGACCGCGACCTCTTCGGAAGTCCTCAGAACCCAATGCGAGGCCCGCGAAGCGGCCTACCTCGTATCCGACCTCCGCGTCGCGCTGGAACACCCCGATACCCATGCGCAGATGGCTGCGGACCGGCTCAGCGGCCTCGAAGAGCTCATCGTCGACCGCCACTGGTGGCGCCGCACCCGGTAGTCGGCTTCGCTGAGCCTCCAGCACCGCGAGAGCGCTGATTCCAAACAGCACGCCTGGACGCAGACCGCTCGTGCGCCAGGTACACCCCGACCGACAGCACGTCGTCGAAGGTGGCGCCGTGCACAGCCAGGGCATTGCGGAGGTTGTCGAAGGCGGTGCACGGGTGCGACGTGCCGAGCGAGAGGGCGCGGTGCCCGGCGGTGTCCCTCCCCCGCGCCGGTGGGTGCCTCCGGCGCGGGGGGAGATCAAGTTCCAGCGGTGCAGGAAGCAGCCCGGCATCCCACTCACGGAACGGTCAGACCGCGGTGAAGTCGGTGGCCGGGGCGCTGGAGGCAGTGGCGTCCAGGTTGGCCCGCAGCGCGTCGACCTTGGCCGTGGCGTAGGCGTGGGAGTCCGAGCCGAGCAGTTGGCGCAGCGGACCGTCGCCGGCCAGAACCTGCCGGATGATCGCGGCGGCGCCCTTGACCGGGTCGCCCGGCTGGTTGCCCTGGAGCTCCAGGTGGTCCGCGACCATGGCGCGGACGGCGGGATAGTGCTCGGAGTGCTCGGCGGGCAGGGCGAGGGAGTCGGGGGCCAGGAAGGAGGTGCGGAAGTAGCCCGGCTCCACGATGGTGACCTTGACGCCGAAGTCGGCGACCTCGGCGGCCAGCGCCTCGCTGAGGCCTTCCAGGGCGAACTTGCCTGCGCAGTACAGGCCCCAGCCGGGGACCGCGGTCAGGCCCAGCACCGAGGAGACGTTCACGATGTGGCCCGAGCGCTGGGCCCGCAGGGTGGGCAGGGTGGCGCGCAGGACGTTCCACACGCCGACCACCTGGACGTCGAGCATGTCGCGGACCTCGCGGTCGCTGGTCTCCTCGACCGCGGCCAGGAAGCCGTAGCCGGCGTTGTTGACCACCGTGTCCAGGGCGCCGAAGCGCTCCAGGGTCCGGGCGACCGCCTGCTCGACCTGCTTCTGGTCGATCAGGTCCACGGCCAGCGGCAGCAGGCGGGAGGTGTCGACCTGCCCGCTCAGAGCAGCCAGCAGGCGCTGCGCGGACCGGGTCGTGGCCGCGACGTTCGCGCCCCCGCTCAGCAACTGCTTGGCCAGTTCGAGTCCCAGGCCGCGGGAGGTACCGGTCACGAACCAGGTTCCGGGGCGCTTGCCGGCGACAGTCATAGCGGGTCTTCTCTCAGGGGTGGGGTGGTCGGGGAACTGGTGCGGCCCGACCGGGATGCCTCAAGCCTGTCCCGTCACCACCCCGGCGCGGCCGTCATAAGCGGCCCTGCGCCGCCCCGGTCCCGGCAACCTAGGACGCAGCGACCCAGGCAGATCCGATCGTGACTGACCACACTGGACCCATGGCACAGAACAACCTCGAACTGGCGGACTTCCTCAAACGCGCCCGCGGCAAGAGCGACCCCACGCGCGCCGGCCTGCCGCCGGACGGACGTGTGCGCCGGGTGCCCGGCCTGCGGCGCGAGGAGGTCGCCCTGCTGGCCGGGGTGTCCAGCGACTACTACGCCCGGCTGGAGCAGGGACGGCGCATCGTCCCCTCCCCGGCCGTGGTCCGGGCCATCGGCCGAGCCCTCGGTCTGGACGCGGCCGGTCAGGCCCACCTGGAGGACCTGATCGGCACCGGCACCGCACCCGTCCGGCGACGGCCCGCCACCGTGCAGCGGCTGCGCCCCGGGGTGCACCAGCTCTTCGACTCCCTGGTCGGCGTGCCCGCGCTGGCCCTGGGGCGGCGCACCGACATCCTGGCCGCCAACCGGATGGCGAAGGCGCTGTTCACCGACTTCGACGCCATGCCGCCGCAGCAGCGCAACTACGCGCGCTGGATGTTCCTCGACAAGGACGCCCGCGTCCTGTTCGTGGACTGGGAGGTCCAGGCCCGCGCCGCGGTGGAGAGCCTGCGGCTGGAAGTGGGCCGCGACCCCCACGACCCGGCCACCCTCGCCCTGCTCGCCGAACTGCGGTCCCAGAGTGCCGAGTTCGACCAGTGGTGGGAGGAGCACCGGGTCTACCAGCGCACCCACGGCTCCAAACGGCTGCTCCACCCGCTGGTCGGTGAACTCACCGTCGAGTACGAGACCATCACCCTGCCCGGCGACCGCGACACTGCCCTGTTCCTCTACACCGCCCAGGCCGACTCGCCTTCCCGCCAGGCCCTGGACCTCCTCGCCAGCTGGGCCCTCGGCCCCGCGAACGCCGATCGACGGGACGGTCCGGGCGATGCACAACTGGCCACCCAAGGGATGGGCCTCCAGCGGGGAATGCCCGAGAGGAGTGGCGAAACCCCCGCCCGCCCTCCGGTACAGCCGCTTGCTTGATCTATCGTGATTCGATAGGTTCCTATCGTAGCTCGATGGAGGGGTGGTCATGGGGAAGCTGACAGTGCGCGCGTTGCGCACCGTGCTCGTGGTGGTGCTCACCGGCACCGTGTTTGTTCAGGCGTTGATGCTGTGGGCCCTGGTCAGCGGGAACGATCCGGAGGACGGGTCGCTGCCGCTGACGCCGCTGCGCGTGATCACGATCCTGGGGATCGGGACGGCCCAGGTCGCCCTGGTCTGCGTATGGCGACTGGTGACGATGGTGCGACACGGCACCGTTTTCTCCCACGCCGCCTTCCGGTACGTGGACGTCATCATCGGCGCGATCGTCGCGGCAGCCCTCGTGTGGTTCGCGGTCACGGGCATCAATGCGCCCGGCCAGCGGGACGATCCGGGCGTCACCGGCATCATGGGCGGGATCGGCCTGGCCATCCTGGGAGTCGCGCTCATCGTCCTGCTGCTGCGGATGCTCCTCGCCCAGGCTGTCACCCGCGACGTCCAAGCGGCGCAGCTGCAGGCCGAGTTGGACGAGGTCATCTGATGCCGATCGCCGTCGACATCGACGTGATGCTGGCCAGGCGGAAGATGTCCGTGGGCGAGCTCGCCGACCGGGTGGGGATCACGCCCGCCAACCTGGCGGTGCTCAAGAACGGCCGCGCCAAGGCGGTGCGCTTTGCGACCCTCGCCGCGCTCTGCGAGGTGCTGAAGTGCCAGCCGGGCGACCTGCTCCGCTGGGAGGCCGAGGACGCCGCGGGCGAATGAACCGTGCCCGCGGGACGTGTCCCCAACCTCGCGGGCCAGTACACCTAGAGGTCGATCACGACCTTGCCGTGCACGTGCCGCCCGGCCTGGAGCTCGGCCGCGCGGCGGATCTGCTCGATCGGGAAGCTCGCCGCGACCGGCACCCGGAGCCGGCCCGCCGCGACCATGCGGGCGATCTCCTCCAGCGCGCCGGGAGCCGCGTTCGCGCCGTTGGCCGCCGACACGCCGTCGACCTGCGCGGCGATGGTGCAGATGCGGCCGTCCGGAACGCCCAGCTTCCTGGCGACCTGCACTGTCTCCACCCCGTACAGGTCGAGGGCGGCAGTGACGCCGCCGGGAGCGAGGGCTCGGACCCGGTCGGCCAGGCCGTCGCCGTAGGCGACCGGCTCGGCGCCGAGTTCGCGCAGGAAATCGGACGAAGCCGCCGATCCCGTCCCGATCACGCGCGCTCCCGCGATCCGGGCCAGCTGGACGGCGAACACCCCGACCCCGCCCCCCGCGCCGCCGATCAGCACCGTGTCGTTCGGGCCGAGGTCGACCACAGCGAGGGCGGCGGATGCCGTGCGGCCGGCGATCGTGAGGGTGGCGGCGGTGCGGTCGTCGACGCCGTCGGGGGTGTGATGGGCCTCGTTCGCCGCGACCTCCCCGGCCGGGTCGATCACCACGAAGTCGGCGACCGCGCGGGACAGGGCGCCCCCGAACACCCGGTCGCCGGGGGCGAAGCCGGTCACCCCGTCACCAACCTGGTCGACCACTCCCGCGTAGTCGGTCCCGAACCCGGCCGGGAGGGTCAACCCGAACCGCGCGGCGGTGCCCGCGTCGGCGGTCATGAACCAGTCCATCGGGTTCAGGCCGGCCGCGGTGACCCGCACTCGGACCTGTCCCGGGCCCGCCTGCGGAGCCGGAACCTCACGGACGTCCAGGACTTCCGGGCCGCCGAATGAATCGAGCCGGACCGCCCTGCTCCTGCCCGTCTGCGGTTGAGCGCTCTGTTCCTGCATGGACGTCTGCCTCCTTGGAACCGGGAACGTTTGAAACGGACTATGCTCCGTTTACATGGATGACCGTAACACAAACGGAGCACGATCCGTTTTGCCCGAGGCGGAGATACGCGCGCCGCGGGCGGACGCAACCCGCAACCGCGACCAGCTGCTGGCGGTGGCGACCCGCGTGTTCGCCTCGGCCGACGCCGAGCCGTCGATGCGTGCGATCGCCCGCGAGGCGGGCGTCGGCATCGCCACGCTCTACCGGCACTTCCCGACCCGCGAGTCACTGGTCGACGCGGTCTACCGGGACCAGGTCGTACGGCTGACGACCGGCGCCCGCGAGCTGCTCGGACAGCAGCCCCCGGCAGTGGCGATGCGGCGCTGGATGGACCTGTTCGGGGACTGGATCGCGACCAAGAACGGCATGCTCGACACCCTGCTCGCGATGATCGAGTCGGGCGAGATCGCCCATGCCCAGACCCGGACCGAGCTGCTGACGGCCATCACCACGATCCTCGACGCCGGCCACGCGGCGGGCGACCTCCGCCCCGACGTCACGGCGGAAGACATCGCCGCCTCCCTCATCGGCATCTTCACCGTGGCCCCCCGGCCCGAGCAGGAGGCCAAGGCCAATCGCCTGCTCAACCTCCTGATGGACGGCCTCCGGACCGCCGCCCGGCCGGTCTGAACCCGGATCGAGGCGACGGCCCCGCGCTAGGCTCAGGCCAGCAGCAATGGCGACGGGGTGGAGGACGACGTGCCGGACGTGCAGCCCTTGAACAGCGACCTGAACGGCGACCTGAACGGGGACCTGATCGATCCGACCGTGGCCACGCCGGCGCGCATTTACTCCTATCTGCTCGGCGGCGAGGATCACTTCCCGGCCGATCGCGCGGCTGCGGAGAAGGCCCTGGAGGCGATGCCGGTCCGGGACTTCGCCCGCGTCAACCGCGCCTTCCTGACCCGCACCGTGCGGCACCTGGCCGAGACCGGCCTGGACCAGTTCCTGGACATCGGCATCGGCCTGCCCGCCCCCGGCAGCACGGCCGAGACCGCGCTGTCGGTGCGGCCCGACGCACGGATCGTCGGCGTCGACAACGATCCGATCGTCCTGGCGCACGCCCGCGCTCACCGCGGGGAGCCCGCGCCGTCGGGCGCGACGATCGTCGCCGGGGACGTCCGCCGTCCGGCGGAGATCCTGGAGAATCCCGAGGTACGCGGGCGCCTGGACTTCGACCGGCCCGTCGCGGTGCTGCTGGTCGCGGTCCTGCACTTCGTCGTCGACGAGGACGACCCCTACGGCGCGGTGCGCACCCTGATGGACGCGGTCGCCCCGGGCAGTGCGCTGGTGCTGTCGCAGGTGACCGCCGACCTTGACCCGGACGGGGTGGGCGCGACGGCGAAGGCCTACGCCCGGTCGTCGGTGCGGACCGCCGTGCGCAGCCACAAGGAGATCTCCGCGTTCTTCGACGGCCTGGAGCCGGTCGCCCCCGGCGTGGTGAGGCTGTCGCAGTGGCACCCGGACGAGCAGGTCCTCGCCGGGGACGACCGGATCGGGATGTACGGCGGCGTGGCGCTCAAGCCCTGAGTGCCACGTACGCCGGCGGACGTGCGCCCGGCCCTACGTACGGCCCCGCGATCGGGTCCGGTCAGGGGATCGCGGGGCCGGTCAGGGGATCGCGGGGGCGGTGAGGCCGCGTACGGCGGCGAGCCAGTCCCCCGGGTGGGCCACCGCCGGGAGTCCGCCGAGTCCGTCCCTGGCCGCCAGCGTCCGCAGCCGGGCCAGGAAGGCCGCTTCGTCCGGGTCCACCTGCTCCAGCAGGGCACGGCGGGAGTCGACGCCCAGTCCGAGCAGCAGCTTGAGTACCGTCGGGTCGTCGAAGTCACGGTGGAGACCGGCGAGTTCGGCGAGCTCGGCGAAGTGGGCGACGACGACGGGGTCCAGGTCCAGGTACTGCGCGAGGGCGGCCCGCTGCTGCGCGGTAGCGACCCGCCGCCGCAGCGCGTCCACGGTGGTGACCCCGATCCGGGTCAGCTGCGGCGCGCACGCGGCGAAGGGCGGCAGCTCCAGCAGTTGGACCCCGGACGTCACCGGGCTGAGCAGCGCGTCGAGCTCGTCGGACTTCCCGGCCCTTCGCAGCAGGGCGTAGGCGGGGTCGTTCAGCAGCTCCCGGCGGTCCGCGTCCGTGGCGGTGGCGAAGGTGAAGCAGTCGAGCAGGTCCGCGGGCTCGCGTCCGGTGCCGTCGAAGTCGCGGACCAGGGCCGCCGAGCACCCGTAGACATAGGCGAGTCGCGGCCACGGATGGTCCACGGCCAGTGCCCCGCGCGGCCACTCGGCCGGGCCCTCGCCGCGCCGGGCGGCCTCCAGGAAGTCGATCGAGGCCGTCAGGTTCGCCGCAAGCGGCACCATCCTCCCGGCGTACCAGGCCGCGTACCTGCCGTCCTGGTGGGGCCGGACCCCTTCGCAGTACGCGGTGAGTTCGGCAGCCCTGGTCCCGGCCGCACTCAGCGCCTCGGACCCGACCCGGCTGAGCGTCCTGGAGGTGTTCCAGGTGGCGGCCAGTTCCTCCAGGCAGTGGTTCCAGCGCATCGCCACCGAGCTGTACCCGGCCCTCATCCGGATGACCTCCCAGCCCTTCCGGGTGCTCCCGTCCTCCTCCTGTGCCAGCGCCACCAGGCTGTCCATCCACCTGGCGAACCGCAGCCGTTCCTGGAAGGGGCCCCGGAACTGGTCGTGCAGCGCGTAGAGGTAGGCCAGCCGGGCCGTTCCGTAGCGGGGTTCGAGTTCCACGGCCCTGCGCAGCATGCCGAGCCTGAGTCCGGCGTCCTGGACCAGGGCCGGCTCATCGGCGATCATCTGCATCGCTACGCCCTGCCACTGCTCCGCGCCGCACAGCCCGTGCCGCAGCTCGGTGTGGACCCGGCTGAGGCAGACCAGGATGCAGGCCGCCGCGCCGGTCAGCAACTGGGCATGGGCACGCCCCAGTTCGGCCTCCAGCTGCGGAGCCTTCAGGTGCGCCGGCAGCTCGGGCAGGCCCAGGTGTCCGCGGCTGATGATGGTGTTCTCGACATTGAGGCTGTTCCTGGTCAGGGCGACCACCACGCGGTTCTCGTCGACCACGGTGACCCGGGCCCGCCAGGTCAGCCCCGGACGGAATCCGAACATGACGCGGGCCGCCCACGAGGCGAGGGCCCCGACCGGGACGGCGCTGAAGTCGGCGGTGATCAGCGCGCTGAGATCGGCGGACCGGGAGATGCCCAACCCGTTGGCCTTGTGCGAGTCGGACTGCTGGATCCTGGCCAGCACATAGTCCGTCGCGGACGCGTCGGGGCTGCCGTCCGCGCCGAGCGTCTCCACCTGCAGCCGCAGGGACTGGCCCAGGGCCAGCGCGGTCGCCGTCACCCCGAACAGCGCCAGCGACAACTCGGCCAGCAGCAACTGCTCTCTCCGGCCCCAGAAGTAGAAGCCGCTCCCGAGCGCGCTCCAGAGGCAGAGCAGGACGAACATCGCGGGCAGCTGCAACTGCCGACGACCGGTCAGGCCGGGCCAGTGCCGGCTGTGGAAGTCCGGCCGTGCGCCGACCAGCAGCAGCGCCAGCGCTGGAACGATCAGCCCGAAACCATAGGCCCAGCGCAGCCAGGAGCCGGCCGTGAAGGGGGCGAACAGCGGAAAGAGCGGCACGAACACCGCCGCCGCGAGCAGTGCGAGGCAGCCGGGAACAGCCCAGGCCCCGCGGGCCCCCCTGCCCCACGCCTCGGCGTCGCGGAAGACGATCCAGCGGGTGACCATGCCGCTGACGCCCACCAGGACGGCCAGCGCGATCGCGAACGGCACCAGGAACTGTACGCACAGCCTCAACCGCCCGCTGTAGAACGAGTCCCAGCCGCTGGTCCCCACCGCTCCCACGTACGCAGCAAGATGCACCATGTCGGGCCCCCACCCCCAGGAACCTTTGCCGCCCAACCCACCCGCGACGGGTTGCGCACCGGTCGGCGACCGTATCACGAGGTGTACTCCCTCGGATACCAAGAGTGAAGGAGCGGGCCCCGGAGGAGCCGGCCGCGCACACCAGCACGATCCTCATCCGCGACCACGAGGTCGCCGCCGCGCTGCGGCCGAGTTACGCCGACGGCATCTGCCTGGCCAGGGACACACCCGCACCCGGCGTGGGCCGAAGCCGCAGGTCCGGTCACGGTCCGCACCTCCCCGCGCGGGCCGGACCGCGCCCGTAGGGCACCGGCGCTGACGGGCAGCCAGCTGACGGACAAGTCGTACAAACTGGTGTTTGCATGGTGTACAAAAGTGCTCTAGGCCCTGCAGCCGATTCGCCTGAAGGGGAGCCACCTGTGGTCCACGCGTACGTCGGCCCACCGAAGCGAACCGGCAGAGTGCCGTTCGTCGGCAGATCCGCCGAGGCCGGTCTGCTGGACTCGGTACTGGACCAACTCGGCGGCGGCGGACCGGCGGTGGTCGACGTGACCGGCGATGCCGGGATCGGCAAGAGCCGGCTGCTGGCGCAGTTCTGCGCCCGGGCCCGCGGCCGCGGGGTGACCGTGCTGCGCGGGCAGGCCGCGGAGTACGAACGGCACAGCCCGTTCCGGCCGTTCGCCGACGCCTTCGCCGACCTCGACCCCGCTGCGATGCGCCGCTTCCCGGCGCTGGGCGAGCTGTCCCCGGTGCTTCGGGGCGCGGGCGAGACGCCGACGGCGCCGGGCACCGCCGACCGGTTCGGCCTGTACCAGTCCACCGCGGCCCTGTTGGGCCGCCTCGACCACAGCCTGGTCATGGTGCTGGACGACCTGCACTGGGCGGATCCGGCGTCGCTGGAGCTGGTGGACCACCTGGTCCGCCATCCCGTGCCCTCGCCCCTGCTCCTGGTGCTCTCGCGCCGGGAGCGGCAGACTCCGCCGGCGCTCACCCGGGCCCTCGCCGACAAGGTGGAGAGCGGGGCCGTGCTCCGGATCGCGCTGGGACCCCTGAGCGAGAGCGACTGCGTCACGGCCCTGGCCGGTGACCTGCCGCTGCCGCAGGCCGCCGATCTGTACCGGGCGAGCGACGGCAACCCCCTCTACTTCCTCGCCCTCCTGCAGGCCCAGCGCGAGTCCCGCCCGCTGCCCGGGCCCGGTCCTGCCGTGGGCACGGCCGCGGCCACGGGCCGTCCGCTCAGCGAACCGGACGGCCTGCCCACCGGGCTCGGGGCCCTGCTGCTCGACGAGCTCGCGCCGCTGAGCCCGGCGCGCTACCGGGTCCTGGAGGCCGCGGCCGTCCTGGGCGACCACGCCAACCCCGCGATGATCGCCCGGCTCACCAGCCTCGCCCCCGAGCAGGTCGCCGACGCGCTGCGGGAACTGATGCAGCGTGACCTCCTGCGGCCGGGACACCACGGGCGACCTACGACGCTGCGGCATCCGCTGATCCGGGCACTGATCCACGAGAACATCGACGCCTGGCAGCGCGAGGAGTTCCACCGCCGGGCCGCGGCGGAACTCGCCGCCGCCGGGGCCTCGGTCCTCGATCAGGCCCACCATGTCGAGCAGTCGGTGACCTACTGGGACCCGCGGGCAGCCGCGGTCCTGGTCGCGGCGGCCGAGCAGAGCGCCGCGGCGGCGCCGGCCACGGCCGCGCACTGGTACCGGGTGGCCCTGCGCCTCCTCCCGGACAGCCCCGAGCACCTCGCCGCACGCCGCGAACTGACGCTGGCACAGGCCCGCGCCCTCGGCGTGAGCGGCGGACTGCAGCAGAGCCGGGACCTGCTGTGCCAGGTCATGACCATGGCGGCCCCGGACGGCTACGACGACGTCCACACCGCCGCGGTCACCCTGCGCGCCCAGCTTGAGCGGCTGCTCGGACGCCACCGGGAGGCCGAGGCGCTGCTGCGCCGCGAACTGGGGCGCAGCCCAGGACCGTCGCCGTCACAGGCCGTCAGAATCGGGCTCGAGCTGTGCTCCTGTGTCATCTCCGCCTGCCGCTTCCCCGAGGTCAGGGGCGACATCAGCGGGGTGCTGGACGCCGCCCGCGCGGTCGGCGACACGATCGGCGAGGTGGGCGCCCTGGCCCGGATCGCCATGGGCGAGGCCTACGAAGGAAACACCGCCACTGCCCGGACCTTCGCCGGGACAGCCGCCGCACGGGCGGACGCACTGACCGACGGCGCCCACGCCGAGCTGTGCGAGTCGCTGTGCACCCTGGGCTGGACCGAGGCCTTCCTGGAGGACTACACCCGTGCCGAGAGCCACCTGGACCGCGGGCTCGACATCGCCCGGGCGACCGGCCAGCTCTTCCTGGTGCCGCATTTCCTGACCGCCAAGGCCTACGTCCACCTCTGCACCTGCCGGATCACCACCGCGCTGGAGCTGGCCGAGGAGGCCGAACCGATCGCACGGACCCTGGGCAGCGGCGACCTGCTCGCCTTCACCCTGGCGTTCCAGTCGCAGATCCTGCTCCAGGCCCGCTCACCGCGGCGTCCGACCGCGCTGGCCGTCGCCGAGGAGGCCGCGGCCTGCGCCGCCGCCAACGGGAGCTGGTGGGCCCGGGTGGCCTGGTGCATGCTCGCCTACGCGGTACTCGACGCCGGCGATCCGCACCGGGCCGCGGACATCCTGGTGCGCACCGGCGGCGGTCCCGATCTGCACCGGCTGCAGCCCACGATGCGCCCCAACTACCTGGAGACGCTCACCAGCGCCGCCCTGGCCACCGGCGACACCGACGCCGCCGTACGCTGGGCCGAGCGGGCCCGCCGGGAGGCGAAGCAGCTCGCGCTGCCGGCCCAGCACGGAGCCGCGCTGCGCAGCCTCGCCCAGGTCGCCGCCCACCGCGGCGACTCCGCCGGCGCGGCCCGGCTGTTCACCGAAGCGGCCCAGCAGAGCGCCCGGTCCGGGGCGACCCTCCGCGAGGCACAGTCGCTGCTGCTCGCGTCCCCGCACGCACGGGCCACCGGGGACCGGGCCGGCGCGGCCGACAGCTGGCACCGGGGGGCACGGCTGGCCTCGGAAGGCGGATCGCAGCTGCTCGTCGGCCTGGCCGAGCGCCTGCGCCCGGCGGTCTTCCCGCCGACGAGCGCACAGGTCGGCGAACCGGTCGCCGAACCGCTCGGCACACCGGTCGGCGAACTGGTCTCGCTGACCACCCGGGAACGGCAGGTCGCCGGCCTCGTCGCCGAGGGGCTCAGCAGCCCGGCGATCGCCGCCGAGCTCTACCTCAGCCCCCGCACGGTCGAATCCCACATCGCCAGGATCTACCGCAAGACCGGGGTGTCCTCCCGGGCCGCGCTGGCCTCCATCGTGACCCGCAGCGGCGCTCAGGACGGCGCGTTCCGCCGGCTGCACCGGCGGGACTCCCCCGTCCCGCCCGCGCCCGCGGGCCCGCAGGGCGGCGGCCCGCGGCCGGCCCGGGCCCGCCCACTGGTCGGCCGCGGCATCGAAGTCGATGCGGTGGTACGGGCGTTGGCGGATCTCACGGCGGGGACGGGGCGGGCCATCGCGCTGGTCGGGGAGCCGGGCATCGGCAAGAGCGCACTGCTGCGGGCAGCCGCGGCGCACGCCAGGGACCAGGGAGTCCTGGTCCTCACCGCCCACGGCAGCCGTACCGCGCTGCCAGCTCTGCCTGGCCTGCCGGGCGGCGCGGACGCGCACCAGGTCATGGCGCGCGGCGCCGACCGTGCCGCCGTCCTGGCGGTGGTGGACGACCTGCACGACCTCGCCCCCGAGCGCGTCGCCGACGTCGAGCGGCTGATCGGGGCGACCACCGCCGAACCGGTGCTGTGCCTGCTGTCCTACCGGCAGCGCCAGTTGTCCCCGGCGCTCGCGGCCGTGCTCTCCCGCGCGTCGTCCGCGGGGTTCCTGGAGGTGTGGCACCTGGGGCCGCTCTCCCCGCAGCAGGCCCGAGAACTGCTCGGCGACCGGCCGGACCTGGAGCAGGTGCTCCGCGAGGCCGAGGGCAATCCCCAGTACCTCCAGGTCCTGGGCGCCGACGACGGGACCGCGGTGGACGCCGAGACCGCGATCCTCGGTGAACTCACCGGCCTCGACGCCGACGCACTGACCGCGGTGCAGGTGGCGGCGGTGCTCGGCGGGCCGTTCCACCCGGAGTTCCTCACCTCCGTCGCCCGCCTGGAACCACCCGCGGCCATGGCCGCCCTGGACACCCTGGCCCGGCTGGACCTGGTCCGCCCGGCCGAGCCGGCGTCCCAGCTGACGCTGCGTCACCCAGCCGTCGGCAAGGTCGTCTACAGGCGGCTCCAGCCCGGCCGCCGGACCGAACTGCACCAGCGCGCCGAGGCCGAACTGGCGGCGCGAGCGGCACCGATCGCGGAACGTGCCCACCATGTGGCGCAGGCCGCGGACCCCCGGCGTCCGGAGCACGCGACGACGCTGATCGCGGCGGCCCGCGGCGTGATCTACACCTCCCCGGCCGTCGCGAAGGGCCATCTGCAGGCCGCGCTGTCACTGCTCCAGGAGAACAGCGCCCACTGGTACGAGGCCAAGGTCCTGCTGGCCCGCGCCCGGCTGCTGACCGGGGACGCCTCCGAGAGCCGGGCCCTGCTCGAGGCGCTGCGCCCGGACATCCCCGAGGGCCCGCCCGGTGAGGCGACCGCGCTCGCCGACTCCAGCCGGACCGAACGGCGACTGGGCCGCTACACGGAAGCCGGCGCCCTCGCCCGCGCCGGACTCGCGGCGCTGACCGACGACGACTCGCCGACGGCCGCGGCGCTGCACTCCGAACTGGCCGACTACGCCTACGACGTGCAGGACTTCGAGACGTCCCGGCAGCACGCCGAGACGGCCGCGGCGCTCGCCCGCGGACACGGCGACCGGGTCGGCGAGACCTACGCCCTGGGCAAGGCCGCCCTCGCCCACCTGTTCACCAGCGACCAGGACCGGGCGACGGCGGCCATGACCAGGGCCGCCGAACTCCTCGACGCCGTCCCCGACGCAACGCTGGTGACCAACCTGGAGGCCCCGTTCCAAGTGGGCCTGGCCGAAGGGATGCTGGGACGGCTGGTCGACTCCGAACGCCACCTCACCCGGGGCACCGAACTCTCCCGGCGCACCGGTCAGACCTACATCCATCCGCAGCTGCTGACGGTCCTCGGCAACGCCCAGCTGCGTTCGGGGAACCTGGACGGCGCCCTGGCGACGCTGGACGAGGCCGACCAGCACGTCAGACGCATCGGCGACGTCGCCACCGAGGCGGTCCTGATGACCCTGCGGGCCGAGGCGCTGTTCTGGCGCGACAACCCGGGCGACCTGGAGGCGGCGACCGCCACGGCCGAACGGGCCAGGGCGGCCGTCGGGTCCGCCCTGACCTCGTGGGCGGTCTCGGTCCGCTGTACCAACGCCGAGTTCATCCTGCACACCGGTGACCCGGCCCGGGCCGGATGGCTGCTGCTGGAGACGGCCGGCGGTGACGAGCTGCCGAGGTTCACCGCCTGGCGCCGACCCCGCTGGTGCGAGAGCCTGACGCAGGTGGCAGCCGCCAGGGGCGACCAGGCCGCGGTCGACCGCTGGGCGCGGCTCGCCGAGGAGAGCGTCGAACAGCTTCCCTCCGCGGGCCGGCGGGGTTTCGCCCTGCGGGCGCGGATGCGGGCCCACGCCCTGCGCGGGAACAGCGACGGCGCGCTGCGCAGCGCACAGGAGGCGATAGCCGACTTCGCCGACTGCGGTGAGCGCCTGGAGCTGGCCCGCACCCTGCTCACGGCCGCCACGCTGGCGCTGGACGCCGGCCGCAGCGACGCGGTGGCCGGCTGGCTGGACCGGGCCGCGGTCCTGGCCGACCAGTGCGGCTCGGCCCGGCTGGCAGCCGACGTCGCCACCCACCGCACCCGGCTCGCCGACCGGTAGCGCATTTTGGACTTGCGGGTCCAATTTCTTCGTCGCACAGTGGCACTCCGCCCTGGCCGTCCAGGGCCCCGGCCGGTCGAACACCGTGGGTGGTTCGGTCGTACGGCTCGTAGCGCAGATCGAAGCAGCGGAGTGGACCATGTCGTCGCGCCTCAAGGGCAGGACTGCCCTGGTGACCGGAGCAACCAGCAACATCGGACGGGCCATCGCGGAGGCGTTCGCCGCCGAGGGGGCACACGTTGTCGTCTCGGGCCGCAGTGCCGCCCGCGGCGAGGAGGTCGTCGACGGCATCCGCGCCCGGGGCGGTCGGGCCGACTTCGTGCAGGCAACCCTGGACGGCAGCGCCGCGGCCTCCCAGGACCTGGCCCGGGAGGCCGCGCGCGTCCTCGGCGGTCGCATCGACGTCCTGGTCAACAACGCGGGCATCTTCCCCAGCAACACCACGGAAACCGCCGACGAGAAGACCTTCGACCAGGTCTACGCGGTCAATGTGAAGGCCCCGTTCTTCCTCACCGCAGCCGTCGCGCCCGCCATGGCGGAGGCCGGCGGTGGAGCGATCATCAATCTGGGCTCCTGGATCGCACGCCTGGGTATCCCGATCAGCGCCCTCTACAGTTCCACCAAAGGGGCCATGGAGACCCTGACCCGGGCCTGGTCGGCGGAGTTCGGGCCGCGGGGCGTGCGGGTGAACGCGATCTCGCCGGGCGTCGTGGTGACACCCGCCCCGGGCCAGGTCCACCCCGGCGAGGTGATGATGAAGGGCACACCCGCAGGCCGGGTGGGCACCCCCGACGCCATCGCCAACGCCGCCGTGTACCTGGCCGGCGACGAGTCGGCCTTCGTCCACGGCATCGTGCTCGACGTCGACGGCGGGCGCACGACCGTCGCCGTCATCGCCGGCTGACACCCGCCGCCGCCCAGGCCGGGGTGTGACGCACCGTCATCTCACCGACCTGCGCCGCCCGCCAGGCGCAGGTCCGCGATCCCCTGGCCCAGGGCGGCGCGCAGATGGGTGGATTGACCCGTCGACAGCAGGATCGACACACCCCCTTGAATCGCGGCCAGCAGCGCGGCGGCCCTGGTATCGACATCGAGTACGGCGGGAAGCCGGCCCGCGGCCTGGAGCGACCGGATGCCCGCCGCCAAGCTCTCCTGCCAGCGGCGCATCAGCTCGACCACGATCGCCCGCGCCCCGGGAGTCGAGCGTCCGATCTGGAGGAACAGGGACCCGAGCGGACACTCGTCCCCCTGGGCCTCATAGCGTTCGATCACCACATCCCGCCACCGCTCCCATGCCTCCCATGAGTCCAGGCAGCCCAGGTACGGCTGCTGGTCCTCCAGGACCTGGTCCGCCTCGAACTGCGCCACCGCGACGAGCAGGGCGTCCTTGCCGGCCGGGAAGTAGTGGAACAGCTGGCTCTTGCTGGTGCCGGTCCGCGCCATCACGTCCTCCAGCGTCGCCGAGCCGACACCCTTCTCCCGGAGCACCGCCGCCGCCCCCACGACGATCCGGCTGCGCGTCGCCCGCCCCTTCGCCGTCAACTGCCCGCCCATGACCCGCCTCCCGTAACTGGACTGTACAGTCCAGTGTAAATCGGCAGCGGCACGGCACCGCCGCAGCAGGTCCCAGCACTGGTCCAACTGCTGCTCCAGGGTGCCCCACATCGGGGGAACCCCAAGGAACCCGGCAGCGTCTCTTACGGTAGCCATACGGGGACTGCGGGTAGTTTCCTGCTGGCGGGTCGTGGAAGAGCAGCTGTTCCGGGAAGGAGGAGCGGTGGTGTTGTCGCGGACCTGGAAGGCGGTGGCCGTCGTCGGGGCGGTGGCGTTGATCGCCACAACGCCTCTGGTCTGGCTGGTTGGCGGTTCGGATCCAGGTCAGCTGGCGGGTGCGTCGGTGCAAGGGGCGACGGGGATCGTCGCACTGGTGTGGGCCCTGTTCCAACGCCCGGACGCCGGCGCGGTGGACGAGGCGTCCGACACCGGGGACGCCGTCGCCCGTGACGGGGGCCGCGCGGTCGCGGGTGTGCGGCGCCCGGGGGGCCGCGGTGGCGGGAAGGCGACCGCGCGCAGCACCGGGAAGGCCACTGCTACCGGCGCCAACGGCGAGGCCACGAGCGGTATCGACTACAGCTGACCGGGGCAGGTCGAGCGCGGCGGAGTCCATGGGCACGCGAAGGAGATGGCACGTGAGTGGTGCACGGCCGCGAAGGCGCCGCAGGAACGCGCCGGCCGATGCCGACAGCAGCACCCAGGATCAGGATGCGGTGGTGAACACCGGTGAGGCGATCGGCCTGACCGACGGGCACGCGGTGTCCGGCCTGTCCGCCCCTGCCCCGGACGCGGGGCGCTCCACCGGCCCGGTGAGCATCTCCGGCACCGGGTCAGCGACGGCTACCGCACCGGGTGCGACCGCGATCAGCGGCTACATCCACGAGTTGACGGTCCAGCGGCCGACGCCGCGGGAGCCGGCGCCGTGGCCCCACCAGGTCGGTGTGCTCCCTGCGCGGGCCGGAAGCTTCCAACAGCGGGTCCAGGCCGAGGGGTTGCGCTGTTCGATGCAGGGCGGAGGCACGGTGGTGCTGCGTCAGGCGGTGCTGAGCGGGATGGGCGGGGTCGGCAAGACCCAGTTGGCCGCCGACCACGCCCACACCGCCTGGGATGCCGGTGAGCTGGACGTGCTGGTGTGGATCACGGCGAGCAGCCGCGCCGATGTGGTCGCGGGACTGGCCCGGGCCGCCGTCGAGCTGTGCCGGGCCGACCCGGAGGACGCCGAACAGGCCGCCACGGCGTTCCTGGCCTGGCTCGCCCCTCCTCCGCTGGTATTGGCCGGCAGCGCGGCCGCGGTGCCGATGTGCCGGTGGATGGTCGTTCTGGACGATCTCGCCGACCCTGACGATCTGCGCGGCCTGTGGCCGCCGGCCAGCCCACACGGCCGCACCCTGGTCACCACCCGCCGCCGCGACGCCGCCCTGGCCGGCGCCGACCGCGAACTGGTGGACGTGGGCCTGTACACCCCGGCCGAAGCCCAGAACTACCTGACCGAACGGCTCACCGCGCACCACCGCGCCGAGCCGGAGACCGACCTGATCGCACTCGCCGCCGACCTCGGGCGCCTGCCGCTGGCCCTGGCCCAGGCCACTGCCTACCTGATCGACAGCCTGGTCCCGTGCGCCGACTACCGGGCCCTGCTTGCCGACCGCACCACCGCGCTCCGCGACACCGCCCCCGACCGCCTCCCCGACCAGCAGACGCTCACGGTGGCCGCCACCTGGTCGCTGTCCGCCGATCACGCCGACACCCTGGGCCAGCGCGGCCTGGCCCGCCCCATGCTCCACCTGGCAGCGTTCCTGGACGCCAACGGCATCCCCGACGCGGTGCTGACCTCCGCCCCGGCCCGGGCCTACCTCGCCCGCAACCGCACCGGGCGGGCCACCGCAGACACCGCCGTGGAAGGGCGGAGCCCGGCCCCCGACGCGGCCCCCGTTCCCACCCGCGATGCCCGCCTGGCCCTGGCCGCCCTGCACCGCCTCAGCCTGATCGACTACACCCCGGCCACCCCCACCACCTCGGTGCGGGTCCACCAACTCGTCCAACGTGCCACCCGCGAGGCCCTCGGGGACCTGGAAGACCCGGCTGCCCCGGCCGCCGACGCGCTCTTGGCCGCCTGGCCCGAACAGGAGAGCGACACCGCCCTGATCCAGAGCCTCCGTGCCAATACCGCCGCTCTCATCCGCAGCGGGGGGCCCGCGCTCCTCAGAACGGACGTCCACCCCCTGCTCGTACGGGTCGGTCGCAGCCTCAGCGAAGCCGGCAGCGTCGACGCCGCCGTCCGCCACTACACCCGACTGCTGGAGCGAGCCACCCAGTACCTCGGTGGTGAGCGGCCCTCCGTCCTCGCGGTGCGCCGACACCTGGCCACCGAGCGCGGCCAGCGCGGCGAAGTGGCCGTCGCCGTCACCGAGTTGACCGCCCTCTTGGAGGACGAGCTGCGCCTGCTGGGGCGGGACAGTGAGGAGACTCTCGCCACCCGGCACGAACTGATCTGGTGGCAATGGACAGCCGGGGACAGGGACGGCGCCGAACGCGATCTGGCCGCCCTGCTCGAAGACCGGCTACGGATCCAGGGCCCCGACCACCCCGACAGCCTGGAGACCCGGCACAACCTGTACGCCACCTGGATCGAGGCCGGACTCGTCCCGGAGGCCCTTGCGGCGTACCAGGTACTGCTAGCGGACAGGCTGCGTGTGCAGGGCCCCGACCACGCCGACACGATCGGCGCCCGACACCAGGTGGTCGCCCTGCACGGACTCGCCGGCGATCCGGACAGCGCGGTCCGGGCCATGACCGAAATCGTCAGGGACCGCGCCCGGGTCCAGGGCCCCCGGCACCCGCTCACGCTCGCCGCCCGCCAGGTACTGGCCCGCGTACAAGGCGAGGCGGGCCGTACGGTGACCGCCATCGACGCACTCGACCAAGTGCACCGGGACCGGGTCGAGGTCCTGGGAGCAGACCACCCCGACACGATGACCACCAAGCGCCTGCTGGCCCAGTGGACAGCGGTCGGCCGAAGCAGGGACAGCGCTCTGGCCATGCTCACGGAGCTGCTGCAGCAGCAGCGCCGCGTCCTCGGCCCGATCCACCCCGACACCCTGGACACCCGTCATGAGCTGTACGCGCTCTGGGCGGTGACCGGGCAGGCCCACCAGGCCAAGGAAGCCTTCGCCGACCTGCTGACCGACCGGACCCGCGTTCAAGGCCCCAACCACCCCCAGACGCTGAGAGCGCGCCAAGCGCTCCAGAACCTCACGCACACGGACGAGGAAGGGCTGACGGGTTGACCTCAGGCACGGCTGCGTGGTGCCGGGTGTTCAGTTGTAGCCGTAGCTCCACCACTGAGTGGGCGTCACCCCGCCCCGCGGTCGGCGCATCGCCGACGCAGCCCGCCGGCCCGACCACGGCCCCGCCGAGCTGTACCAGTACATCGGCTGACCCGTCCCGGGCGCCCGAGGGTTCGCCAGCCGGGCCGGAACCTCGATGGAGGCAGGCTTCACTCGTCCCGGGTCGAGACCAGCTGGTCCACGGCCTGCTGCACCTTCGGCAGAGACGTCGCGACGGACTCGTCGTCGGGTTCCTCACCGAACAGTTCGACAGCGGCGGCGCGGGTCAGGACGATGTGGGCCTGGTCGACCAGCCCGCCGCCCCACACGTCCAACTCCGCCTCGGAGTCCTCGCCGTAGCTGATGTAGAGAACCGGGTGCACTGCGGAGGAGTCTAGAAGGGTCCGGACATGCATGGCGGTGACGCGCGGGACGGGCTTGCCGGTGGTTGGTTCCATCGTCTCTGCCTCTTCCGTTCGGCGGTTGGTACCGCACCATGCCACCAGTTGACCAGCCGCTGCGCTGGTTGACGCTCCGTCGGGGCCTGGTGGGGCCTGCGGCACCGCTTTAGACTACTTGGGACGTATGCGGTAGGAAGGTTCGGCCGAGAGCAGGGGGACTATGCACGGCGGGATGAATCGACGTATCCGGACAGCCACCGCAGTCGCCGCCGCAGCCGCGGCGATGGTCGCGACCATGTGCGGGGCGGCACCGACCGCCGCCGCTCCCCCGACCGGTGCCGGTGCTCCGCACGGTGCCGCGCATCAGCCGCAGGCCGACATCCTGAGCGCTCCCACCCTCCTCGCCCGCACCGTTCACGGCAACGTCGGCTACCGCGAGGTCGGCCACGGCAGCCCGCTGCTGCTGATCACCGGGTCCGGCAGCTCCATGGACGCCTGGGCACCCGACCTCGTCGACGCCCTGGCCGCCCACCACACCGTCGTCGTGATGGACAACGCCGGAGTGGGACAGACCAGTCCCCTGCCAGCCCCGCTCACGATCTCGGCCATGGCCGACCAGACCAGTGCGCTGATCTCCACGCTGAGGCTGCACCGTCCCGCTGTGCTCGGCTGGTCGCTGGGCGGGATGGTCGCGCAGGCGTTGGCCGTCCGGCACCCGGGCCAGGTGCGCGGGATCGTCCTGGCCGCCACCCAGTCCGGCACCGGCGCTGCCCTCCCCATCCCCGCCGCCGCAGCCGCCGCGGCAGACAGCGGGAACCCGGCCGAGGTGCTCTCCGTCCTCTTCCCCGCCGACCAGCTCACCGCCGCCCGCGCCTACGGGCTGGCGATCACCCAGTACCCCGGCTACTACCAGGCCCCGGTCGCCGTCAGGACCGCCCAGGAGGCCGCAATCCAGCAGTGGATGACCGGCGCGGACCGGGCGGGCCGCCATCCGGAACGCATCCACGTGCCGGTACTGGTCGCTGACGGCGCGTCGGACGCACTCGACCCTGCCCCCAACGCGACGGTCCTGGCCCGCAGCCTGCGCCATGCCCACCCCCAGGTCCTGCTGTACCCGGACGCAGGCCACGCCTTCCTGTTCCAGGACGCGCCCCAGTTCACCGCGACCATCGAGCACCTCCTCCGCTCAACCACAGGCAGATGACCCCGCCCGACGCAAAGCGCCGAAGAGCCGGCCCCCAGGAGCCGATGCGCTAGCTGGTGCAGGGGCTGGGAAATCAGGGTGCGAACCACCACAGGAGGGTGTCACAGTCACTGTCGTGACCTTGATGGATGTCCTCGTCGACTTTGCCGGCACCGGCCGGATCGGGCCGCTGCACTGCGGAATGTCCCTGGCTGAGGCCGAAGACCTCCTTGGCCCGGGGCATCCGCACCCAGCCCACGTCATGAAGGGGCATGACATCGACGGCTGCCCCTACTCCTGGGGCGGGTTGAAGCTGGTCATCACCCAACGAACCGTCAGTGGCATCTGGATCGGCCTCTGGCCGGGTTCGACCGCCAAGCTTCCGCCGCTCGTCCTACCCGATTCCGAGTCGTTCGAGGCCACCGTCCCGCGCGAGGAACTGCTCACCGTTCTGGATGACATGGGCTGCCGACATGCGGTCAACGACACCCTGACCTTCGGCCAGCAGTCAAGCATCCTCACCCAGCCTGCCGACGTCATCGCGGTCTTTAGTCTGCCGGGACGCGACCAGCACGTGCCGCAACGGGATCGGCACTACCTCGACGTGATGCACAAGCACACAGCTTGACACCGCCCATTTCACAAAATGCCTCATTCCAGGACCAGGAGGGCACGATGGAGCACCTGCAACCATCTGCATTCGCCGAGCACGCTCAACGGCTGGTCGAAGCAGCCTCGACGACCCCTTGGCCGCTACGGGACGGCCGACAGGTCGTTCCTCAGCAGGTCTTGGCCGACCTGGCTGAAGTCGCAGTCCGCGCCCCGGTCACCGGTCGAGAGATCGACCACACCCAGATACTGCGCCAATGCCTCGACTCCCTCGCCACCGGGGATCCGGCCGGAGACCCGGAACTCCACCTCCTGTGCTTGCTTCTCGCGATGTCCAGCATCGACCGGGGCGGTCACGCCACTCAGGCCGATGCCTGCGAGAACGCCCTTCAGTACATGGCCAGCCTTCCCGCGTGGCGGGATGCCGACATCACCTTCGGCCCCAACGGCTCTGCTAACGAAGCAGATTCCACAGAATGAAGCAGCTGACGCGGCCTTCGCCGGTGCAGGCCGCTACACTCCCCCACCTGTTCGAGGTGCAGGAGCACAGGTCCGCGGAGGCTGCGGTGCGAGTGCGAGTGACCGGAAGCGATGCCGCAGGCAGGGTGCGGAATTCGAGGACCCCGGCCGCAACCCCGCCGGGGCGGCGCGTCAGACGACGGCGAGCCGGTCCACCAGCAGCTCCACCCTCTGACCGGCTTCGGCCGGCGGCAGCCGCCCTGCGCGGGTCAGCGTCGCCAGGCCGTGCAGGGCTGCCCAGAACACCTCGGTGAAGAGTCCCGGGTGGACGCCGTCCCCGGCGACTTCGCCCAGGCTCTCCAACAGCGCGGCGAAGGCGTCCTTGAGGGGTGCCGGGGTGTCCTCGGCCGCGAACGCCAGGCCGCCGTCGAGTTGGAAGATGGCGTCGTAGACCGCCGGATTGCGCTCGGCGAAGTCGAGGTAGGCGCGCCCCAGGGCGGTGACCCGGGCGCGCGGGCCGTCCGCGGCGCCGGCCGCGGCCCGCACCGCCGCGGCAAGCTCGGCGGCGCCCTCCAGGGCGACGGCGCCGATGATCTCGCGCTTGCCCCGGAAGTGGCTGTAGAGCACCGGCTGGCTGTACTCGATGCGCTCGGCGAGCCGGCGGGTGGTGACCGAGTCCCAGCCCTGCTGCTCGGCGAGTTCACGGGCGGTCGCCACGATGAGCCGTTCGCGCTCCGCCCGCTCGCGCTCCTTGCGTTCCTGTACCGACATACGGCGATCCTAGGGCAAAGAATCTAGCAGCGCTAGACAAGGGAGCAGCAGCAGTACTAGCGTTGCCTCATCACCTAGCAGCGCTAGATCCCAGGAGGGGTCATCATGCTCAACGCACTCGAGGTCTTCACCACCGTGGTCGTCGGCGTGATGGTGGGGTGGAGTTCTCCGTCCTCTTCGTCATCAACCCGATCCTCAACGCGCTCCCCGAGGACAGTGCCCAACTCGGCCACGCCCACGGGGGCCGGATGCTCGGCGCCGTGATGCCGTTCTGGTACATAGGCTCACTCGTCCTCGCCGCGGTCTGGGCCGTCGCCGGACGGCACCACCACGGCACCGGCCTCGTCGTCACCGCCGGCGCGCTGCTGATCCTCAGCGTGGTCATGTCGCTCCTGCTGCTCGTCCCGATCAACAACCGGAACAAGACCTGGACCCCGGAGAACCGGCCCGAGGACTGGAAGGAGCAGCTGAACCGCTGGCTCCGCTTCCACTACGTCCGGGTCGCCGTCATCATCGCCGCCTTCACCCTGCTGGTCACCGCCCTCGTCTGACCCCGTCAGCCCTGCGCGCGCTCCGCCACCGGCTGCCACTTCTCCCACACCGCGAGACGCCGCTCGTAGTCGGCCTTGGCGATGCCCAGCGGCGCCGAACCGAAGAAGCAGCGCAGCGGCGGCTCGTCGGCGTCGACGATTTCCAGCACGGCCGCGGCGGACGCGGTCGGGTCGCCCGGCGTGCCGACCCGCTTGCGGCGCTGCTCCTGCACCTGCTTGTGGAAGTCGGCGTACGCGGGCAACGGCTCGGAGGTGCTCGACGAGGAACCCGCCCAGTCGGTGGCAAACCCACCGGGCTCGATCAGGGTGACCTTGATGCCGAACGGCGACACCTCCTGGGCCAGCGCCTGGCTCATGCCTTCGAGCGCCCACTTCGACGCGTGGTAGATCCCGACCAGCGGGAAGGCGCTGATGCCTCCGATGGAGGAGACCTGGAGAATGTGGCCACTGCCCTGCTCACGCAGGAACGGCAGCGCGGCCTGCGTGATCCACAGCGCGCCGAACAGGTTGGTCTCCAGTTGCGCGCGTGCCTCGGCCTCGGTGAGCTCCTCGACCATGCCGAAGTGGCCGTAACCGGCGTTGTTGACCACCACGTCCAGGCGCCCGAACCGCTCGTGCGCCTGCTGCACGGCGGCGAAGTCCGCCTCACGGTCCGTCACGTCGAGACGCAGCGGCAGCAGCCGCTCCCCGTACTTCTCACGAAGGTCATCCAGCGTGGAGACATCGCGCGCGGTCGCGGCCACCGAGTCTCCGCGGTCGAGGGCGGCGATGGCCCACTCCCTGCCGAAGCCGCGCGAGGCGCCGGTGATGAACCAGATCTTCTCCGTCATGCTGTGCTCCCCAGGAAACTCGCGGTGCTTGTTCCTCCAGTCAACACCTTGGAGTGCACTCGAACGCAACTCCAGCAGCGAGGGCGGCGGACCCCGGGGGCACCCCGACTGCGATGCGCCAGTTCGGACTGAGCCGTACGCTGCGGGCGGCCACTGCCAGTGGGCGCGCGGATGCGCCGTCGAGGCAGTTCGTCCCGGAGAGATGGCCCACAGGCCCGCACTGTGCGCGCGGACCTGACGGACCGTCTCTCCGGGACTGTCCGCACCACTACTGGCAGTGCTGTTGCTCTCGCGGAGGAGGGCGCTGCGGGCCGTGGGCAGTGGATGGTTCAGTCCACACGGTTGGTTCGACCTTCAGGAGTCTGCCCGGAGGGTGGTTGCTCGTCGCGGCTCTCGGGCGTGAAGGCGTCGCGGCGGGCGAGGGTCACCGACAGCGGCAGGCCAGCCGCTCGGCCGCGCGTTGCCGGACACGGACCCGCGCTTGGGTCCGGGGCCGGAACGAGGGGAGCCGCGAGCACCCGCCCGTCAGGTGCTGGAGCGCACGAGGGACGCTGGGTCCCGCGCAGAGGCTGGACGGTGTCGGCACCGACCATGGCGTTCCGGGTCGGCTCAGCAAGGGGCTCGGGGCGGCGCCCCGAAGCCTCGGCTGTCGAGGTGGTCGACCAGCGCGGCCTCTTTTCGGAGCAGGCGGTCGCGGTCGTCGGCAGGCAGGGACGCCAGGGCGTCGACCAGGACCCGCCGACGCGGAACGTGGACCGTGTTGGCCGAGTAGACCCGGCACCCCGAGCACCAGGCAAACCCGACGAGCGGCGGCAACGCCCGGGGAATTTTGATATCCGGTCCCGGCTTATGTCATCATCTGAAGACATCATCTGATGACAAGCTTGGGAGCATGCCGATGACCGGCCGCCACGCAGGGCCAGCACCTGACTTCCGGGACCGGGCCCTGGTCCCGGTGCTGGTGTTCCTCGGGACCGTGGTCGCCGTGATCAGCAGCCTGGGGGCACCCCTGGTGCCGACCATCGCGGCCGTCGACCACGTCTCGCTGTCCGACGCCCAGTGGTCGCTCACCATCACCCTGCTGGTGGGCTCCATCGCCACGCCCGTGATGGGTCGGCTGGGCGACGGCCCGCACCGGCGCCGGGTGGTGCTGGGGTCCATCGCCGTGGTGCTGCTCGGCAGCGTGCTGGCCGCGCTGCCGCTCGGCTTCGGCTTCCTGGTCGCCGGACGCGGCCTGCAGGGCGTCGGCCTCGGCCTGGTCCCGCTGACCATCGCCACCGCCCGCGACGTCCTGCCGGCCGAGCGCTCACGGCCGGCCGTCGCGCTGCTCTCGATCACCACCGTGGCTGGCGTCGGCCTGGGCTACCCGCTGACCGGCCTGATCACCGAGTCACTGGGAGTGCACGCGGGCTTCTGGTTCGGTGCGATCATCAGCGCGCTGGCGCTGCTCGCCGCCGCCCTGGTCCTCCCCCGGACCGGCAGCGGCAAGAAGCGGCCCCTGGACGCGCCCGGGGCCGCGCTCCTCGCCGTCGGCCTGGCCGCGCTGCTGCTCGCGCTGAGCGAGGGCGAGGTCTGGGGCTGGACCTCCCTCCGAGTGCTCGGCCTGATCGTCTTCGCCGTCGTCCTGCTGGCCGGCTGGAGCCGGCACGAACTGCGCACCGCCCACCCGCTGGTGGACCTGCGGACGCTGCGGAACCGCTCCGTGCTGACCGCCAACGTCGCCGGGCTGATCGCCGGCGTGGCGATGTACATGCTGATGTCGATGGTCACCCGCTTCGTACAGACCCCCAGCTCCACCGGCTACGGATTCGGCACCTCGGTCCTGGTCACCGGCCTGGTGCTGCTGCCCTTCTCCGCGGCCAGCGTCGCGTCGAGCAAACTGGTGCCGCTGCTGGCCCGACGCACCTCGACGGCGCTGGTGCTGCCGATCGGATGCGGGATCTCGCTGCTGTCGATGGTGCTGTTCCTGGTCGCCCGCGGCAGCCTGTGGGAGCTCTTCGTCATCATGGGCGTCGCCGGGCTCGGCGTCGGCTGCACCTTCGCGGTGATGCCCGGACTGATCGTCAACGCGGTCCCCGCGCACGAGACCGGCAGCGCCATCAGCTTCAACCAGGTGCTGCGCACCATCGGCTACACCACCGGCAGCGTGCTGAGCGCGGTCGTGCTGCAGGCGCACACACCGTCCGGACACCTGCTTCCGGAGGACAGCGGCTACCAGAGCGCCGCCTGGCTGGGTTGTGTGATCTGGGTGGTCACCGCTGTCGTTACCATCGTCCTGCCGAGGCGGGCCTCCGCGGCGGCCAGGCGCGCCATGACCGTGGACGAGGAACTGCTGATGGACGAGAGCATCGCCGACGCCGAGACGGCCGAGGACAGCGCCGGCGCCGACGCCGGCGTCCCGGCCGCCCCTGCCGTCTCCACCGCGCCCACCGTCCCCGCCCGGTCCGGCCGATGACCGCAGCCGGGTCGGCGCCCACCGGCAAGCGGCGCGACTCCGCCCGCAGCAGGGAACTGCTGCTGGAGGCGGCGGCGGCCCTGTTCGCCGAACGCGGCTACGACCGCAGCACCACCCGGGAGATCGGCGAACGCGCCGGTGTCGACCCGGCCCTGATCGCCCGCTACTTCGGCGGCAAGGCGCAGCTCTACATCGCCGTGCTCGACCTGGACCGGGCCAGCGACCGCCCGGCCGACCTGCTCGAACCCGGGCGCGCCACGGCGCTGCTCGAGGTGATGGCGCGGCGCGGCGCGGGACCGGTCTTCCGGGCCGCGGTCACCCCGCTGGAGGACCCGGCGGTCCAGGCCGCCGCCACCGCGCAGCTGCACTGGCGACTGGTGGACCCGCTGTGCGAGCGGTTCACCCGGGAGGGCCTGGACCGGCCCCGGCTGCGGGCCGAGTTGGCGCTGGCCGCGTTCGTCGGCGTCGTCCTGTCCCGCGGCAGCGGCGCCTTCCCGGACCTGGCCGAGGCCGACACCGAGGAGATCGTCCAGCTGGTCCTGGACATGTTCGCCCAGCGTCCCCGCTGACATTCAACGCCGAGCGGCACCCGCCGACCTGTCACGGTCGTCCATGGGGACGCCGCTGGCCCAGCTCGCCACGATCGCGATGACGATCGCCAGCAGCCCGCAGACCAGCAGTTGGCCTGCGATCTGCGAGTCGGTCAGGGTGCTGGTGAAGCTGACGCCGAGGAAAGCCAGATAGCCCAGCGTCATGATGAGGGCGAAGAAACCGAAGGGGTAGTTCGTCACCCGCGGCAGCAGGTAGAGCACCGCCACCGCGAGCAGGGTGGCGACGATGATTCCGACGCTCAGCGCACCGGAGTTGGGGAAGCCCTCATTGACCTGCCCGGCGTCCTGGAAGGCGTTCGCGTTGAGCGTCTGCCGGACGAGGTAGGTGAGCACCAGTCCGGCCATCAGGGCCGCGCCCGAGGCGAGCAGGGCGCGCATCAGCACGGTGCCCGGGGACAGGGCGGCATACCCGCCGACCCCGGGCCGGGCAGCGGGGGGTGCGGTGGGGGCTTTGGCGGCGGTGGGGGCGGTATGGGCGGCGGGGGCGGTGGTCATCGCGACCTCCAGGAGTCGAAGGAACCATGGACTCTCCTCCCCGGTGTACTGCCACCCGCCCACTTCCGCCCGTCCGACTACGCCATCCGGGGACGGGCCCGCCGCCGACGTGCGGTGACCGTGCGGAGTCACCGACTCAGGTGGCGACCCAGATGAGATCGCAGACCCGGATCGTTCGGTGCTCCAGGTCCAGCACGTAGTAGATCAGGACGGGTGCGCTGCGCACGTCCACCGCGTACCGGCCGTCGGCCAGACGCATGCCCGCCGGGGGGCGATGCGCGCCGATCGCGGCGCCGACCTCGATCGCGAGCGAGCGGACGAACAGTACGATCCCGTCGTGGAGCTGCACCTCGCCTGCTTTGTGCATGGCGAGCAGGACCTGCGCCGCCTGGTCGTCCAGGACAGCACGCCAGCTCGGCTGGGTGGGGCCTGTCATCCGCCTTCGCCGAGGATCAGGTCCGGGAGCTCCACCGGAGCCGTCCTGCTGAGCGCGTCCCGGAGCCGCTGCTCGCGTCCCGGGACCTGGTTGAGCATGGCCTCGAACCACCACCGGGACATCACGTCGACGACGACCTCGGGATCGGCTTCGAGGACCTCCGCCAGGAAAGCCTGCCGGTCCTCGCCGTCCAGTGCGTCCCTGATGTCGCGGATCGTGTGGCCGACGGGTTGGGTGCGAGGGCTCGCAGGCCGTTCAGCGTGCTGGGCGGTCATCGATTCACTCCTCACCGGCGTCTCAAGCCCCACCGTAGCGCTTCGAAAGCAGCGGCGGCAGAGATAGGCCCCTGAACCGGCCCGCGATCCGGCTCCGACTCCGGCTCCGTGTGAACACTCATTCGAGCGCAGGCCCGCACCGCGGGGAGCTCCGCGACCGGGACTGGGCGGTCAACGCGCCCTTCGAGCCGTACAACGATGCCGAAGCCCGATGACCAGCCGGGGGCGGCCGGGAGGCCGCCACCGGTGATTGGCTCATCGCTGCTGCAGTCGGCGCTTCCGCTTCCGCCTGCCGGTCTCCCCCTTGTGCTTCGGGGCCGGGGCGGCGGGGTGGAGCTGGTGCTTGATCAGGGCGCGCAGGCGTTCGGGGTGGCGGGTCGGCACCACCCAGGTGCTGCCGACCCTGGGCAGCAGGGCGCGGCTGAAGTGCGGGTCGCTGGGATCCATGTAGTTGGAAAAGAACCGGGCGGAACGGAACTCCGGCACGGTCGCCACCGCAGGATCGATGCGTATCACCAGCGCCGCCCGCATCAGCGGAGGTATCAGCACACCCACCGAGCACGAGAGCATGGACTTCGGCTTCGCCCACCGGTTGCTGAGCGTGTCGTACTCGGGTGACGTGCGCAGCCGCATCACCTTGTCCGGGTCAGTGACCACGAACATCTCGCGGACGCCCGACCAGGGGCAGGAGAACACCGCCCAGTTCTGGTGCGTCACCGTCGGGTTCCGGTGCTCGGCCCTCTTCGAGGCGACCGCTCCGATCCGGACGCCCTGCTCGTCCACCCTGATACCGGTCGGCCAGTTCCGGTACAGCAGCGAGATCGGGACCATGCAGTAGACCGGAGTGAAGCCCGCGCCCACGAACCAGCCCGGGCCGACGGTGAATCCGAGCGCCAGGCACAGGCCGAGGAGGGCGACGGGCCCCACCAGGCCCGTGCCCAGCAGCGACAGGCTCAGCGCGGAGTGGTCTTCCGCGTATACGAACTCTTCAGGTCGATCCACCCTCGCCGTCCCCCGTCCGTCGCATCCCGCGCCACCCCGTGGGCGAAGGCATCTGCCACGATCGCCCAACACAACACACCGGTCAATGCTCCGGAGAGGCACGGTCTGCGAGCGGCTGCCGCCGGTCTCAGCTGTTGTCGATCTCGAGGCCGTCGAACGTCATGTAGGTGCCGTCGACCTTGGTCAGGACGAGTGTGTGCACGCCTGCGGGCAGGCCGGTCTTCGACCAGACGACGACGTTCGAGTGACGCTGGCCGTCGGTGGGCACGGTGTCGACGCTGACGGGCGTCCCGGCGTCCAGCGCTGCCGAGAAGTGGCCCTCGTCGCCGCTCTGTTCGCCGAAGACCTCGATACCCGTGCCGACGAACGTGTAGGTGACCGTCGAGCCGTTGTCCGACGCGTAGTGCAGGTCGTCCTGGTAGTCGCCGAGTCCGCGGTTGTTCTGGTAGCTGAATCCGACGTACTGGATGTCCGGGTCCGTGTCGTTGAGCCGGACGGAAGCGGGCGCCGTGCCGACCACGAAGACGGTCGCCGCCGGCGGCGAGTCGACGCCACGCGGGTTCGACTGCACGGCCACCAGCGTGTGCTGGCCGTCGGCCTCCGTCGCGGTGCAGGACCACGCGGAGCCCGCGACCGTCACCCGGCACAGGGTGGTCCCGCCGTCCGTCACGGTGACCGTGTCACCCGTGACCCCGGAGCCGTGGACCGTGAACGTGCCTGCCACGCCGGTCGCGCCCGACGCCGGTGCGGAGATCCTGGGCGCGGCGACGAGACCGCCGACCGACACCTGCGAAGTGTCCGCACCGGGCGGGAGCGATGCGATCAGGAAGCCGGGTGAGAGCACCTGCACCTTCGGGGCGGCGTGGCCGGAGAAGTAGACCGGGGTTCCCGGTCCGAACCCCGCGCCGGCGATCAGCACCCGCATGGTCGTGGCGCCGTCGGCGAACGTGGCCTGCGGCGTCGAGACGTAGTCGGCCTCCAGGTCGGTGGTCTCGGCGAAGCCTCGCCCCGACGGGTCCGGTCCTGCGCTCTGAAGCGCCGTCAGCTGGATGTCGTTCGGTCCCGGCGCGGCCGGTATCGAGGTGTTGCTGCCGACGTGGCTGTCGACCGCGTTGGCGCAGATGTACTGGCCTGCGGGCGCCGAGAAGTAGTTGCCCTCGACCAGGAAGTGCCCGGTCGGCGCGCAACCGCCCTGGGCGTTGGCGCCGCTGTTGTGGAACTGCACGTTGCCGACGTAGTGGATCCACTCGGAACCGGCGTCGTCGTAGAAGGACGCGAAGCCGGGCCCCTGGTCGTAGGTGACGTTGCCGATCACCTGCAGGCCGTGCGCCATCGTGGCGTCGAAGTCGATCGTCCTGCCGTCGGCCTGGTAGTGGTACGCGGCCTGGTGCCCCTCCATGTACACCCCGCCCCCGTCGCCGAGCACCCGGAGGTAGTCGTGGATGAGGTTGTAGCTGATCGTGTTGTCGGCGTTGATGTTGAGCGAGTTCGACGGGTGGTCGGCCGAGTCGACGTGCCCCTGGATGACGCCGGCGGTGATGCCGGTGTAGGGCAGGTCGTAGAGCTCGTTGTGGGTGACCAGCGAGTGCCGGCTGTACAGCAGCGTGATGCCGCTCGCCGAGGGGTAGTCGGTGCCCACGTGGTCGATGACGTTGTCGGAGACCGTGTTGTAGGTGGCGATCTCGTTCGTCCCGATCGTGTCGCCGGTCACGGCCGACGGATCCGGGGTGCAGTTGTCCTTGATCACCTGTGGGGTGTCGGGGTTCGTGGTGGGGTAGTCCGGGAAGTGGGCCGGATCGGGGTTGACCGGGGTCGGGTCGGCGGTGCAGCCGAGCAGCACCGAGGTCGACGCGATGTCGGTGAACTCATTGCCCTGGACCAGGTTGTGCGACGAGCCGTAGGCGATGCCCAGGCCCGCCCCGCCGAGTTCCGCGAACCGGTTGCCGGTCAGTGTGATGCGGTCGGCGGCGGTGAAGGACACATTGGCGTGCGGCTCGGTCAGCAGGCCCCACGGGCAGCTGCCGGCCGGGTTCGAGAACGAGCACATGCCCTGGTTGTTGGCCCCGGTCAGGTGCAGGTTGCTCTGCACGTCGGCGAAGCCGCTGGGTCCGGAGGGGGCGTTCCAGGTGGCGTAGGAGAACGTGAGCCCCGAGAACGTCAGATCGTGGACGGGACGGGCCAGACTGCCCGCGCCCTGCACCAGGGTCTCCAGATGGGGCAGTTCGACGTCGAGGCTGTCGGGCTCGGCCCCGTCCAGCGGGTAGAGGTAGAGGGTGTGGCTCGACTGGTCGAGGAACCACTGGCCGGGATGCAGCAGGCTGCGCGCGTTCTGGATCGAGGCCGGCATCTGCGAGCTGCCCATCGACGGCAGTGTGCCGCTGGCCTGGGCGTAGTCGGCGCGGTCGGTGACGTCCTTCCAGCACGGTTGGTCCATGGTCAGCGAAGTGCCGGAGAGCGACTGCACCCGGCACTTCGAGTCGGTCCACTGTCCGTTGCCACCCGGGTAGTCGAACTCGACCTGCTGCAACTGGGCCGGCGTCAACGCCGAGAAGAAGGCCAGCCCGGCCGGGTCGGCGGTGAGGTCGTACCCCTGGGCCGAGCCCTTCCAGCCGCCGGCGAAGTGCAGTTGGGACGGTGTGGCCTGCGCGACGGGCGCCTCCGTGCCGTCGACGTAGAGCTGACGACTGGCGCTGGTGGCCGCAACGGGTGTCGACCAGGCGCCTGACGGGGAGGAGGCGGTCCAGTCACCCACGCGGGTCGCACCGGAGAGCACCGGGTGGGCGCCGTGTGCCGCGGTCCACACGACCGGGTGCCCGGGGCTCCCCGAGTCCGCCGCGTCGAAATCGAGGGGCGCCGCCAGCCGGTAGGTGCCGTCGCCCAGGATCACCCGCGCATCGGCGGTGTGCCCGGCCCGGGCCTGACGCACGGTCTGCTGCGCCGTGGTGATCGAGCAGGGCGCCGCGGCCGAGCAGCGGGTACCGGAGCCGTTGGGTGCCGCATAGATGGACGTTACGGGGCTGGCCGCAGCCGCCGCCGCGGACACGAGACCTGTCGCCAGCAGAGCCGTCACCGCGGTCCCCGCCAGCAGTTGGACGGGACGTCGACGTTTGAGCAGCAGCACTGTGACTCTCCTTCAGAGAAGGGGCGTTCTCCGGTAATTCATCCTATCTATACTGCGAAACGTCACGCTAAGCCCGGGGTGATCCCGCGTCAAGGTCGATGTCATCCGATGAATATCTTCCTCTGATGCTGCGTCAAGCGCCCCCGCGGGACGCCAGGACGTGGCGGTCGCGGCTCTCGCCGAAGGCCGCGACGGTCTGTGCGACGAGCAGGGCGAGCAGCACGGCGATCGGCAGGGACCACCCCCCGCTCGCGGAGTGCAGCAGGCCGAGGCCGAGCGGGCCGAGGCAGTGGCCCTGGTCGGCGAGACCCCCGGCCGCTGCCGCAACCGTCAACTCCCTGCTGAGGGCGGCTAGTCAGGCATCGGGTCCCGGTCGGTGCGGGGGCGACGGACGCCCTGTCATCGCTGCGGCGGTGGGCCGGTGCAGCCGGTCCTCGGGGCTGCCCACGCCGTGGCCGGCGCTGAGTACGGTGCCGTCCGGGCGGACCAGGGCCGCGAGCATCCGTGCTGCGTGCAGCCAGCGGAAGAGCTCGCTGCCGGGGAGGACGATCAGGATGCGCCCGCCGTGACGGGTGATCATCTCGACCTGGCGCGTGGTCGGCTCGTCCACCGTCACCAGGGTCAGCCGGCCGGCTGCCAGATCGTCGAAGCGCTGGGTGTCGTTGATGCGCGCGTTGGGGCACAGGGTTCCGGCCGGGGTCCGCCGCAGCCGGGGTCGGACCACCAGTGCGGACCGGTGCAGCGCGGGGGTTCGGCTGGTGAGGACCTGGCGGCGGACCGCGGGCAGCCGGCTCAGGCGCGGCAGCAGGGCGGCGCGCAGCGCGTTGCCGGTGCGACCACCGCGGGTCATGACCGTGCCGATGAGTTTGGCCAGGCGGATCATCGCGGTCGCATGCGGTTTGCGTTCGGCCTGGTAGCTGTCGAGGACGTGCTCGGGCCAGCTGCCGTTGAGGACGCCGGCGAGCTTCCAGGCGAGGTTGGCGGCGTCGCGCACACCCGCGCCCAGGCCCTGGCCGATGAAGGGCGGGGTGAGGTGCGCCGCGTCGCCGAGCAGGAAGACCCTTCGGTCGCGCCAGGTACGGGCGATCTGCGCGCGGAAGGTGTACTCGGCGACGCGCAGCACCTGGAACTGATCCGGTGTCAGGTCAGCGGTCCAGGGTGCGATCAGTGGTCGGAGCTGCCGCGGTTGCTGGAAGTCGTCGCTGCTCTCGTGCGGCAGCAGGCGGAACTCCCACCGGTAGCGGGTCGCGCCGACCCGCATGAAGGTGGCCGCGCGGTGGGGGTCGCAGACCTGGTGCACGCCCTCCCAGTGGCCCAGGTCGGCTTCGGTGGCGAGGTCGACCACCAGCCAGCGCTGCGCGAAGCCGAGGTCCTTGGTCCGGGTTCCGATCGCGGTGCGGGTCACGCTGTTGGCCCCGTCGCAGCCGAGGACGTACGAGGCGGTGACGGTGCTGCGGGTTCCGCTGGCGCGGTCGGTGTAGGACACGGTCACCGGCCCGCCGTCCTGGTCGATCGCGGTGACCTCGACGCCGCTGTGCAGGGTGGCGGACGGGTACCGGGCGAGGTTGCCGCGCAGCAGTGCTTCGAGGTCGGGCTGGTCGTACATGTTCGCGGCCGGGTACCCGTGCACGCCCGGTTCGGCGCTGCGGCGGAACTCGGCCAGGACCCGCAGGCGCGGGTCCAGCAGCCGCAGGCCCTGGCCGGGCCGGGAGACGGCGGCGAACTGCTCGCCGATGCCCAGCCGCGCCAGGATGCGGTAGACCTCGTCGTCCAGGTGGACCGCACGCGGTCGGGCGTGGACGCCGGGCCAGCGTTCCAGCAGGAGGGTTTCGACGCCGTACTGGGCCAGCAGCGTGGCCGCGGTCAGGCCGGTCGGCCCGGCGCCCACGATCACGACCGGGCTGTGCGCCTGCGGCGCAGGGTGTGTGCTCACGGTCGACGCACCACCCGCCAGTGGATCCCGTACTGGGAGGCGATCCCGACAGCGGCCTGCTCGTCCGTGTCGGTGGCGCAGTGGATCCGGGCCTCGACCGCGCCGTCCGCGATCTCCGCCCGTACCTCGACGCCGTCGAGGTGCGCCAGGGCGCTGTTCAGCTCGCGCTGGGCGGCGTCGCGGCGCAGCGCGACCTTGTAGGGCTTGCCGACGGCGGTGAGCGGCAGTTCGTCGAGGATGTGGACGGTTCGGGGCACCGCCGCGCGCTCGCTGACCTGCGCGGCGGCCCAGGCGCCCAGTTCCGCCTCGGTGGCCGAGGCGTCCGGGGACAGCGTGACGTAGGCGACGGGTATCTCACCGGAGCGCCGGTCCGGACGGGCGACCGCCGCAGCGCCGGTGACCTGGGGGTGGGCCAGCAGTGCGTCCTCGATGACGGCGGGGTCGATGTTGTGCCCGCCCCGGATGATCAGGTCCTTGGCCCGGCCGCGCAGGTGGACGAAGCCCTGGGCGTCGACGTGTCCCAGGTCGCCGGTCTCCAGCCAGCCGCCGTCGCCCGGGTTCGGGCACCGGACCAGGTGGTTGCCTCGGTCGTCGCGTCCGGCGACGTAGCCGGCGAACACGGTGGGCCCCTGCACCACGAGCACCCCGGTCTCACCGGGCCGCAGCGACCGGTGGCCGCCGTCCGGCCGTACGTCCACCGCGCGTATGCGCAGGTAGGGCAGGCGCTGGCCCACGGAACCCGGCACGGGTACGCCGGGGAAGCTGCCGGCGCTGGCGCAGGTGGCCTCGGTCAGCCCGTAGCCCTCCACCAGCGCGACACCGGTGCTGTCCTGGAAGGCGGTCCGCACGGCCTCGGGCAGGGCGGAGGCCCCCACGGCCGCGAACCGCAGGCTTGTGATGTCGGCGTCGACCGGGCACTGGGCCAGGAACGCGTACACGGTGGGCACCGCGCTGAGCACCGCGACCCGGTAGTTCTCGACGATCCTCCAGAACTCCGCGTAGAGCGCGGGTTCGCGGTAGCCCAGCGGGCCGGCCCACACCACGGCCTGCCCCTTGAACAGGGGCGCGAGCAGGGTCACGACCAGGGCGTTGACGTGGAACAGCGGCAGCCCCGCGAAGAGCACGGAGTCCTGGGCCAGGGTGGTGTTCGCAGCCAGCATCCAGGCGTTGGCGACCTGGTTGGTGTGGGTGTGCGCGGCCAGTTTCGGGGTGCCGGTGGTGCCGCCGGTGTGGAAGAACGCGGCGAAGTCGCCGGCGCCGGGCGCGGCGCCGTGGAAGACGGCAGGGTCCTGCTCGGCCGCCAGGTCCTGGAGGAAGCCGGTCCTGACTCCGGACAGCTGGGGCAGGGCGGGTGCCGGGTCCGCGGCCAGGGTGGGGCGCAGTGCGAGGAGGGTGTCGAGCAGGCCCTCGCGGGCCAGGGTCAGCGCGTTCTCCCAGGTGTCGGCCGCCAGTTCGGGCCCGGCGGCCAGCAGGGTCCTGGCGCCGCTGCGGCGCAGGAGTTCACGAAGGTGCCCCAGTCCGAGGCCGGGGTTCAGCGGCGCGATGATCCCGGCCAACTGCCCGGCCAGGGTGGCGGTGACCAGTTCGGAGCAGTTCGGCGCCATCAGTGCGACGGCGTCGCCGCGGCGCACTCCGAGGGTGTGCAGGGCGTTGGCGTACCGGTGGACGTCGGCGAGCAGGGTGCGGAAGGTGCGGCGCTGCGGGGTGCGCCATCGTGCGGCATCGGGGAGTACGTGCAGGGCGGTGCGGTCGGGCCAGTGTTCGGCGGCCCGGGTGAGCAGGTCGTAGGTGGTTCCCGGCAGTTGGCGCGCCTGGAGCGGGACCGCCTCGATCACGGCCAGGTCGGCCGGGTGGTCGTACTTCGCCGGCCACATCAACGTCTCGCTCATCGTTCCCACTTCACGGTCGTGTGCTGGGTGCCCAGGTCGATCGCTCCGTCATCGGTGGCGACCGAGGCCTCGACGACGTCGCCGTCCTGGAGGTACTCGGGGTTCTTCTGCTGGCCCTTGGTGAACAGGCGCCATTTGACGTGCTCGGGCAGCAGCACGGCGAGCGTCCGTACCGGTCGCGGCGGCGCGCTGAGGGCGGTGCCGACCGGTGTGCCGGTCAGGACCAGGTCCCCGGGGTCCAGGTGCTGGAAGGCGGTCAGGGCCCGGAGGGCCTGCAGCGGCCGGTAGATCATGTCCGCTGCGGTCCGGTCCTGCCGCACTGCGCCGTTGACCCGCAGGGTGAGCCGCAGCTCCGTGAAGCGGCTGAGCTCGTCGTCCTCCAGCAGGACCAGCCTGGGCCCGACCGGGGTGAAGGTCGGGTAGGACTTCGACTCGTAGAACTGCGTCCGGGTCAGCTGGACGTCGCGGGCGGAGACGTCGTTCGCGACGACCAGGCCCGCCACGTACCGGGGCAGGTCGCCGTCGGTGATCCGGGTGCCCACCGGGAGGGGGTGCCCGATCACCAGGCCGATCTCCACCTCGTAGTCCAGCAGGGTCACGTGCCGCGGGCGCAGGATCGTCTCCTCCGGTCCGCTGACCGATCCCGAGGCCTTGCGGAAGAAGGTCAGCGGCACCCGGCCCGGGTCCAGCCCGGCGTCCCTGGCGTGCGAGGCGTAGTTCGTCATCTGCGCGACGACCCGGCAGGGCGCGGTCAGCGGGGACAGCAGGTCCAGGCTCTCCACGGCGACCGTGCCGCCGCGGGCCGCGGCTGCGTCGACCGCCGGGCGGTCCTGCAGCAGTTCCCGCGTGCTGGACGCCGCTGTGCGGATCTCAGCCGCACCGGTCGCGGTCAGGACCCACCAGTTGTGCTCGGTGCGCAGGATCGAGACGGTCATCAGCGGACCACATTCCTTCGGACAGGCAGTGGCGTTCAGTGATCACCACAGACGGAGATGATGAAATCATCACAACAGTTCCGTTCATCAGTCAAGGATCTCCAGCAAGCTCGTCGACCTTGACTGATTACACAATCGTAACTGAGAATGTCATCAGAATGAGCATTGAGCACCCTGCCGGGGGGACGAGGACAAGGAAGGCCGCACATGATGGGATTCGGCTCCGTACCACCGCAGGACCCGCACAAGGCCCTGCACAGTGCGGAAGGCGCGCTGCGCGGAGAGCCCACCGGCCGGGCGGACAACCCCGTCGTCAAGGTCTGGGACGTGGCCTGGCTGGTGTTCGAGAAGCCGGACCTGGACCGCGCGGAGAGGTTCGCACGCGACTTCGGATTCACCGTCACCAGCCGTACCCCCGACGAACTGCGGCTGCGCGGGACCTTCCCCGGGACCGACGCGGTCGTGATCCGCCGCGGGCCCCGGGCCGGCTTCGTCGGCCCGGTCTTCCAGGCACAGGAGCGCCCCGATCTGGACCGGCTCGCCGCCCGCACCGGCGCCCGGGTCAAGCCCCTGCCCGGTCACCGGGACGGCGCCGTCGTCGAACTGCTCGACCCCAGCGGCCTGGCCGTGGCCGTGGTCCACGGGGCGGACGTCCACCCGGTCCTGCCCGACCAGAAGCCGCTGGTCCTGAACACGGGCACCAGCTGGCCGCGGGTCAACACCACCCAGCGGCCGGCCCGCGAGCCGTCCCGGATCCAGCGCCTCGGCCACTTCGTCTTCGAGACACCGCACTTCACCACCGCGCTGAACTGGTACCAGGAGACCCTCGGCCTGCTGGTCAGCGACTTCCAGTTCCTGCCCAGGGAGCGCGCACTCGGCCCGACCATGGCGTTCATGCGCTGCGACCGCGGCGGCCAGGCCGCCGACCACCACACCATGGCACTCCACCTCAGCCCGCGCACCGGCTATGTGCACTCCGCCTACCAGGTGGCGGACCTGGACGCGCTGGCGGCCGGCGGCGCCTACCTCGCCGAACGCGGCTACCACCGCGCCTGGGGCATCGGCCGGCACATCCTGGGAAGCCAGATCTTCGACTACTGGCGCGACCCGGACCGGCTGATGGTCGAACACTTCACCGACGGCGACCGGTTCGACGCCTCGGTCCAGCCCGGCTGGGCCCCGATGACCGCCTCCGGCCTGGCCCAGTGGGGGCCGCCGGTCACCCGCGACTTCCTCGGCACCAACCCCTCCCCCGCGCTCCTGCGCGAGGTCTACTCCGCGCTGCGTGAACCGGACTCGGAGGTCACCGCCAAACGCCTGCTGTCACTGGTCAGGGCGATGTCCAGCTGACTGCCCGACCACCAGGTCGGGCAGCTCACGCGTCGCCAGCACCCGCGCCCGCTTCGCCGGAACGCCGAACATCAGCAGCAGGTTCTCGGCCAGGTCGTCGCTGCTCCGGTCATCCGCTTCCTCCGGATGCAGCAGCGACAACTGCAAGGTCGCCAGCAGCGCGCCGGCGGTGCTGGCCAAGGCCAGGCGCGGGTTCCTGATCCGGAACACCCCCGCCGCGATCCCGGCCTCCAGGTCGCGCCGGGCCCGGTGCGCGACACCCCGGTCGGACTCCAGGTAGTCCAGCCCGTGCCGCACCACGATGCGTGCCAGCTCCGGGCGGGTCCGGGCGAAACGCACCGTCATCCGGATCGACCGCGCGAAGCGCTCGCTCGGATCCTCGTCCTGCTCGCCGATGCTGTCGAGCGCGGTGCCGATCTCGTCCAGGACGTCGAGGACAGCGACTTCGAACAGCTCGGCCTTGCTGCTGAAGTGGTTGTAGAAGGAGCCGAAGCCCACATCGGCGGCGTCGGTGATCTCCTGGATGCTCGCGCTCTGGGACCTGCCGTCGGCCAGCATCGCCCGCGCCGCGTCGACCATCTTGCGCCGCGTCTCGGCTTTGCGCCGTTCGAGCCGATTCCCCGTTGCCTCTGTAGCCGCCATGGTCAGGACTCTAGTTGATGACAAGATTGATGGTTACATCAGGGATCCAGGGACGCGAACGCGTCGTGGAGGAGCTGCCTGATCTCCGCCTTGGACAGGGCCGGGCCCGGGGCGACGGCCGGCATGTGCGCCTTGCAGGCGTCCCCGCCCGGCAGGACCAGCATCATCCCGCGCACCACCGCCACCCCCGCCCGGGCCTGGACAGCGGCACGGAGCAGCACGGCACGGTCGTTCCGGTCGGCGCCGGCGGCTTCCAGCCGGTCCAGGAACGCCCCGGTGACGGCGTCCTCCAGGTCGCCGATCAGCGCGTGCGCCTCCTCGTGGCGCGGGCCGAGTCCCTTCTGCGGTCCGGCGACCAGGATGGTGGGAGGGGCTCCGGTCTCGTCGAGCCAGTCGAGCATCGCGCCGCGCAGCGCGGCGAGCGGCGACTCGCCGGGGGGGCGTTCGCGCACACCCTGCATCAGGCCCGGGACGAGATCCCTGACCTGCTGGAACACCAGGTCTTCCTTGGAGGGGAAGTACCGGAAGAAGGTGCGCTCCCCGACTCCGGCCGCGGTGGCGATGTCGCGCACGGTGGTGGCGGCGAACCCCTGCTCGGCGAACAGGCGGGCAGCCGCGTCCTCCAGGGCGCGGCGCGTGCGCTGCTTGTTCTGTTCCCGTCGTCCGGGTGCGAGGTCCTCCACCGCAGAAGTATGTCAAAGATCACGCACCGCAGCGGGAGGCGGTTCCCGGAGAAACTGGCAGCGCTGCCACTTGCTGATAAAGTGGCAGCGCTGCCAGTTTATTGGGTTTGTGCGCCGATACGGCTGCCCGTTCGCCTCCCCCTCCCCTGTCCATGAATGCCATGAGGAGCCCTCCGATGGCCTCACTGCTGTACCGGATCGCCCGCGCCATGTTCCGCAGGCGCCGTGCCGTCGTCGCGGTCTGGGTCGTTGCGGCGGCTGCCGCAATCGCCTGCATGGCCGCCTTCGGCGGCGCCGGAAAGATCGACCAGACCTTCACCGTCCCCGGCTCGCAGTCCCAGCAGGCGCTGGACCGTATGAAGCAGGAGTTCCCGGCCGCCTCGGGCACCACCGCGCAGATCGTGTTCACGGTGCCCCGGGGCCAACAGGTCACCGACCCCGCCGCGGCGAAGGCCATCGCCTCGACCCTGGCCGCCGCCGCCCGGGCCCCGCAGGTGGCGGGGGTCGTGCCCCCGCAGAAGTCGGGAGCGATCTCCCCGCAGCGCACCGCGGCCATCGGCCAGGTCGACTACCAGGTCTCAGGATCGAACCTCAAGAGCACCACGCTGGACGCGCTCAGGACCGCGGTCGACAACGCGCCCCACGAAGGGGTGACCGTCCAGGTCGGCGGACCGGCGTTCAACAACAGCCCCGTCAACCCCGGTGCCGAGGACCTGATCGGGGTGCTCGTGGCCGTCCTGGTCCTGACGGTGACCTTCGGCTCCCTGCTGAGCGCCGGCATGCCGCTGCTGACCGCCCTGTTCGGCGTGGTCACCGCAGTGGCCGCGACCCTGTCCCTCACCAGCGCGGTGAGCATCTCCAGCACCGCGCTGACCCTGGCCCTGATGATCGGTCTTGCGGTCGGCATCGACTACGCGCTGTTCATCGTCACCCGGCACCGCTCCCAACTGGCCCAGGGCACCGACCCCGAGGAGTCAGCGGGCCTGGCGCTGGGGACCGCGGGCAGCGCCGTGCTGTTCGCCGGGCTGACGGTGATGATCGCGATGGCCGGTCTGCTCGTGGTGGGCATCCCCTTCCTGTCCGTGATGGGCCTGTGCGCGGCGGGCGCGGTCCTGATCGCGGTGGCCGTGGCGCTGACCCTGCTGCCTGCCGTCCTCGGCTTCGCCGGCAGCCGGCTGACCCCCAAACCCGGCTCCCGCGCCGCCCGCCGTGAGGCCGACCTGGCCGCCGTCGCGGCAGGGTCCGGCCCCTCCCCCGCCGGAGGCCGCCGGATCAAGGGCGCGGAGCGGTGGGCGCAGCTGGCCACCCGCCGCCCCCTGATCACCGTCGTCCTGGTCGTCGCCGCCATGGGACTGCTCGCCTGGCCGGCCCACAGCATGAACCTGGCCCTGCCCGACAACAGCACCGCCCCCGGCAGCAGCTCCCAGCGCATCGCCTACGACCAGGTCAGCGACAACTTCGGCCCCGGGTTCAACGGCCCGCTGCTGATCCTCGCCGACACCTCGCACTCCCCCGACCCCGCGGCCTCCCTCGAACACATCGCCGCCTCGCTGCGCGCCCTGCCCGACGTCGCCGCCGTCACCGCGCCCCAGACCAGCGCGAAGTCCGAGGCAGCACTGATCGAACTCGTCCCCAGGAGCGCCCCCAGCGCGCAGGCCACCAAGGACCTCGTCAACGCCATCCGCGACGACGCGGCGCAGCTGCGCGGCAGCACCGGGACGAGCATCGCGGTCACCGGCACCACGGCGGTCGGGATCGACGTGTCGAGCAAACTCAGCGCCGCGATGGTCCCCTTCGGGATCGTCGTCGTCGGCCTGTCCCTGATCCTGCTACTGCTGATCTTCAGGTCCCTGGTCGTGCCGGTCAAAGCCGCAGCCGGCTTCCTGCTCTCCGTGGGGGCCTCGTTCGGGTTGGTGGTCGGCCTGTTCCAGGACGGGCACCTGGACCGGGTGATCGGGGTGGACACCACCGGCCCCGTCACCAGCTTCCTGCCGATCATCCTGATGGCCGTCCTGTTCGGCCTGGCCATGGACTACGAGGTCTTCCTCGTCTCCCGTATGCGCGAGGACTACGTGCGGCACCGCGACCCGCGGGGCGCGGTGCACGCCGGAGCCCGCAACGCGGGCCGCGTGGTCACCGCCGCGGCGCTGATCATGTTCGCGGTGTTCGCGTCCTTCGTCACCAGCGAGAGCATGATCCTCAAGCAGATCGCCTTCGCCCTGGCCGTCGGCGTACTCCTGGACGCCTTCGTCGTCCGGATGACCCTGGTGCCCGCCGTCCTCGCGCTGACCGGCCGCGCCGCCTGGTGGCTGCCCCGCTGGCTGGACCGCCTCCTGCCCGACCTCGACATCGAAGGCGAGAGCCTGCACCGGCAGCACCCCGACACCCAGCCCCGCAGTATCCCCCGACCCGCCACGGACACGAGTACGCAGGACGTCTCCAGGTAGCAGCCGGCCCCTTGGCCCCGGCCTCCACCGGGGCCAAGGGGGGCCTGACGGGCCGTCACGCTCCCGGCACGGGACCGAGCATGGTGATCTGATTGCCGGCCGGGCGAACTGGGCCGCCGTCCCCGCCAGGAGGACGAAGACCCCCAGGCCCAGGGCGACCCGCTGGAGGCTCTCCTCGATCGCCGCGGACCGCCACCGGTCCTGACCGGGCGCCCCCTCCGGCCCGCCACCGGGCCGCGCCATTCGCGGTGGGCCGCGCGGCGGCCGGACAACGCCGCACCCTCCTGGGCGGGTCACCAGCCGCCTACCTGTCGGCGTTCGGGGAGGGTGTGCTGAGTACGCATACTCATGAATGTGGGAGGCCCTGCGCCACAGACTCGGTCCTACCGACGAGAGAGGCTATGCACATCATGAAGGACAGCAACGGTGGTGGCCTGCGCCGCACCCTGGTTCTGCTGGTGGTGGGGACCGCGGTGGGCGGGCTCACCGCGGCCTGCTCCCTCGACACCCGGGACGCTGTCTGCCGGGGCAGCGAATATCCGGTCGCGTCCGTCGGGTCCCCGGGCGGCGGGGCGTGCGTCAGTAACGGCAAGCAGCCTCCCACCGGCTACGTCCGCTACCCCGAGGGCCAGGTCCCGCAGCACGTGGACGACAAGTGGGACACGTACTGGAGCACCCACGCCCTTGATGACCAGGGCAGACTCGTCGGCGACCCGCGGTAGCCCCCGGAGCGGAAAAACAGGGCGGTTCGTGTGCAACCGGGCGGGGCGGCCGGCTCGTGTAGGAGATCACGAGGCGCACGGGGCGCCTGCGAACGGGAGGGGATGTCCATGACGAGGACGCAGAAGACCGGCACGATGGTGCGGGGCGGCCGTGCGGTCGTGGTCGGTGGGATGGGTCTGGCCGCGCTGGTCCTGGCCGCGGCGCCGGCGTTCGCCAAGGGCAGCGTGGACATCTCGGCGCCGCACACCGCCCACGTCGGCCGGACCTTCACGGTCACGGCGCACGGGGACGACGACGCCGCGAGCTACCTGCGGGTGTGCCTGGAGGACCGCCGCGCCGGCGCGGCCTGGCACCGGGTGAGCTGCGGCGCCGTGGCCGCCAGCGGCACCGACGCGCGGTCCGCCGCACACATCAGGACCGCGCACGGCGGCGTCCTGCAATTCCGCGCGGTGGTCTACGGGCTGACCACCCCGCACGACCGCCACCCCGTACCCGAGCGGACCTCCGGCCCGGTGCGGGTCAACATCCACTGACCCCCGCGAGCTGGTTCGGGGTCAGGTCGAGGCGGGTCCAGCGAGCCCTCGCCGGTGACGACCAGGGTGGCGCCGGGCAGGATCCGGTCGATGCCGACCGCGTCGAGGACGACCTCGGTTCCCGGGAAGCGTCGAGCGCCCAGGCAGGCCATGGCCCCGAAGCCGGTGCCGCCGGCGGCACCGGCCCCCGGGCTGTGCCGCTGTGCGCTCCGCCTGCGGGACCGCGTCCAGGGCCAGCGCTCGGACCAGCCGGTTCAGGCTGGACTCCAGCACGGCGACGTCCGCCGGTGCAGGCGCCCAGGCCGAGCACGATCCGGCGCCCCCTGGTCCAGAACCGCCCGGACGGTGCTCGTTCGCCTGAGCAAAGCCGACTTGACCGGTGCCACGGCGTCGAGCTTCCCTCAAGATCCAGGAAACCTCTTGCCGCGTGGCCTGCCGCTCCAGCAAGATCACCGCTGTGACCTTCGTTTACCTCCTGATACTCGCGGCCCTCTTCGGCTGGCTCGGCCTGCTGCGCTACCGGCGCCGCTCCTTCCTGCTGCGCGCCGTCCCCAAGAACTTCGATCCGGTCCGTTACGGGCTGGCCCCCTCTGCCTCGCTGGACCCGCGCAAGGCGGGCCCCACGCTGCTGGAGGACGATGCCGACGAGCGCGACGCCGTCATCGAGGCCGCCTTCAAGGGCGACTGGAAGCCCGCCGCCGCTTATGCGGAGGGGGCCGGCCAGGACCATGACGAGCGCTGGTCCCGGATCCAGCTGCTCCAGCAGCTCGCGGACCGGACCCCGCAGTGGCTCGACGCCTGGCTCCTGGCGCAGCCGAACAACGGCGACGCCCTCAGCGCCCACGCCTCGCTGCTGGTGCATCAGGCCTGGGCCGCACGCGGCAGCGGCTATGCCAACCAGCTGTCGGCGCAGAACAAGGCGGCGTTCAAGCAGATGCTCCCCGACGCCTACAAGGCCGCGCAGCGGGCGAGCCTGGCAGCGCCGGAGCACCCGGGCCCCTGGGTAGTGATGATCACGGCGGCCCGCGGTCTGAACACCGAGCACGACGAGTTCCAGAAGCTCTGGACCCAGCTGGTCGCCCGCGCCCCGCACCACTACGACGGTCACTGGCAGGCGCTCCAGTACTGGTGCGCAAAATGGCACGGCAGCCGGGAGTTGATGCTCCGCTTCGCGACCGCGGTGGTGGACAGCGCTCCGCCCGGAAGCCCGCTGGCGGCCATCTACCTGCATGCCCTGGACGAGCTGGTCGAGCGGAGCAACCGGGTCAACGGCACCGAGCTCGCACACGTCACCAGCTGGTCCGCGGACGCTCGCGCGACCCTGCTGCGGGCCGCCCGGTCACTGGACCAGGTCGCCGAGGACGACGGCCGGGTGCAGCGCCTGCGGCACAAGCTCGCCTTCTACCTCTGCAACGCCCGGCACTACGACGCCGCGCTGGAGCAGTTCCGGCGACTGGGCCCCTGGTGCGGAGCCGAGCCATGGACCACACACGCCAACATCATCACCACGTTCGAACGGGCACGGGCCACAGCCGCGCTTCGCGCAACGGCGAAGCCCGCCTGACGGGTCGGCAGTCGGCCGTAGGCAGTCGGCAGTCAGCGGTCAGCACTGGGGTGGGGGCGCGGCGGTGGGGCGCAAGCGCCGCCCCCCGCGCCCCCTTACCTCAGGTGACGCTCCGCCAGAGAAACCGCTCGCCGAAATTTCGTAAATCTTGTTAACGAGATGATTGCGCGTCAGGGGTCCCAGGTGCTTCGATTAGTTAAACATTTTTACTAACCGATTGACGGAGGCCCCCACCGCCATGTCATCGACCCGTACCCGCCTCGCCATAGGCATCGCCGCGGCCCTCGCGCTGGCCACTCCGCTGGCCATCGCGAACGCCGACGCCGCCACGACGCTCCCCACCGTCCTCGCGGCGCACCCGGCCGCGGCACCGGCCGCCACCACGTACACCGCCGCCCAGGTCCTGGCCGCCATCCAGCAGCACTCCACCTCCGCCACCCAGGTCAACACCAAGCCCCACATCAACACCATGACCCGGGCCCAGAACGTCAACGTGTACCAGCCCGCCTCCGGCGTCTTCGTCTACACCTCCAGCATGGCCATCGACGACGACGGCAGCGACCCGGACCCGGACCCCGACCACCAGGGCGAGACCACCTTCCAGGACAGCAGCGGCAAACAACTCGCCGCACACCACGTACCGTTCTACGTCCTGGGCGACGACTGCTGGGACAACAAGACCCCCTGCCCTCACTTCTTCTACAAGGAACACGGCATCTCCGGCCGCCAGTTCGCCCTGGTCTTCTACAACGGCAAGGCCATCGGCGCGATCTTCGGCGACACCCAGACCGGCAACTCCCAGACCACCTCCGACAACGACTCCCGCGAACTGGGCGAAGCCTCCGTCAAAACCGCCAGCCTGCTCGGCATCCCCAGCAGCGGCACCACCGGCGGCGTCGACAACGGCGTCACCGTCGCGATCTTCTCCGGCCCCTCCTGGGTCGTCAACGGCACCAACGCCAACCTCAGCGACAACGCCCAAGCACTGGTCCAGAACGCCCTCAACACCCTCGGCACCAGCCTGGCCGGCGGCACGCCGCCCAGCAGCCCCCCGCCGTCGAGCCCGCCGCCCTCCAGCCCCCCGCCCACCGGCGGCAACAAGTCCTACGAGGCCGAGGCGGCCACCCTGGCCGGTGGCACCACCATCACCAGCTGCGCCCACTGCTCGGGCGGCAAGAAGCTCAGCTACCTCGGCAACGGCGGCACCGCCACCTTCAACAACGTCACCGAGTCGGCGGCCGGCAGCTACACCATGGCCGTCTCCTTCATGAGCGTCGGCCAGGCCCGCACCGCGACGGTCACCGTCAACGGCGTCAACCAGACCGTCAGCTTCCCCGAGACCCCCGACTACAACACCGTGGTCACCAAGAACGTCACCGTCCAGCTCAAGGCCGGCAACAACACCATCGAGTTCTCCAACCCCTCCGCCGGCGCCCCCAACCTCGACCGCATCGTGGTCTGAGACAGCCGACCACCCGTCATGACCGGCGCCCTGCTCCGCGGGCGCCGGTCATGGCGTTCACCCCGGTCACGGCATTTGCCGCGGGCCGCGCGCGGCGTCGGCGTAGCGGGTGGCGAGGTCGGAGAAGGCGGTGGCCAGTTGGGGTGGGCCGATGACCTCGATGGCGGTGTCGAAGCGGCCGATCGCGGCGGCGAGTCCGGTCCAGGACCAGGAACCGAGGGTGAGCCGGCAGCGGTGCGGGCCGAGTTCCTCGACGGTTCCGTCCTGGGTGAAGGGCGCGACGTCGGCGGCCGGGAGGTTGAGGATGACTTCGCCCCGGCAGGGCCAGTCGCTGGTGCTGCCGTCGGTGCCGCGGAACCGGCCGACGACGAAGGTGGAGACATCGCCGCCGGGCAGTTCGCGGGGGACGAAGCGGGGCCCGGTGGGCGTGCGGAGCCGGATGCGGTCGACGCGGAAGGTGCGCCAGTCCTCACGGTGCAGGTCCCAGGCCACGAGGTACCAGCGATGCCGCCAGGCGACCAGGTGGTGCGGCTGTACCCGGCGGACCTCGTCGACCGGGGGCCCTGAGCCCGGGACGTAGTCGAAGCGCAGTTCCTCGTGGGCGTGGACGGCCCGGCTCAGGTCCATCAGGACCTGGGCGTCGACCGGAGCGGTGTCGCCGGCTGCGGGAGCTTCGACGGCGGTGATGCGCACCAGGTCCACGCGGTGACGCAGGCGCGGCGGCATGACCTGGCGCAGGGTCGCCAGCGCGCGGGAGGCGTCCTCGGCGACCGTGGTGCCGGCGGCCGCGGTCTGCAGTGCCACGACCAGCGCGATGGCCTGGTCGTCGTCGAACAGCAGCGGCGGCAGGCGCGTGCCGGCCTCCAGCCGGTAGCCGCCGGCCGGGCCTTTGACCGTGGTGATCGGGTAGTCGAGTTCGCGCAGGCGGTCGATGTCGCGGCGCACCGTGCGCGAGGTGATGCCCAGCCGCCCGGCGAGGTCGTCACCGGACCAGTCCCGGTGCGTCTGCAGCAGCGAGAGCAGGGCGAGCAACCGCGAGGACGTCTTATGCATGCCCTCCATTCTGCCTGCAGTAGAGGACACAACCTGTCCGCTACCCCTGCCACAGTGGTGCACAAGCCGTTCGAGCGGCACACCGAGGCAAGGAGCAGGCCATGTCCGTCACCACCACCACTCACCTGAACTTCCGGGGCGCCGCACGCGAGGCACTGGACTTCTACCGGTCCGTCTTCGGCGGACGCAGCGTCGCCGTCACCTACCAGGACGCCGGCGCCGTGCAGGACGAGAACGAGGCGGACTGGGTCATGTGGGGCGAGGTGGTCGGCGACAACGGCTTCCACGTCATGGCCTACGACGTGCCGGGCCAGTTGCCTCTGGCCAGGGGCAAGAACCCGTTCTTCGTCTCCGTGCGCGGCGAGGACACCGGGGAGATCACCGCGCTGTGGGGCAGACTGGCCCAGGGCTCGACCGTCGTGCGCCCGCTGGAGGCCGCACAGTGGGCACCGCTGTACGGCATGCTCACCGACCGCTTCGGCATCACCTGGGTCCTGGACGTCACCGTTCCGTACAACGGCTGACACCCGCCGACCGACCTCCGACGACACCATGACCGTGACCGTCCTTGACGCCCGCGCACTCAACCGGGCCACCCTCGCCCGCCAGCACCTGCTCAAGCGCAGCAACGAACCCGTGGCGCAGGCCGTGGCCCAGTTGTGCGGGCTGCAGGCGCAGGAACCGCAGGAACCCTTCACCGGACTGTGGTCCCGCCTGTCCGACTTCAAGCCCGCGCAACTGGACGACGCGCTCATCGGGCGCGCCGTGGTGCGCACCCACCTGATGCGGCGCACCGTCCACCTCGTCGCCGCCGACGACGCCGTCGCCTGGCGGGCGCGCCACGACGCGATGCTGCGCCAGCGGGTCCTGGGCACCTACCGTCAGGAACTGGCCGGCATCGACCTGGACGAGCTCGCCGCCGCCGGCCGCTCGGTGATGGCCGACGAGCAGCCCCGCACCATGACCGAGCTGGTACAGGCCGTGGAGGACCGCTGGCCCGGGCCACCGCGCCGGGTCCTCGGCGAGCTGCTCGTCGCGGCGCTGATCCCGATGGCCCAGCTCCCGCCCCGCGGCCTGTGGCAACAGACCGCCGGCGTCCGCAATCTGCCGCTGAGCACCTGGCTGGGGCGGGACATCGACCCCCTGCCCGCCGCCGGAAGCCATCCCGACGACGGCGATCCCGTCGGACGGCAACTGCTGCGCCGCTACCTCGCCGCGTTCGGGCCCGCCGCCGGCGCGGACCTACGCGCCTGGTGCGGACTCGCCGGCCTTCCCGCCGCCGTCAAAGCCGCCCGGGAGGAACTCGTCGTCTTCCGCGACGAACGCGGGCGCCAACTGTTCGACCTTCCCGACGCCCCTCGCCCCCACCCCGAAACCCCGGCCCCCGTCCGGTTCCTGCCGGCCTTCGACAACGCCATCCTCGGCTACCACGACCGCAGCCGCATCATCGACGCCCCGCACCTCGGCCTGTCCGTCGCAGGCCACCGCACCGTCCTGGTCGACGGACGCGTTTCCGCCACCTGGACCGTGCGGGACCAGCAGCTGCGCATCAGCCCCCTGCGCGCCCTCACCGCCCCGGAGCGGGAGGCCGTCCACACCGAGGCCCAGGAAGTGACCGCCTTCCTGGACAGCGGCATCGCAGACATCCGACTCGACCCCGCCACCCCGAACTGACCGGTGGTCACCACTCGGCCTGGGCGCCGTCCTCGTGGTGCCAGACCGGGGTGCGCCACTCGGTGTGGTGGTCGGCGGCCCAACGGGCGGCCGACTCCACGGCCTTGGTGTCGATGGTGATGCCGAGGCCGGGGCCCAGCGGCCGGTCGACCCAGCCGTCGCGGTACTGGAACACGGTGGGGTCCACCAGGTAGTCGAGCAGGTCGGATCCCGCGCCGTTGTAGTGGATGCCCAGGCTCTGCTCCTGGATGAGCAGGTTGGGGATGGCGAAGTCGACCTGGAGGCTGGAGGCCAGGGCGATCGGGCCGAGCGGGCAGTGCGGCGCCATGAAGACGTCGTACGTCTCGGCCTGGGCGGCGATCCGGCGTATCTCGGAGATCCCGCCGGCATGGCAGATGTCGGGCTGGGCCACGGCGATGCCGGCCGCCATCGCCGGGAGGAAGTCCCAACGGGAGTACAGCCGTTCGCCGGTGGCGATCGGGATAGAGGTGCACTCCACCACCGAGGCCAGCCGGGAGGCGTTCTCGGGCAGGATCGGCTCCTCGACGAACATCGGCTGCAGGGGTTCCAGCAGCGGCAGCAGCCGTCGTGCCATGCCGGTGGAGACCCGGCCGTGGAAGTCGATCGCCACGTCGCGGGTCGGGCCCAGGGCCTCGCGGACCGCGGTGACCCGCTGGATCACCTCCTCGACGGCCTGGGGGGTGTCGATGGCCCGCATCTGCGCGGAGGCGTTCATCTTGACGGCGGTGAACCCCTCCTCGACCTTGCGCGCCGCCTCCTCGGCCACGTCCTGCACCCGGTCGCCGCCGATCCAGGAATAGACCCGGACCCGCTCGCGCAGGGGGCCGCCCAGCAGTTGGTGCACCGGGACGCCGTGGACCTTGCCGGCGATGTCCCACAGGGCCTGGTCGATGCCGCCGATGGCGGAGGACAGGACCGGGCCGCCGCGGTAGAAGCCTCCTTTGGTCAGCAGTTGCCAGTGCGCCTCGATGCGCAGCGGGTCCGCGCCGATCAGCAGTTCGCCGAGTTCCTCGACGGCGGCGGCCACGGTCCGCACCCGGCCCTCCAGGCCCGGTTCGCCCCATCCGGTGACGCCCTCGTCGGTGTCGATCCGCAGGAAGAGCCAGCGGGGCGCCACCGCGTAGGTCGTCAGTCTGGTGATCTTCATGCGCGGGTGCCCTGTTCGGTCGAGTGGTGGGGGGAGGCGCCGGGCGGGGGGCTGGTCGTCATGCTGTGCCTCCTGGTCGGATCGGGGGTGTTCAGCGCGGTAGTCCGTAGGCGCGCAACCCCTTGCGGCGTTGCTGGATGACCACGGCCACGACCAGCAGCGCGCCCTGGGCGATGTCCTGCCAGAAGGAGTTGACGTCCAGGATGGTCAGGCCGTTCTGCAGGACGCCGAGCAGCAGGACGGCGATGGCCGTGCCCGCGATTCCGCCCTTGCCGCCCTGCAGGGCCACCCCGCCGAGGGCCGCCGCCGTGATGGACTGCAGTTCCAGGCCCTGGCTGCCGGAGGTGGGCTGGCCGGAGCCGGTACGGGCGGTCAGCAGGATGCCGGCGATGGCGGCGACGAAGCCGGCCAGGACGTAGCAGCCGACGACGTAGCGGTTGAGGTTGATGCCCGCCAGCCGGGCGGCGGTGGGGTTGCCGCCGGCCGCGTAGATGTTGCGGCCGATGTCGGTGTAGCGCAGCAGCAGGTGGACCAGCACGGCGACGATGATCAGCACCCAGACCAGGACCGGGATGCCGAGGGCGCTGCCGCGGGCCAGGAAGATGAAGGTGGAGTCGGTTCCGGTGTAGCCCTGGGCCCGGCCGTTGGAGATCAGGTTGGCCAGGCCGCGCAGTCCCGCGTAGGTGGCCAGGGTGGCGATCACCGCGTTCACCCGGCCGTAGACAATCACCACGCCGTTGAGCAGGCCGACGGCGAGGCCGACCACCAGGGCGACGAAGATCCCAAGGGCGGCGCTGTTGGCGCTGGTGAAGACCATCGCGGAGACCACGGAGGTCAGTCCGGCCGCCGAGCCGACCGAGATGTCCAGGCCGCCGAGCAGCATCACCACGGTCTGCACGACCGCCAGGATGCCGACGATGGCGACGGTCGTGCCGATGGTCCTGATGTTGGAGACCAGGAAGAAGTTGGAGTTCTGCAGGCCGATCGCGGCACACAGCGCGATCAGCGCGATGATCAGGCTCAGGTTCTGTACGCCGACGACGTCCAGGGCCCTGCGCAGCGGTCGCTGTCGCGGGCCGGGGGCGGGGCGGCTGGGTCGGGCGGGGCTGTCGGTCGCGGTCATGGCTGTGCTGCTCCAGTCGGGCTCGGGTCTTCGGCCATGGCCAGCGCCAGGACCCGTTCTTCGGTTGCCTGGGCCTGGGTCACCTCACCGGTGACCCGTCCGCCCCGCATCACCACGATCCGGTCGGACAGGCCCAGGAGTTCGGGCAGCTCCGAGGAGATGACCAGCAGGGCCATCCCTTGCGCGGCAAGGTCGTTGATGATGGCGTAGATCTCCGCCTTGGCGCCGACGTCGACGCCGCGGGTGGGCTCGTCCAGGATCAGCACCTTGGGGCGGCGGGCCAGCCAACGGGCCAGGACCACCTTCTGCTGGTTGCCGCCCGACAGGGTGGAGACCTCCTGCTCGATCGAGTGGGTGCGGATCGAGAGCTGCTCCACGTGCCGGAGCGCGATCTCGCGCTCGGCCGCACGCCGCACCACGTGCCAGCGGGTGAGCCGTCCAAGGACAGCGAGCGAGATGTTGTCGCGGATGGTCCGCCGCAGCAGCAGGGCCTGGGCCTTGCGCTCCTCGGGCGCCAGACCGATCCCGGCGCGCAGCGCGTCGCCGGGGCCCCGCAGCCGCAGCGGCTTCCCCTCCATCTCGATACCCCCGCCGTGGACGGGGACGGCGCCGACGAGGGCCTGCGCCAGTTCGGAGCGCCCGGCTCCGATCAGCCCGCCGAGCCCCACCACCTCACCGGCCCGCAGGTCCAGGCTGACGCCGTGCACGTCCTCGGTGACCAGGTCGCGCACCGAGAGGACGACCTCGCCGGGTTCGCGCGGCTGTCGGACGAACATGTCGGCCAGGTCGCGGCCGACCATCATCCGCACCAGTTCGGTGTGGTCGGTCTGCGCCACCGGACGGTCGCCGACGTAGCGGCCGTCGCGCAGCACCGCCACCCGGTCCGCGATGGCGAAGATCTCGGGCATCCGGTGCGAGACGTAGACGACGGCCACGCCGTCGTCCCGCAGTCGGCGGATGAGCCCGAACAGCGCCTCCACCTCGTGGTCGGCGAGCGAGGAGGTGGGCTCGTCGAAGGCGATCACCCGGACGTCGCCGACCAGGGCCCGCAGGATCTCCACCAGTTGCCGCTGCGCCGGCGAGAGCGCGGAACCGAGCATCCGCGGGTCCAGCACATCGGCGAATCCGTATCGCTCCAGGTCGCGGTCGACCTGGGCGAACAGGGCGCGCTGGTCCACCACCCGGGCCCGGCGCGGAAGCGCGCCGAGGTAGATGTTCTCCGCGACCGAGACGTGCGGGACGATCTCGGGCTCCTGCTGGATCACCCGCAGTCCCGCCCGCTGCGCCTCGTGCGGGGAGTGGAAGGCGACCGGCGCGCCGTCGAGGACCAGCCGGCCCCGGTCCGGCTGGTGGTCGCCGGACAGGACGCGCAGCAGCGTGGACTTGCCCGCGCCGTTCTCGCCCATCAGCGCCAGCACCTCGCCGGCCCGTACGTCGAGGGAGACCTCGCTGAGCGCGTGCACCGGCCCGAAGGACTTGCTGATCTGTTCGGCCCGGAGGCGGGACGCCGTGGGAGGCGTCCCGGCCCGGGTCGGCCCTGGTTTCGTCATGACGATCGAAGCTCCTGGATCGTGTGCTGCCGGGACCCGTTCAGCTGCACTGGACGCCCGCCTGGACGAAGCTGGTGGCGTCGACCAGGGCCGTCTTGGCGATGGTCTTCGGGGGCAGCGGCGTGCCGTTGCGGATCTTGGCGACCAGCGCGTCCACGGCGGCGGCGCCCACGGAGTGGCCGTCGATGAACAGCGCGGCCTTGTTGCCGCTGTCCTTCTTGGCGGTCCAGTCCTTGCAGGTCAGGTAGGCGCCCAGGCCGACTCCGATGATGTCGGCGGGGGCGAAGCCGCCGTTCTGCAGCGCGGTGACCGCACCGGTCTCGCTCTCGTCGTTGCAGCCCCAGACCACCCAGTGCTTGACGCCCTGGTTGGCGGTGATCACGGCGCCGGTCTTGTTCTGCGCGTCGACCACCGAGTTGTCGGTCCCGACCTTGATCACCGGCACGCTCGCTCCGGCGGCGGCGGCAAAGCCCGCCTCCTCGCCCTGCTCGCGCTGCTGACAGTCCGACAGGCCCTGCTGGTAGGCGGCGATGACGCGGGTGTCCGCGGCGGTCCAGCCCGCGGTCTTGAACAGGTCGCCGGCCTTGGTGCCGACCTCGGTGCCCATCTGGACCGAGTCGAAGCCCACGAACGGGGCCGGGTTGCCGGACCCGTCGCTGATCGGGTCGTCGGAGGACACCAGCGGGATGCCGCCGGCGGCCTGGATGATCTGCGGGCCGATCTTCTGGTCCGGCACGACGATCGCGATCCCGTCGACCTTCTGACCGACCTCGGTGCTCATGTCGCTGATCGCCTTGTTGGAGTCGGTGCCCAGGTCGACGGTGACGATCTTGACGTTGCCGAGCTTGGCGGCCTCGGCCTTGGCGCCGTTGGCCTCATCGATGAAGTACTGCTGGTCGCCCTGCTTCTGCAGGTACGCGATGGTGATCGATCCGCTCTTGGGGCCCGCCGCCGCGCTGCCCGCCGAACCGCCGGTGCTCTTTCCGGTGGAGCAGCCGGCCAGGGCCAGCACCGCCGCCATGCCTATCGCGCCGATGCTCACCAGGGTCCTTGTGCTGTGCAAAGGTCTCACGTCGCTTCCGCCTGTCGTGCGTTGGTTCGAGGGTGGGGGGGTTGTGCACCGAGTGTCTCGGGGGTTCTGCGGCTCGTCAAGATTAATGCATAAATAAATCTGTATTACGGATTGGCGACGCTGGTCAGCAGCTGGTCCAGCGCCCGCGCGCCGACGCCCGCCTCGATGACGGTGTGCCAGTTCCGGTGCTCGCCGGGGCTCAGCGGAACGAGTTCGGAGTAGGCCTCGGCGGGTGCGTCCCTCGCGCCGAACGCGGGTTCCACGGCCAGCTGCCGCAACTGCGGCCCGCCCCAGCCCCCGAGGTTCACCCACAGCCCCAGGTCGGGGAAGGAGCGATCGGTGAGGTGCCAGGCGAGCCACTCCTGCCCGTGCAGTACCGCGACCACGGCCGGCAGCGGTGGCTCGAACCACAGCTTCGCGGCCCGCCCGGTCGCTCCGAGCAGCCCGATGCCGGTGGTCGGCGCACCGTCCGGGCACAGCCAGTCCATCGGGCCGGACACGGCCGCACCGTCCCGGTAGGCGCTGTCCAGCCTCAGGCGCATCGGCGACGAGGCCAGGATCCTGGTGTGCTCGTCCCCGGCCAGCAGCATGTGCTGGGCCCAGGCCCAGGGCAGCGGCCGGTCGCCGAGGTTGTCCAGGCGGTAGTCCGCCCGCAGCATGCGGCCGTTGGTGCTGAGGTCGCGTCCGAAGCGGTAGCTGCGGTGCGGCGGTGCGACCGCAGCTGACAGGGTGTCCGGTCCCGCCCGCGCCTGCCAGGGCAGCCGCCAGACGTCGCCGTGGTCGGCCAGTACGCCGTCGGCCGACGCGCCGATGTTGGGCAGGCACTCGTCCCAGCCGGAGCAGTCCAGTTCGCCCCAGTCCTGGCCGGGCAGCGGGGCCCGCAGCGGGCGCACCGGCTGCGCGAGCCACTCCCGGCCACCGGGGGTCAGCCGCAGGCCGGTGACCTTGCCGCCCAGCTCCGGGACGAACCGCAGCCCGAGCGGGCCGGCGCGGGTGCCGAGCGTCCCGAAGGACGCCTGCGCCCGCGCCGACCGCTCACTCATTCCGTCCGCCCACGGTTCAGCCGGCCGGGACTGCCGCGACGGCGATCTCGGCCGCGGACGCGTAGCCGCCCGCAGCCGCGGTCGCGGTCAGCCGCACGTAGCGGGCCTGGACCGGAGCGATCTGCACCGACTTGAGCAGCGCGTCCTCGGGCCAGGTGCCCGCTGCCGCAGCCGGGGTGAACGTGGTCCCGTCCGTGCTCACCTCCACCGTGTAGCCGGTGACGGTTCCGGTGATATTGCCGTCCAGTCGGGGCTGGTAGCTGAGTCCGGTGACCGTCTGCACCGACTTCAGGTCGACCGTGAACGAGATCGGCAGCGGGTCGTGGACCGGGCTGAACTGCGAGTGCCACAGCGTGGTGACCTGCCCGTCGACCGCGTTGCTCGCCGGATAGCCGTCGTTGGCGCTGCTGGCGGTGGCGGACTCGTCGCCGGGGGCGACGTAGTGCGGCCAGGGCCCGGCGGGCACCGTCGCCACCGGGGCGCCGCAGCTGATCTGCAGCCCGCCCCAGTCGGCACGGTCGTTGTAGCCGCCGTCGCCGCCGTCACCGACGACCAGGCTGACCACCTTGGCCGCGCCCAGGTCGACGTTCAGCGCGTGGGTCGCGCCGCGGTCCACGGTCCCGCTGTCGTAGAGCTTGACGCCGTCGCCCAGGACCTGGAAGTCGACCGTGCCGCCGGAGGGGTCGAAGTTCGCCGAGTCGTCGATGCCGACGGTGCCGGTCAGGGTGGAGCAGTTGCCCCCGACGTAGTACTCCACGGTGGACGGCGAGGCCACCCCGACGCCCTGCGGGTAGGTGGTGCCGTGCATCACCAGCGGGCCGCCGCCGGCGTCGTCGAGGTCCACCCGGGGCACCAGGTAGCCGCTGCTGGCGTCCAGCCAGGGGTGGTGGCTGAGCGGTCCGGTGCCCGAGGGCGGCGCGGCGGGCACCTGCACCGGACTGGTCCCGCTCGCGGTGACCGACCTGAGGGCGGCGGGGTGACCGCCGTACCAGCGGTAGGCGACGGTGACCTTGAGCCCGTCCGGTCCCGGTTCGGTGCCGGGCGGCGGAGTGATCTGCCACTTCGCGTCGACCCGCTCGCCGGTGCGCAGCCGCTGCCGTGCGGTGCTGCTGAGCGCGGTCACCTGCCAGCCGGCCGGCGCGTCCAGGGTGAGCGCGGCGTCCTTCAGGTCGCTGCTGCCGTTGTCGGTGAAGGAGGCCGAGGCCTGGAACGAGGAGCCGGGCAGCACCAGCGGCTGGCTGCCCTGCGCGGACGCGGTGACGCTCAACGGCGTCAGCACCGTGGCGGGCGCGGTGCCCGCGACGTCGCCCTGCCGGGAGACCCGCAGCAGCACGGTGCTGTGCGGGGCCACCGTCGCCGAGATCACCCCGGCGGTCTCAGTAGTGCTGTGCTGCCACAGGTCGCGCAGCGCATAGCTGCCCGAGTGGCGCAGCCCGACCGCGGCGGCCGTGGTCGAGACGACCTGGGCGGAGCTGCCGCGGTTGAACAGCGCCACCGCCCGGTCGCCGTTGGCCAGCGGCTTGGTCCACACCTGGGTGCTGCCCGTGGTCGCGATCGCGGTGCCCTGCACCCCCAGCGGGTCCTGGTCCACGGCCAGGACCTCACGGTTCGTCAGCATCGAGACCGTGCTGTCGGACAGTGCGGTGACATCGCTGCCGATGATCAGCGGGGCGGCGACCATGGACCACATCGAGAACTGCGACTGCGCCTCGGCGGCGCTCATGCCCAGTTCCGGGGCCAGGTAGTCCGGGTCGTTCCAGTGGCCGGGACCCGCGGCCTCCGGGTGCTTGGCGTCGTCGTCCAGGTTGCGCAGCACGTCGGGGAACACGACGTTGCGCGAGAAGCCGACATCGGTGTCGGTGCGCCAGGAGTTCCCGGTGGTGGGGCCGAACGTGTAGGAGTCGTAGGCGGAGCGCCCGGGGGCCGCTCCGGTCTGCGGAACGAAGGGGTTGCATATGTTGAAGAGCATCGGGCGGTGGCTGCTGTTGTGCAGCAGCGCGTCCCGGAACTGGCCGTAGGCCGTGGCCGGGTCAAGGTGCTGCTGCTCACCGCCGCAGAAGTCGACCTTGACCGCGTCGTAGCCCCAGCCGGCGAACTGGTTCACGTCCTGCTGGTAGTGGCCGAAGCTGCCCTGGGCCGTGCCGCCGCAGCCGTTGGTGCCGGAGTCGGTGTAGATGCCGGCCTTCAGGCCCAGTGAGTGGATGTAGTCGGCGACGGCCTTCATGCCGTCGGGCCACTGGGTGGAGCTCACCGTGATGTCGCCGGCCGCGTCGCGCGTCCCGCTCCACCAACCCCCGTCGATCCAGACGTAGTTGTATCCGGCGGCTTTCAACCCCCGGTCCACCAGCGCCTTGGCCTCGTCCTTGATGGACTGCTCGTTGAAGTCCGAGCCGAGTCCGTAGTAGGTGTTCCAGCCCTGGTACGGGGTCCTGGCAAGGTCGTTGATCGGCGGTGCGGTGGTGTGCGGCTGCGGCCGGGCTGCCCATGCCGGTGCGACCACCCCCAGCAGTGCTGTCGAGGCAGCTAGTCCGAGGACCCCTGCTCTCGCTCTCAGACGTGTCAGCATCCCGCGCTCCTGACTGTGGTGAAGGCATCACCGCCTTCAACGGTTTCCGCATTATTAACGACTTATAATCTGGGCGTCAACGGTTCCGGCAGAGCTGCCTCCGCATCCGTCGCCGGGGCTTGCAGGAGCTTTCCCCGACTGCAAGACTTGTCATAATTAATGCAAAGGGGTTCACTGTGCACTCACGCCGCTACCAGGGCCGTACCGTCCTGGTGACCGGGGCCTCCTCGGGCATCGGCGCCGCCGCAGCCGAACGGTTCGCCGCCGAGGGCGCGGCCGTGTGGCTCACCGATGTGGCCGACGAAGCGGGCCTGGCCGTCGCCGAGAGGATCACCGAAGCCGGGGGCACCGCCGAGTACCTGCACTGCGACTCCGCCGACGAGGACGACTGGCAGGCGGTGCGCGCCCACGTCGAGAAGCGCCACGGCCGCATGGACGTGGTGCACCACAACGCCTACTGGATCCGGGTCGGCCCGCTGCACGAACTGGGACTGGCGGACTGGAACCGGCAGTTGGCGGTGTCCCTGACCGGCGCCTACCACGCCGTGCGCACCTTCCTGCCGATGCTCAGGCAGGCAGGCGGCTCCGTCGTGCTCACCTCCTCGGTGCACGCCCTGATCGGCCTGCCGGGACACCCGGCCTATGCCGCGACCAAGGGCGCACTGTGCGCCCTCGGCCGGCAGTTGGCCGTGGAGTACGCGCCCGACATCCGGGTGAACGTGGTGCTGCCGGGCCCGATCCTGACCCCCGCGTGGGACCGGGTGGACCAGGCCGGCCGCGCCGAGAGCATCGCCGCCACTCCGGCCGGACGCTTCGGCCGGCCCGAGGAGGTCGCCGCGGCCATCGCCTTCCTGGGCTCCGACGACGCCTCCTTCGTCACCGGGGCCAACCTCGTGGTTGATGGGGGGTGGAGCATCGTGAAAGCCTCGGCCTGACCGGCCGCACGACCGCTCCCCAGCCGCGCACAGCGGCGGACCGAACCCGAGGACGAGGATGTAATGGCGAGCTACCAGGGCCGCGGCCTGCACGGCCAGATCGTCGAGGAGATCGGCATGCGCATCGTCGGCGGGGACTACCCACTGAACGCCACGCTGTTCTCCGAGCACCTCGAGCAGGAATTCGGCGTCAGCAAGACCGTGGTCCGCGAAGCCCTCAAGGTCATCGCCGCCAAGGGCCTGGTCGAGTCCCGCCAGAAGCGCGGCACGGTCGTCCTGCCGCGCGAGCACTGGAACCTGCTCGACGGCGACGTGCTCCGCTGGCAGGGCGGCGAGCCGCCGAACTTCGCCTTCCTGGAGATGCTCGCCGAGGTCCGCGAGATGGTCGAGCCTCCCGCCGCCCGGTTCGCCGCACTGCGCCGCACTCAGGAGGACCTGGACACCATGCAGGCCGCGCTCGGCGACATGCGCGCCGCGCGCCGGGACCCCGACGCCATGGTCGCCGCCGACCTCCGCTTCCACCGCGGGCTGCTGGACGCCGCCCACAACGAGGTCCTCAGCCGGATGGAGGTGATCCTCGCGGCCGGACTGCAGATCCGCGACCGGTTCGTCCACCACAGCGCGCACGGGGCCGACCCCATGCCCGCCCACCAGGCGCTCTACGACGCCATCCACGACGGCGACGCGGAGCAGGCGGAGGTGACGGTCAAGGCCCTGCTCGCCCAGGCGGCCTCGGACCTGGTCGAGGCACGTGAACGCGCCGATCGTTCCCGCAAGCCCGCCCGCCGTACCGCCCGCCCGCGCACCCGCACGATGCACAGGGTGGATTAGTACCGCCTGACGGCCGCTACTGCCGCGCCGGTGCGGTACGGGCGGTGCGGGCGGCACGGGACAGGCGCAGGGCGGAGACCAGGAAGAAGACGCCGCCGAGGGTGGCGTAGCCGGCGAGCACTCCCAGCGAGGGGTCGGGCTTGGCCGCGCTCGCCAGGAAGGAGGCGCCGGCCAGGACCGAGATGCCACCGCTGAGGATCATCGCCCACTGGCCGCCGAGGGACCGGCGCAGCAGGGCCACGACGAGTTGGACCAGGCCGGAGACGACGGCCCAGGCTCCCCAGACCCGCAGGACGTCGGCGGTGCCGGAAGCGCCGGCCACGGCCAGGCCGACCGCGGCGGCCGTGCTGACGGCCATATTGACGTAGAGGCCCCCGGTCGAGCGGGCGCCCCGGGAGGACCTGGCGTCGACGACCGCCGCGGCCACGTCGAACGCGGGGTAGAGGAACAGCAGGATCTTGACGCCGACGCTGAGGTCGGAGCCGAACGTCACCAGGAGCCCGGCCCAGACGACGGCGAAGAGGAAGCGGACCGAGTACAGCCGGCGCAGGGCCGGGGCTGCGGTGTCCTGCTCGGACGTGCTGGCGGGAGTCATGGCGGTTCTCCGAACGGTTGTCGGGTGCGGCGGGCGGTTGCCCTGCTGAGGAGTCTCGGCGGCCTCGCGCCGCGCCGCGTACTTCGAACGAAGTACATGACCTCGGCGCGGGTGGACGAGAATCACGTCATGGCCACGACTCACGACGACCGGCGCGGGACCACGACACCTCTGTGGATCCGCCGCCCCGAGGTGCTGAACCTCGTCGCCTACGCGCTGGCCGCGTTGGTGTTCACCGGCCAGCTCGTGGCCCTGGTCCTGCGCGGGTCGGACTGGCCGACGACCCTGTCCGTCCTGCTCGGCGGCGGCGGTGCCGCCCTCTCCTGGTGGAAGCCGTGGCCGGGGCTGGCCGTCACCGGCGCGGCCTCCTTCGCGGTCACCGCGGTCGGCCGGGACCCGCTGTCGGTGTGGATGCTGGCGGTGCTGGTCCTGTTCTCGGCCACCTACCGGGGGAAGCAGCCGCTGGCCGCGACAGCCCTGGTGGCGGCGTTCTTCCTGGGCGCGTTCATGACCCTGGGCGGCTTCCGCGGCGGCGCGGTCGTGGGCGCCGCCGCCCTGTTCTCCGCCATCGCCGGAGGTGCGACCGGGGTCGCCCTCCGCATCCACCGGGACCAGTGGTGGATGCTGGAGGAACGGGCCGAGAGCGCCATCGCCACCCGGGAGATCGAAGCCACCCGACGGGTGACCGAGGAACGGCTGCGCATCGCCCGGGACCTCCACGACGTCATCGGCCACCAGGTCGCGATGCTGAGCATGCACCTGGGCATCGCGGAGATCGGGCTTCCCGAAGGCGCAGGCTCCGACGCGTCCCGGCAGGCCCTCGACTCGGCCAGGTCGGCCGCCCGCACCGTCGTCCTGGAGACACAGCGGATCCTCGCGCTGCTGCGCCGCGGCGACGACGCCCCCGACGGCGAGGCCCTGCGGCCCATCCCGGCGCTGAACGGCCTGGAAGGACTGGTCGCCTCCTTCGAGAGCATCGGCCTCGACGTCCACCCCTCCATCGACATCCCCGCCGTGTTCGTGGAGCCCGGCGTCGGCATGACGGTCTACCGGGTCGTCCAGGAAGCACTGACCAATGCCTACCGGCACGGAGAGGGAGCCGCCACCGTGGACGTGCGCGAGCAGGACGGCAGCATCTGCGTCACCGTGGAGAACCGGGTCGGCCGCGCACCGGGCGGACCGGGCGGACCTGGCGGCGGGTCGGGCGGCCGGTCGGGCAGCGGACTGGGGCTCGTGGGCATGCGCGAACGGGTCGAATCCTCCAGCGGGCGACTGACGATCGACAGTGACGGCGGGCGCTTCCGGGTCCGCGCGGAGTTCAGCCTCCAGGGAGCCGTGGTCCGATGACACGCATTCTGATCGTCGACGACCAGGACGACATCAGGGCCGGCATCCGGGCCATGCTCCAGCTCGACCCCGGCCTCACCGTGGCAGCCGACCTCTCCGACGGGCTCCAGGTCCTCCCCTTCCTCCGCACCCACCCCGTCGACCTGGTCCTGATGGACATCCGGATGCCGGGCATCGACGGCGTCGAGGCCACCCGCAGGATCCGCAAGGAGCACCCGCCCGAAAAGCTGCGGGTGATCGTCCTGACCACCTTCGACCAGGACGACATCGTCCTCGCCGCCCTGCGCGCGGGCGCCAACGGCTTCCTCGGCAAGACCGTGAGCCCGGCCGAACTGGTCGCCGGAATCAAGGAGGTCGTGGCCGGTGGCGGCGCGCTGTCCGCCGTCGCGACGGCGGCGCTCATCGGCCACATGACCGACAGCCCTCCCCCGGCCGTCGACCGCGAACTGCTGCGGCGCTTCGACAATCTGACGCCCAGGGAGCGGGACGTGGTCGTGCTCGTCGCCGGCGGCCTCGGCAACGAGGAGATCGCCGCCCAGTTGCACGTCTCGCCGTTCACCGTGAAGACCCACGCGGTGCGGGCCATGACCAAGGTCGGCGCACGCGACCGGGCGCAACTCGTCTCCTTCACCTTCCAGGCCGGCCTCTACCCCTGAACCGGCCCGGGGTTCAGAACGCGTCGGCGCCGACGGTGGCAGCGCGCGGGGTCACGGCCGCCCGCCGACGGTAGGGTCGTCGCGCTGACAGGTGCCGGTACCGGCGGAGGGGGCGGGATGAATCCGTCGGGCGAGAACGCGGGAACCGCGGCGCGAGGACACAAGACCCGCCGGCTGGCCGACGAGCTGCGCCGGGGCATCGCCGAACTGCGCTGGCCGGGCGGCCGGTTGCCGACCGAGCAGGACCTGGCCCAGGACCAGCAGGTGAGCGTGAACACCGTCCGCCGGGCCGTGGACCTGCTGGTCCAGGAGGGCCTGGTGTACCGCCGGCAGGGCTCGGGGACCTATGTCGCGGACCGGCCGACCGGCCTCGCGGCCGGCTACGCGGTGGGGGTGGTCGTGCCGTCGCTGACGTACTACTACCCGCGGGTCATCGCCGGCGTCGAGCGGCAGCTGAACGCACACGGCGCCCGGATGCTGCTGCGCTGCACGGACTGGGACCCGGCGGTCGAGCGGGGGGCCGCCGAGGACCTGGTCCAGGCGGGCGTCCGGGGTCTGATCCTGGTACCCACCCTCGATCGAGGAGCGCTGCCGTCCTGGCTGGGCGAGTTGGACCGGGGCGGGGTGCCGTTGGTCCTGGCCGAACGCGGCATCGACGAGCCGGCGACACCGCGCGAGTTCGTCTGCTCCCACCACGCCGCCGGGGCCCGGGAGGCCGTGGAGCACCTGGTGGGGCTGGGCCACCGCCGGATCGCCTACCTGGAGCGGACCAGCCCGCACACCGCTCCGCAGGTCAGGGCCGGGCTGGCGCTGGCACTGCGTCAGATGGCGCCGGGGACGGAGCCGGCCCTGACCCGGTCACTGCCGCGCTGGACCGCCGAGGACGCGGAGGAGTTCGTGCGGGACGCGGTCGCCTGCGGGGTCACCGCGGTGCTCTGCTTCGCCGACCGCGAGGCGGCCCTGCTGGTGGGCGCCGCCCGACGCCGCGGCCTGGAGGTTCCCGGCGACCTGTCCGTCATCGGCTACGACGACGAGGTGGCCGACCTGTGCGAGGTGCCGCTCACGGCGGTGTCCCCGGCGAAGACGGAGGTCGGTCTGCGCGCGGTGGACATCCTCACCGGCCGCATCGCCGACCCGTCCTCACCACGCCGCCAGGAGATCCTGCTCCCCCGCCTGGTGCTGCGGGACTCGACCGGACAGCGCGCCGGGGAAGGCCTCCGGTGCGGTGGGGAACCTGCACTCCCCCACCGCACCGGAGGCCTTCCCCCTGCTCACGACGCCTAGGGGGGTGTCTGACGGATCTCCGCGGCGTCGCGGCGCCCGGCACGCACGCTCGCCGCGTTGCCGAACCGCCCTGGTAGCTCCGCTACAAGGACGCTCCGGCGCCTTGCGACCGCACGCACCGGACACCGCTCCTTCACCC
>NZ_JBHEZX010000028.1:0-80237 GCF_042511045.1 Streptacidiphilus alkalitolerans
CGCACGCTCGCCGCGTTGCCGAACCGCCCTGGTAGCTCCGCTACAAGGACGCTCCGGCGCCTTGCGACCGCACGCACCGGACACCGCTCCTTCACCCGCGGAGACCCGTCAGACACCCCCTAGAAGAGCGCGCCCTCGCCCCGCTCGCCGGTCCGGATGCGGACGAGGTGCTCCACCGGCTGGACCCACACGGTTCCGCCGGCCCGGCCCCCGCCGCACGCGACGATCACCTGCACCACGTCCACCGCGTCGATGTCGGTGGTGATGATGTCCATCCGGACCGCGGCCTGCAGCTCGACCATGCGGCGCACGCCCCGGTACACCTCGTACCGGGGCATGCCCTCGTCGCGGGCGAACACGGTGCTGACGGTGACTCCGGGGATCCCGAGGGTACGCAGCGCCCGGTGCACCTGCTCGAAGCCTGCCGTGGGCAGGACGGCGGTGATCAGCTTCACGGTTCCGCTGCTGGCTCGGCGCGCTCGGCGGCGGTCTCCGCGGCCGGGGGCGAACTTCGCTCCGCGCCGACGGACACGGACACGCCGACCGCGGCGAGCCCCTCCTCGCTGGGGTACGCCTCCTCGTCGTGCGAGGCGAGGTCGCCGAGCTCCAGGACGTCGTCGGGGGAGCGGAGTTTGACGAACAGTCCGATCACCTTGAGGATCACAAAGGTCATCAGGCCGTCCCAGACGATAATGGTCCCGGCGGCCCCGGCCTGGAGGGCGAGCTGTTTGGGATGGCCGTGGAACAGCCCGGAGACGGAGACGGCGCTGCCGTCCTTGTTGTAGTAGATCGCCATGGCCGGGTCCGCGAACAGGCCCACCAGCAGGCCGCCGACCAGCCCGGCCACGCCGTGGGTGTGGACCACGCCGAGGGCGTCGTCCACCTTGCTCATGAACCTCAGCTTGGCCAGCTTGTTCCAGGAGAGCCAGACCAGGACCGAGGCGATCAGGCCGATCAGGATCGCGCCCACACCGGTGACGAACCCGGCCGCCGGGGTGATCGCGACCAGGCCGACGATCATGCCGTTGACGGCCCCCAGGAAGGTCGGCTTGCGCTGCGCCCCGGCGAACATGTCCAGCAGCACCCAGGTCAGCAGCGCCACCGCGGTGGCCAGATTGGTGTTGAGCACGCCCGCCGCGGCGTTCTGGCCGGCGAAGTACATGTCGCCGCCGTTGAACCCGTTCCACCCCAGCCACAGCAGGCCCGCCCCGCAGGCCACCAGCGGCAGGTTGTTGGGCACGGCCCTGGCCCGGTCCCGGGCCAGCCGCGGTCCCACGACCGCGGCTGCCACGAATCCCGAGGTCCCGGCGGCGAGGTGGATCACATAGCCGCCGGAGTAGTCCAGTGCGCCCATCTGGGCCCACCAGCCGCCGCCCCAGAGCAGGAAGGCGTTGACGGAGTAGACGATGCCGGACCAGAGGAGGACGAAGAGCAGCCAGGCTCTGAAGTTCATCCGGCCGATGACGCTGCCGAGGAACAGCAGCGGGGTGATCGCCGCGAAGGCGAACTGGAAGTAGGCGAGGGTGGACTGGGGGAAGCGGAAGGCCGGCATCAGCCCCTGGCCGCTGACCAGGGGGATGTTGGCCTGGGCGGTCTCGGCGTGGGCGCCGGTGATGGTGCCGGGGCGGCCCACCGCGGCGCGGAGGATGCCCGGGCCCAGGTGCAGCGGGTTGCCGAAGCTCATCTTGAACTCGTAGAGCACCCAGGCGACCAGCACGATGGAGAACGCGCTGAAGGCCATGAGCATGGTGTTGACGGCCCACTTGCGCTGGACCAGGCCGCCGTAGAGGATCGCGATACCGGGGATGCTCATCAGTCCGACCAGCGTCGCGGCCACCAACTGCCACGTGTTGTCGCCTGAGTTGAGCCAACTGGGATAGGGAATCACTGCGCAGTGCCTCCCGTCGGGGAATGTGCGACACGGCCGGGCCGCGCGCGTCCACCCCGGAAGGTCCAGCGATCCGGTTTCTCTGACGTTGCGTCAGTATGTCGGCGACGAAAAGAAAATTCTCTTACCAGCCCCTCACGGGCGTGGCTGCGCAGCGGGATGACGTCGGCGTCCTTGCCGGGGACGAGGCTGCCGGTGCGGGCGCCCAGGCCGAGGGCGTGGGCGCCGTCGGAGGCGGTGTGGAGGCTGGTGCGCAGGTGCAGTTCGTCGGCCAGCTTCAGTTCCCCGGCGACGGTGTCCAGGTTGGTGTCGTCGGCGCCGCGCAGCCCGATCGCCATGGTGACCAGGCCGTCGTCGGCCAGGGTGGAGCGGACGCGGCGGACCTCCGGGTCGACGGCGGTGTCGGCGTGCTCCGGTCCCCGGGCGCAGTGGAACCAGTCGGGCATGGTGGTGATCCCGGAGTGCGGCGCCCACCGGCTCGCGGACCTTCCCAACGTCGCCACCGTGACCAGTTACGTGACGATGAAAACGCTGCACCACGGCGGGTAGCGGCCGAGGTGGCCGGACCGGCCCTAGAGACGGGTCGCCGTGCGGACGAGGTCGGCGACGGCTCGGGAGCGGCTGTGCGGCGGCCAGGCGATGACGGTGGTGACTTGCGGCGCGTCCAGCACGGGCACGGCGGCGAGGTCACCGTGCAGTTGGGTCCGGGACGACTCCGGCGAGACCGCGCAAGCCCGGCCGAGCGCGATGAGCTGCAGCAACTGGGTGTGGTCGCGGACCTTCGGGCCGGGCCCCGGCGGGTAGTTGCCGTCGCGGTCGGGCCAGCGCGGCAGCGGCAGGCCGGGCAGCGCGGTGATGTCGGCCATCAGCACATGGGGCCGGAGCGTGAGCGGATGCCCGGCCGGCAGGAGCACTACCTGGCTCTGGGTGTCGAGCTCCTCGGTGTCGAACCCGGCGGTCGAGTCGAACGGCCGGTGCAGCAGGGCGACGTCGGCCCGTCCTTCGCGCAGCAGCCGTTCCTGCTCGGCCGGGCCGCACAGGATGACGTCGACCGGGACCGCGCCGGGTTCGGCGGCGTAGGCGTCGAGCAGTTTCGCCAGCAGTTCGCTGGACGCGGTGGCCTTGGTGACCAGGACCAGGCCGGGACGGCCGGTCGCGGCGAGGGCGGCGCGGCGGGTGCGGCGCTCGGCGGCTTCGACCGCGTCCAGGGCCGCCCGGCCCTCGACCAGCAGCACCGCGCCGGCCTCGGTCAGGGTGACGGTGCGGCTGGTCCGGTCCAGCAGCGCTGCCCCCAGTCGGCGTTCGAGCCGCTGGATCGCCCGCGACAGCGGCGGCTGGGCGATCCCGAGCCGCTGTGCGGCGCGCCCGAAGTGCAGTTCCTCGGCGACGGCGACGAAGTAGCGCAGTTCCCGGGTCTCCATGCCACCACCGTACTCCGGATCAATACCTGGAGGGTATCGCCGACCACCCGATCGGTGTTGGACCCCCGCCGGGTCCCGGCGGCAGCATGGTTCCCATGAGCGAACAGACAATTGCGCTGGTCACCGGCGCGAACAAGGGAATCGGCTATGAAATCGCCGTGGGCCTCGGCGCCCTCGGCTGGAAGGTCGGCGTCGGCGCCCGCGACGACAAGCGGCGCGAGTCCGCGGTGGAGCGGCTGCGCGCGGCCGGCGTCGACGCCTTCGGCGTGCCGCTGGACGTGACCGACGACGCGAGCGTGAGCGCCGCCGCACAGCTGATCGAGGAGCAGGCCGGCGGCCTCGACGTGCTCGTCAACAACGCCGCTGTCACCGGCGGCTGGCCGCAGCAGCCCACCCTGGTGGATCCCGACATCATCCGCGCGGTCGTGGAGACCAATGTGATCGGCGTCGTCCGCGTCACCAACGCGATGCTGCCGCTGCTGCGCCGTTCCGCCTCGCCGCGCATCGTGAACATGTCCAGCAGCGTCGGCTCCCTCACCCGGCAGGCAGGAACCGGCGCCGAGCAGACGACGGGCCCGGTGGCGGTGGCGTACCCGCCGTCGAAGTCCTTCCTGAACGCCGTCACGCTGCAGTACGCCCGGGAGTTGAGCGGCACGAACATCCTGATCAACCTGGGCTGCCCCGGCTATGTCGCCACCGACCTCAACGGCTTCCGCGGGGTGCGCACCCCCGAGCAGGGCGCGGCGATCGCGATCACCCTCGCCACCCTGCCCGACGACGGCCCGACCGGCCAGTTCTTCGAGGACGCCGGCCCCGTGCCCTGGTGAGAGCATGGGAGCCCCGGTCCGTCCCACGGGTCACGGACGGGTGGGCGGCAGTCGGCGGGTCTCGATCCTGCCGTGCTTCATCCGGCCGGTGAGGCGGATCCGCAGTGTCTGCGGGGTGTCGTCGGCCGGGTCCCTGTTGATCTCCAGCTGGCCGTGCCGCACCGCCAGCTCATTGGCGTCCACCACCATGCCCGGCGCGAGGAGCAGTTCCACGCTGCCGCCGCTCATCCGCAGTTCGACGACCAGCTCGGGCCGGCTGTACACCGCGCTGCTCAGGTCCAGGGTGACCTGGCTCCAGGCAACACGGAGCGCCAGCCGGTGCGGGAGGGTCCAGTCGCCTTCGCGGCGGACGATGCCGTGCTTCTCCTTGATGGTCAGCAGTTCCGCGGCCGGTTCGCCCTGGCGGGCCGGTACGGCGGTGTGCGGCAGGGCGACGGCTCGTCCCGGCTCCGCGACCAGGTCGGCGGTCAGCGGAGTCAGCGCGGCCAGGGTGCGGGCGGTCAGCGCCGCGTCCAGTCGCTCGTGGAACTCGGCCGGGTCGAGCCGGCCGTCGGCGACGGCGGTGCGCAGCGTGTCGATGACGCGGTCACGGTCCGCGTCGGACGCGCGCAGCGCCGGTGGGTCGGTCGGGTCTGCCGGCACCCTGGCTCCTCGGTCGTAGGGGGTGCCTCCGCGGTCACCGGCCACCACGGTATATCGCGAGTTGGCGGTTATCAACGACGGTCCGTCATGATCGGTGCATCTCCTTCAGAGGCTGCGGGCGGTGATGTCGCCCTGGCCGGTGGTGGCGTGGATGTCGAGTTCGGTGGTGCCGTCGTTCTTCAGGGCGTTGCTGACGCGGCCGTGGCCGGTGCCGGCGTCCAGGGAGGCCGAGACGCCGGGGGCGGCGCCGACCGAGATGTCACCCAGCTGGGTGCGGAGTACCACCGCGCCGCGTACGGCCTCGGTGATCGTGATGGCGCCGCGGGCGGTGCTGATCTGGGCGGGGCCGCCCAGCCGGCCGACCTGGACGTCGCCGTCGACCGCGGTGAGCTGGAGGCTCGCGGCCTCGTCGAGCTTGATCTGCCGGTACGCGCCTTCGAAGACGACGTCGCCCAGGCGTCCGACGCCGCGCAGCTCGCAGCTCGCGGTGTGGGCCTCGACCCGGGAGCCGGCCGGGAGTTGGACGGTGACCTCCAGCGATCCGGACGGCCCGACGTACTGGTTCCTGGGACCGGCGGTGCGGATCCGCAGGACGCCCTCGGCGAATTCGACCGTGGTCTTCTTCGCCGCCTTCACGTCACGGCTCTTGGCGGGGTCGGCGGGCCGGACCTCGACGGTGGTGTCCGCCCGGTCGGCGGCGATGACCTGGATCCGCCCGGCGGCGATGTCCAGGACGGCGGAGATGGCGGCGGGGGTGTTGAACGTCTGCATCATGCTCTCCTTGTGCGCTGCTTGTTTCTGACATCGCAAACGCTACGTTGCGTTCGAGAATCACACAACGTATCTGTTGCAGTAAGTCGGCATCTCTGCAGGTGAATAGCCGAATATTGTTGCAATGGATGTGCATCTAACGCAATGACAGCTGTTGTGGTCGTTGCATTGGAGTGAAAGTGAACGCTATGGTGGCGACGTCGGGGGCGCATGGAGGGAGATCACGGTGCCGGGAGGCAGGCTCACCCAGCAGGAACGCCAGCAGATCGCGCTGGGGCTGGCCGACGACCTCGCGTATGCGGAGATCGCCCGTCGGCTGGACCGCCCCACCTCGACCGTCACCCGCGAGGTGGACCGCAACGGCGGCCCCACCGCCTACCGCGCCGACCTGGCCCACCGCGCCACCGAGCACCGCGCCCGTCGGCGCAAGCAGACCCCGCCCCGCAGGCCGGGCGCGGCGACGGCGCTGGGGCAGGGGCGGGACGAGGACGCCGTGCGTGCGTACGAGGAGTCGTTCACCACGCTGCTGATGCAGCAGGGACTGCCCAAGATGACCGCCCGGGTGCTGACCTGCCTGTTCATCGCGGACACGGGCAGTGTCACGGCCGCCGACCTGGTCCAGCACCTCCAGGTCAGCCCCGCGTCCGTCTCCAAGGCCGTCGGATTCCTCGAGGAGCAGGGACTCATCCGCCGCGAGCGCGACGAACGCCGCCGCGAGCGCTACTTCGTCGACGGCGACGTCTGGTACCAGTCGACGATCGCCAGCGCCCACGGCGTCGCCCGGATCGCCGAGACCGCGCGGCAGGGCATCGGCGTCCTGGGCCGCGACAGCCCCGCCGCCGCCCGCCTGGAGAACATCGCCCGGTTCAGCGAGTTCGTCAGCGAGAGCATCCTGCGCGCCGCGGAGCAGGTCCGCGACGTCCTCCACGACGGAGGGCCGTAGCCGCCGGGTTCTGACTCGGTATCAGGCGTTCATGAACTGGTCCAGCCGCAGCGGGCGGTTCACGATGCGGACGTCGCCGACGGAACCGTGGAAGACCTGGCTGACCGCCCCGGCCCACTGGTAGCCGCCGAGCAGGAACGGCAGGTCCAGCGCGGTCAGGCCGATCGCCGGGGTGGAGGGGTTGCGGCCCTCCTCGCAGCCGTTGACGTAGAGCTTGCTCACCCGGCCGTCGTTGACCACCGCCACATGCCACCACACCTCCTGCTGGAGCAGGTGGCTCCAGGCCGTCGTCGCACCGGTCTGGTTCAGCGGGTAGGCGTTCCACTGGAGCTCGATCGAACTGCTCAGGCTCAGCGCGAGGATCGGCTCCTCCGCCGTGGCCGTGGGGCCGTTCTTGCCGGCCAGGGAGGCTGAGCCGGCCCGGCTGAGCATCGAGGACCAGCCGTTCCGGCCGGAGTCCCAGTCCTGGGGCACCTTGAAGAAGGCCTCGACGGTGTAACCGTGCTGGAAGGTCTCGCGGTTGATCGGCGCCCGGTCGACGGTCTGGAAGTACGCGCCGCTCACCGGGCCGCCCTGCCCGGCGAAGACCAGGCTGCCGTGGCCCGGCTGGTCCGGGTGGTGGTCCGTGGTCCAGGTCAGCGCGTGCGCGGGGGTGCCCGGCACCTGCTGGAGGACCAGGTCGTTGCCGTTGCCGGCCTGGTCCTGGACGCTTGTGCCCGGTGCCACGTCGCTGCCGTCGGCGGCGCCGCTGTCGAACCTCCAGTAGGCGAGGGTACCGGGGACCAGCATCCGGCGCGCCGGGCGGGCTGTGCGCGGCGGCACCGGCGCGAAGCCGGAGAAGCGCTGGTCGAAGTCGATCGCCATGGAGAAGTAGTCGACCGGCGAGGTGAGTTCGATCTCCTGGGCGGCCAGCGGGTTCAGCTCGTCCTTGCCGGCCAGTTCGCGGATCCAGGGCGAGAAGGTGGAGACGTCGATCGTGCCGCGCTCCAGGTCGAAGCGGTAGGAGCGGATCATGCCCGCGCCGCCGTAGTACCGGTCCTGGTAGTTGGTAATGTGCAGGTGCACGTCGTGGCCGGCGCTGTTCTTCATGGTGGTGCTGCCGGGCGGCCAGTAGTGGCCGTTGAGGGCCAGGAAGATCTGGTCGTTGTCCTTGATCAGCCGGTCCCACATCTGCTGCCCGTAGTCGGACAGCCCCGCCGTGCCGTCGTCGTAGGAGCCGACGATCTCATGGGTGGTGACGATCACCGGGAGGGTCGGGTTCGCGGCGATGACGGCGTTGGCCCAGGCGAAGCCGTTGTCGGACAGCCGCCAGTCGAGGGCCAGCACCATCCACTTCCGGCCGCCCGCACGGAGGATGTGGCAGGTGTTGTAGCCGTCGGGGCTGGAGGAGTGGTAGCTCGGCGTCTTCGCGGCCCGCTTCGGGCTGAAGGTGTCCAGGTAGGGTGTGTCGCCACGCTGGTCGTCGTTGCGCACGTCGTGGTTGCCCGCGAGCACGCTGTACGAGGCCCCGGCGTGGTCCAGCATGTCGAAGACCTTGGTGGCCGCGGCGAACTCCTCGGCCAGGCCGTTGTTGGTCACGTCTCCGAGGTGGGCCAGGAAGACGATGTTCTCGTCGGTCCCGCCCTTGCGGGCCGCCGGGTCCAGCACATAGCGGAAGGACGCCTCCATCGGCACCGGGTGGATCCGGTCCTGGTCGAACATGTACTGGGTGTCGGGCATCACCACGAAGGTGAACCGGGGGTTCTCCGGGTCCGGGCGCCAAGTGCCGTGCAGCGCAGGCGTCATGGAGGTCTGCCCGTAGGGGTCGGAGCTGCCGCCGTGGCCGCCGGTGCTGCCGCCGTCGGTCGCAGCGAAGGCCGGTCCGGCGCCGAGCAGGCCCGCCGCGGTGACGCCCGCGCCGAGCGCACCGGCGCCGCGGAGGAAGACCCGACGGCTGGACGCGGCGAAGCCGTCGCCGTCGAGATCCGCCGTGCGCGGGCATGAGCAATCAGCCGGGTGCGCGGTGTGACCTGCTTGCATGGGAACTCCCTGGTGTGAGTGTCGGGCGCACCCCGACGCTAGCCAGCGGACCGGTCTCGGGGCATGGCCTGGCGGACAACGAACGCCGAACTCTCCTCCAACGCCCCACGCGGTTTCGACCGCCAGTCGCATCGGACGGAGCATCACACTGCTTGGGGGGTCTGGGATTTGACGGCACAGTGCGGTTAGGCTGGCGCGGTGATCGTCAAGGGAAGCTTCAACCTCAGCCGCACTGTCCCGTTCGTCCGGTTCGACCTCGCGCTCGCCGCGGTCAGCAGCACGGCCGCGTACCTGCTGGTCGACCGGGCCGACATCCGATGGCTTGCGCTGCCCTCGCTGGTCGCCACCGTGCTGGGAACCGCGCTGGCCATCCTGCTCGCCTTCCGCGCCAACACCGCCTACCAGCGCTGGTGGGAGGCGAGTGCGATCTGGGCCCAACTGACCGGACTGTCAAGGACACTGATCCGAGTCGCCCGCACGGTCACCGACGCCAAACTCGCCGACCCCGCGATCGACCCCGAGGTGGTCCGGGCCTGGCAGCGCGACCTCGCCCACCGCCAGGCGGCCTGGGCGCACAGCCTGGCCCGGCTGCTGCGCCGGCAGGACTCCGTCGTGGAGCTCACCCGGCTGTTGTCGCCCGAGGAGGCCGAACTGGTGCTGGCGGCGGACAACCGCCCCGCGGTGCTGGCCCGGCTGCAGAGCCAGGCCATCTTCCACGGTTACGCCCTCGGCATCCTGACCGGCCTGGACAACTTCCAGATGGAGACCGCTCTGGCCGGGCTGTCCACGCAGCAGGCGCTGGCCGAGCGGATGAGCAACACACCGATCCCGAGGCCGCACGACTACCTCAGCCGGTTGTTCGTGCACTGCTACGTGGTGGTGTTCCCGTTCACCGCGATCAGCGCGTTGACCTCCTACCGCTGGCTGGTGATTCCCTCCGCGCTGCTGATCACCCTGTTCTTCCGGATGGTCGAGCGGGTCGGCGCGTCCACCGAGGAGCCCTTCGCCAACCGCACCCAGGACGTCCCCATCACCGCCCTGGCGGTCAACCTCGAACGCGACCTGCTCGAACTGGTCGACGTCCAGGAGCGCCCGGCCAGGCCCGCGCCGGTGGACGGATACCTCTGGTAGGGGGCCGGAGCCCTGCCGTGGTCACTTCCGTCCCGCCTCGGTATCGAGCAACGCGAGCAGCAGTTCGGCGATATGCGCCTCGCGCCCGGCGCCCACGCCCAGACGGTTCGAGGTCATGTGCACGTGTGAGCCGAGGACAGCGGCGGCCCGCCTCGGGCCCAGCTGTTCGCTCCACAACCGCAGCGCCACCCGCAGGGGATCGGTCCACTCGGCCCAGCGCGGGTCGCCGTGGTGCAGGATCTCGCGCAGCAGCGGGCCGAGGGTGGTGAGCGAGGCGAGCTGTTCCCTGGCGGTGTCGGCCAGTTGCTGCCGGATCCCTTCGGTGCTCCTCGCGGTGGCGCTCTTCGGCCGGGTCCAGTCCAGCCACATGTCCCGCTGCACTGCCAGGAAGTCGACCCGGCCGGTCGGGGAGGCGCCTGCATCGAGGAGCGAACAGGCGGCGGCCGTCGCCTCGAGCCCGGAGACGAGTCCGTGCCGGATGCCGGCCCTGGCCAGGCAGACCCGCAGCGCCACCCGGCTGGAGCTGTGGAACAGGTCCTCGGACGCGGCGATGAGCCGGCGCCCGCCGTAGCGTTCGTACTCCGGTTCGTAGTCGGCTCGGTGGACCCCTGGTGGCAGGAGCTCGCCCACTTCGAGCGGACCGTCCTGTTCGCCCGCGGTCGCGAGAGGCCGCACGGTGCGGGCGTAGGTGTCCTGGTCGAGCCGTCGCGCCGGCGGCACACGGGTGTCAAGGCTGTGCAGCCGTTCTGCCAGTTCGCTCTCCACTCCGTCCGCCTCGGTCCGGGTCAGGCCGCGGATGCGCAGCCGCAGATGCGGTCCGCGCTGCCAGTAGCGGAGGAAGAACCACGGCGGGCCGTCAGGACCGAGCAGTCCGAGGCGGTCGGCCAGTGGACCGAGCGCCTCGGTGACGACGTCGTCCAGGTCGGTCGGGGCCGAACTGGCGATGTGCAGATGCCAGCTGTGCCAGCCGGATTCCTCGTCGCGGGACACGGTTTGTGCTGTCATGTGCGCAGGTCGAGCATCGGCTCGATGAACCGGGACCGCCCGCAGGTCACGCTGAACACCGGTACCAGCTCCCGGGGCAGGCCCATCAGGTGCTGCATCCAGAACTCCTCGAAGGACCGGGCCGGCCGGGCGAACAGACCGTGTGCGGCGGCCGCGGTCGTGATCCCGTGGGTCACCCAGCCGCACCACAGCTGCAGCAGCGACCAGCCGACCGGACCGAACTCGTCCAGGATGGCGTCGAGATCGGCGGAGAACACCCACATGGCGTTCGCATGGCGCAGACCGCAGTCCATCCCCGGCGTCAGCGGGTAGCTGAAACCGTCCTGGAGCGCCTGCATCAGTCCGGGGTCCGTGCCGTCGGGTTCGATCCGCCCCTGGACCACGGTGTAGCGGCCGGTGGGCAGTCCCGCCATGCGCTGGAGCGCGACGGTGGTCCGGACCCCGCGGGCGATCTCCGCGAGCGGCCCCGGGGCGGGCCGACTGCTCCAGGCGAGCAGGTCCGCCAGGCAGTCCTCGCCGAACACGGCGGGTCTGGCGGAGAAGCCGGTGATCCCCTCGGGAGTCCTTCCCGCTGTCCGGTTCCACAGCACCTCGGCCCAGTCGGGTCGCGCGGTGCCGGTGTCGTGGTGCGGAAGGTCCGGTACTCCGCGGACCGGTTCGGTGCTGCCGGGTGGCAGACCGGTGAGCGGCTCGGTCACCCCGGCGGACTCCAGCAGCGAGGAATGGCCGGACTCCAGCCGCAGTCGGGCGTCCTCCTCCGGATAGTGCGGGGAGCCGGACTCCACCGCGTGCGGCAGGGGTTGACCGGCCGGTAGTGGGCCGAGGCCCTGGAGGGTCACCACCAGTGGCGGTGACCAGGCCCCCGGGCCGCTGCCGGCGACCAGCCGGCCGGCCGCGGTGACCTCCGCGCCGCCCCAGCGCTGCTGGACCCGGACATCCAGCAGGTCCGCGGCGATGTGCAGGCCACGGAGGTTGATGCCCAGCTCCAGCAGGCCCAGCGCGCAGCGCAGCCGTCCGTACGGCGTGGGCAGGTCGGTGTAGCGGGCCGCGAGGATCACGGTGACCTCGCCGGCGTCCGGGAGCAGTACTCCGAGCTCACCACCGGGGGCCACCGTCCCCGGAAGGTCGACCAGTGCATGGCGGTACAGGTCCAGGTAGGCGGACGAACCGTCCGGGGCCAGGACGAAGGCGTGGACCGGGAACTTGCTGCGCACCGAGGCGATCGTGCGGTGGTCGTTGAAGCGGTTCGAGGGTTCCCGCCGCTGCAGGCCGAAGGCGGTGAGGAGCAGGTGTCCCAGCCGGTCGCCCGGCGGCAGGGCGGCGGTGGCCGGGAGCACCGGGGTCTGCGGGTAGCGTGCTCCGGACAGCAGTCCGGTGGTGCCGGTCGGCAGCAGCCGTCCGCCGGTGCCCCGGGCAGCGGCCGGCGGCAGGGTGGCCGAGGTGGCCACGCTGTCGTCCACGTGCGGCTGTTCGTTCAGCCTGCCTCGCCATGGACCCTGCCGGTAGGCGAACAGTCGGACATCGGTGATCGTCATCGACGGTGCTCTTCCTTCGGGTGCTCACGGGAAGGGGTGGGGCTCGAACGGGAAGTCCTCGTCCTGCGGGGGCCTGCCCCGGGCGTCGGTGAGCGCGGCCGCCAGCCGGGGAAGGCCGGCGAGCCGCTGCTGTGCCTGGCCGAAGCACATCGGCAGGATGCCGGGCACAACGGCCTTGACCGCGGACAGGCCCAGGGCGGTGTGCTCGGGCGTCGACTGGTCCACCACCACGATGCGGTCCAGGCCCGCCCTGCGGAACAGTCCCTCCACGAAGCGGAGCGCCCGGGTCACGTCCCCCGCGGCGGCGTCGGTGAGGACTCCGGGCCAGCCGGGGAAGGCGTCGGCCAGGGTCACCACCGGTCCGTCCAGCACGGCCCGGATCCGGGGGAGCAACTCGGGGTAGGTGTAGCGCTTGTGGTGGTCGAGCAGTTCGTCGACCAACCAGGGGTCCGTCACCATCGGGCGTACTTCCTCGACGTCCCAGTCCACCCCCACGCCGACCAGTTGGCTGAGTTCCCACAGGGCGGCCCGGGCGGCCTGCACCGGGTCGGCGCTCGAACCCGCGGAGTTGAAGTTGGTCGGCATCAGGCCGTTCCGGTGCAGTGCCATCGCCCAGACCACGGGGATCGCGAGATCCGTCGTGGCGACGAGCAGGTGGACGTCGAACCCCTTCGCCTCGATCTGCCGGACCAGGAGCAGGCACTCCTGGTCGGTGATCTCCGAGGGTGCGATCCGGGGCAGCGGTCGGCCCCGGTGCCAGGAGAGCAGGAAGGCGTCGCGTTCGGCGAGTTCGAGCAGGGCGTGGAGGGCGGCCTCCTCGTAGCTGCCGCCCAGGGCGCTGCCACTGGAGGACTCGTGGAAGTACCGGTTCCTCCTGGCGTCCTCGGGTGTGTCGGACAGCGGCTGATAGGCGTACTGGTAGAAGCCGATGTCGGCCGGGACGAGCAGGGGGCGGCCGTCCTCCAGCTGGTGGCCCCAGACCCAGTCCATCGGCGTGTCGTCGTCGAAGGGGCGCAGCCGGCAGAGCGGGGACGCCAGTTGCCGCGCGGTGTAGTGCCCGAGCCCGGGAAGGTCCAGTGCGCGATCGCCCAGTTGACGTGCGCTGGTGTCGAAGACGACCGGTGCGACGTGCGGGAACCCGCCGATCCGCTCGTAGGCCTCGAGGCAGCCGACGACCTCGGCGTGCCGGAAGGTCGCGCCCCGGCCGTGACCCGCGAACAGTGCGCCGAGCAGGTTGATCTCGGTCATCGCCATGCCGGCCGTTCCGTCCCGTTGGATCCGGAGCACCGGTCCGAACAGGGGGTCCGCGAGCGCCGCGCGCATCCGTGCCGGGTCCAGGCCGAAGGGCGGTTCGCCGCGGTCGGCGAGCGCGGCGCGGGTGGGGCGGGGGAGCAGTTCGCGGGGCGGGGGCGGGTCGGTCGGGCGTCCGGGCCGCAGATCGGGTCCGGAACCGCACAGCTCGCAGCGGAAGCTCGGTAGCACTCGGTGCCGGCGCAGCGAGCCGTCCGGACCGATGGCGAGCAACTCACCCGGGGCCAGCTGGAGTTGGTCTCCGTGCAGCAGATCGGCCAGCAGCCCGTGGACGACCGGGGACAGGAACGGCGCCGCGGCCCGCGGGGCGTGCGGCAGGGCCGCGGCCGGCTCGGGCACCGGCGCGGATGACGGCCGGGTCGGAAGGCGGCCGTGCCCTGTCGCGTCACGGTCGGCGCTGCGGGCCTGTGCGCAACCGGCGCAGCCCGAGCTCCGGTCGGGCGACCACAGCGGCCCCAGCAGGACCTGCGTGCCGTTGGTGCGCACGGAGAGCAGGCTGCTGCCGCGGGCGCGGGCGAGGTCCAGTGCCTGTCGTTCCCAGTGGGCGTGGTAGCCCCCGGCGACGGCGACCAGGTCGGCGTCCTGCTGCTCGGTCCAGGGCAGGGCGAGCAGGTCGGCCGGGGCCAGGGCGCCGGACAGCACCTGGTCGGCGGCCCGGGGTTCCGGCGCGGTTCCGAGCAGGGGCCCGCTCATGCGAGCCCCACCCAGCCGCAGGCCAGCGGCAGTTCGCCGACGGCTTCGTCGCGGACCAGTTGCCGGGCCCGGGGGCTCAGCCCCGCGGTCCGGGCCCGGTCCCGCAGTTGGCGTAGGCAGTGGTGGATCTGGTGCTCCGGTGCGATCTCCAGTGACCAGGTCCCGATCGGGTCCGACGGCAGGACGGCCGCCTGCGGAGCGGTCTTCTCCGCCGCGGCGTACTGGACCCGGGCGGTGGCGGCGAGGAGGGCCGCGTACCCGGCGGAGAGCCGACTGGGCCCCCACTGGGCGGCCAGCACCTCACCGGTGGCTTCGTGGACCGCGGTGCACAGGCGCCAGTCCAGGCCGGGCAGTGTGTGGGCGCGCAGGGCCACCGGGACGTCGAAGTACTCCTGCAGCAGGCTCCACAGCGCGCGTACCGAGCTGTTGCCGAGTTCGTCCCAGACCAGGGGGGTGCCCGCCGACCGGGTGAGCGCCTCGGGGCCGGCCTGCCGCAGCAGCCCGTCCGCAAGCCAGTGGGCCCGGGTGAGTCCGGCGGCGGAGACGCCCCCCTCCGCGTCGTCCGCCGGGCGCTCCTGGGTGACCCGGTGCCGCAGCACCGAGAGCACTGCGGTCAGACCGGCGGCGGCGCGGTTGCTGCCCCAGCCGAGCAGGAACGGGCCGGCGGCCGGGGCGACGGCGGCAGCGCCGCCGGCAGCGGCCGGAGCGCTCGAGGGGCCGGGGCGAGCCACGGTCTCGGCGGTGACCAGGCTCACCGGCAGTTGCGGGAGGTCCAGGTCGCGGCCCCAGCGGGCGGCACCGGTCCAACGGGTGGTGAGTCCGACGGCGAGGCGGTGGACCTGTGGCAGGTCGGTGCGGCTGCCGCCGGGGTCGGTGCCCTCGGCGGTCCCGGTGCCCACGGCGTCGCCGGTGCGGTGCTCGGCGGCCGGAGGGGTGGTCAGGGCCTCGTTGATGTCCGCGGGTCGCCAAGCCGGTCCGGTGCCGGCCTCGGGCACCCGGATGGTCCTGGTCTCCACGGCATGGCCGTGCACCACCAGCGCGGTGCGGTCGCCGTCCTCGGTGCCCGCCAGACGGGCCAGGACGGCGTGACCGGCGAGGGATCCCGCCAGCACCGCGCTGACCGGGCGCGACGCGGGCGCCTCGCTGCCCGTTCGCTGCCAGTCGGCGGCCCGGGCCAGGACGGCCTGGAAGGACCGCAGTTCCCGCGGGTCCGCGCAGACCGGGCCGACCAGGGCCAGGGCGGCCCCGGCGGCCACCGGGAGCACGGGTGTCCCGGGGGGCAGCTCCGCCGCGGCGGCGAGCAGGTCCAACGGGTCGTCGCAGTCGTCGACGAGTACCGCGAGCGTCGGCTGCCCGGGGTCCTCCGGGATGCCGTTGGCGGCCAGTCCGCGCCGTACCGCTTCGGCGGCGGGACCCGCGCCGACGACGGCCAACCGGGCCGACCGGACGGCGGCGAAGGCCCGGTACGGCTCGGCGCAGTGCGTCTCCAGGTAGGCCAGCAGGTGGACGTGGCCACGCGCGGTCTCCGGGTCCGGCAGCGGACCCTCGACCGCGTCCAGGTCGATCAGCACGTCCTGGGCGACCAGTGCCCGGACGACGTGCTCGACGACCGGGCGGGCGGCCTCGTCCCCGGCGGCGGCGACCATCGCGTCCACACTGGTGCCGTTGAGCAGCGCGTCCAACTGGTCGTCGACGAGGGCGTAGAGGGCGGGCGGGCCGGACAGGACGAACGAACGGCCGCCCCGGGTCCAGTAGACCCCTCGGGACACCGGCGCGCAGTGCGCGTCCGGACGGAGCTTCACCCTCATGGCTTCCTCGGCTGGAATCGGGCCCCGGCGGGGCGGTCGAGTTCGATGACCCACTCGGTGGCGTGGCGCCCCTGACGGACTCCCGGCAGGGCCTCTTCCAGGTAGCTGCCGGAGGCACGGCGGTCCAGCAGCCGGGGAAGCACCCGGACGGTCAGCGCACTGGCCAGGTCGGCGTACTGGGGCTTCTCCCGGCGGTGGTTCACCAGGTAGTTGCGGGTGGTCTCCTCGTGGCTGAGGAAACCGCTGCCGAGGTCGCTCTTGATCACGACCTCCTCCGGAACCCCGTGCGCGGCCCGCCAGACCGTGAGGTCGACCAGGTGGCCGGCCGGCCCCTCGGGCCCGGGGACGGAAGGGAAATCCGCGCCGGGGTACCAGCGGCGGCGCTGCAGCACCATCCGGCCCACCGCCAGCCTCGGTGTGGACACGGTGCGTTGCGGCACTGTCCCGTCCAGGGCCGGTACCTGCTCCCAGCCGAAGGAGTCGACCATCACCCGGCTGGTCTCCGCGAGCCACATGGCCAGGCGCAGCGGTGCCGGGAACAGCTCCAGCCAGCGCATCCCCAGGGAGACCGGGCGGACCCGCACGCCGTCCGGGTCCAGGAGCACCAGCTCGTCGCGGGCGGTGTCGTGCGCCAGCCGGATCCCGGCCCACTCCTCGGGGGTGATCTCCCGCTCCAGCAGCGGGATCCGGTGGTTGATGTTGACTCCGTGCAGCCCGCGGTCCTCGCGCGGTCGGGCACCGTCGGCCGAGAAGACCGCCTCGGCGCGCCGGGCGACCGACTCGGCCGCCCGGCCGCCGAGATCGCGGTCCGCGCCGAGGAAGCGGGTGCCGAGCAGACCGTGGCCCGCGTAGCAGCCGTTGAGCACCAGCCGCCCGCCGTCCGGCTGCACCAGGAGCCCGTACGAGGCGGCCGACCGACCGAACCGCTCCGGCAGGGCCGCGGTCAGCTCGGACAGCAGGCCGGGCTCCAGGACCAGTTCCTCGGCAGCCGACGCCTTCGCGGAGTGCCGGGCGATCCGCTCGGCGACCGCGCGCACGGCGCCCTCGCGAACCTTCAGCAACTGGGCCAGCGAACCGTCCGGCGGCCCGAAGTCGTCAGCGGCGCCGTGCTCGATCTCTCCCTCGCGGCTCAGCACACCGGTGACGAGGTCGGTGGCGTGGTCGATCAGTGAGACCGAGGCCCCGGGGCCGAACCGGTCGACGAACAGGGTGCACAGCAGAGCCCTGAGCTCGTGGTGGCGGTCGAAGACCGAGGCGAACCCGGCGACCTCGGCGGCGTCGTCGAGCGCCTGCTCGTAGCCGGCCGGCGAGACCTCGAAGGGCTCGAGCACGTAGTCCTCGTTGACATGCAGCTGGACCGGTCGCGAACCGAGTGTGTTGAGCTGCTGCTGCGCCGACTCGAGCCGGTGCAGCAGGGCGACCCGCTCGGACACGGTGGCCGTGGCCATCCGGCCGAGCTCGGTGGAGACCCCCGCGAGTGCGTCGGCCGCGGCCGGTGCGTGGTCGCGCAGCAGTTCCCGGGCCGCCTGCAGCGGATCCACCGCCTGCTCGTCCAGGACCGGTCCGGCGACCAGGATCTGGGCCTCGCAGGCGGCCCCGACGATCCGTTCGGCGTCCTCCAGCGGAACCGCGGTACGGTCCGCCAGCGCACGGCCCAGGTCCGCGGTGGTGACCGGCCCCATCGCGGTCAGGTCCAGCAGTATCCGCAACTGGGCGGTGAGCGGGGCGGAGAGGACCCGGACCTGTGAGCCGTCACGGTGGTGGAAGCGCACGGAGCCCTGCATGACGCGCAGCGAGGGGCTCCGCGCCACCGTGTCCCCGGGCGGCAGGAGACCTGTGGCCAGGGTGGAGACCAGGACCCGGTCCATCGACAGGGCCGAGTGGGCCCTGCGGCGCTGGAAGACGGTCCGGTCCAGGGTGCTGCCGTGCTCGGACCAGGAGCCGAAGCCCACGGCCGTGAACCGGGCGAGGGGGGAGGTGCGCACCATGGCCCGGGCCAGGTGCTGCAGGATCCCCCGCTCGGACTTCCGGTCCCGCTTGGAGGGACTGCCGCCCGAGCGCGCGTACCGGCGTACTGCCTCCAGGACCTGGGGCGAGGTGAGCGCCAGGGACAGTTGGAAGGGCTCGGCGGTGATGGTCTCGGCCAGCCCGGCCCGTTCGCGGGCCAGGCAGGTCTCGTAACCGGTGGTGAGCACGCTGCGGGCCAGGTCGCTGCGCTGCTTGGCGGCCAGCCAGGCGCTGGTCGCGGTCGGCCAGCCGGGGTCGTCGGTCGCCGGGTCCGGCGAACGGTGGTTGAAGACCGCTCGCTTCAGGTCCAGGATCCGCTGGCGCTCCCGGCCGGTGACCCCGGCCGCCAGGTCGAACAGCTCGGCGCAGGCGGCGTCGGCGAGCGCGGAGCACAGCTGCTCGGTCTCGACCAGGACGCGTACCGCCGCGGTGAGTTCGGAGGTGCCGAGACGGCGGCCAGGCAGCGGGTTGATCCGCAGCATCACGGTGTCCGCGAGCCCGGGCTCCAGCACTCCGGGCGTGGGGGGACGAAGGGAACCGCTCATGGCGTCGGGCTCCCCTGGGCCAGCGCGGGTTCGCGTCCGTCCGCCGGGTCGGGGCCGTCGGGCTGCCCGTTGAGGGCGGGCATCACCGACGATACGAAGGCGTCCAGGCTGCGTTGGGCGTCGGTGCCGCCCAGGCCGCCGAAGTCGGTCTGGAGCAGCAGCACGTCCGCGTGCGCCTGCTCCTGGAAGCGGCCGATCCGGTCGATGACCTGAGCGGGCGAGCCGACCACGGCACTACCGAAGATGCGCATGTCCTTGGCCGTCATGGCGCTGATGCTGTGGCCGATCCCGGTGTAGTTCGCGTAGTCGGTGGACACGGTGGACTCCCACTTGGCGAGAGCCGACGACCAGACCTCGAGGTACCGGCCCAGGTACGGGTCGGCGATGCGGCGGGCCTCCTGGTCGGTGTCCGCGACCAGCACGGGCAGGCTGGCGGCGACCCGGGGCTGCTCGTGCGGATGGTGCCGGCGGAAGGACTCCCGGTACAGCTCCACCAGCGCGGGGTTGAAGGAGGTCCCGGACGGTGTGATCAGCAGGCCGTGCCCCATCTCCCCGATGCGCACGAAGCTCGCCGGGGTCTGCACGGCGGCGATCCAGAACGGGGGCCGCGGCTGTTGCACGGGCCGGGGGAGGACCGTGGCGTCCTGGAAGGCGAAGAACTCGGTGGCCTCGTCCACGTGCTCCTCGGTGAGCAGGCGGTCCACCGCGTTGACGGTCGCCTCGAACCGGGCCCGGCTGCCGTCCATCGGCACCTGGAAGGTGCTGAACTCGTACGGCAGGTAGGCGCGGGCGAAGCCGACCTCGACCCGCCCGTTGCTGATGGCGTCCACCATGGAGATGTGCGAGGCGAGTTGGACGGGGTGGTGGAAGACGGGGAGCACACAGCCGGTCATCAGCCGGATCCGGGCGGTCTGTGCCGCGACCGCGGCCAGGAAGGTCAGCGGGCTGGGGCAGTACCCGCCGTAGGGGTGCAGGTAGTGCTCGGTCATCTTCACGTAGTCCAGGCCGGCCTGGTCGGCCAGCCGGGACAGGGCGAGGACGTCCTCGTAGTAGTCGGCCGGTGCTCGGGTTTTCGGGGAACAGTCAGGAAGGAAGGAAAGGCCGAAGCGCATGGCTACCTCGCAGAGAGATGTGGTCACCGGCAGGGAAGGACGGCGTGGCGGTGGGCGGTGGGCAGTGGTCAGGCGGAGGCGGCCACCTGGCCGTCCTGCAACCTGCCGATCCGCTCCAGCCGCTGGGACCAGTCCTCGCCCAGGAGGGCGTCGGCGGCGCTGCTGACGCCGAAGCAGAGGTAGTAGCGCTGGAGGGGAGTGACCCCGAGGCAGCCCAGCGAGGTGTAGAGGACGTTGAGCAGCAGCCGGTGCGCGATGTGCCAGTACGGCTGCCGGTCGCTCACACCGGATGTCCGGGCCGTGCGGTGGAACGGGCTGGGCACTCCGTTCGCCAGCGGTGCGCTCCGGAGCCGGGCCACCTCGAGCCGCCCCTCGTCCACGCTGCCGGCCGCGGCCAGTGCCGTGGCCGTACCCCAGCACGCGTGCAGCGCGTCGTTCCACGACCGCAGCACGGGGGTCTCCGGATCGGCCGCGTCGGCGGCGTCCAGGCCGGAGAGTGCCGCGGTGAACAGGGCGCGGTCCTGCTCGAACCGTTCGGTGAAGGCGGTGCGCAGGTCGGCGGTACCGCCGGTGGCGGACCAGATGCCCTCGGTGTGCGAACGCAGCGGGAGCGTGCCGATGCCGATGCCGTACGGGTGGGCGCGGGCGCAGAGCGCGAGGACGCGGGCGGCGTGCGGCAGCAGGACGGCGGTCGGCAGCGCGGCTGCGGCAAGGACCGGCTCCGTCAGTCGCCCGGCCAACTGGTCGCGGGCGTCGAGCAGTTCAGCGCTCCACCGATCGGGCAGCAGGGCCGGGCCGGCCTCGCTGAACCCTTGCGGGCGCAGCGGCAGGTACGGTGCGGGAACGCCTTCCCAGCGGGCGAGTTGCTCGGCCCGGTCGAGGTATTCGGCCTCGCTCGGGGGCGCGGCGGCCAGCTCCGAGGCGATGCTTCCAGCGGCGGCGGCGAAGCCGTCCAGGCTCACTGGCACCGGTGCGAGCGGCCGCACGGTGACGACCAGGTGCGTCCCGTGCAGCCACCCGCGGCGGACATGGACCAGGGGAATCCCCTCGGTCCTGAGCGCGCGGATCGGGTCCGCGAGCAGCCCCAGCAGGAGCCGGGGATCGGCCGAGTAGTCGTACACGTGAGCAGCCTGACCCGGTCCAAGTCGATACATGGTGGCTCCAGGTGTGACGCGCGACCCCGCTGCCGGTGAGCGGGAGAAGGGGCGCGCAGAAGGCCGGCCCGGCAGCGCCGGGCGAGAAGAGGACGCCGGCCTCAGGGCCGGGGGCGTCGGGGACCGGCGTCGCTGCCGGTCGGGGGGATCAGCAGCAGCAGCAGGACGAGGACGAGGAGCAGCAGAGGGTGACCTCGTCCTGGGAGCCCTCGCCGATCAGGTCGTCCATGTCCTCCACGAACTTCGCGCTGTAGGAGGCGCCCATCTCGGGCATGGCGACCGCGTCGGTGGCGTCCAGCACGGCCAGTTCGGTCAGGTTGAACACGGCGAAGTCCACGCTCATGGCGGGAGTCCTTTCGTTGGATGGCGCACGGTACCGGTCGTGGTGCCGGCCGGTGGGGTCAGCAGCAGCAGCAGGACGAGGACGAGGAGCAGCAGAGGGTGACGTTGTCCTCGGCGCCCTCGCCGATCAGGTCGTCCATGTCCTCGACGAACGCCGCCTTGTAGGAGGCGCCCATCTCGGGCATGGCGACCGCGTCGGTGGCGTCCAGCACGGCCAGTTCGGTCAGGTTGAACACGGCGAAGTCCACGCTCACAGCGGGAGTCCTTTCGTTGGGTTGCCTGCTCGGGGAGCGCGGGATGCTCCCGAAGCGTTCGTCATCCTGTGGCTGCGACCGGGCCTGCGGCAAGAGCGGCCGGTGGCAGCAAACTGCGGGCCGGACCGGCGCTCCGTGAGGCGGTTGGCATCTTCCTGCGCCGGGACCGGCGAGGGCCCGGAAGGGCTGGACGGTGGGTGTCCGGGTCGTTCAGGGTGGCCGCAACCCGCTCGCCGCAGGAGGAGCCAGACATGATCAGCGCACGAGGACTCACCCGCAGCTTCCGGACGCGCACCGGCCCCGTGCAGGCGGTCCGGGGAATGGAGTTCGAGGTCGGAGCCGGTGAGATCGTCGGGTTCCTGGGGCCGAACGGTGCCGGGAAGACCACCACGGTGCGGATGCTGTCCACCCTGCTCGCCCCGTCCGGCGGCACCGCCGAGGTGGCGGGGTTCGACATCGTGGCGGACCGCGACCGCGTCCGTGCCCACATCGGCATGGTCAGCCAGGCGGGCGGCACCGGCAGCGACCACCGGGTCGGGGACGAACTGCGCACCCAGGCCAGGCTGTACGGAATGACCAGGGCCCGGGCCGAGGAGCGGGCAGGATCCCTGATCGAGGAGTTCCAGCTGACCGACCTTCAGAAACGCCATGTGCGCACCCTGTCGGGCGGCCAGCGCCGCCGACTGGACATCGCCATGGGCCTGGTGCACCGACCGCGGGTGCTGTTCCTGGACGAGCCGACGGCCGGGCTCGACCCGCAGGCGCGGGCGGACCTGTGGGACCACGTGCGCGGTCTGCGTGAACGTCAGGGCATGACCCTCCTGCTCACCACGCACTATCTCGAGGAGGCCGACCTGCTGTGCGACCGGGTCCTGGTCATCGACGGAGGCCGGGTGGTCGCCGCCGACACGCCGGAAGCACTGAAGAGCGCGGTCGGCGGGGACCTCGTCGTCCTCACCACCGACCAGCCGGGTGACACGGCTCGGACCGTCTCCCGGATGTTCCCCGACGCCGACCTCGACACCCGGCCCGGCTCGGTGCAGTTCCACCTCCGGAACGCGCAGTCCCACCTGCCGGAACTTCTGCGCGGGCTGGACCTGGCCGGCGTGCGGCTGGCATCGGTCGCGGTCACCCGGCCCAGCCTGGACGACGTCTTCCTCGGCCTCACCGGCCGTTCCCTGGGCGAGGCACCGGCCGACGGCGGAGCACAGGCAGCCGACCCCGCGCCGGACTCGGCCGCTGCGCCGGACGACGGTCCCGCCGGCGGACAGCACGGGGCCGACCGGCCCGAACCCGCCCTGGAGGTCGGCTGATGCCCACCGTCCTGATCCCCCGACCGTCATCCGACCAGGAGCAACTGCGGTGAAGACCCTCCACGACACTCGGATCATCTTCGAGCGAAGCATGCGCTACACCCTGAGCAACCCGGCCTGGGTGGTCCTGGGCCTGGCCCAGCCGCTCCTCTACCTGGTGCTGTTCGGGCCGCTCCTGCACAGCCTCTCCGGGGTCCGCGGATTCGGCAGCGGGAACTCCTGGCAGGTCTTCGTCCCCGGACTGCTGATCCAGCAGGGCGTCTTCGGTTCCCTGTACGCCGGATTCAGCATCCTCGCGGAATCCCGGTCCGGGGTGCTCGAGCGGCTGAAGGTGACCCCCGCGAGCCGCCTCGGGCTGCTCCTGGGCCGGCTTCTGCGGGATGTGCTGGTCCTGCTGGTCCAGGCAGTCATCCTGATCCTCGGCGCCTGTGTCGCCGGGTTGGACGCCTCGGTCCCCGGCGTGCTGGCGGCCCTGGTCGTGGTCGTCCTGCTGGGCATCGGGATATCCGCGTTCTCCTACGGGATGGCCCTGCGGATCCGCAACGAAGAGGCGTTCGGCTCCGTCCTCAGCAGCGTCACCCTGCCCCTGATGCTGCTCTCCGGTGTGCTGCTGCCGATGTCGCTGGCCCCGACGTGGCTGGCGGACCTGGCCAAGGCCAACCCGGTCTCGCATGTCGTGACGACCGAGCGCGCGCTGTTCGCCGGGGATCTGACCGGTGGCACCACCGTCCTCGGCGCGGTCCTGGCTGCCGCGATCGTCCTGCTCGGATCCGTGTACGGGCTCCGCGCTCTGCGCGCCGAGGGCTGAGGCCCACGGATGAGCGGACCGCCGACCGTCCAGCGGATGCGTCCCCACGACCCGGTACGGACCCGCGCGTTGCACCGCAGTCGGCTCGACAACGGACTGCGGGTGCTGGTCGCCCCCGACCACAGTGCCCCGGCCGTGTCCGTCGCCGTCGTCTACGACGTCGGTCACCGGTCCGAGCCCGAGGGCCGCGAGGGCTTCGCGCACCTCTTCGAGCACATGATGTTCCAGGGCAGCGCGAACCTGGAGAAGCTCGCGCACGGAAAGCACGTGAACGCCTGCGGCGGCAGCTTCAACGGCACCACCCACCGCGACCACACCAGCTACTACCAGGTGCTGCCCTCGGGCGCACTGGAGCTGGCCCTGTTCCTGGAGGCGGACCGGATGCGGGCGCCGCGGCTGACCGAGGAGGCGCTGGCCAACCAGGTCGCCGTGGTCGAGCAGGAGATCCGCCGCAAGGTCCTCGACAACCCCTACGGCGGGCTGCCCAGCCCCTTCCTCCAGGCGGTGATGTTCGACGACTTCGCCAATGCGCACGACGGCTGGGGGGCGGTCGAGCGGCTGAGGACGGTGACGGTCGCGGAGTGCAGGACGTTCTTCGAGGAGTACTACACCCCGGCGAACGCCCTGCTGGTGGTGTGCGGAGACGCAGACCCGGACCTGGTGCGGGAACTGGCCGAGCGTCACTTCGGCACGATCCCCGGCGGCGCCGCTGCTCCGGGGCGGCGCGGCGCCGGCCCGCGCCTCGGGGACGACCGCCACCGCGAGCGGTACCACCCGGGTGCCGTCGTGCAGGCGCTGGCGGCCGGATGGAGGCTCCCGGACCCGGCCCGGCAGGACAGCGAGGTCCAGGCCGTCCTGCTGCTGGCCGAGGTGCTGGCGGACGGTCCGGACTCGGTCCTGCAGGAGCGGCTGCTCCGGCGTGACGGTTCGGTCTCGCAACTGGGCATGGTCACGGGACTGGGCGGTTCGCCGTTCGAGAGCCGTGACCCCGACGTCCTCGCGCTCGTCCTGTTCCTGCAGCCCGAGGCCGATCTGCGGTCCGTGCTGGACGCCGTGTACGAGGAGCTGGAAGGGTTGGCGGCCACCGGACCGACCCCGGGACAGCTGGCCGGACGTGCTGCCAAGTGGGCGACGTCCTGGGTGCGCGCACTCGATCCGCTGGGCGTGCGGGCCCAGCGCCTGGGCGCGTTGGAACTGCTGCACGGCCGGGCCGAACTGGCCTGGCAGCTCCCCGACCGGATCCGTGCGATCACCCCTGCGCAGGTCGCCTCGGCTGCGGCGGCACTGGCCGAGCAGCCCCGGCGCTGGGTCACCGTCCTCCCGGAAGCGCCGGGGGAGCCCGCCGGAGCCAGTCCGAAAGCCGGAGCATGAACATTCCCAGCACCGCGGTGGTGTCGACCGCGCACCTCACCGACCCGGGCTCCGTCGTCGAGCACACGGCGGCCAGCGGACTGCGCATCGTCGCCGTACGCCGTCCCTCGGTGCCGGTGGTCGAGCTGAGGCTGGCCGTACCGTTCGGCGGTGGGGGCAGCGCTCATGCCGCAACCGCCGAGGTGTTGGCAGCCGTACTGCTCGGCAGCACCCGGCGGCGTGACCGGACCGCACTCGACACCGTGCTCGGCCTGGCCGGCGGATCGCTGCGGGCCAGTGTGACCCCCGAACGGCTCACTGTGCAGGGTGCCGTCGCCGCCGACGGGCTCCGCTCGGCGCTGGGGGCCCTCGGGGACGCGCTTGCCGATCCGCGGCGTCCCCCGGAGGAGGTGGAGACCTACCGGACCCGGTTGGGCCACCGGCTCCATGCCTATCGCGCGCGGCCCGCCACCGCCGCCAGGGAGGCCGTGCTCGAGCACTGCTTCCCCGGCCATCCGCTGGCCCACGAGGTGCCCCGGCCCCAGGACGTGGCAGCGGTCGAGGACGCGGATGTGGCCGCACTGCACGCACGCGCACTGGTACCCGGGGGTTCCCGCCTCCTGCTGGTCGGGGACCTCGACCCGGCGGCGGCCGTCGCTGCCGCGGAGCACGCACTGGAAGCCTGGACGGGACCGCACACCGCCGCCGTCATGCCGGAACTCCCGGTCCCTGCCGGCGGTGTGGCGGCCAGGAGCCGCCCGGGCAGCCGACAGGTCCAGATCCGACTGCTGGCCCCGGCACCCGTCGGCGAGGATCCGCGGCACCCCGCCGTGCGCCTGGCCAACCTGGTCCTGGGCGCCTCCTTCGGTTCACGTCTCACCGAACGCCTCCGGGAAAGGGAGGGCCTGACCTACGGCGTCCACACCTCCCTCGCCGACCACCCGGGGCGTGGCCTGCTCACGCTCGACCTCGACACCAGCCCGGCGCGGCTCGGCGCCGCTCTGGCCGCGCTGCGGGAGGAACTCGACGGGTTCGCCACCGACAGTCCTCCCGACGAGGACGAGATCGCCGCCGCTCGGAGCTACGCGGTCGGCTCGCTGGTCGTACTGTCCGCGGCCCAGAACGGAACAGCCAATCTCCTGCACGCCCTGCCCGTGGCGACCAGGCAGCGGAACTGGCTGGCGGAGCAGGTGGAGCGGATCAGTCGGACCAAGGACAGTGAGGTCCGCGCGGCGGCGGGCGACATGGCTGCGGCGCGCTTCCACGGCATCGTGCTCACCGCACCCACCGCGGTCGACCAGGCAGCCCGGGAGGTGGAAGCCGCCGGATTCCTTCCGGCACCCCCGGTCCCGGCGGGTCCGACGTCAGGTCGGTGAGACCGGCGGCTGGGCCGGAAGGGTGCCCAGCATCGCCGCCCTGACCCCTGCCTGGAACCGGCTCGAAGAGCCCAACTGGTCCAGGATCTCGGCAACATGACGACGACAGGTGCGCAAGGAGATGCCCAGGCGGCGGGCCACGGTCTCGTCCTTCGCGCCTTCGGCCAGCAGCAGCATGATCCGATGCTTGATGTCGGCCTCCGCTCCCGCCTGCAACGCGTCCGACCGTTCGGCCGCCTGCACCCAGGCGGCGTTGAAGAATTGCGACAACTGGCGGACGACAAAAGGCTGCTGGACCATCGCGACCTCCGCGAAGCTGTCGCCTCCCAGCGAAGGGACAAGGGCCACGGCATCGTCGATGATGGCGATCTCGTGCAACTCGGTCCAGGTGGCCCTTATCGAGATCCGGTTCTGTCCCGGCACGACGCGCAGGGTCCCGGTCGGACGGCTCACCAACTCCTGTGCGAAGACCCGGGGGTTGGCCCAGATCGCCGCACGGGTCTCCCGCTTGTCCAGGAGCGAGGAGTCAGGAGGGCGGACATACGCGATCCGCTGGGCACCACGGTCCAACAGGTCGGCGACCAGCAGGGCGGCCTGATCCCGATCCATCACGGAGCAGTCAAGGTCCCGACATCGTCGCCCGTCCTCACGCTCGGACAGGGCCCGGATCTGCGACTGGGCCTGTGTCAGGCTCGCCTGCCAGCGATCTGCCTGGTCGGACAGCTCTACCAGCAGGTCGGCCACCTCCGGGCCGAGGACCCCGGGTTGAGCGGCGCTGTTCTCAAAGGGCTGATGCATAGTGGTCGTGTCCGTCCGATCTGGAAATCCGGCAGATGGATGACATTGACGGCCGTGCAAGTCCGACTCCGCGAACCAGAAAGGCGATCCAGGTAGCGAATGTACGACACGGAGTCCGTGCGGGAGTATCGGTAGAACTACGTAAATACCGACGCCCGGCCACCGCACCGTTGTCACGGGGTCGGAGCAAACCCTCCCCAGACCGCGTTGGGGCCACTCGGACCGCGGGCGTCGACGCGGAAGCCGTCGCCCGTGACATCGCGCGGCCCGGTGGCGTGGTTGTACTGGGCGGCGAACTCGTACTGCCCGGCCGGCACGGTGCGACCCGGCTTGAGGACCCAGCGGTAGACCAGCGCACCGCCGATCTGCTGATGGCTGACGGTGAAGTCGTCGCTGGGCAGCGTCCGCCAGGTGCCTGTGTACTGCACCCCTCCGGTCTCCGCGATGCGCAGTTCCAGCGTGAGCGAGGTGAGCTGCTGTGCGGTCTTGAGGACGAGGTTGCTCTGGCCCCAGTACACGGTGCTGTGCGGGTCCACCGAGCCCTGCGCCCACAGCGGGCCGCTCTGGCTCCGGCTGCCCGCCGACGCGGTCGGGTGCGGGGCGCCCGGAGCGGTGGTCGCGGTGGGCGGGCCGGGACGGGCGGTGGTGCTGTCGGGCGACGGCGACGACGGCGCGCTGCGGGTGGCCGTCGGGGGTGGGACGGCGGCCTTGGTGGGGGCGGCCGACGGTGCCGGGGAGCCGACGATGCCGGCGACGGCGAGACCACCGGTCGTCAGGATGCCGGCGGTGACGAGAGCGGCCAGTACCGCCCTGGGCCAGGACCGTGCCTTCGGCCGCGCGCGGCGAGCAGCGGCCGGGCCGGCCGCACCGCGTTCCATGCGGGCCAGGATCCGCGCACGATCCGGCTGGTGGGCCTCGGCGGCCTGGCGAAGGCGCCGGGTGGTCTCCTCGTTCACCGGATCCTCCTCCCTGTCACCAGTTGCCCGACCGCTCCGTCGTCCAGTATCCGTTCCAGTTCCGCCATTCCCTTCGCGGTCTGGCTCTTCACCGTGCCGACCGATATGCCCAGCGCCGCGGCGGTGTCCTTCTCCGACAGGTCGAAGGAGTGGCGCAGGACCACGCACGCCCGTTTGCGGAACGGCAGCCGGGCGAGCGCCGCGCGCACCTCGAGCACTGCCTCCACATCCGGCCCCTGCACCGGCTCCAGGCCGCGGGACCAGAACAGGGCGACCCGGCGCCGCTCGCGCACCGCACTGCGAATCCGTCCTCGTGCCATGTTGGCCACCACGCCGCGGGCGTAGGCAAGCGGATGATCGGTGTTGCGAAACCGCGCCCAATGCTGCCACAGGGCCAGCAGGGCATCTGCGGCGAGGTCGTCGGCAGCGTCCGTCTCGCCGGTCAGCAGGTGGGCGAGACGGGCCAGTTCGGCATAGTGGCGTTCGAAGAATTCATGGAACTCCGCGGACGCGTCATCGAGGAGCATTTCCTCGACCGTCCTCTCGTGCGATGTGCGCGTTAACATCCGGCCCCAGCCTAGCAGCGGACCCCGGCGGAACTACCTCCGGTGCGGGGCAGTACTGCCCACCCCGGTGAAGGCCAGTACGCCACCCGCGTCGCCCCCGGTTGCGGCGGCGGGTGCGGTCCCTCGGGCTTGAAGGATCGGCAGTTGTCGGGTCGTCAGGTGACACGTGGGGTGTGACTTTCTGTCCCGCCGTGAAAGTTACCCGGGGCCGACCGCGTCGGCAGAGGGGATCGGGCCGGGACCGACCCGTGTTGCTGAAGCCCGGTGTGACGCACCTCTTGAGGTTCGGCGCGCAAATGTGTCAGTCTCATTTCGGCAGCCGCTGATCCCGTCCCACCCAGAACGCCTCAGTGCTGTCTTCAGAAATGTGAGCGCTCACATTTCTGGGAAAGTGCCGAGTTGTGGTGAATGACCTGCTTCTTTGCCCGGACTTCGGGCACCCCTGTCCAGGGCGGCCGGGTTGCGCTCAGCTTCGACGCGTGTCTCCTCATGCAATGAGACTGATCAATCCTCATCATGGCGCGGCTACATAGGTGTTACAGCTCGCACAGTCCCGTCACTTCCCGGAAAGGAAAGCCCTTGTTCGCCACCACCACCCCACCCAGGGCCTTACGCCGTGCCAGGCCCATCGTTGTGCTGCTGCTGACGCTCGCCCTGGCCGCAGCGGTGTTCGCAGGTCGGGCCGTCGCGGCCGGCCCGGACGCGACCGCGGTCCGCCAGGCCCTCCCGGCGGCGGCAGCCGCTGTCGCTCCGCTGCCGTGCGACATCTACGCCACCGGCGGCACGCCGTGCGTGACGGCGCACTCCACCACGCGGGCCCTCTTCGCCGCGTACAACGGCCCGCTCTACCAGATCCAGCGCGCCTCCGACCACAGCTACCGGGACATCGGGCTGCTGTCGGCCGGCGGCTTCGCGGACGGTGCCTCGCAGACCTCGTTCTGTGCGGGGACCAGCTGCACCATCACCAAGATCTACGACCAGACCACCCGCCACAACGACATGCCGATCTCCTCGGGCGGCTACTGGAAGGGCCCCGGAGCCAACGGCGCCGACGTCGGCGCGGATGCCATGGCCCTGCCGGTGACGGCCTCCGGCCACCAGGTCTTCGGCGTCAAGGTCACCCAGGGCGTCGGCTACCGGGTCGACCACGCCTCCGGAGCGCCCACCGGATCCCAGCCCGAGGGCATCTACATGGTGACCTCGTCCAACTACACCGACCAGTGGTGCTGCTTCGACTACGGCAGCGGGGAGAACTCGCACACCGACACCGGCAACGCCACCATGAACGCCATCTACTGGGGCACCGCCTGCTGGTTCGGCGGCTGCACCGGCACCGGCCCCTGGGTCGAGGCCGACCTGGAGAACGGCATGTACCACACCAACACGGGCTCGAACAAGGACCCCAACAACCAGGGCGTGCACTTCCCCTTCGTCAGCGCCTGGGAGAAGAACAACGGCACCAGCAACTTCACGCTCAAATACGGCAACGCCGCCGCCGGCGGACTCACCACCACGTACTCCGGGGCCCTTCCCAACGGGTATTCGCCGATGAAGACGGACAGTTCCATCCTGCTCGGGACCGGCGGCGACAACAGCGTCTCCGGTCAGGGCGAGTTCTTCGAAGGTGCGATCACCGCCGGCTATCCGTCGGACGCCACCGAGAACGCCGTGCAGGCCACCGTCACCGCGGCCGGCTACGGCAGCTCCTCGGGCGGCGGGGGTGGTGGCACCGGTACGACGACGCCGCTGCGCAGCGCCAACGGCGGCCGGTGCGTGGACGTCCCCAACGCCTCGCAGACCAACGGCACGCAACTGCAGCTGTGGGACTGCAACGGCAACGCCAACCAGCAGTGGACCCAGACCTCCGCGAAGGAGCTGCGGATCTACGGCGGCAAGTGCCTGGACGACGAGGCCAAGGGCACGGCCAACGGGACCCGGGCGATCATCTGGGACTGCAACGGCCAGACCAACCAGCAGTGGAACGTCAACTCCGACGGGACCGTCACCAGCGTCCAGTCGGGCCTGTGCCTCGACGCCAGCGCCTACGGCACGACCAACGGCACGCTGGTGCAGCTGTGGACCTGCACCGGCGCGACCAACCAGAAATGGAACCGCAGCTGAACCCGGCAGTCGCACCCTCCCTCCCCGGCCGCCGTGCGCGGCCGGGGAGGCGGTCGGGTCCCGTTGCACCTGCCACTACCAGGAAAGAAGAATCACCGTGCTCCCAGCATTCGTACACCGACGCCGCAAAGCACTCGGGTCGGCCTTCGTCACGGCGCTCGCCCTCGGCGCCGTCGTGGCCCTGCCTGCCGTGTCGTCGGACGCAGCGACCATGACCACCCTGTATGTCTCCCCGTCCGGCAGCGGTTCCGCGTGTTCCGCGTCGGCTCCGTGCTCGGTGGCCCAGGCGAAGGCCTCGGTCGAGGCCGCCGACGGGAACATGAGCGGCGACATCGTCGTGCAGTTGGCCGACGGAACCTACCGCCTGTCGGCGCCGCTGGTGCTCGGCAGCGCGGACTCCGGGAGCAACGGCCACCAGGTCGTCTGGCAGGCGGCGGCCGGAGCGCACCCGGTGCTGTCCGGCGGGCGGCAGGTGACCGGATGGACGGTGAAGGACGCGTCGAACAACATCTATGCGGCGTCCGTCCCGACCGGCACCGACTCGCGGCAGCTGTACGTCGACGGAGCGCTCGCCCCCCGGGCGGCGATATCCCTCTCCCGCAATGACATCAAGATCACCGCCAGCGGGATGACCATCGTCAACCCGGCACTGAACTACCTGGCCGCGCTGCCGCAGCAGAACCGTATCGAGGTGGAGAGCCAGAACTCCTTCACCGACCGCTACGCGCCGGTGCAGAGCATCAGCACCAGCGCCATCACCATGCAGCAGCCCGCCTGGAACAACAACAACTGGGGCTACGACACCCTGGCCAGCCCCTTCGCCGGCGGCAGCATGCAGCTGGAGAACTCCTACAGCTTCCTCAAGAACGCCGGCCAGTGGTACCTCGACCCCTCGGCCGGACAGCTCTACTACAAGGCGCCCTCCGGCTGGTCGCCCACCGCCCACGACGTCGAACTGCCGCAGCTCACCTCGCTGCTCCAGGTGGGCGGCAGCTACACCAGCCCCGCCCACGACATCACCGTCCAGGGCGTCGCCTTCGAGCACACCACCTGGCTCACCCCCAGCACCTCCGTCGGTTACGCCGACCAGCAGAGCGGCACCTTCCTGGGGCGCACCTTCTCGCAGCCCTCGGACTTCATGACGTCCTGCCAGTCCGGCTGCCAGCTGTTCGAGGCGGCGCGCAACAGCTGGAGCCAGGTGCCGGCCGCCGTACAGGTGTCCGCGGCTCGGGGCATCACCTTCACCGGCGACACCTTCACCCACCTCGGGCAGGTGGGTCTGGGCATCGGCAACGACGCCGACGCCCACGCCTCGGGGTTGGGACTGGGGGCGTCCTCCATCACTGTCTCCGGCAGCACCTTCACCGACGACTCCGGCGCGGGCATCGTGGTCGGCGGCGTGCAGCCGGACGCCCACCACCCCTCCAACACGGCGATGACCAACCAGGACATCACCCTCCAGAACAACCTGGTCACCAATGTCGCCGAGGACTACAAGGACATGGCCGGCATCCTGTCGACCTATGTCACCCATGCGGTCATCACCCACAACGAGGTCTCCAACCTGGCCTACGACGGCATCGACATCGGCTGGGGCTGGGGCGCCAACGACGCCGGGGGCAGCCAGGACTACCAGAACCGCGGCCTGTACAACTACCAGCCCGTCTACACCACACCCACGACCCTGAAGAACACGGTCGTCACCGACAACCTGATCCACGGCACCAAGAAGGTGTTCCACGACGGCGGCAGCCTCTACAACCTGTCGGCCAACCCCGGCGCGGTGTTCCAGGGCAACTACATCTACGACAACCAGCACACCGTCGGCCTCTACCTGGACGAGGGTTCCCGCTACGTCAGCCTCAAGAACAACGTCATCCAGGACTCCGGCGTATGGGCCTTCACCAACGCCAGCGGCGGCAACAACACCAACGACAGCACCTTCGACACCAACTGGTACAACGGCGGCGCGACCCAGGTCGCCACGGGCTCCCCGCACAACAATGTGCTGACCGGCAACGTCCAGGTCAGCGGTACCAACTGGCCGTCCGCGGCCCAGCAGGTGATCGCCCAGGCCGGGATCACCAGCGGTAGCACCCCGCCCAGCGGCACCGCGCTGCACGCGGTGGGTTCGGGCAGGTGCCTGGACGACCCCAACTCGTCCACCACGCTGGGCACCCAGCAGCAGATCTGGGACTGCAGCGGCGCGGCCAACCAGACCTGGACGCACAACTCGTCCAACGAGCTGACGACCACGATCGGCGGCAGCACCTTCTGCCTGGACGCCAACGCCAAGGGCACCGTCAACGGCACCAAGGCGATCATCTACAGCTGCAACGGCCAGACCAACCAGCAGTGGAACCTCAACGCCAACGGCACTGTCACCGGCGTCCAGTCCGGCCTGTGCCTGGACGTGAGCGGAGCGGCCACCGCCAACGGCTCCCTGGTCCAGCTGTGGACCTGCAACGGCCAGAGCAACCAGCAGTGGAAACTGAGCTGACGCAGCGGTAGAAGACGGTGAGGGCCGGGACTCCGTGTCCCGGCCCTCACCGCCCCGTCCCTCAACGGCCCAGCCAGCCCCCGTCGACGGGGATGAGCGCGCCGTGGACGTAGTCGGAGGCCGCCGAGGCCAGGAACACCGCGGCACCGGCGAAGTCCTCGGGCGCGGCCCAGCGGCCGGCCGGGATGCGGTCCAGGATGGCCGCGTTCCGGGCCGGATCCCCGCGCAGCGCCGCGGTGTTGTCGGTGGCGACGTAGCCGGGCACGATGGCGTTGACGTTGACCCCGCGTCCGGCCCACTCGTTGGCCAGCGCGCGGGTCAGCCCGGCGATGCCGGATTTCGCGGCGGCGTAGCCGGGTACGGTGATGCCGCCCTGGAAGCTGAGCAGCGACGCAATGAAGACGATCTTCCCGCTGCCGTGCTCCAGCATCCGCCGGCCCACCTCCCGGGTGAGCACGAACTGGCTGCTCAGATCGACGGCCAGGACATGGTCCCAGTCGGCGTCGCTGTGCTGGGCGGCCGGGGCGCGGGCGATCGTGCCGGCGTTGTTGACCAGGATGTCCACCGGGCGTTCCAATCGGCCGAGTTCGGCGGCCAGCTCGGTGACGGCGGCGCGGTCGGCGAAGTCGGTCCTGACGGTGCGGCATTCGCGGCCGAGCTTGGTGACCCGTGCCTCGACCTCGCTGCCGGTCGGCTCCAGGTTCGCGCTGACCGCGATGATGTCGGCGCCCGCGGCGGCCAGGGCCTCGGCGATGCCCAGGCCGATGCCGCGCCGGCCGCCGGTGACCACGGCCAGCTTGCCGCTCAGGTCGAAGGACTGCGGAAAGGTGTGGCTCATCGGGCGTCCGTCCCCTCGGTGCTGCGGCAGTCGACCAGGACCTTCATCACGCCGCCGCCCGACTCCAGCGCGGCGAACGCCTCGCCCGCCTGTTCCAGCGGGCTGATCCGCGAGATCAGCGCGCCGACCGTGATGTCCCCGTCGGCGATCAGGCGTACGGCGGTCTCGAAGTCGTCGCGTTCGTAGAGCCGGGCGCCGATCAGGGTGAGCTCGCGCCAGAAGAACCGGTGCAGGTTGACCTCGCGCGGTGCGGAGTGGATGGCGACCAGGACCAGGCGTCCGCGCACAGCCAGCACGTCCACGGCGGTGGCCACACCGGCGGCGGCCCCGGACACCTCGAAGGCCACCGCCGCACCGGCACCACCGGTCCACGCCTCGACCTCCGCGGTGACGTCCTGGCCGCGCGGGTCGAGGGTGGTCAGGCCGAGCTTCTCGGCGACCTCCCGCCGGAAGGGGTCGAGTTCGACCAGCCGCACCTCGGCTCCCGAGTGCCGGGCGACCAGCGCGATGAGCACCCCGACCGGGCCGCCGCCGACCACGACGACCTTCTCGCCCGGCTGCACATCGCCACGCCGTACATCGTGGACGGCGACGGCGGTCGGTTCGACCAGGGCCGCGTGGTCCAGCGGCACCCGGCTCGGGAGCCGGACCAGGGTCTCGGCCGGCACGGTCCAGCTGTTCTGCATCGAGCCGGTGGAGTCGATGCCGATGAAGTTGAGACGGTGGCAGATGTGCGAGTGCCCGGCCCGGCAGGCGGGGCACTCCCCGCACCGGGCCAGCGGCATGACGGTCACCGCGTCACCCACCTCCCAGCCCTCGACGCCCTGGCCGAGCTCCGCGATCCGGCCCGACATCTCGTGCCCGATGACACCGGGCGGGTTGACCCTGCCGTCCATCGTGCCGTGGAAGATGTGCAGGTCGGTGCCGCAGATCCCGGTGTAGGCCACGTCGATGCGGACCTGTCCGGCCGCCGGCGGGACCGGGGCGGACGCCTCGATCCGCAGGGACCCGGCGCCGGTGTAGGCGACCTGCCTGGTGGTTGCTGCTGCGGTCATGACTGCCTCGTCTCGTCCTGGTGCCAGATCTCGTCCATGACCGACCACTGCCGGTCGGCGTCGGACCAGGGCTGCTGACAGGGGTCGGTGAGCTTCCACCACTCCTGGGTCTGCGGATCGGCCTCCAGCAGGGCCATGTCCGCCTCGAAGTCCTCGCCGTGGTACTCGAGGTAGCCGAACAGCGTGTCCTCACGCAGGAAGATGCTGAAGTTGCGGATGTTGGCGGCCCACATGGCCGCCTCGACGGCGGGCCAGACGGCGGAGTGGAGCTTGAGGTACTCCTCCCGCTTCTCCGGCCGCAGGCGGATGGTCTGGGCAAGGCGTTTCATGCGAGGTCCTTTCCGTAGGGATCGTCGGGCAGCTGGTAGACCCGGGCGGCATTGCCGCGCAGCACCGCGTCGACGGCCTGCGCCGACTGCCCGGCCAGGGCGTCGAGCACCAGGTCGAGCCAGCCTCGGTAGTCGATGGCCTGGGTCAGCACCGGCCAGTCGCTGCCGAACAGGCAGCGGTCCGGGCCGAAGACCTCCAGCGCCACCCGCAGGTAGCGGCGCAGCAGCTCGGGGGAGGCGTCCCCCGGCCCGGCCTCGGTGGCGAGACCGGACAGTTTGCAGACCAGGTTGGGGTGGCGGCCGAGCTGCTCCAGGGCGCGCCGCCAGGCCGCGTCCCCGGTGCCGCCGACCGCCGGTTTGCCCAGGTGGTCCAGCACGATGGCGGTCTGCGGGCAGGCCGCCGCCAGTTCGTCGAGTTCGACGAGCTGACCGGCCCGGACGCAGGCGTCGAAGGGCAGTCCGGCGTCGCCCAGCAGGCGTACGCCGGTACGGAACTCCTCGTCGGCGGTGAAGCCGGCCGCCTCGTCCTGGATGTTGCGGCGCACCCCGACCACGAAGGGGTCCTCGCCATGACGCCTGATCAGATCCCGGGTTGTGGACCCGGCTTCGAGCGACACATGGGCGACGGCGCCGCGGATCCACGGGCGGGTGCGGGCCGCGTCGCGGATCCACTCGACCTCCGCTCCCGCCTGCCGCGGGACGCGCCCGGCCTCGACGAAGACCACTCCGGCAGCGGACGGCAGCAGGGGCTCCAGGTCCTCGGGGAGGAAGGGGCGGTCCAGCACCGTGCCGGGCAGCCACGGGTAGTCGAGCTGTCGCGGATCCCACAGGTGGACGTGGGAGTCGAGCACCGGCGGGCATGGGGCAGGGACCTCGGCGGTCATCCGCGGCCCGCCGGGTCGAAGGGAGTGCGGTAGGAGGGGGTGCGGGTGCGCAGGACCAGGTCGAGTTCCAGGCGGACGCGGGAGGAGGCCGGCAGTTCGACGGTGAGCCACGGTCCGTCGACGCTCGCGACCGCCTCGGTCACAGTGGGCTCCCCGTGCCCGTAGTCGTACATGCCCCCGATCCAGGAGGAGTCCGCGCAGGCGGTGTGGCGCACGCTGCGGATGGTGTGCTCGGCGCAGGCCCCGGCCTGCACGACCACGGTCCGGGCGGCCTGCGGGTCGAGGTTGACCAGTTCGACCGTGGTCGCTTCCGGATCGATGCGGGTGACCAGCGCGGCCACCTGCGGGGGCAGTCCAGGGCGGCGGGCACGGGCGTCGTAGTAGCGCACCCGGGCCTGCTGCAGCCCGCCGTTGTAGAGGACCTGGGGTGCGCCCCAGGTGAGTTGGACCAGGGCCTCGGTGACCACGGGATTGGACTGCTGCCAGACGTGGATGTCGGCCTCGGGCACGTCCAGGTCGCGGTACTTGTCCATCCGCGCCAGCCGGTGCCGGATCTGGGCCTGGGCGGCGGCCAGGATCCGCTCCGGGTAGTCGGGGTTGTCCCCGTCCAGGAACGCCAGCCAGGGCTCCTCGTGGCCGGCCTCCTCCTTGGTCCGGAAGGAGCGCACGGTGCGCCAGTCGTAGCCGCTGGCCTCGCGCAGCCGTTCCAGGCGGATGCGGTCCGCGTCCTGCGCGCTGTGGTGCCACAGCGCGGTGGGTACGGCGGCGAGCACCGGGTTGTAGTCGTGCCAGCCGCGGTCGCTGTGGCGCATCGGCACGTGCAGGGTGGGGGTGTCGACGTCCTCGCCCAGCACGGCGGTCCACCGGGAGCGCTGGCTGGTGTCCGACTCGGCGCTGGTCATGTTCTTGCCGTTGGCGATGACGGCGTCCAGGGCGGGCCGGACCATGTCGAGGAAGCCCTCGTCGCCGGTCGCGGTCGCGGCGGCCATCGCCGCGATGAGCGCGGCGGGGCCGATGGTGAACCAGCCGTGCGGCCAGGACCAGCCGTAGTGCGCCCCGTACCAGCGGCCGTCCAGCTGGCTGCCGACCTGCCCGTCGACGCCGACGTTGTCCGGGATGATCCCGCCGTTGGCCGCCGCGCGCTCGCGCCAGGCCCCGACGTACGCGGTGATCCACTCCCGGTAGCGCTCCTCGCCGGACAGGATCCAGGCGTTGAGGACCAGGCCGGCCGCGGCCAGGTTGACAGCGGTGTCGCCGGAGCCGATCCGGCGGCGCATCTCCTCGCCGAGCCGCGGGTCGTGCGCCAGGTCCGGGGTGGGCGAGCCGGGGGACAGCAGCCAGTCCAGCGGGTAGCCGTAGGTCTCGGCCTCCTGGGGCAGCCAGGGGTAGGCGTCGCCGTCGAACAGCCCTTCGCGCTCCGGGTCGCTGCCGTTGTGCGGGCCGCGGATGATGCGGTGCCCGGGGTCGTAGTTGCCGTGCGCGGGGTCGGTGTACAGCTCGGCGAAGCGCAGGGCCCGCTCCGACCAGCGCTCCGGGGCCGCCATCGACAGGAAGTAGAGCAGCAGCAGGCTCTCGCCCTGGTGGAACCAGTCGTAGCCGCGCTCGTACTCGTCCTTCAGCATGCCCAGTTCGGTCAGTTGCCGGGTGACGCCCTCCCAGTGGTGCTCGGCGGCCTCCAGCAGGTCGTCGGCCCCGCCGAGCAGGTAGAGCTGGGGCCAGTTGAAGAAGACCTCGTAGAAGTCGTCGGCGCCGTCGCGGGAGGTCAGCTCGTTGCGGTAGTTGAGACCGCCGTCCTCCCCGGTGTAGTCGCGGGCGAACCGGCGCCAGGAGTGGTCGAGCAGGTCGAACAACTCCCGCTGCGCGACGGCCCAGCCCGGTGGTTCGAGCAGCGGGACCGAGGCGGTGATCCCCGGTGGCGACGGTACGGTCCTGGCTGCGTCGGCGGGGTCGGCCGGGGCGGGGCCGGACGGGTTCTGGGGCATGCGGGGATCTCCTTGGGCAGGTTGCGTCGGCACGGCGACGCGCCTCGGGCGTCGGGCGCGGATCGGACGTGCGGTGGATCGGTACGCCGCGGTCAGTCCTTGGTGGCTCCGGCGAGCATTCCGGCGATCAGGAAGCGCTGGGAGAACAGGAAGACGGCCAGCACCGGAACGATCGCCAGCAGGGTGGCGAGGGCCAGTTCGGGGCGCAGGACGGCGGACTCGCCCACGGTCGGGTTGAACGAGGGCACACTGTCGAGCAGGGTGCCGAGACCCACCTGCACCGGCATCTGGTCCGACGCGGGGAGCATCACGTAGGGCAGGAAGTAGTTGGTCCAGTTGGCCACGAAGCTGAAGAAGCCGACCAGGGCCACCACCGGGGTCGCCAGCGGCAGGGCGATGTGGCGGAAGGCCCCGAACTCGCTGCAGCCGTCGATCCGGGCTGCCGCCAGCAGGTCCTTGGGCAGGGCGGTGCTGAAGTAGATGTAGGTGAGGTAGACGCCGAACGGGTAGAACGAGTACGGCAGGATGATCGACCACATCGAGCCGATCAGGTGGACCGCGTTGACCTCCAGGAACAACGGCACCACCAGGGTGGCGTTGGGCATCAGCATCACCACCAGCGTGGCGACCAGCAGGGTGTGCCGTCCGCGGAACTCGGTCGTCGCCAGGGCGTATCCGGCCGGCACCGCGACCACCAGCGTGATGACCAGCGCGACGCCCGAGTAGAGGGCGGAGTTGCGCAGCCACAGCATGATCGCGTCGTTCTGGAATCCGGTCAGCGCGTCCCAGTTGGCCCGCAGGGCGTGCAGGGAGCCGAAGGAGAGCGGGTTGTTGTGCACCAGCTGGTCGTCCGTCTTGGTCGAGGCCAGCACCAGCCAGACCACCGGCAGCACGAAGAAGACCAGGAACAGGATGAGCAGTGCGGCGGTGAGCAGCTTGGTCAGCGGGCGCCGCGACCTGATGTCATTCGGCATCGAAGAACCCCGACCGTGCGACGAAGAAGGTGGCGACCACGAGTCCGACGATGAGCAGCTCGACGGACACCGCGGCGGCGCCGTTGACGTTGTTCATCTGGAAGGCGAGGTCGTAGGACAGCTGGTTGAGCGAGTAGTCCCGGCCGGCCACGCCGACACTGGCCTGGGAGAGCAGCTGCGGTTCGACGAACAGCTGGGCGCCGCCGGCGAAGGCGAGGATCACCATGTAGACGATCCACTTGCGCAGCAGCGGGATCTGGATGTGCAGGGCGGTCCGCCACGGTCCCGCCCCGTCGATCCGGGCGGCCTCCAGGATGTCGGTGGAGATGTTGTTCAGTGCCCCGTACATCACCACGATCCAGCCCCCGACACCGGTCCAGAAGGCGATGAGGGTGAACAGGACCGGCAGGTGGCCGGGGGCGATGACACTGCCGAAGGTGGGGAACCCCAGTGCCCGCAGCAGGAAGCTGACCGGGCTGACCGTGGGGTCGAGCATGAACAGCCACACCATCACGCTCGCCGCCCCCGCCAGCGCGCCGGGGATGTAGAAGAGGAAGCGTAGGCCCCGGCTCAGGCCCTGCGAGGTGAGCCGGTGCAGGACCAGGGCCAGCACCACCACGAGCACGACCAGGGAGACCAGCCAGAAGAGCAGGTAGAGCGCCACATGTCCGACGGCGGGCAGGAACCGGAAGTCCGCGGCGGCGGCGGTGAAGTTCCCGAGCCCGGTGAAGGCGCCGTCGGCGTTGGTGAAGGCGAAGTAGATCGCGTAGACCGTGGGTACGATCCCGAAGGCGGCCAGCAGGACCACGTACCCGGCGATGAAGGCGTAGCCGCCCCGGGCCCGCCGGGGCGCACGCGGGGCGCGCGACCCGGCGGTATCGGACGACGTATTGATCGATGTCACTGGGAGACCTTGTACCCGTCGGCCTGGGCGTAGTGGGTGATGGCGGTCTGCCAGGCCGGCAGCATCGAGACGATGGACTTGCCGGAGGTCAGGCCGGGCTTGACGGTCGCCGCCCAGATCGCCTCCTGGCTGAACTGGCCGTAGCCCCAGTCGGACCACACCTGGTTCGCCGCGGCCTGCAGCGGAGCGGTGATGTCGTTGGCGTAGTAGCCGCCGGCCTTCTGAGCGGCCAGCCAGGTGCTGGCGGCGGAGGTCGAGGCCGGGTAGCCGGGCGCGAGCTTGCCCTGGTAGTCGTCCGAGGTGGTGACCCAGGTCATGAACGCGGTGGCCGCCTTGAGGTGCGCGGAGTGCGCGGACAGCAGCCAGGTCCCGCCGCCGACGTTGCCGACCGTGGGCTGGGTGTCGCCGCTCCACTGCGGCATCGGGGCCGTGGCGATCTGCTTGGCCGGGGTCTTGAGGGTGCTCTGGAACACCGCTCCGCCGTACCAGGCCGGACCGGGCATCAGCAGGACCTTGCCGCCCTTGTTCTTGTCGAAGTCGGTGCTGAACACACCGCTGACCGACATCGAACCCTTCTTGATCAGGTCGTCCAGCAGGCCGGCCATCCTGGTGCAGTTGGCGCTGCCGGTGTTCACGGTGACCGCCTTGGGGCCGGTGATCTGGTTCGCGCCGCACTTGCCGGCCCACAGGTAGATCTCCGGGGCGAAGGTGTCGCCCGCGTCGCCGACCAGGTAGCCGGGGTGCTCGGTGGCGACCTTGTCACCGAGCGCCTGGAACTGCTCCCAGGTGGTGGGGACGGTGTACCCCCACTTGTCCATCAGCGGCTTGTTGTACCAGAGCACCGTCTGGGAGAGGTCGTTGCGCAGACAGTAGACCGTGCCGTTCACGGTGCACGGGTTGTTGGCACCGGTGGCGAAGCCGGAGAGGGTCGAGGCGGAGATCAGGCCCTGGTTCAGCGGCGCGGTGAATCCGGCCTGGACGGCCCAGGAGGCCTCGTTGTTCTGCGAGCTGAAGACCACGTCGGGCCAGCCCTTGCCGGTGCGGTTGAACAGCTGGACCTTGGTCTGCAGGTAGTTCGACCCGTTGGCGTCCCCGTCGTAGGTGACGATGTCCATCTTCACCGAGGGGTTTTCCTTCTGGTACAGCTTCGCTGCGGACAGCCGGTCGGAGTCCACCCAGACCGTCAGGGCGCCGTCGCTCTGCGCGGCCTGCTTGAAGCCGCTCGGGGTGCTCGACGCGCCCCCGCCACCGGTGGGGGTGGCCGCCGCGCAGGCCGAGGCCAGTGCCAGGGTCAGCGCCGCGCACGAGGCCAGCAGGGCGCCGCGGCGCCGGCTGGAGTGGGATCTGCCGGTGGGGGCGGCGCCGGTCGTTCTGATCATGGACTGCTCCAACTTCTCGTGGCACCCACCCGATGAGTGGGCAGCAGGGGTGGTCAGGCTGCTGATGTGTCGTATCCATATGGCGCCGCTTCCGCGCGCACCAGTCCTCTGCCTACCTGGTGCGATGGTCGTCCCGCCCAGGTCAAGGGGGAGGAGGTGATCTCGTGGCGGTGAGCTCCTCGGCGGCAATTAACCTCCCCTTAATCGCGCCAGTCAAGATAATGAGCACGCCTATTTCAGGGATCTACGATCAGCATGGCCGAGTTGTGGAGCCATTTGTCATGGTTTGCACCTCTGACTGCCACGAATGTGCTGTCCATGCCAAGAATGTGTCCTACTTATTCTCTTGCAGAAGGAGTAGTCTGGGGCGAGTGCCCAGACGGCATCCGACGTTCTGTCAGACGCATGGAGGAAAACCGATGGATAGTGCTTCCGCGCTGACCGGCGACTCAGTCTCGGAGCCGGGCACGACCGCGGGCGCTGCTGCCGGGCCGAAGGACGCCGAGAGCACGTCGGCGGCCGGCGCCTACCGGCCCGGGTACGAGCTCGTCGCCGGGCAGGTGCTGGAACTCATCGCGGAGGCGCAACTCCAGCCGGGCGACCGGATGCCCACCGAGAACGCCCTGGCCGAACGGCTCGGCACGAGTCGAACCGTGGTCCGGGAAGCCGTCAAGATCCTGTCCGCACTGGGACGGGTCCGTGCCCAGAAGGGCCGCGGCCTGTATGTGGCCGACGACGAGGGAATGCTCGGCCTCCGCCGCTGGGGCGGGTTCTTCCTGCCCACCGACCTCGGCCATGTCTACATGCTCTTCGAGTTCCGTCGGCTCCAGGAGATGGAGGCCAGTCGGCTGGCCGCCGGACGCGCCACTCCCGCGGAACTGCGCGCGATAGAGGAGGCCGCGGAGACCTGCAAGCAGGGGCATCTCACCGACCGGGCGCCCCTGTTCGACCAGGGCGACGACGACTTCCACATCAGCGTGGCCACCGCGTCGCACAACGAGTTCCTGGTCGCCGCGGTGCGCGAGGCGCGCCGTCTGCAGCGGCAGTCCAGCACCATCGGACTTCGCGGTGTGATCGGTGACCACGCCGCCGGGGCCGTCGCCGAACACGCAGCGATCTTCCAGGCCATCCGGGACGGAAACGCCGAGGCCGCGGCCCAGGCCGCCGCGACGCACCTCGACAAGACCCTTGAGCACTACCAGCGCGACATCAAGCGACGCCTCTTCGGCTGAACCGGGCCGGCCGACGTCTCCTGGAAAGTTTCCCCAGGTAAGTTTCGCGGCAGCACCTGCGCCGAAGGCGCCATGGGTTGACATGGCGTGCACAGCGATGGAGGCTGCGGCGGTCGGGTGCGGGACATTCGCATATTTTGTTAGCGCTAACAAGCTTCGCTCGACGTCTGCATCTGTACATGCCGAAATGTCCTCATTTACTGACCCGTTCGGCCGGTCGAAACATTCGAATCGATTCGTATTCAACGAGGAGATCATGAAGAGGCACACGCTTCCCTTACTGGCGGCCATGACGGCCGTGCTCGGAATGGGCACCGCACTGCCGGCGATGGCGGCCAACGGCGCGGTGACGTCCTCCGCCGCCGCGGCCACCCCGCTGCGGCTGATGCCGCTCGGCGACTCGATCACCTGGGGCGTCGGAAGCCCGTCCGGGAACGGCTACCGGAGTTTCCTGTGGGACCGGCTGGCCGCCGAGGGCCACAGTTCGGACTTCGTCGGCTCGGGCCGCAACGGCACCATGGCCGACCCGGACAACGAAGGCCACTCCGGGTGGCGGATCGACCAGATCGCCGGGATCGCGGACTCGGTGATGGCCCGTTACCAGCCCAATGTGGTCACTCTGGAGATCGGCACCAACGACCTGAACGGGAACTACCAGGTCCCGACCGCGACCGACCGGCTCAGCGCGCTCATCGACCAGATCACCAATGACACGCCCGGCGTCACCGTCCTGGTCGGCACCCTGATCGTCTCCACCAGCGGCACCGAGGAGCAGTACCGGCAGGCGTTCAATACCAAGCTGCCCGCGATCGTCCAGGCGAAGCAGGCGGCCGGCCGGCACGTCCGGCTCGTCGACATGAGCGCACTGACGGCCGCGGACCTGTCCGACACCCTCCATCCCAACGACAACGGCTACAGCAAGATGGCCGATGCCTTCAACACCGGTGTCCAGGCCGCCGATGCCGCCGGCTGGATCAAACCGCCCGGTGGCGCCGCCGGTCAGGTGCGGTCCGGGGTCGCCGGGAAGTGCCTGGACGTCAACTCCGGCAGCGGCGCCAACGGGACCGCCGCGGACATCTGGTCCTGCAACGGCGCCAACGGTCAGATCTGGTCGGCGCGTTCCGACGGAACCCTGCGGTCGCTCGGCAAGTGCCTCGACGCCACCGCACGCGGCACCGCCAACAACACCAGGATCGAGCTCTGGGACTGCAACGGCGGATCCAACCAGCAGTGGCAGCCCTACAACGGCGGCTACCGCAACCCGGCTTCCGGCCGGTGCCTCGACGACCCGGGCGCATCGACCACCGATGGCACGCAGCTGATCCTGTGGGACTGCAACGGCGGTGCCAACCAGCAGTGGACCGCGCTGCCGGTGTCCTGACCACCCCGAGAAGAAGGAGGAAGAGCGAATGAGGTACAGATCCCGCCTGACGGCGTTCCTGGTCGCGGTGACCCTTGTCCTGATCGGTGCCGGGACCGCGATGAGCAGCACCCTCGGCGCCAACGCGTCGGGGACGGGCGTCAGTCCGGCCGCGGCGACCGCCGGCTGCGGCAAGGCCCCCGCGCTGGCCAGCGGTACGCACACCATCCAGAGCAGCGGCCAGAGCCGCAGCTACATCCTGAGGGTCCCGGCCAACTACGACAGCTCCCGCCCGTACCGGCTGATCTTCGGATTCCACTGGGTGGGCGGCACCGCGAACGACGTGGACTCGGGTGGGACCGACGGGTACAACTGGTCCTACTACGGTCTGCGGCGACTGGCGGACAGCGCGAACAACGGCACGATCTTCGTCGCGCCCCAGGGCATCAACAACGGCTGGGCCAACTCCGGCGGTCAGGACGTCACCTTCGTCGACGACATGACCAGCCAGCTCGAGGCAGGGCTGTGCGTCGACACCACGCAGGTGTTCTCGGCCGGCTTCAGCTACGGCGGATCGATGACGTACGCGCTCGCCTGCGCCCGGCCGGCGGAGTTCCGCGCGGTCGCGGTCTACTCGGGTGCGAACCTCAGCGGGTGCAGCGGCGGGACCCAGCCCGTCGCCTACATGGGCCTGCACGGGATCAGGGACAACACCCTGCCCATCGCCAACGGCCGGGCCCTGCGTGACACGTTCGTCAGGAACAACGGCTGCACCCCGCAGAATCCGCCGGAGCCGGCGTACGGCAGCCTGACGCACATCATCACCACCTACTCCGGATGCAAGGCCGGGTACCCGGTCGTCTGGGCCGCGTTCGACGGAGCGGGCCACGACCCCGGCCCCATCGACGGATCGACCGGGGACGGCTGGCACACCTGGACCTTGGGAGCGGTGTGGAGCTTCTTCACGCAGTTCCAGTCCGCCCCGCCGACCAGCCCGCCGCCCACCAGCACCCCGCCCTCCAGCCCGCCGCCGAGCGGTCAGCCGACCAGCAATCAGGAGATCGTGGGCCAGCAGTCCGGCCGCTGCGTCGACATGAACGACTCCACCACGACCAACGGCGCCCAGGCGCAGCTGTGGGACTGCAACGGCCGGTCGAACCAGCGGTGGACCTACACCGCCGGCAAGCAGCTCATGGTCTACGGCAACAAGTGCCTGGACGCCTCGGGCCAGGGGACCGCCAACGGCACCGCCGTGGTCATCTGGGACTGCAACGGCCAGGCGAACCAGCAGTGGAACATCAACGCCAACGGGTCGATCACCGGAGTGCAGTCGGGGCTGTGCCTCGACGCCACCGGAACCGGCACCGCCAACGGAACGAAGATCCAACTCTGGGGCTGCTCCGGTGGAGCGAACCAGCAGTGGAGCCTCAGGAGCTGACCCCGGTTGCGGTGTCCGCGCGGCCGGTCCGCGTCGGACACCGCAACACCTGCGGCCGAGGGCCGGCCGCAGGCCCAGTGCGGTCAGTGCCGGGCGAACTGGACCCGGGTCGGTTGCACGGCGTCCGGTCGCAGGGCGATCCCGTTGACCGTCAGTTTCTCCCCGTAGATGTCGGTGACCCTGATCGCCCCGCCGCACCCGCTGCCGTCGGCGGAGAGGAAGTAGTTGTAGTCGGTGCGGGGGAGCCGCCGCCACGCGCCGGCCGTCCGCACCTCGAGCTCCGCGACCGGGTTGCGGTGGCCGATCACCTGGATCCCGCACCACCAACGGGTCGAACCGGTCTTGTACCGGATGGACATCGTGCCGATGTCGGCTGGGCTCAGCAGGGTCCAGGTGATCGGGAGGCGGCCGACCGAGAGCTTGGCGAGCTTGGCGAACGCCTGTTGGCTGAGGTCCAGTTGGCCGACCGCGCAGGGCAGCGGGCACTCGTTGACGATCCGCACCGTGAGCGTGGCTCCGTTGCCCGCGCGCACCAGCACGTAGTCCCCGCAGGCCTTGCCCGCCTCGTAGTCGGTGTAGTTCATCGCCGCGACCATGAGGTCGGCGGACGGCCCGAACAGGCACGACCCCCCGCCGTCACCAGCGGCGTAGGCGGTCGCGACCCCGTGGTAGGTGACCGCGGGTCTGATCCGCCCGGCGAGCGGCGCCGCGGCGGATGCGGCACGCGCGGTTCCGTTGGCCGACGCAGCAGCCGACGCGGAAGCCGAGGCAGCGGCCGAGGCGGACGGGGTTCTCACCGCGGACGGCCGGGAGCTGGTTCTCGTGGCGTCGGGCTCGGCGACCGGAGCCGCGGAGCCGGGCGGGGTGCTCGCCCGGACGGCCCCGACCGGCGCCGCGGCGGGACTCCCCGGGCCGGTCCCGCCTCCCGACAGGAGCGAGACCGCCAGGGCCACCAGTAGTCCGACTGCCGTCAACGCCAACGGGATGCCCGTGATCAGCCCGCGCCGCCCGCGCCACGGCCGCTGGGTGGCGTGTCTCCTTGCCGTCATGCCTGTCCATTCGGTAGGTCGAGTCAATGCTGCACCACTCAGTGGCCACCGAGGCCGGAAAGGTTGCCGCCGCCGCCATGGTTCACCGAAGGTCGGGAGCCCCCCCGCTCCCGCGAAACCTGATGCGCGAGGCGTGCGAGGACGTGGAACTGCTGAACCGTCATCGCGCGCTGCGGTGGAGTCGGCGTGGTCCGGCACGACGGGGCGGACCCGGTGCGGATGCACAACTGCTGGCCCGTGCCGATTCGGTGGTCCCGCTGCATTCGGCCGGGCGGCCCCGACGGAATTCTGCACAGCGCTGCCGCGGGGACGGCGGAGGCGGATTTCCGCTGGCCGAATTCCTGAATTCCGGCGTAATGCATCCTGGGGCGAGTGCGCGCAAGGAGGCACCCCCGGCGCGCACTCGCTCCACAATGCGCGGAAATCTGCGCGGACAGATCGGGCGGGTCGGATTCCTTCGGGGTTTGGCTTGATCGAAGAGATACCTCTCCCCAGATTGCCCCGGCAGTCACGAGTTTCGAAGCAACTTGTGATCGTGTCAAGACACTTGGAGCGGCCGATGGGCCGAGTTAAGTACAAAGTCGTCCATACGGAGAGTAGTCACGCACACGCGGAGTGACCGAAACATCTTTCGAAATTGCATGTACGCACGTCAGCGAATCCCAGTCGTCCCCCGGCTGAATGGAAATGTGCCACGCCTTGTCAGGCCCCGTCGCCACGGATAGGTTGCGGTCGGAAACTTGCCCTATTCCTTGAAAGAGTGATCCGTCATGCGTAGCAGAGCCCTCCTACCGGTCACCGTTTGCGCGGCCTTCGTCATGGCCGTCTCGGCCTGCGCCAGCTCGAAGACCGTCAGCGGTGGCAGTCCGGCGTCGAGTGGGGCCAAGGCCGTCTCCAAGGGAAAGATCGGAGTGATCCTCCCGGACACCAAGTCCTCGGCCCGCTGGGCCAACGACGACGCGCCGCTGCTGACCGCGGCGTTCAAGCAGGCAGGAGTCTCCTACGACATCCAGAACGCCCAGGGCGACGCGACACAGATGCAGACCATCGCCGACCAGATGATCACCTCGGGCGTCACCGTGCTGGTGATCACCAACCTGGATTCCGGCTCCGGCAAGGCCATTGAGACCAAGGCCGCCGCCAACGGCGTGGCCACCATCGACTACGACCGGCTGACCCTGGGGGGCAGCGCGCAGTACTACGTCAGCTTTGACAACGTGGCCGTGGGCAAGCTCCAGGGACAGGGCCTGGTGAACTGCCTGCAGGCCCAGGGGGCCAAGAAGCCGGTCGTGGCCGAGCTGAACGGATCACCCACCGACAACAACGCCACCCTGTTCGCGCAGGGGTACAACTCGGTCCTGGACCCGCTGTACGCCAATGGCACCCTGGTCAAGGGACCGAACCAGTCCGTCCCCAACTGGGACAACCAGCAGGCCGGCACGATCTTCGAGCAGATGCTGACCGCGCAGCCCAACATCGGCGGCGTCCTGTCGGCGAACGACGGTCTGGGCGGGGCGGTGATCGCCATCCTCAGCAAGAACCACCGCAACGGCAAGGTGCCCGTCACCGGCCAGGACGCGACGGTCAGCGGCTTGCAGGACATCCTTGCGGGGGACCAGTGCATGACGGTCTACAAGGCGGTCAAGAAGGAGGCGAGCGCGGCGGCCGAGCTCGCGGTGGCCCTGGACAAGGGCCAGAAGCCGGCCGCCCCGAACCAGACGTACGACCCTGTGGGCAAGCGCCAGGTCCCCTCGGTCCTGCTCACACCCGAGGCCATCACCAAGTCCAACATCAAGGAGGTCATCGGGGACGGCTATGTGACTCGCGCGCAGCTGTGCACCGGCGCCTACGCGGCACTGTGCACGGCGGCCGGGCTCTGACGGTGCCCGTGACACCAGGAGAACCCGCGCAGAACACCCCCCTGCTCGCGCTCCGCGGGGTGAACAAGAGCTTCGGAGCCGTCCAGGTGCTGCGGGACGTGGACTTCACGGTCTACCCCGGCTCGGTGACCGCACTGGTGGGCGACAACGGGGCCGGGAAGTCCACGCTGGTCAAGTGCATCGGCGGGATCCACGCCATGGACAGCGGCCAGTGCGAGTTCGAGGGCAGGCCGGTGCGGCTGCACGCTCCTCGCGACGCCGCTTCGCTGGGAATCGAGATCGTCTACCAGGACCTCGCCCTGTGCGACAACCTGGACATCGTCCAGAACATGTTCCTCGGCCGTGAGCGGCGCGGACGCTGGCGGCTGGACGAACCGGGCATGGAGCAACTGGCCCTGCGGACACTGGACTCGCTGTCCGTGCGCACGGTCACCTCGGTGCGGCAGAAGGTGGCCCGTCTCTCCGGCGGCCAGCGTCAGACCGTGGCCATCGCCAAGGCCGTGCTGTGGAACAGCAGGGTGGTCGTGCTCGACGAGCCCACGGCCGCGCTCGGAGTGGCCCAGACCGCCCAAGTCCTGGCCCTGGTACGCAGGCTGGCCGATGCCGGACTGGGCGTCGTGCTGATCTCCCACAACATGAACGACGTCTTGCAGGTGTCCGACCGGATCTGCGCGCTGTACCTCGGCCGAAGCGTCCAGGAGGTGCTGACCTCCGAGGTCACCCACAGTCAGATCGTCGAGCTGATCACCACCGGCCGGATCGGGGCGGCGGCCGACTCCCCGGTCCCCGGCACAGAGCACAAGGGGGCACCATGAGCGGCACCAGGCTGGACCCGCCTGCGGTCGACGAGTCGGACGGCGGGGTCCCGGGGGCCGTCGTGCCGGACGGGGTGGCGGAGCATCTGCGCGCCTACCTCAGGCAGTTGCGCAACGGGGAGATGGGCGCGCTGCCCGCCCTCGGCGGCCTGGTCGCCCTGTGCGTCGCCTTCTCGATCATGCGTCCGGACTTCCTGTCCGCCGGCAACTTCGCCAACCTGTTCACCCAGGGCGCGGCGGTGACCGCGATCGCGATGGGCCTGGTCTTCGTGCTGCTGCTCGGGGAGATCGACCTGTCCGCGGGATTCACCTCCGGGGTCTGCGCGGCGCTGATGGGGACGCTGCTGTCGGAACACGGCACCCCGTGGTGGCTGGCCGTGCCGGCGGCGCTCGCGGCCGGGGCACTGATCGGAGCGTTCCTGGGTGTGGCGGTGGCCAAGATCGGCATCCCCTCCTTCGTGATCACCCTGGCGGCGTTCCTGGCACTGCAGGGCGTCGTCCTGATCATCATCGGCAGCGGAGGGAACGTCGCGATCCGGGATTCCACCGTCACCGCGATCGACAACGACAACCTCTCGCCCGCGGTGGGCTGGGCGCTGCTGGCGGTGGCCCTGGCCGGGTACGCGGCGGTGCAACTGGCGACCCGCAGGGGGCGCCAGGCCAAGGGGCTTCCGCTGGAGCCGTTGGCCCTGGCGGGCCTGCGGGTGGCCGTCTTCGCCGCCCTGGGGGCCGGGGCGGTGTACGCGCTGAACCTGGAGCGCTCCAGGAACCCGGCGCTGGTCTCGCTGCGCGGGGTGCCGATCGTCGTACCGATCCTGGCGGGACTGCTGGTGGTGTGGACCTATGTGCTGTCCAGCACCGCCTACGGCCGGCACATCTACGCCGTGGGAGGCAACGCGGAGGCCGCCCGCCGCGGCGGGGTCAAGGTGTCCCGGGTGCGGATCTCCGCCTTCGTCGTGTGCTCCACCATGGCCGCCGTCGGCGGCGTCATCGCCGCTTCCCGGGCCACCTCGGTGGATCCCAACGCGGGCGGCAGCAACACCCTGCTGTACGCGGTGGGCGCCGCGGTGATCGGCGGCACCAGCCTGTTCGGGGGCAAGGGACGGGTGGCCGACGCGGTACTGGGCGGCGCGGTGGTGGCGGTCATCGACAACGGCATGGGCCTGATGGGCTACAGCGCCGGCGTCAAGTTCGTCGTGACCGGGTCGGTACTGGCCCTGGCGGCCGGGGTCGACGCCCTCAGCCGCAAGCGGTCGGCCGGCGCCGGCGGCGGCTGACCGCACGCGGTGCCGGTGCCCCGGGTCCGGCCCGGGCAGCACCGGCACCGCGCCGCGCGTCCGGTTCAGGCCAGGAGCGGCGGCCCCGAGCGTGCGTTCGTGCCGGTGGCCAGGGCGTCCGGTGCGGTGTTCAACAGGATGCCGGCCGCACCGCGCACCTCGGCGGCGGCACCGAGTCCGCCGGCGACCACCCGCACCCGACGGCGCGCGGCAGGCAGGGCGTACCTCTCGATGCCCCTGCGGATGGGATCGAGCAGGATCTCGCCGGCCCAGGAGAAGTCGCCGCCGATGATCACCAACTGCGGGTCGAGCAGGGTCACCGTGGTCGCCAGGGCTCGGCCCACAGCCTCCCCGGCCTCCCGGACGGCGGTCTGCACGGCCGGCTGTCCGCTGTCCAGCAGCGCCGAGAGGTCGTCGGGGTCCACCTGCCGGCCCCAACTACGGGACAGCAGACGGGCGATCGAGGTGGGGCTGGCCACGGTCTCCAGGCAGCCCCGGTTGCCGCACCGGCAGAACAGGCCGTCCGGCACCACCTGCAGATGCCCGATCTCTCCGGCCAGCCCGCCGCCACCGGTCAGCAGCCGCCCGTCGGCGATGACGCCGGCTCCGATGCCGGCCGACAGCCGGATGTAGACCAGGTCGTCGACGCCCTGACCCGCTCCGTACAGCCACTCGCCGATGGCGCCCGCGTTGGCGTCGTTGAGCAGCTGGGTCGGCAGCCCGGTGCGGGCCGCCAGTTCCGCCGCCGGATCGACGTCGACCCATCCAGGCATGATCCCGGACGCGTCCAGCGTGTCGCCACCGCGGTGCACCGGGCAGGCTATGCCCACTCCCAGGCCGAGGACCTGCCGCGATGAGATCCCGCTGTGCGCCAGCCCCTCCGCCACGGTCCGGGTGACCAGCGCCAGGGTGCTCTCGGGGTGCGCGTCCACGTCGTTGTCCACCCGCCGCTCCCACACGACGTCGCCGCTCAGATCACAGACCACGACATGCAGATGGGTACGGCCGATGTCCGCGGCCGCGGCGTACGCGGCATGGGGAAGGACGGACAGGGTCTGGGCCGGGCGGCCGTTGGCGCGGCCGTCACGCGCGGCCTCCTCCTCTCCCACCAGCCCCTCGGCGATGAGATCGAGCACCACGGAGGACACGGTGGCCCGGGACAGGCCGGTCAGGGCCTGCAGTTGAGGACGTGTGGTGCCGCCCGTCCGGTACAGCGCCCGCAGCACCCTGGCGCGGCCCTCGTCCCGCAGGTTCAGCACAGCCGTCATCACACACCCTCCTCGTGGCCGCGACTCTACCGGCAGGCCGTGCGGGCCGCGGTCATCCGCGGTGCGGCCTGGACGGGGCGGGGGCCGTGCTGGAGCGCAGGGAGACGGGCGGGGCCAGGAGGATGTTGCGGAAGGGCGCCGTCGGGTCGGCGATGCATTCCAGCAGGAGGTCCATGGCCTGGGCGCCCATGTCCTGGGCCGGCACGTCGGCGGCGGTGAGCGGGGGCCGGAACTCCTCGGCCCAGGTGCGTCCGACGACCCCGGTCAGCGAGAAGTCCTTGGGCACGGCCAGTCCGGCCTCCTCCAGGCCGCGCTGGATCCCGGGCAGCGCGGCCTCGTTGATGGTGGCGGCCGCGGTGGTGCCGGGGTGGTCGCGCAGCAGTTGGGCGATGCAGTCCCGGCCGGCCAGGACGTCGTCCCCGCATTCCACGTCGATTCCCTGGATGCCGCGCTGGGCCAGCGCGGCAGTGAAGCCCTCGCGGGCGCGGTGCCCCGGCCCGTAGCCGGCTGCCACCAGCGCCGCCGAGCGGTTGATCAGGGCGATGCGGGTGTGTCCCAGGTCGGCGAGGTGGTGCACGCACTGGTTGATCAAGGTGGCGTAGTCGACGTCGATCCAGCGCATCTCCAGGGCCCGGGCGGTGTGGCCGATGCCGACGAAGGGGATCCCGGTGTCCTGCAGGCGCCGCACCCGGGAGTCCTCCAGCCGGATCTCCATCAGGATGACCCCGTCCACCCGCCCACCGGACAGCAGGCGTTCGAAGGAGCGGTCGTGGTCCCCTCCGGAGGGGGACAGCAGGACATCGAGGTCGGCGTGCCCCGCGGCTTCGACGACGCTGGCCACGAACCCCAACTGCATGTGCGTCAGCCGGGTGCTGGCCGGGGGGATGACCAGGCCGATGGTGCGGGTCCGGCCCTCCTTGAGGGCGCGGGCGGCGGCGTTGGGCCGGTAGCCGAGTTCGTCGATGACGTCCTGGATGCGCTTGCGGGTGGCTGCGGAGACCGAGCGCTTGCCACTGAGGGCGTAGGAGACGGTGCTGCGCGACACGCCTGCGCGGCTGGCGATCTCTCCGATGTTCATCGCTGTCCTCAATGCAGAGTGTCGAACCGATTCCGGCGACATTAGTGCGCATCACCCCAAGTAACAAGCCGCAGCGCGGGTGTCCCAGGAAGCTCCGTGCCGGCGCCCGTCGACGAAGTGCGCTCAAGTCCTTGACGGCCGCGGAGGGCAGACCTAGGGTCCTGTCGAACCGATTCGCGCAATCGATTCGACTTGGATTTGCCCCCGTCAGACCGTCAGACCGAAGGGTTCGGTGCCATGAACAGATCCATCGCGTTGCGGCTCGCCTCCGCCTCGTGCGCGGCCCTCGTCGCCGCCTCCGGCGTCACCGCGTGCTCCTCCTCGGCGACGACCGCCTCCGCCGGTGGCGGCGGCGGGTCCTCCGCGGCGGGCGGGACCTACACCGTCTGGGACCCGTACCCCCAGTTCGCCGCGGGTTCGGCATGGACCAGGCTGCTGGACGGCTGCGGCACCGCGGCCGGGGTGACGATCAAGCGCACCTCGTTCGACACGGGCGACCTGACCAACAAGGAGCTGCTCGCGGCGCAGCAGGGCAACTCCCCGGACGTGCTGATCGTCGACAACCCGGTGGTGTCCACCCTGGCCGAGGCCGGTGTGCTGACCACGACCAAGGAGAACAAGGTCGACACCTCGGCGGTGGCGCCCAACCTGCTGGCGGCCGGCCAGAGCGGCGGGGACACCTACGGCATCCCGATCGGCGCGAACACCCTGGCGCTGTACTACAACAAGGCGGTCCTGAAGGCCGCCGGCGTGGACATCAACACGGTCAAGGACTGGCCCTCGCTGACCGCGGCGCTGACGAAGGTCAAGGCCGCGGGCAAGAAGGGCATCACCTTCTCCGCGATCGGCACCGAGGAGGGCAGCTTCCAGTTCCTGCCCTGGTTCTGGGGCGCCGGTGCGCAGCTCACCCACCTGGACTCGGCCCAGGCCGCCTCGGCGCTGTCGCTGTGGACCGGCTGGGTCAAGCAGGGCCTTGCGCCCAACTCGGTCATCAACAACACCCAGACCACCAGCTGGCAGGAGTTCGCCACCGGCGGGTTCGCCTTCGCCGAGAACGGGACCTGGCAGCTGGCCAACGCCAAGAAGGCCGGTTTCGACTACGGCGTGATACCGGTTCCCGGTAGCTCCGGGGGCGACGCCCCGGCCCCCACCGGCGGTGAGTTCGTCACCGTCCCGGTGCAGAAGAAGTCCGACCGCTACAGCGTCTCGGACAAGCTGGTGACCTGCCTGACCAGTGCGGACAACTCCTTGGCCACCGACACCACGCTCTCCTACATCGCTGCCACCCAGGCGGTGCAGGACAAGCAGGCCGCCGCGGACCCCGGCCTGACGGCATGGGTCGCCGCGGTCAGGGCCGCCAAGGGCCGCACCAGCGACAACCTGGGCACCAAGTACCCCCAAGATCTCCGAGCAGCTGTGGACCGCGGTCCAGTCGGCCCTGAGCGGATCGAAGACGCCGCAGGCGGCCCTGGCGGCCGCGCAGTCGGCCGCCGCCCAGTAGCACCACCAGCCGCGAGGACCAGGACCAGCCGATGAACGACACAGCACAGCCACCGGAGCAGAGGACTGTGCGCGGCAGGGACGGGGCGGTCACCGCCGCCCCGTCCCCCGGACGCGACAGAACCGCACGCGACAGAACCGCACGCGGCGGACGAGGCCCGCGTTCCCCGCAGTGGGCGGCCTGGGGATTCCTGACCCCGGTGGTGGTCTACCTCGGCGTGTTCTACGCCTATCCGCTCTACCGCAATCTCGACCTGAGCCTGCGCGACTACACGGTCCGCTCCTTCGTGGACGGCGACGCCCCCTTCACCGGCTTCGCCAACTACCGTGCCGTGCTGGACGATCCCACCTTCCGGCCGGCCCTCGAACACACGGTGCTGTTCACCGCGGCCAGCCTGCTCCTCCAGTACGGCATCGGCCTGGCGCTCGCGGTGTTCTTCACCCGCCACTTCCGGCTGTCGGCGACCCTGCGCGCGCTGTTCCTGGTGCCCTGGCTGCTGCCGCTGATCGTGTCCGCCTCCACCTGGTCCTGGATGCTCAACAGCGACTCGGGCGTGGTCAACTCCGTCCTGCACTGGGTCGGCATCAGCCCGGTCAACTGGCTCACCTCCCCGAGCTGGTCCCTGGTGTCGGTGACCGTCGCCAACATCTGGATCGGGATCCCGTTCAACCTGGTCGTCCTCCACAGCGGGCTGCAGGGCATCCCGGACTCCCTCTACGAGGCCGCCGCTCTGGACGGGGCGAACCCCTGGCAGCGCTTCCGCCACATCACCTTCCCACTGCTGCGCCCGGTCTCCGCGATCACCCTGCTGCTCGGCCTGGTCTACACGCTCAAGGTCTTCGACATCATCTGGATCATGACCAGGGGCGGCCCGGTCGACTCCTCCACCACGCTGGCCACCTGGTCCTACCGACTCGGCTTCGGCAGCCTGCTGCCGGCCTTCGGCCACGGCGCCGCCGTCGGCAACCTGCTGGTGCTGATCGCCCTGGTCTTCGGCCTGGTGTACATCCGCGTCCAGCGAAAGCAGGCCAACGCATGACCGCACGTCACACCACCTGGCCGAGGACCGTGCTGGGCCTGCTGCTGACCGGGGCCATGCTGTTCCCGGTCTACTGGATGGTCAATGTGTCCTTCACCCGCGACCAGGACATGCGGAAGACCCCACCGGACTGGTTCCCGCTGCACGGCACCCTGGACGGCTACCGGGCGGTCCTCCACGAGCAACTCCCCTACCTGGGAACCAGCCTGGCCATCGCGCTGGGCACGGTCGTGCTGACCGTGGCACTGGCGGCCCCGGCCGGCTACGCCCTGGCGAAGCTGCGCCCGCGCGGCGGCGGGGTGATGGGCTTCGTGCTGCTGGTCGCCCAGATGATCCCCGGCATCATCATGGCCATGGGCTTCTACACCATCTATCTGAAGCTCGGGATGCTGCAGTCGGTGCCCGGCCTGATCGTCGCCGACTCCACCATCGCGGTCCCGTTCGCCGTCCTGATCTTCACCGCCTTCATGGACGGCATCCCCGGCGAACTCCTGCAGGCGGCGAAGACCGACGGGGCGGGCAGTCTGCGCACCTTCTGGTCGATCGTCCTGCCGATGAGCCGCAATGCGATCGTCACCGTCTCGCTGTTCGCGTTCCTGTGGTCCTGGTCCGACTTCGTCTTCGCCAGCACCCTGGACGGCGGCGGCGCCCACGAGCCGATCACCCTCGGCATCTACCACTACATCGGCAACAACAACCAGCAGTGGAACGCCATCATGGCCACCGCCGTGATCGCCTCCCTGCCCGCCACGCTGATCCTGGTCCTCGCCCAGCGCTACGTCGCCGCCGGCGTCGCCGCCGGAGCCGTCAAGGACTAGGGGGTGTCTGACGGATCTCCGCGGCGTCGCGGCGCCCGGCACGCACGCTCGCCGCGTTGCCGAAACGCCCTGGTAGCTCCGCTACAAGGACGCTCCGGCGCCTTGCGACCGCACGCACCGGACACCGCTCCTTCACCCGCGGAGATCCGTCAGACACCCCCTAACCCCCGACCCGCCCCCACACTCCCCGCACCAGAAACGAGTGCCCTGCGATGACCGACGCCCCCGCCGGCCCGGCCTTCAACATCCGCGACATACCCTTCAGCAGGTACGGCTCCTGGTTCGACATCTCACCCGTCACCGGCGAGCACACCCGCGCCGAGGACCTGCACCTGGTGTCCCACCAGAACGGCATGCACCCCGTGCTGCGCCTGATCCCGCTGGCGGCCCCGCTCGGCCGGCGGGCCGAGACGCGCTGGGACGCCGCACCGGGGAGGCTGAGCTGGACCGGCCAGGACGGGCACATCGAACTGGCCTACCAGGCCGCCGACATCCTGCGGCTGCGTGGCACCGGCCTGAGCCTGAGGGTGACCGCCGGCGCGGAACAGCTCACACCGTTCAGCGGCACCTTCTTCTTCCACGACCCGGCCGACGACTCCTATGTGTTCACCTCCTACGAGACCGGTCGGCGCTACCGCGTCACCGTCCTGACCGGGCAGGCCGTCGACGTCCAGGGAGGCGAGGCGCTCGGAACGGCCCAGCGCGGGCTGACGCTGACCAGTGGCGGCAGCAGCGTCTGGGAGGCGGCGGTCGAGGAACTCGACAGCGCCCGAACCCCGTACACGCCGGCTGCCACCTACGAGCAGGTCGCGAACCGGGCCGACCGGGACTTCAGCCGCTTCGCCGACGAGGTCGCCCCCTGGCGCACCGGGGACACTCCGGCCGCCGAGCTGGCCGCCTACGTGGTGTGGTCCGCCACCGTGCGCCCGGCCGGGTTCCTGGGGCGTCCGGCCGTGCTGATGTCCAAGCACTGGATGGACAAGGTCTGGAGCTGGGACCACTGCTTCAACGCCCTCGCCCTCGCCCCGGGCGCCCCCGGGCTGGCCTGGGACCAGTTCCAGATCATGTTCGACCACCAGGACGAGAGCGGCGCGCTCCCGGACTCCGTGACCCACTCCGAAGTCCTCTACAACTTCGTCAAGCCCCCGATCCACGGCTGGGCCCTGCGCCGCCTGCGCCGGCGCCTGCCCCGGCCGCTGGACCGCGCCGAACTCACCGAGGCGTACACCCGGCTGGAGCGGTGGACCAGGTTCTGGCTCACCGTCCGACACGCCCCCGACCAGCTACTGCCGCACTACCAGCACGGCAACGACAGCGGCTGGGACAACGCCACCACGTTCGACCCCGGCCGCCTGCAGACCACCGCCGACCTGGCCGCGTTCCTGGTCCTGCAGCTGCGCGAGCTGGCCGACCTGGCCACCGAGCTGGACCACCCCGACCGGGCCGCCGACTGGGCCCGCACGGCGGACACGATCCAGACCGCCATGATCGAGGAACTCTGGACCGGCGACCGCTTCCAGGCCCGCCCACCCCGCACCGGCACGGCCGCGACCAGCCTGAGCCTGCTGGACCTGATGCCCATCGTCCTCGGCGAGCACCTGCCCGGCGACATCAGCACCCGGCTGGCCGAACACATCGAGACCCACCTGACCGCCCACGGCCTGGCCACCGAGCGGCCCGACTCACCCCACTACCAGGCCGACGGCTACTGGCGCGGGCCCATCTGGGCGCCCGCCACCGTCCTGATCGAGGACGGCCTGCGCCGGGCCGGCCACGACCGCCTCGCCGACGAGATCAGCGCCCGTTTCCGTACCCTGTGCGAGACCTCCGGCTTCGCCGAGAACTTCGACGCCCTCACCGGCGAGGGACTGCGCGACCGCGCCTACACCTGGACCGCCAGCAGCTACCTGCTGCTCGCCGAGGAGCACAGCCGGCGCACCCGCCCCCGGAAGAACGACGACCACCGGAGCACACCGCAGCGCTAGGGTCCGTCCGCCGGCACGCCCGGTCGGCCCAAGCCGCGCGGGGCCGGGGTCGGATCTAGGCTGGAAGAAGGCGCTGGATCCGGTTCCGGCGTGCACGGCTGCCCGGGCGGAGGCGTCGCGCGTGGAGATCGGCGGCAAGCAGGACGCACCCACAGCCGTGGTCGTGGTGGACCCGAACGGCGTGGTGGGCGGCTGGAGCGAGGGCGGCCGGCAGCTGCTGGGCTGGACGGCGCAGCAGACCGTCGGGCGCCCCGTGGCAGACCTGCTGGCGGGCCCCGTCCCCGGGTTTCCCGGGAGCTGCGACAGCGGCTCCGGTTCCGCTGACCCCATCACCCTGCGTCACCAGGACGGCTCCACCGTGGACGCCGTGGTGACGGTGCAGTCCCTGCACGGCGCGGACGCCGAGGTGCTGGGCCGGGTGGTGACCGTGCAACGCTGGGGACGCCGCCCCGTGATCGCCGACCGGGCCTTCGAGCAGTGCCCCTTCGCCCTGGGGATCTACGACCCCGAGCTGCGGTTCCTCTGGATCAACGACTCCGCCTCCCGGGTGATCGCGCGCTCGGAGGAGCAGGTGCTCGGTGAGAAGTACCGCGAGCTGTTCCCCGAGCTGGACGGCGTGGCCTACACCGACAAGCTCGCCGAGGTGGCCAGGACGGGCGAGCCCGCGCGTCTGATCACCATCTTCAAGGCCCGCGGCAACGACCACGCCATCGCCTGGGCCACCAGCATGTGGCCGATCCGGGACACCGGGGGCAGCGTGCGCGCGGTCGCCAACTGGGGATTCGACATGAGTGCCGAGTACTGGGCCCGGCAGCGCCTGCTCCTTCTCAACGAGGCCAGCAGCGGCATCGGCCGGACACTCGACGTGGTCAGCACCGCCCATGAACTGGCCAGGACCCCGGTGCCGGGATTCGCCGACCTCGTCACCGTCGACCTCTTCGACACGGTGCTGCGCGGGGAGGAACCGCCGCCAGCCGCCGCGTTCACCGTCGACGGGACCGTCGCGCTCAGCCGTGCCGCCGAGCACAGCGTGAAGGACGACGCCGACCGGCACCCCGGTCCCACCACCCCGGTCGACTACGCCCCCGGCACCGTCGCCGCCCGCTGCATGGCCACCGGATGTTCCACCGTCCAACTCGCCGCCGAACCCGGCCAGGGCGGCGAATGGGCCTTCGGCCCCGGGCTCGCCGCCGACCCGGCCGCCTGGCCGCCCGGCAACCCGTTGATCGACGGTTCCCTCACCGCGGAGGGGCTGACCGCCCGGATCACCGTGCCGATCCGGGCGCGGGGCGCCCTGCTCGGCGTCGTCGTGTTCTCCCGCACCGAACGGCCCGAGGCCTTCACCGCCGACGACCTGATCCTCGCCGAGGAGCTGACGGCCAAGGCCGCCGTCGCCATCGACAACGCCCGCCGGTACACCCGCGAGCACACCACCGCCCTGACCCTGCAACGCAGCCTGCTGCCGCAACGGCTGCCGAGCCAGGACGCGGTCGAGGCGGCGTACCGCTACCTGCCCGCGGACGCCGACGCGGGAGTGGGCGGTGACTGGTTCGACGTCATTCCGCTGTCCGGCGCCCGGGTCGCCCTGGTCGTGGGCGATGTCGTCGGCCACGGTCTGCATGCCTCGGCGAGCATGGGGCGCCTGCGCACCGCGGTCCGCACCCTGGCGGACGTGGACCTGCCGCCGGACGAGCTGCTGACCCACCTGGACGATCTCGTCCTGCACGCCCCCGACGAGCTCAAGCCCGAAGGCCGCTTCGAGCCGACCGGCGAGTCCGGCGCCACCTGCCTGTACGCCGTCTACGACCCGGTCTCCCGCTGCTGCGCGCTGGCCAGCGCCGGCCATCCGCTGCCGCTGGTCATCGCCCCGGCCGGAACCGTGACTCCGGTACCCGCGCACCCGGGCCCGCCGTTGGGCGTCGGTGGGCTGCCGTTCGAAGCGGTCGAATTCGAACTGCCGGAAGGCAGCCTGCTCGCCCTCTTCACCGACGGACTGGTGGAGAGCCGCGAGCGTGCTGCCGACCAGGGAACCGCCCGGCTCGTCGAGGTCCTGAACAGTCCGGCCCAGTCGTTGGAGGCGCTCTGCGACGCCGTGACGGAGGCCATGCTTTCCGACGACCGCCGGACGGACGACGCGGCCCTGCTGCTCGCCCGCACCCGCGCGCTGTCGCCCGAGCACGTCGCCGACTGGGACATCGAGCCCGATGTCGCACAGGTGCCCTACGCCAGGCGGTCCGCCGTCGAACAGCTGGAGGCCTGGGGCCTGGAATCAGCGTCGTTCGTCACCGAGTTGATCGTCAGTGAGCTGGTCACCAACGCCGTCAAGTACGGCGAGCCACCGATCAAGCTGAGGCTGATCCGGGACACGTCGCTGATCTGCGAGGTCTCCGACGCCAGCGACACCACCCCGCATCTGCGCCGGGCGCGTGCCTGCTCAGGGCGCTCCCGGTGTCGCAGGTCCACTGGTGGATCAGCGCGCCGGGGGCGGTGGAGACGGCCGTGACGTCGACGCACTTGCCGCTGTGGACGGCGACGAGCTGGTAATCCTGGCTGTTGCCGAGCGCGGTGACCGGCGTGAGCGTGAACTGCTGGTTGGCGGCGCCGGTGCAGCTCCACTGGATCACGGCGGCGCCGTCGGCGGTGGAGGCGCCGGAGACGTCGAGGCACTTGCCGCTGAGCTCGTTGACCACGGTGTAGGTGTTGGCCTTCCCGGCGACCGGCTTGAAGTCGAGCATCTGCTGGTACCCGCCCTCGCAGCTGTACTGCTGGTACTGGGTGCCGTTGGCGGTGCTGAGGTTGGTGTCGTCCAGGCACTGGCCGCTGTTCTCGCTGACGGCGACCGTGGAGACGGCGGTGTCGGCCGGCGGGAGCAGGGTGAGGGTGTAGCCGTCCTTGGCGGCGGTGTAGGGGATGGTCACCGAGGCGGCGTTGCCGCTGACGGTCAGGGTGGTGTCGGAGACGGTGACCGGGCCGTCGACCGCGGCGCCGTTGTTGTCGGGGATGCGCTGGAGGACGGCGCGCACCTGGCCGTTCTGGACCACGGAGGTGGTGTTCAGGCCGGTGAGGTTCACGGTGACGTTGCCGGTGGTGCCGTTGGAGCCGAGCAGGATCTTGGCGTTGCCCGCGGTGTTGTCCTTGGTGGCGAGGCCGTCGATGCTGCCGCCGGGGACGAGGCTGACGATGTTGCCGGTCTGCGAGCCGTAGTAGCGGTACATGAACCACTCGCCGAGCGGCAGGTACTGGCCGGCGCTGTTCTTGGTGAGCAGGTTGGCCTCGTCGTCGTGCAGGGCGGTGCCGCTGGCCCAGTTGCCGCGCAGGCCGTCGGCGCCGGCCCGCTCCAGGCGGCCGATGAACCAGCCGCCGCCACCGGGGGTCTGCTGGGACAGGGCCGCGTACTCGTTGATCTGGTAGGGACGGGTGTTGGTGAGTCCGTGCGAGGCGAGGGTGGAGTTGGCGCTCGCGGCCCCGGGCACGGGGTCGGCCGGCTCGTCGTGCCAGCTGTAGATGTCGGGGGCGACGTTGTTGGCCTTGATGTAGCTGAGGTAGGTGTTCCACCAGGTGTTGGCGGAGGTGGGCTGCCCCGCCATGCTGGGCCCGACGATGAGCTGGCCCGGGAAGTCGGACCGCACGTCGGCGTAGAACCGTGACCACATCTGCAGGTACTGGGTCTGCGAGCGGGCCCAGAAGCCGCTGCCGTCCGCCTCGTTCCACAGGTCCCACTGGACGGTCATGTGGTTGGCCCTGACGTCGGAGAAGAGCTGGTCGACGAAGCTGTCGAACTGCGTCCAGTCGCCGTTGTCCCCGGGGAAGGCCTGGTTGGTGGTGCCGTCGGCGCCCCACAGGTCGTGCGGGAGGATGATGAAGGTGCCGCCGAGCGCGACGGTGCGCTTGTACTGGGCCAGGGTGGAGGCCCAGCGGGTCTGGTAGTCGGCGAGGCTGGTGGCGTAGCCGCCGCCGTTGAGCTGGGCGCCGCCGGCCCGTTCGAAGTGCCACTTGATGTCCGTGTAGAAGTGGTCCTGCGGCAGCGAACCGTCCGGGTTCATCCCGTAGATGGTGCCCGAGGCGTGGTACGTCGGCGCGCCCCCGGCGGTGGAGAAGTCGACCGTCACCGAGGTGTCGGCCGCGTGGGCGGGGCCCGCGGTCAGTGGTGCCGCGAGGGCGGCGGCCAGGGCACAGGCGAGTGCCGCGGCCCTTCGGGAAAGTTGCATGGCGGTTCTCCTGCGGGGGTGGATGTGCGCGGCTCGCCGAATCGATTCGACTCTGACAGTGTCCTGGGGCCGTCGCCCCCTGCGGATTCCACCGACAACAGCACGTGGAGCACAGTCGTCGACAACACCGCCACAGCCTGGAGGTCTGCGACCGGCCCTCAGCGACGCCTCGACCGCCGGCGGCGCCGCGGGGTCAGTCCTTGACGGCTCCGGCGGTGACGCCGGCGGCGACGTAGCGCTGGGCGAGGACCAGGATCAGCGTGGCGGGCAGGGAGGCGATCACGGCGGTGGCCATGATGGCGTTCCACTGCTGGTTGTTGTTGCCGATGTAGTGGTAGATGCCGAGGGTGATCGGCTCGTGGGCGCCGCCGCCGTCGAGGGTGGTGGCGAAGACGAAGTCGGACCAGGCCCAGAGGAACGCGAACAGGGAGACGGTGACCACGGCGTTGCGGCTGATGGGCAGGACGATGGACCAGAAGGTGCGCAGGGTGCCGGCCCCGTCGGTCCTGGCGGCCTGCATCAGTTCGTCCGGGATGCCGGACATGAACGCGGTGAAGATCAGGACCGCGAAGGGGACGGCGATGGTGGAGTCGGCGATGATCAGTCCGCCGATGTTCTGGAGCATCCCGAGCTTGAGGTAGATGGTGTAGAAGCCCATGGCCATGATGATGCCGGGGATCATCTGCGCGACCAGCAGGACGAAGCTCATCACGCCACCGCCGCGCGGGCGGAGTTTGGCCAGGGCGAAGCCGGCCGGGGCGGCCAGGGCGACGGTGAGGGCGACCGTGCCCAGGCCGATGACCAGGCTGGTGCCGAGGTAGGGGAGCTGCTGGTCCAGGACGGCGCGGTAGCCCTCGAGGGTGCCGTGGAGCGGGAACCAGTCCGGTGGGGTCTTCCGCATGTCCTGGTCGCGGGTGAAGGACACATTGACCATCCAGTAGACCGGGAACAGCATGACCCCGGTCAGCAGGACGCCCAGGGCGGTATTGCCCCAGGAGCGCCGGCCGGCGCGGTTCCGGTGGGCGGCGGGGGCCGGGGCGGCGGCGCGGGCTGGGAGCGAGGTCATGCGCTGGCCTGCTTTCGCTGGACGCGGATGTAGATCAGGCCGAAGACCAGCGCGGCGATCACCAGGAGGTTGCCGACGGCGGCCCCGGGGCCGAAGGAGGGGAGCAGATTGCCGAAGCCGAGCCGGTAGGACCAGGTGGCGAAGGTGGTGGAGGAGTCGACCGGGCCGCCCTTGGTCATGATCCAGATGAGGTCGAAGACCTTCAGCGTGTACACCAGTCCCAGCAGCAGGGTGATCGCCGAGACCGGGCGCAGCAGCGGGAAGGTGACGCGCCGGAAGCGCTGCCAGGCGTTCGCCCCGTCCAGCGAGGCCGCCTCGTGCAGGCTCTCGGGGATGGTCTGCAGTCCGCTGTAGAGGACGACCAGGTTGAAGGGGATGCCGATCCAGATGTTCGCGATGATCACCGAGACCAGCGACCAGGTCGGCGCGGTGAGCCAGTTGACCGGGTCGACACCCACCGCGTGCAGTGCCGTGTTGACGACGCCGGAGTCGCTGTTGAGCATCCAGGACCAGGTGGAGGCGGACACGATCAGCGGCAGCAGCCAGGGCACGAGGAACAGCGCCCGCAGGGTGGCCGACAGGCGGAAGCGCTGGAAGAAGAACACGGCCAGGGCCAGGCCGATGCCGTACTGGAAGAGCAGGCTGACCGCGGTGAACAGCACTGTGTGGACCAGGGCCGGCAGGAAGGTGGGGTCGTGCCAGATCTCGCGGTAGTTCGCCAGGCCGGTGAACGGCGCATCGCCGTCGACGAAGGAGCGCACGGTGTAGTGACGCAGGCTCAGGTCGAGGTTGCGGTACAGCGGGTAGGCGTAGAACAGCACCAGGTACGCGGTCACCGGGGCGAGGAAGCCCCAGGCGGCCCAGCGCTCCGGGGCGAACCTGCGGCGCCGAGGGGAGCCGGGGTCCGGCGCGGGCGTCCGTTCTGCTCCGGCGGTCCTCGTGGGTGGGTGTTCCGCGCGGTGCGGTGTCTGCGTGGTGTCGTTCACGATGCTCCGGTTCCCTGCTACTTTGCGGCGGGCTTGGCTGCCGCGAGCGCGGCCTGGGGCGACTTGGAGCCGCTGAGGGAGTCGTGGACCGCGTTCGCCAGCCCCGAGGAGATCGCCGGGTAGGCGGGGCCGAGGTTGTCGCTGGTGCGCCCCTTGGCGGACTGGACCGCGCTCACCCATACCGCCAGGCTGGGATCGGCGGCGACCTGCTTGCGCTGGACCGCGGCGGTGGGGGCGATGTAGGACAGGGTCCGATCGGTGGCCAGGGAGTTCTGCGCGCTGGTCAGACAGGTGACGATCCGGCTGCTGACGCCGTAGCGGGAGGTGTCCTGCTGGACCGGGACGGTGACGAACTCCCCGCCGAGGGGGACGGCGGCGCTGCCCCCGTTGCGGGCGGGCACCCGGATGATGCCGTAGTCGAACGGCAGCTTGCCGGCGGGTGCCAGCTGCCAGGTGCCGTTCTCGGCGAAGGCGACGTTTCCGGACTGGAAGTCCTTCCAACTGGTGTCCTGGGTGTTCGTCAGCACGGTCGGTACGGTGTAGCCCTTGCGGACCCAGTCGGTCAGCAGCGTCAGCGCCGCCACGGCCTGAGCGGACCTGGTGTTGCCGAGCTGGGCTCCGGCGCCCCAGAACCAGGGCAGGAACTGGAAGGTGCCCTCCTCGGTGTCGACCGCGGCGAAGGTGATCCCCTTCCGGCCGGTGGCGGTGACCCGGCGCAGGGCGCTGGTGAGGGAGGCCCAGTCGGTGATCGAGGAGACGTCGACGCCGGCGGCCTTGAGGACGGCCTTGTTGTAGTAGAGGGCGAGGGTGTTCGCGCCGATCGGGACGCCGTAGGTGCTGCCGTCGAGCCGGCCCGCGGCCAGCAGGTTCGGCTCGACGGCGGAGGTGTCCAGCCGGCTCTGGGCGGTGGTGGTCAGCAGTTTCATGTGCGCCAGGGTGGAGACGGTGGGGTTGTCGACGATCAGGACGTCCGGCTGCGCCTGCTGGGGCGCGGCGACCTCGACCATGGTGGCCATCTCGCCGGTGTCGTAGGAGTTGCGGATGACGGTCACCCCGGCCTCCTTGCCGCAGGCGTTCAGCAGCCCGGCCCAGGCGGATTTCTGGTCGAACTGCGGGTACGGGTCCCAGACGAAGTACTTGCCGGCGAGCCCTCCGCCGGAGCTTCCGCCCGTCACCGCGCATCCGGCGTCGGTGCCGACGAGGACGGCTGTGATCACGAGGGCGAGTAACACCGGTCTGCGGCGGGGTCTTCTGCTCACGACTGTCTTCCCTTCGTACCTGAGGCGGGGTGGGTGGGCGGGGCAGCCGCGGGGTGCGGCGGCTGCCCCACCGGAGGGTGCGGGTCAGCCGGTCTTGGAGGCAGCCGTCTGCTGGGCGGCGGCGAGCGCGGCCTGCGGGCTCTTGGAACCCGACAGCGCGCCCTGGACGGCGGTCCACAACTGCTCGGAGATGATCGGGTACTTGGTGCCCAGGCCGTTGCTGGTACGGCCCTTGGCGGCGGCGACCGCGGCGACCCAGGGCTTCAGCGCCGCGTTCTGGGCCACCTGCTGGGTCTGCACGGCGGCGACCGGGGCGATGTAGGACAGGGTGGTGTCGGTGGCGAGCAGGTTGGTGTCGTTGGTCAGGCAGGAGACGATCTTCTTGCTGGTCGCGTAGCGCGAACTGTCCTTCTGGACTGGAACGGTGACGAACTCGCCACCGGTGGGCGCGGGCGCGGGGCCGCCGGCCTGGGCCGGAATGCTGATGACGCCGTACTTGAATCCGGCCTTCGCGGCGTTGCCCAGCTGCCAGGTACCGTTCTCGCCGAAGGCGTACTGGCCGGTGGCGAACTCCTGCCAGCTGGTGGTCTGGGTGTTGCTGAGCACGTCGTTGGGAGCCAGGCCGGCGCCGACCCAGCCCTTCCACAGGCTCAGGGCGGCGTCGCCCTGGGCGGAGTCGAGCTTGGTGAGGTCCGCGCCGGCGCCCCAGAACCACGGCAGGAACTGGAAGCTGCCCTCCTCGGTGCCGATGGCGGAGAAGGTGATGCCCTTCTTGCCGGCGGCCTTGACCTTCTGCAGGGCCGCGGTCAGCGAGGCCCAGTCGGTGATCGAGGCGGGGTCCACGCCGGCCTTGGCCAGGATGTCGGTGTTGTAGTACAGGGCCAGGGTGTTGGCCCCGATCGGGATGCCGTAGGCGGACTTGTCGACGGTCCCCGCCCCGATGATGTTCGGCTGGATCGCCGAGGTGTCCAGCCCGAGGTCGGTGGTCTTGTTGAGGATCCCGGCCTCGACCAGGGTGGAGACGACCGGGTTGTCGACGAGCATCACGTCGGGGGAGTTGCCCTGCTGACCGGCCAGCAGCGCCTTGTTGGCCAGGTCGGTGGTGTCCAGCGAGGTGCGCTTCACGGTGACCCCGGCCTGGGTGCCGCAGGAGGACACCAGCTTGGCCCAGTCCGAGGTGGCGTCGAACTGCGGGTAGGGGTCCCAGAAGGTGTACGTTCCACCGGCCTTGGCCGAGGACCCGGGGGCGGTCTTGGAGGAACTGGAGCAGGCACTGGCCGAGGCCAGCACCCCGACGGCGGTGGCGGTGGCGAGGCAGGCGAGCATGACGTGGCGCGAGACAGATCTCATGGCATTCCTCATTGAGCTCATGGCGGTTGCTGCGGGGGAGTGGTGCGGTGCGTCCGGTGGTGCGGTTCGGCGCGGTGCCGGCTACAGGATGGGGAGCCAGACGCGCATGCTGCCGTCCTGGCGGTTGGCCCAGGCGTAGTAGGGGACGGCGGTCAGCTCGATGCGTTCGCCGTCCGCGGGTGGGTCCGTGGCCGCGGCCACCGGGTCGGCCGCCCGGTAGGGCCACCAGTGGGCGGCCTCGACGGCCGGTGTCCGGCGCTGTCCGGCCGCGGCGATCACGGTGACGCCGCCGAGCAGGTCGGGGCGGTGCTTGACGGCCAGCGGGCGGGTGGTGTCGATGAGTACGTCGTCCAGGCCGCCACCGGGGTGGTCGACCTGCTCCAGGCAGTAGACCAGCGGTCCGCGTTCGATGGCCACGCAGCCGCGTACCGCGTCCACCCGCGGATCGGCCCGGGTCAGCCTCGGCTCCAGGTCCAGGTCCAGCAGCACGACCTCGCCCTGCCGCCAGCTGCGCTCCAGTCGCAGCCAGCCCTGCACCGCCCGGGTCTCCACGGCGGCCCCGTCGACCTGCACCGAGTACTGCTCGCACCACTGCGGGACGCGCAGCGCCAGGGTCCAGGGCCGGTCGCCGGGGGAGTCCTCGACGGTGAGGGTGATCCGACCGTGCCACGGATAGTTCGTGTGAACGCTCACAACAACGGGCATGCCGAAGGCGTCACCGGTGAGACGTCCGGAGGCGTACTGGTGGATCTGCAGGCCCCGGCCGTCGGTGGAGGCCAGGTAGTGCTGCAGGCTGGACAGCAGCCGCATGACGTTGGGCGGGCAGCAGGCGCAGCGGAACCAGCGGGTGCGGCGTGCGGACTGGTCCCCGCCCGGGTCGGTGTGACCGTCGCGCACCTGCAGCGGGTTGACGTAGAGCCAGCGCTCCCCGTCCAGGGAGACCCCGGCCAGGAAGCCGTTGAACAGGGTGCGCTCGATCAGGTCGCTGTAGCGGGCGTGGCCGGTGAGCAGGGCCATCCGCCAGCTCCACTGGATCGAGGCGATCGCGGCGCAGGTCTCGCAGTAGGCGCGCTCGTTGGGCAGTTCGTACGGGTCGCCGAAGTCCTCCTCGTCGTGGTGCGCCCCCAGCCCGCCGGTGATGTGGGTCTTGGTGGCGGTCATCGCCTGCCACAGCCGCTCGTTGGCGCGGAGCAGCTCCGCCTCGCCGCTCTCGGCGGCCAGGTCGGCGGCAGCGGCCAGCAGGTAGAGCTGGCGCACCGCGTGGCCCTCGACGTTCTGGGCCTCGCGCAACGGGACCCGGTCCTGGCAGTAGACCTCCGAGCCCAGCAGTCCGCGCCCGTGACTGTCGACGAAGTAGCCGGCCAGGTCCAGGTAGCGGCGCTCCCCGGTCTCGCGGAAGAGCTCCACCAGAGCGGTCTCGACCTCGGGGTGGCCGTCGATGCCGTCGATCCGCTTGCCGTGGCCGAAGACGGAGTCGATCTGGTCCGCGAACCGCACGGCCACGTCCAGCAGGCCGGAACGGCCGGTGGAGCGGTGGTGCGCGACGGCGGCCTGGATCAGGTGCCCGGCGCAGTACAACTCGTGCCCCCAGCGCAGGTCCTGGTAGTGGGCGTCATCCCTGGTGACCTGGAACCAGGTGTTGAGGTAGCCGTCGTCCTGCTGTGCCTCGGCGACCAGGGCGATGATGCGTTCCACATCGTCGGCCAGTCGCCGGGCCCGCGCGTCGCCGGTGCCCTGCTGATGGTGGGCCAGTTCCCAGGAGGCGGCCTCCAGCCACTTGTAGACGTCCGAGTCCATGAAGGGATACTGGCCCCGGTACGCACCGGTCGCGGTTCCCGCGGCCAACCGCAGGTCGTGCAGATTGCCGGCCGACTCAAGCAGGGCCGGCCCCTGCGGGATGCTGATGTTTGCGTTCACATCACGGCGCACCGACCAGAATCCGTCGTCGATGCGGGCCGTCGGGGACGGACGCAGGGCGGTCCTGGCGAAAGGGCCCAGACGCACGGGCCCCTGCGGGCCCGGCCGGGGCGGTTCGTCGGATGCGGGGTAGGTCATGGAACAGCTCCGTGGTTCGATGGAAATGTTTCGGAAACCCTTTGCCGTCGACGAAGCTAGGACCAGCCCTCCCCTCAGTCAAGGCTTTGACCTGAGTTCTTCTCACTCGTTTCCGACGGCCGAGGTCAGCCGACCCGGCTGAGGATTGACAGCCGACTGCCCTGTGAGAAAAGGTTTTCCCATGCCAGCAACCGAACGGGGCCCCCGCCCGCGCCGGGCGACCCTCGCCGATGTGGCCGCTCTGGCCGGAGTGACCCCGGGAACCGCCTCCAAGGCCCTCAACGGGCGGGGAAGGCTGCGCCCGGAGACCCGTCAACGGGTGCTGGACGCGGCCGAACAGCTCCGCTTCCAGCCCAGTGCCGCCGCGCAGAGCCTGCTGTCGGGCCGCAGCTGGACGGTGGGGCTGATCACCACGGACAGCATCGGACGCTTCGGGATCCCGGTCCTGCTGGGGGCCGAGGACGCGCTGGGGGCCGGCCGGACCTCGGTCCTGCTGTGCGACACCCGCGGTGACGCCATCCGCGAGCGGCACCACCTCCAGGCGCTCACCGCACGCGGTGTGGACGGCATCATCGTCGCGGGGCGCCGAACCGATCCCAGGCGGCCCCTGCCGGGCCCGATGTCGGTGCCCGTGGTCTACGCCCTGGGCCCCTCGACCGACCCCGGCGACATCTCGGTGGTCTCCGACGACGCACACGGGGTCCACCTGGCCGTGCGGCACCTGGCCGACAGCGGACGCACCCGGGTCGCCCACGTCACCGGGCCCGAGCACCACGCCGCCGCGGCGGCCCGCGCCCACCACACCCGCCGGGCCCTGCGGGAGTTCGGCATCGGCCTGGCCACCGGCCGGGTCCACTACGGCGAGTGGAGTGAGACCTGGGGGCGCCAAGCGGCTGACATCGTCCTTCGGGCGCAGCCGGACTGCGACGCCTTCTTCTGCGGCAACGACCAGATCGGCCGTGGCGTGGCGGACGCGCTGCGGGAGAGCGGTCACCGGGTGCCACAGGACATCGCGGTCATCGGCTACGACAACTGGGAGGTCATGGCCCTGGCCGCACGGCCGCCGCTGACCACGGTCGACACCAATCTCCTGGAAGTGGGCCGGACGGCCGCCCTGCGGCTGATGGACGCCATCGAGGGCTCCCCCCACCACGGAATCGAGTCCGTTCCCTGCCGCCTGGTCATCCGCGACTCCACCGGCCCCAGTGCGACGTCGTAGCCCATGGGTCCCCGCAGGCCGTCCCGTCAACGTCGAAACTTTCGGAGTGATCCCGTTGCGAGTCGCAGCCCCATGACGGCAGATCTCCCGCCTGACTCGGTCTGACCAGCGACGCAATGGCATTCATCAGGCATGCTTCTCCCCCCGTTCTCCCGCTCGGCCACCGCAGATTTCGCAACAAGTGTCGAAAGTATTGACACTTGACAAGGCCAGACCAACGCTGGTGGCCCGTCAGAACCCTTCTCCAGGACGAGGAGTGAGCATGCAACAGAACAGCCCGCCCACCCGGGCGGCAACCCGTGGCCGCAACCGCTTCCGCTTCCGCATCGGCAGTGTCTGCGCCTTCGCGCTGGTCGTCGTCGCGGCGCTGCTGCTCCCCGGCAGCGCACGGGCGGACACCGTGATCACCTCCAGCCAGACCGGAACCAACAACGGGTACTACTACTCGTTCTGGACCGACGGGGGCGGGTCGTCCTCGATGAGCCTGGGGTCGGCCGGCAACTACAGCACCTCGTGGAGCAACGTGGGGAACTTCGTCGCGGGCAAGGGCTGGAGCACCGGCGGACGGCAGACCGTCAACTACTCGGGCAGCTTCAACCCGTCCGGCAACGCCTACCTCTCGCTCTACGGCTGGACCACCAATCCGCTGGTGGAGTACTACATCGTCGACAACTACGGCACCTACCGGCCCACCGGGACGTACAAGGGCACGGTGACCAGCGACGGCGGGACCTACGACATCTACGAGACCCAGCGGGTCAACGAGCCCTCCATCATCGGCACCGCGACGTTCAACCAGTACTGGGCCGTCCGGCAGGTCAAGCGCACCGGGGGCACGATCACCACCGGCAACTTCTTCGACGCCTGGGCCAGTCACGGCATGAACCTCGGCAGCTTCAACTACATGATCCTGGCCACCGAGGGCTACCAGAGCAGCGGCAACTCCAACATCACCGTGGGAGGTACCGGCACCGGTGGTGGTGGTGGAGGAGGCGGTGGCGGCACGGGCGGCACCGGCGGCGGTGGCAGCGGCTGCACCGCCACCCTGTCGGCCGGGTCCCAGTGGAGCGACCGCTACAACCTGAACGTCGCGGTCACCGGATCCAACACCTGGACCGTCACCATGAACGTCCCGTCCCCCGAGAAGATCATCGCCAGCTGGAACATCAACGCCAGCTACCCCAGCTCCCAGGTCCTCACCGCCAAGCCCAACGGCAGCGGCAACAACTGGGGCGTCACCATCCAGACCAACGGCACCTGGACCTGGCCCACGGTCTCCTGCAGTCCGAGCTGATTCCCCGCCCATCCGGCCCGGCCCCGCCACGGACGTGGAAGCCCGTGGCGGGGCCGGACCGACGACCCGTCAGTCGGTGCTGCAGGCACTGCCGTTCACCGCGAAGGCGGCGGGGGCGGTGGTCGGTCCTGTGGTGGTGCCGTTGAAACCGATGCCGACGCTGCCGCCGTTCGCGGCGATCGTGCTGTTCCACGAGAGGTTGGCCACGGACACGTTCTGACCGGACTGGCTGAAGGTGCCGTTCCAGCCGGACTGCACCGCCTCGCCGGACGGCAGGGTGAAGGTCAGGTTCCAGCCGCTGATGGCGCTGGAGCCGTTGTCGGTGATGGTGACGCTGCTGCCGAAGCCGCCGGGCCAGCTGTTGGTCACCGCGTAGTGGACCGCGCAGCCGCTCCCGCCGCCGGTCGAACCCGGTGGCGGGACGGTGAACGTGACCGGTTGCGACGGCAACGAGGTGCCGCCCTTGGTGTCGACGGCGACCACGTCATAGGTGTAACTGGAGCCGACGGTCAGTCCGGTGAGGTTGAAGGTGGTGCCGGTCGGGCTGCCGACCACGGTGCTGCCGGTTCCGCCGGAGCCGGTCCGGAGCACCTGGTAGCCGGCGATCGGGTAGGTCCCGGCGGTGGCCGCCGGCCAACCGAGGGTGGCGCTGCCGGTGTTGCCGCCGGAGCCGGTGGAGCTGAGGTTGGAGACGGTGGGCTGTCCCGGCGGGCCCGGCGGAGTCGTGGCGCCGCCGCCGGAGAGCTGCAGCACGGTCAGCGAGTAGGGTGCGACGGTCACCGACGAGGCGGAGCTCTGCGTCGAGCTGGTGATGGACGTGGCGCCGTTGGCGTAGGTCTGGACGGTCGCGCCGCCGGACGGTGTGAAGCCGTTGTAGGTGAGGTTGGCCGTGTACGGGTTGTTCGGGTCCTCGTTCTCCACCAGCAGGTCGAGGTTTCCGTTGGTACGGCGCACGGCGTGCACCTTGACCAGGGGGTTGCCCGAGTTCGCGGCCACCATGGCGTCGCCGGGAGCCCCGAGCCGGGAGAGCATCTCGATGCCGTAGTACGGGGCGAACGGTGTGTCGACCGCGGGCTCGGTCACCCCGGCGCTGCTGCCGCCCGAGGAGAGCAGGCCGTAGTCGCCGTAGTCCTGCACGCCCTGCACCACGCTCGGCGGATTGGTGCCCGGACCGTTGTGCTGGTCCCACCAGTCGATGTTGGAGATGCCGTTCTCCATCCACGTCATATACATGTCCGCCGCGAACAGCGCGTTGGGCTGGGTGTCCATGTCGACGTCGGAGTTCGCCTCGGTCGTGATGATCTTCACCCCGGTCGGGTCCACCTTGGCGTACTGGCTGATCTCGGACTTGAGCGTGGAGACGATCCCGGAGATCTGGCTCGGGTCGTTCATCATCGCGGCGGCGTCCGAACCGCCGGGGTAGTAGTGCACGATGACGCAGTCGGTCTTCGAGCCCAGCGCCGTGAGCACGGTCTGGTTCCACGACTGCGGGCTGGTGGTCGCGTTGGTGACGTTGTCCGGCCACCCGCCCGGCGTGGTCAGCACCGCGCAGACATGGATGTTCGGACTGGCGGCCTTCATCGCGGACATGTAGCTGAGCACACCGTTGGCGTAGGTGCCCGGGCCGCAGTTGTAGGTCTGGCTCGGCTCGCTGCCGATGGTGACCGGGCCGCCGGAGGCCGAGGTGGTGCAGTGGCTGTCCGCCTCCCAGTTGGCGCCGTAGGTGCCGTTGCCGTAGACCTCGTTGCCGACCTCCCAGTACTGGATGTTGTCGTGGTTGGTCACGTTCGCGCTCTGCACCCAGGCTGCCGCCAGCGCGGGGGTCCCGGTGCCCCAGTTCACCGTGATCACCGGGCTCGCGCCGGCCGCCTGCGCGGTGCCCATGAAGTTGCTGAACGCGGTGTTCGGCGCGACGTAGCCGCCCTGTGTCGTATTGGTCTGCCAGTTGTAGATGTCGGAGTACGAACCGCCCGGGTAGCGAAGCGCGTTGATGCCCGCCGCCTTGATCAGGCCCGGCGCCGCCGCGTCGTTCATATTGCCGTCGTACACGGCGGTGTTCAGGCCGATCGCGCCGGACGGAATGGTGCCGAGCCCGGAGCCGGCGTTGACGGTGATTCCGACCGCGGCGGCGGCCCGGGCCGGGGCCGCGGCGACGCCGGTGAGGGCGGCGGCCACGGTCAGTACGGCGCTCAGTCCGAGCGCCCGGAACCGTCGTCCGGACGCCCGGGCGGTGCTGGGTACAGCTGGTGTCAAGGACACGCGAGTCTCCTGAGTGGGGGAGGACCGGATCGGTTCCGGTCAGTTGCCGTAGCCGGCTGCCACGATGTCGGCCTGCACCGCGGTCTCGGTGGCGGTCGACGGGTAGCCGGAGGTCATCACGCCCTCGTAGAAAGTGCCCGCGGCGCCCTTGCTGTTGTCGCCGCCGGTGCCGAGGATGATGGCGCCCTGCTTGCGCATCGGGTTGTAGCCCGGGACGTTGGGCCGCACGCCGTCGTAGAACGTGGACAGCGCCCCGGACCGGGCGTTCCCGCCGCGGATGGCCCAGTGGTTGGCGCCCCCGTCGACGACCGCGGTGGTGTAGCGGTAGTTGATCGTGGGGTCGTTCGAGTTGAGGTGCTGGTTGACCCCGCTGAACAGGCCGTTCTCCAGGTCCGCCATGATCCAGGGCCCATTGCCGGAGCCGTAGCCCCAGACCCTGATGTTGCCGAAGTAGATGGCCTCCATGGTGCCGTTGCCGTCGTCGTTGCTGTCCTTCTCGGCGTTGCCGTAGTCGAAGCAGCAGCCGCCGTTGTAGTGGGTGCCGTCGAAGACGGCGTACTCGCCCTCGGCGCTGTCCCCGGTGGCGGTGCCGGTGGCGGTGTTGTCCCGGTAGCCGGTGCCGGAGGGGATGTACACGCCGTAGGCCCTGTGGCCGTTCAGCGTGGTCGGCGCCCCGGTGGCGTTGGCGAGGTTGTCCGGGCCGCCGGCCGCGCCGCCTCCGGGGGCCTGGGTGAGGTTGTTGTGGTGGGAGGACTGGTCGTAGACGACTGTGATCACGCAGCTGGTGCCGGCGCAGAAGGAGTCCTGGGCGGCGGCGTCGGCCACCCCGCCGGTACTGAGCACACCGATGTCCCTGGTCGTGTTGTCCGAGGCGCGCCTGACCTGGTAGAGCGGGCCGTTGTAGGCCGAGTACAGGGCGCGGGTGGTGCTGTGGGCCGCCACGCACGGGGTCCCGCCGGCCGCGTAGATGTCGCACGGACCCTGCCCGGCGGGCGGCGGAGCGGTCGAGGTGGAGGGCGTCGGCGAGGCGCTCGCGCTGGTGGGCGGCGGGCTGGTCGGCACGCTTCCGGTGCAGGGCGTGCCGTTCAGGCTGAACGAGGCGGGGATCGGATTGCTGCCGCTCCAGGAGCCGTTGAACCCGAAGCTGGTGCTGCCGCCGGTCGCCATGGCGCCGTTGTAGGGGGCGTTGGTGACGCTGGCGTTGGCGCCGGACTGGGTGTAACTGCCGTTCCACAGCTGGGTGATGGCCTGTCCGGCAGTGAACGACCAGGTCAGGGACCAGGCGCTGAGGGGGCTGCCGAGGTTGGTGATGATCACGTTGGTGCCGAAGCCGCCCTGCCACTGGTTGGTGATGCTGTAGGCGACCTGGCAGCCGGTGGCGGCCTGGGCGGGCGAGGCGGTCGCTGCGGCCAGACCTGCGGCGACGAGCGCCGCAGCGGACCCGCCGACCAGCCACGGAAGACGATTGGCTAATGTCACAGACACGCTCCTGGGTGGGGGGAGGTGCAATGGAAGGGCAGTCGTTAGCGCTAACATCCGCCGCACGGTGAGACCCTGCGGTCATCGTGCGTGAGAGTGCCAGGGGGCTACCGAGATCTCAAGGGACGGCCGCCGGCGCTGTCGCCGCCCCGTCCGACCGGCCGACCGTCCCGGTCCCTGGTCAACCGTACGTTCTGCGGCGGTTCGAGGCGGGGCCCTGCGGTCGCCGGTTGACGGTCGATCGGGAAAGTTTCACATACGGCGGTGCTGCCCGGGTCTTGAGCAGGTGATCGCCAAGCCGAGGAGGGCTGTGCCGTCGGCCTCGGTGTGGGTATTGTGGCGCCGGGGTGATGAACCATGGTGCGCGATGCCGAACAGGTGATCCGGCAGCTCCAGCCATCGTACCGGCGGAGCCTCGGGTGATCAGTTGTGTTCGTTCTCTTGACGAAACCTCCTTGTGAGCGTTAACAATTTACCGACCATCCGACCAGAAGAGGGGTCCTCGTACCCTCCCTCCTCTCCGGCTGGCATCTGGACCCTTGGTTGCGGCACTTCTTTGCGGAGCAAAATGTGAGCGTTAACATTCCTGTCGTTGTCGGGGTCGACTACGGCACCCTCTCGGGCCGGGCCGTGGTGGTCTCGGTCGCGGACGGGGCCCAGCTGGCCGACGCGGTGCACGAGTACCGCCATGCCGTCGTCGACCGGACGCTTCCGGACGGGACCACGCCGCTGCCCCCGGACTGGGCCCTGCAGGTGCCCGAGGACTGGCGCGAGGTGCTGCGGATCGCCGTGCCCAAGGCCCTGGCCCTGGCCGGAGTGAGCCCCGACCAGGTGGTCGGGATCGGCACCGACTTCACCGCCTGCACCGTACTGCCCACCGACGCCGAAGGCACCCCGCTGTGCGAGCTGCCCGGCCTCGCCGGACGCCCGCACGCCTACCCCAAGCTGTGGCGGCACCATGCCGCCCAGCCGCAGGCGGACCGGATCAACGCCCTGGCCGCGGAGCTGGGGGAGCCCTGGCCGGCTCGCTACGGAGGGAAGATCTCCAGCGAGTGGCAGTACGCCAAGGCCCTCCAGCTGCTGGAGGAGGACCCCGGGCTCTACGCCGCCGCCGACCGTTGGATCGAGGCTGCCGACTGGATCGTCTGGGAGCTCACCGGGGCGGAGAACCGCGGCCTGAGCGTGGCCGGCTACAAGGGCGTCCACCAGGACGGCCACTACCCCGACCAGCGGTTCCTGGCCCGACTGCACCCGGACTTCGCCGGCTTCACCGCCAAGCTGGACCACCCGCTGTCGCCGCCCGGCGCGGCTGCGGGCACCCTGACCGCCCGGGCCGCGGCGCTGACCGGTCTCAATGAGGGGATTCCGGTCAGCGTGGGCAATGTGGACGCCCACGTCACGAACGCCGCGGCCCGGGCCCTCGCCCCCGGGCAGATGCTCGCCATCATGGGCACCAGTACCTGCCACACCATGAACTCCGAGGTCCTGGCCGAGGTCCCCGGGATGTGCGGGGTCGTCCGGGACGGGATCGTGCCGGGCCTGTGGGGCTACGAGGCCGGGCAGAGCGGAGTGGGCGACATCTTCGCCTGGGCCGTGCGCACCGCGCTGCCCGAGGCGTACGCGGTCGAGGCCCGCGAGCGCGGCCTCAGCCAGCACGAACTGCTGACCGAGAAGGCCGCCGCCCAGCCGGTCGGCGCGCACGGCCTGGTGGCGCTGGACTGGCACAGCGGCAACCGCTCGACCCTGGTCGACCACCACCTGTCCGGTCTGATCCTCGGCCTCACCCTGGACACCCGCCCCGAGGAGATCTACCGGTCGCTGCTGGAGGCCACCGCCTTCGGCACCCGCATGATCATCGAGGCGTTCGAGGAGGCCGGGGTGCCCGTCACCGAGTTCACCGTGTCCGGCGGCCTGCCGAAGAACCGGTTCCTGATGCAGATCTACAGCGACGTGCTGCGGCGGCCCATCCATGTCACCGGCTCCGATCAGGGCCCGGCCCTGGGCTCGGCGATCCACGCGGCCGTCGCCGCCGGCGCCTATCCGGACATCACCGCGGCGTCGGCGGCCATGGGCCGGGTCAACCGTGCCGTGCACGTCCCGGACCAGGCGCGGGCGGACGGTTACGACCTGCTCTTCGCCGAGTACCGCGAGCTGTACGACCACTTCGGCCGCGGTGCCAGCGGTGCGATGCACCGGCTCCGCGCCCTGCGCGACCGGAGCCGACTGGAGGGGGACAAGTGAGCGACGACCGGACGCGCGCCGTCGAGCGGGTCAAGGACGAGGTGTGCGCCCTGCACGCCGAACTGCTGCGCTGGGGACTGGTCGCCTGGACCAGTGGGAACGTCAGCGCCAGAGTGGTGGGGGCGGACGGCGCCGACGACCTGATGGTGATCAAACCGAGTGGGCTGGCCTACAGCGAGCTCACCCCGCAGAGCATGGTCGTCTGCGATCTGGACGGCAAGGTGCTGGAGGGCGATCTCTCGCCGTCCAGCGACACCGCCGCGCACGCCTATGTCTACCGGCACCGCCCGGACGTCGGCGGCGTGGTGCACACCCACTCCCCGTACGCCACCGCCTGGGCGACCGCGGGGGAGGCCATCCCCTGCGCCATCACCGCGATGGGCGACGAGTTCGGCGACGACATCCCGGTCGGCCCGTTCGCCCTGATCGGCGACGACTCCATCGGCCAGGGCATCGTCGCCACCCTGGACGGCCACCGCTCGCCCGCCGTGCTGATGCGCCAGCACGGCGTCTTCACCATCGGCAAGGACGCCAAGGCCGCCGTGAAGGCCGCCGTGATGTGCGAGGACGTCGCCCGCACCGTCCACCTGGCCCGCCAGCTCGGCCAGGTCGAGCGACTGCAGCAGCACTACGTCGACCGGCTCTACGACCGCTACCAGAACGTCTACGGACAGGACGGCGCCGCTGCCGCGGCGACCCCTGCCACCACCTCCGAAGGAGAGTCCGCATGATCGCCGCCGCGCCCCTCGAGGTCTGGTTCCTCACCGGAAGCCAGGGCCTCTACGGCGAGGACACGCTGATCCAGGTGGCCGACCAGTCCCGTCGGATCTCCGAGAGCCTGGACCCGGGGCTGCCGGTCACGCTGGTCTGGAAGCCGGTGCTGACCGGTGCCGACGCGATCCGGCGGGTGATGCTGGACGCCAACGCGGACGACGCCTGCATCGGCGTGATCGCCTGGATGCACACGTTCTCACCGGCCAAGATGTGGATCGCCGGTCTCGACGCGCTGCGCAAGCCGCTGCTGCACCTGCACACCCAGGCCAATGTCGGGCTGCCCTGGGCCACCATCGACATGGACTTCATGAACCTGAACCAGGCCGCCCACGGCGACCGCGAGTTCGGCTACATCCAGTCCCGCCTCGGCGTCGCCCGGAAAACCGTGGCCGGACACGTCAGCGACCCCTCGGTGGTCGCCGGCGTGGCCGGCTGGGCCCGCGCGGCCATCGGCCGCGCCGAGCTGGCGGTACTGAAGCTGGCCCGCTTCGGCGACAACATGCGCGACGTGGCCGTCACCGAGGGCGACAAGGTCGAGGCCCAGCTGCGGTTCGGCGTCTCGGTCAACACCTACGGCGTCAACGACCTGGTCGAGCAGGTGGACGCCACCGCGGACGCCGAGGTGGCCGACCTGGTCAAGGAGTACGAGGACACCTACCGGGTCGCGCCCGAGCTGCGCGTCGGCGGCGAACGGCACGAGTCGCTGCGCTACGCCGCCCGGATCGAGCTGGGCCTGCGCGGCTTCCTGGAGGCCGGCGGCTTCCGGGCCTTCACCACCAACTTCGAGGACCTCGGCGGGCTGCGCCAGCTGCCCGGGCTGGCCGTGCAGCGGCTGATGGCCGACGGCTACGGCTTCGGCGGGGAGGGCGACTGGAAGACCTCGACCCTGCTGCGCACCCTCAAGTCCATGGCCGCGGGACTGCCCGGCGGCACCTCGTTCATGGAGGACTACACCTACCACCTGGAACCCGGCCGGGAGTTGATCCTGGGCGCCCATATGCTGGAGGTCTGCCCCAGCATCGCCGCGGCGACCCCGTCGGTGGAGATCCACCCGCTGGGCATCGGCGGCCGGGAGGACCCGGTCCGGATGGTCTTCGACGCCGCCCCCGGCCCCGCCGTGGTGGTCGGCATGGCGGACCTGGGCGACCGCTTCCGCCTGGTCGCCAATGAGATCGACACGGTCGCCCCGCCCGAGCCGCTGCCGCGGCTCCCGGTCGCCCGCGCGGTCTGGCGGCCCCGCCCCGACCTGCGCACCTCCACCGAGTGCTGGCTCACGGCCGGCGGCCCGCACCACACCGTCTACTCCAGTGCCCTCGGCGCGGAGGAGCTCGCCGATTTCGCCGAGATGACCGGCACCGAGCTCGACCTGATCGGAGCCGACACCACCACCCGCTCCTTCACCCGGGAACTGCGCTGGAACCAGGCGTACCACCGGCTGGCCCAGGGCCTGTAGCGGACCGGCGCGCCCGTACCGGCGCGCCGCACCGATCTCCTTCGCCGCACCGTCCTCCCGCTGTGGGCGGCGGTCGAAGGACGGGAGGGCAGGGGGACGCGTCCCTTGCCCTCCCAACCATGCGCCGAGAGCCGGGGCGCTGCCCGAGGCACCGCCGCGGTGGATCGCCCTGCCGTCGCCATGCCCGCCAGCCGGAACGCCCCCAGACCGCGCCAAACCATCACCGCCTCCCGCCCGCGCCGCCCGCGCGCTCCGCGCCCCCGGCCGCCCGCGCCGCCTGCCGCCCCCGCGCCCCCGGCCGCCTGCGCGCCCC
>NZ_JBHEZX010000029.1:0-73046 GCF_042511045.1 Streptacidiphilus alkalitolerans
TCTCCGTCGGATTCCTGAGCCTTCCCCCAAGCCGCCATGCCGCCTCCGAGTCCCGCGCCACCCCCTTCGGCTGGCCCCTCGGAAGCCTACGCGTCACCTGATCCACTTCTGAAACAGGCTCTAGTCGCCGCGCGCACCAGGACCGTTGACCGCCGCCCCGAGGAGTACGGGGCGGCGGCCACAGCCTTGTCAGCGGGCCCGGACCGGGTGCGGCGGGACGGCGGCGGCGTTGATCGCCGCCAGCGAGCGGCGGACCTGGTTGCGGTCCGTGGTGTACCAGAAGTCCGGCATCGAGGAGCGGAAGAAGCTGCCGTAGCGAGCCGTGGCCAGCCGCGGGTCGAGCACCGCGACCACCCCCCGGTCCTCGGCCGCCCGGATCAGCCGGCCCGCGCCCTGGGCCATCAGCAGCGCGGCATGGGTGGCGGCCACCGCCATGAAGCCGTTGCCGCCGTGCTCCTCGACCGCCTTCTGCCGGGCGCTCATCAGCGGGTCGTCGGGCCTCGGGAACGGGATCCGGTCCATCACCACCAACTGGCAGGCCGAGCCCGGCACATCCACGCCCTGCCACAGCGACAGGGTGCCGAACAGGCAGCTCTCGGTGGAGGCGGAGAAGTTCCGGATCAGCTCGCCGAGGGTGTCCTCACCCTGCAGCAGGATCTCCCCCGGGACGCGCTCGCGCAGCGCCTCGGCGGCGGTCTGGGCGGCCCGCATCGAGGAGAACAGGCCCAGGGTGCGCCCGCCGGCCGCCTCGATCAGCTCGGCCAACTCGTCCAGCATCGCCGGACGGTCGGGCTCGCGGCCCGGCGGCGGCAGGTGCCTGGCCACGTAGAGGATGCCCTGCCGGGGGTAGTCGAACGGTGAACCGACGTCCATCGCCCGCCAGTTGGGGGTGGCCAGCGCCAACGGCTCGCCCACGTCGTCGCGGCCCGCGTTCTTCGCCGCGGCCGGCGCGGCGGCCCGGTCCTCGGTCAGCCGCCCTTCCGGGCCGAGGCCCAGCGAGAGGCCGACGCCGGTGAAGTCGCCGCCGAGCTTGAGCGTGGCCGAGGTGAGGACGACCGAGCGCTCCTTGTAGAGGTTCTCCCGGAGCAGCCCGGAGACGCTCAGCGGCGCCACCCGGAGCGAGGAAGTCCCGGCGCCGAAGCGGTCGTTGTTCTCGATCCAGAGCACGTCGTACTCGGAGCCCTCCAGCATCCGGTCGGTGGTGTCGTGGATGGTCTCCACCGAGGCCAGCGCCTGCTTGCGGACCGCGTCCTCGTCGCTGAGCGACTTGTCCCGCACCTCGCCGATGGAGGTGATCACCGCCCGGCAGGCCTCCCGGATCGCGGCCACCGCATAGGAGATGTTCTCCGGAAGCTCCTCCACCCGGCCCGGCTGGGCGATCTCCATCAGGCCGTGGAAGTTCTCGGCGGCGGCCTGCAGCGCGTCCACCGCCTTCTCGTTGGCCAGTTTGGCGGAGCGCTTGACCGCGCGGTTGACCGCGCCGGTGGTCAGCTCGGCGGTGGCGATGCCGGTGATCCGGGAGACCAGCTCATGCGCCTCGTCGACGATCAGCAGCTCGTGCTCGGGCAGCACCGGCGCGCTCTCCAGCGCGTCGATGGCCAGCAGCGCGTGGTTGGTGACCACCACGTCGGCGAGCTTGGCCCGCTCGCGGGCGGCCTCGGCGAAGCACTCGCCGCCGTAGGGGCAGCGGGTCGCGCCCAGGCACTCCCGGGAGCTGACCGACATCTGCGCCCAGGCCCGGTCGGAGACACCGGGTGACATGTCGTCACGGTCGCCGGTCTCGGTCTCGTCGGCCCAGTCGCGGAGCCGGACGATGTCCTTGCCGAGCTTGCTGCTGGGGCCGCCGAGCACCTCGGCCGGGTCGAACAGGCCCTCGCCCTCGTCGCTCGGCGCGCCCTCGTGCACCCGGTGCAGGCAGAGGTAGTTGCCGCGGCCCTTGAGCATGGCGAACTGCGGTCGGCGGCGCAGCAGCGGGTGCAGCGCGTCCACGGTGCGCGGCAGGTCACGCTCCACCAGCTGCCGCTGCAGGGCGAGGGTGGCGGTGGCCACCACCACCCGGTCGCCGTGGGCCAGGGCGGGCACCAGGTAGGCGAGGGACTTGCCGGTGCCGGTGCCGGCCTGCACCAGGAGGTGCTCGTTGTGCTCGACGGCGGCGGCCACGGCCTCGGCCATGGCGATCTGTCCGGGCCGTTCCACACCGCCGACGGCGGCCACGGCGGCATGGAGCAGTTCCCCGATCCGGGCGGTCGCCGCCGTGGGGGTCGGGGTGGTCTCGGTGGCGCCCTCGCCGGGCGTGGAAAGTTCAGTCATGGCGCGCCCAGCCTAGAGGTCGGCACTGACAGCCGGCGGCCAGGTCGGACGGGAGAAGGCCGTCAGCCCCCTCGGTACGGGCAGCGGGGACGCCGCCGGGACGGTGGGCCGGGAGGCGCCGGCCGGCGCGCCGAAGCTGGTCCAGGCGGTACGGGCCGGGAGCCGGTACACCGGGCGTCCGGCGACGGCGTTGAGGATGGTGGCGGCCCGGTGCGCGCCGAGGCCGAGGTCGGGGGTGCCGACGCCGTGGGTGTGCAGTTCGGCGTTCTGCACATAGAGCCCGCCGGTGACATCGGGCCACAGGCCGACCCGGTGGTCCAGGTCGACCCGGTAGCGGCCCTGCTCGTCCCAGTCGATCACCTCGGCCAGCGGTTCCAGCAGCGCGGGGCGGCGGGCGGCGTGCCCGGTGGCGAGGACGGCCGCGTCGGTGCGCAGCAGGTACTCGGCGCCGGTCTCACGGTGCCGGCAGGACAGCTCCAGGCCGCCGCAGGGGCCGGGCCTGGCGGCCGTCACCTCGGTGCCCGGCAGGATCTCGGCGTCCGGGGCCGCGCCGCCGAGGGTGCGGTCGTAGAGGGCGGCGTGGATCTCGGCGAGGGTGTCCGCGCTGGCGGCCTTGTAGAGCTGCCACTGCGCGGGGACCAGCCGGTCCCTGGCCTCCTCGGGCAGGGCGTGGAAGTAGCGGGTGTAGTCCGGGGTGAAATGCTCAAGACCCAGCTTGGAGTACTCCATCGGGGCGATCGCCCGGGTCCGGGTGAGCCAGCGCAGCCGCGGCCCGGCGGCGTCGCCCCGGCGGCGGAGCAGGTCGAGGAAGACCTCGGCGCCGGACTGGCCTGAGCCCACCACGGTGATGTCGGCCGCCCCGGACAACTCATGACGCATCGTCAAGTACTGCTCGGCATGGTGCACCAGGCCCGCCCGGTGCAGTTCGGCGAACGCCTCGGGGACCACCGGCGCGGTGCCCACGCCGAGCACCAGGTTGCGGGCGGGCACGGTCCTGCCGTCGGGCAGGACCACCCGGAACACCTGCGCCGGCGCGTCCCAGCTGACCGCCCGGACCGGGCTGGCGAAGCGGCAGTTGGGCAGCCGCTCGGCGGCCCAGCGGCAGTAGTGCTCGTACTCGCGGCGGGTCAGGTGCGACTGCTCGGAGAAGTAGAACGGGAACAGCCGGTCGTGCTCCCGCAGATAGGCGAGGAAGGACCAGGGGCTGGTGGGGTCCACCAGCGAGACCAGGTCGGCCAGGTAGGGGACCTGCATGGTGGCCCCGTCCACCATCAGCCCCGGATGCCAGCTGAACTCCGGCTTGGCGTCCAGGAACAGGGTGTGCAGCTCGGGGACGGCGTCGGCGAGCGCGGCGAGCGAGAGGTTGAACGGGCCGAGGCCGATGCCGACCAGGTCGTAGGGCGTGGCGGGCGGGAGTTCGGCGGTGAGGTCCACGGCTGGGATCAACCTTCGTCGGGAGGGGTGGCGTGCGGGACGGCGGCCTGGAGAGCCGGCTCAGTGGCGGTCGTAGACCATCAGGGCGGCGTGCTTGCCGGGGAGGGCGAGGTCCCCGGCGTGCTGGAAGCCGGCTCTGAGGAAGGCGCGGACCGAGGGGATGTTTCTGACGTCCGGCTCGGCGACCACACGGCGGGTGACGTGACGCTCCGTCAGCACCCTTTGTGCGACGGCACGGAGCAGCACCGGGCCGATCCCCCGGCCCCGGCATTCGGGCGGCCCGAGCAGCAGGTGGACCCCGGTGTCGTGCGGCAGCGCCGGGTAGTGCCGGGCGATCGGGTCGAGATCGGCCCGGTACAGCTCCCAGTAGCTCATCGGCGTCCCGTCGAGCAGGCCGAGGCAGGGCACGCTGCGGCCGTCGCCGTCCAACTGCTGGGCCAGGTGGTGCTCGGTCAGTTCGGCCGGTCCGGCGAGGTCCCAGAAGGCGGCGACCACGGGGTCGTTCATCCAGGCGGTGACCTGGGCCAGGTCACGCGGCAGTCGGACCGGCTGGAACCGGAACTGGCCGACCACGGTCTCGGTCGCACCCCAGCGGCCGACCCCGTCCAGCAGGTCGGGCCCGGCCGGGCGGCGCGGCGCCCGGGGCTTGGGCAGCACCCCGGGCTGCTGCGGCTGGACGGTTCCGGGACGGCGGTCGTGGTGGCTGTCCGAGGGCCGGGCCGGGCGGTTCACCGGGCGGCTCCGGCGGCCTGCGGGACGCCCGGCGCGGGCCCGGCGGCCGAAGCCGAAGCGGCGGCCCCGCGTACGGCGACCGAGCTGGCGACCGGGTTGGCGACGGTGACATAGACCGACTGGGTCTCCACTGGGCCGACCAGTTCGTCCAGGCCGTGCAGCCGGGTGAGCAGATTGGCCTTGCAGCGCAGGGTGTCGGCGTCCAGCAGCAGGGCCGGCAGGGTGGAGCCGGTGGCCGCCGCGGCGGGTCCGGCCAGGAAGCGGCGCAGGGCGGCCAGCAGGACCCGTTCGTCCGCCAGACGTTGCGAGCCGAAGGCGCCGATCAGTCCCAGCAGGTGGTTGAAGCCGAGGTAGTAGGCGAAGCGCTCGTCGGCGACGGCGTCCGGGACGAAGGTGTCGCTGTCCTGGCCGATGCCGCGGAGCCTGGCGTCCAGGTCGGCGGCGCGGGAGTCGCGGAAGTAGTAGCCCTGGTTGTCCCGGTAGCGTCCGCCGCTGGGCCAGCCGTGGGCGTCCAGCAGCACCAGGCTGTTCTGCTGGTGCGCCTCCAGGGCGATGCCGGCCTGCCCGTCGAGCCAGAGCAGCGGGAGCACCATCGCGTCGAGGTAGCGCAGGAACCACTCGGTGGCGACGGTCGCGGTGGGGCGGCCGGTGCGGGCGGCCAGGGTGTGCAGCAGTTCGCCGAGCCGGGAGCGGGCCGGGCCTCCGGCGGCGGTGCTGGACGGGCGTTCGGCGACGAGTCCGGCCACGCAGTGGGCCCGGTCGCCGGGGCCGAAGGGGTTCTGCCGGATCACCGTGTCCAGACCGCTGGCGGCGCTCCGGCCGGCCGCGGAGTCGCCGGGGACGGGGAGGTCGACGCCGACCCAGGCCGGGTCGCGGACGATGTCGAAGCCGGGGTGCGCCGCCTGCCACTCACGGCCGAGGCCGCTGTTGAGCAGCCGGTGCACCTCGACGCCCCGGTGCAGTTCCTTGCGGAGGTTCTCCCGGCGGGAGTTGGTGATCCGCAGGCCGAGCGAGAGCTTCAGCATGTAGGGGGTGCCGGGCTGGTAGAGGGTGCGCACCGAGGAGGTGGGGTACCAGGGCCGCCCACTGCTGCCGAGGTCGTGCAGCCGACCCGCGTCCAGGAGCTTGCGGACGGCCGGACGGTGCGTCAGTTCCCTTGCCTGCCACGGATGCAGCGGCAGGGCGACGGTTCCGGGCGGAAGCGCGGGGCCGTCGTCGCCGCGCAGCGCGGCGGTGATCGCGGCGGCGTCCTGCGGCAGCGCCGAGTCGGTGGCGGCGAGGTCGGCGTCGACGGCGAACCAGTGCAGCGGGTGGGCGCCGCGCAGTTCGGGCGAGTAGGCGGCGGTCTCGGCCTCGCCGAGGCCCTCGCGGCTCTTGGGGGTGGGGTGGAGCGGGTGGCCGAGCAGCAGGGACTGCTCGGTGTCCAGGAAGGGGGTGGTGCCGGCGGGCGGCCCGGGGGCCTCCCGGTGCTCGGCGATGAAGCGCGCGGTGCGGCGCACCGAGTCGACCACCCGTCCGGCCAGGTCGGCGACATGGCGCGGGGAGGCCGCTTCGGCCGGGTCCGAGCCCCGGGCCAGCAGCGCGGCCACGGTCACCGCGTCCACCGGGTACCCGGAGCCGGTGCCCGCGACCAGGGAGGCCCGGCCGAAGCGGTGCCAGCCGCAGGCCGACCAGTAGCGGACCGGGACGCTGAGCTGCAGCCCGTCGCCGAGGGCGACCCTGAGCACGCCCCCGGCCGGTTCGGTGACACCGGTCTCCCGCACCCAGCAGCGGAGCAGGCTCTCGGTACCGGCGCAGTCGGCGGCGACGGCGGGGTCCGGGTGCAGCAGCGGGTCGGCTCCTTCGACCTGGATGGTGGCGCGGGCGGTGGGCGGCGCGGCTTGTGGCGCGGCGTTCTGCGCGAGGAGCCCGCCTGCGGTGGCAGCAGTGCTCACGAGTTGCTCTCCTGGTCTTCCTGGGCTGCTTCGGCTTCGTTCTCGGCTTCGGCTTCGGCTTCCATCTCGGCGCCCGCGCTGCGGACCCGCGCGAGCAGGCGGTCCAGATCCGCCGTGGTGGTGTGCGGGTTGAGCAGGGTCAGCTTCAGCCGGACCGATCCCGGGCCCTCGCCCAGGACGGTCCGGCCGACCACGGCGGTCCCGTCCGCGAGCAGTCGTCGCCGCAGGGCGGCGTTGACCCGGTCCGGGTCGGCCCGGGCGGGGAGGTAGCGGAACAGCACGGTGCTGAGCACCGGGGCGGCGGTGAGCTCCAGCGCGGGTTCGGCGTCGATGCGTTCGGCGGCGGCGCGGGCCAGGTCGTGGCAGCGGTCGACCAGCGCGCCGAGGCCGTCCCGGCCGAGGGTGCGCAGGGTGACCGCGATCTTGAAGGCGTCGGCCCTGCGGGTGGTCCGCAGCGAGCGGCCGAGCAGCGAGGTGTAGCCGGCGCCCTCGTCGTCCTCGGGGTTCAGATAGGCGACCCGCTGCTCCAGCGGTGCCAGCAGGGCCGCGTCCCGGGCCAGCAGCACCCCGGCGGCGATCGGCTGCCAGCCGAGTTTGTGCAGGTCGAGGCCGATGGTGTCGGCCTCGCCCAGCCCGGCCAGCAGCGGCGCCAGCCGCCGCGAGAACAGTGCGCCGCCACCGTAGGCGGCGTCGACGTGCAGCCGGACGCCATGGCGCCGGGCGACGGCACCGATCACCGGCAGCGGGTCGATCGCGCCCAAGTCGGTGGTGCCGGCGGTGGCGACCACGCAGACCGGGGTGCGCCCGGCGGCGCGGGTGTCGGCGAGGCCCCAGTCCAGCAGCCGCGGGTCCATCCTGCCGTCCGGGTCGGTGTCGACCGGGACCACGGCGTCCGCGCCCAGGCCGAGGATCGACGCGGCGCGGGCGAGGGAGAAGTGCGCGGCGGTCGAGCAGTGCACGGTGAGCCGCGCCGCCGCGCCGCTGTCCTTGGCGGCGGAGTCGCGGGCCAGCAGCAGTCCCATCAGATTGGACTCGGTGCCGCCGCTGGTGAGCACGCCGACGGCGGCCTCGGGCCGGGCGAAGCCGACGAGCCCGGCCAGCACCCGCAGCACCGCGAGCTCCACCGAGGTGCTGCCGGGGGCCTGGTCCCAGGAGTCCAGCGAGGCGTTGAGCGCGGAGGCGGCCAGGTCCGCGGCGGCGGCCACGGCGAGCGGCGGTACGTGCAGATGCGCGGCGCAGTACGGGTCGGCCGGGTCCGCGGCGGTGGCCGCCAGGGCCTCGGTGAGCAGCCGCAGCGCCTGGGGGTCGCCGGTGTCGGGCAGCAGGGACTGCGGTGCGAGCAGCCCAGCCAGCCCCTCGGCCACCGCGGCCGGTCCGCCGGCGGGCAGCGGGCCGTCCCGGCGGACGGCCCCGTCCCGCAGGGCCGACAGCACCACGGCCAGCAGCGGTTCCAGCGTGTCCGGGCCGCCGACCCCGCCCGCCAGCCCGGCGCCGGCCGGGAGCGGCGCCTCTGCCGGGCCGGTCACCGCTGCAGGCCCGAGCGGGCGGCGGGCAGCGCGGCAGGCAGCGCCGAGGCCGCGTGGACGGCCTCGCCCAGCCGGTCCAGTACCGCGTCGACCTGCTCGTCGGTGATGGTGAGCGGTGGCAGCAGCCGCAGCACGCTGTTGTGCCGGCCGCCGAGCTCGATGATCAGGCCGCGCCGCAGCGCCTCCTCGCGCACCGCCGCGGCGAGGGCGGGCGCGGCCGGGCGGGCACCCAGCGGGTCGGCGTCCGCCTGCGGGTCCACCAGCTCCACCCCGAGCATCAGGCCGCGCCCGCGGACGTCCCCCATGGCCGGCAGCAGGCAGCGCAGCGCCCGCAGCCGGGCCAGCATCCGCTCGCCGACCAGCGCGGCCCGCTCGGCCAGCCGCTCCTCCCGGACGAACCGCAGCGTCGCGGTCCCGGCGGCCATGGCCAGCTGGTTGCCGCGGAAGGTCCCGGCATGCGCCCCCGGCGCCCAGACGTCCAGCTCACCGCGGTAGACGATGGCCGCCAGCGGCAGACTGCCGCCCACGGCCTTGGAGACCACCAACACGTCGGGGACGATCCCGGAGTGCTGGACCGCCCAGAACGCGCCGGTCCGGCCCACCCCGGTCTGCACCTCGTCCACGATCAGCGGGATGCCGTGCGCGCTGGTGATCCGGCGCATCTCACGCAGCCACTCGTCCGGGGCCGGGATCACCCCGCCCTCCCCCTGCACCGCTTCCAGGATCATCCCGGCCGGGGGTTCCACCCCGCCCTTGGGGTCGTCCAGCAGCGAGGCGGTCCAGCGGGCGGCGATCCGCGCGCCCTGCGGCCCGCCGACCCCGAACGGGCAGCGGTAGTCGAAGGGGTAGGGCAGCCGCACCGGCTGCTGCACCGTCCCGGCCAGGCCGGCCCTGGCGTCCACGTCGCCGCCCGCGGCCAGCGCCCCGGCGGTCATCCCGTGGTAGGCGCCGGTGAAGGCCAGCAGCCCGCTGCGCCCGGTGGCGGTGCGGACCAGCTTCAGCGCCGCCTCGACCGCGTCGGTCCCGGCCGGTCCGCAGAACTGGATCCGGGCGTCCCTGGCGAACTCCTCGGGCAGCGAGGCGAACAGCTCGGTGGTGAACTCGTCCTTCAGCGGTGTGGCCAGGTCGAGGATGTGCAGCGGGGCCCCGGAGTCCAGCACCTCGCGGACCGCCTGCAGCACCACCGGGTGGTTGTGGCCCAGCGCCAGCGTCCCGGCCCCGGACAGGCAGTCCAGATAGCGTCTGCCGTCGGCCCCCTCCACCGTCATCCCCCTGGCCCGCACCGGGACGATCGGCAGCGCGCGGGCGTAGGTGCGGGCGGCGGACTCGCGGGCCGCCTGACGGCCGAGGATGGCGTCGGCCTCGGCGGCTGGTGGCAGGACGGTCAGCGGCACGGCCTGGGTTCCTCCTGGCTAGTCCGGGGGCAGGCACCGACCTGTCGGCCACCACCCGGACGGGCGGCGGCGGCAGCTGGGTGTACACCCCCTCGGGTGACGCCCCTTTGGTCTAACGAGAGCGCACCCCCTGAGGTACCGAGGAAATCAAAAGCCGACGGGCGGCCGTTCCTGACCTGCGGGAACGGCCGCCCGTCGAGCGGAACGCCGGTGTCTCAGACGGTCGGCGCGACCGGGGTGTACTGCTCCAGCTCGGCCGCGAGGTCCGCCAGGACCAGGGCCCTGAGCAGGGTGCCCTCGCCGGTGTGCTCCTCGGACAGCAGCTCGCCGTCCTTGTGCACCCGGGAGACCAGGTCGCCCCTGGTGTAGGGGACCAGCACATTCACCTCGACCGCCGGACGCGGCAGCTCCTCCTCGATCAGCCGGAGCAGCTCGGCGATGCCCTGCCCGGTGCGGGCCGAGACCGCGATGGCGTGCCGCTCCCGGCGCAGCAGCCGGGCCAGCACCTCGGGGTCGGCCGCGTCGGCCTTGTTGACCACGACGATCTCGCGCACGTTCTGCGCGTCCACGTCGACGATCACCTGGCGTACCGCGGCGAGCTGCGCCTCCGGCTCGGGGTGCGCGCCGTCGACCACGTGCAGGATCAGGTCGGCGTCGGCGACCTCCTCCATGGTGGAGCGGAACGCCTCGACCAGGTGGTGCGGCAGGTGCCGGACGAATCCGACGGTGTCGGCCAGGGTGTAGACCCGGCCGCCGGGGGTCTCCGCGCGCCGGACCGTGGGGTCCAGGGTGGCGAAGAGGGAGTTCTCGACCAGCACGCCGGCCCCGGTGAGCCGGTTCAGCAGCGAGGACTTCCCGGCGTTGGTGTAGCCGGCGATGGCCACCGACGGCACCTGGTGGCGCCGCCGCTCCTGCCGCTTGGTGTCGCGGCCCTTCTTCATGTCGGCGATCTCCCTGCGGAGCTTCGCCATCTTCTCGCGGATCCGACGACGGTCGGTCTCGATCTTGGTCTCACCGGGGCCGCGGGTGGCCATACCGCCACCGCCGCCGGCCGAGGAGCCGCCGCCACCACCCATCTGCCGGGACAGCGAGGCGCCCCAGCCGCGCAGGCGCGGCAGCATGTACTGCATCTGCGCGAGCGAGACCTGCGCCTTGCCCTCACGGGACTTGGCGTGCTGGGCGAAGATGTCCAGGATCAGGGCGGTGCGGTCGACCACCTTGACCTTGACCACGTCCTCCAGGTGGATCAGCTGGCCGGGGCTGAGCTCACCGTCGCAGACCACGGTGTCCGCACCGGTGGCCTCGACGATGTCGCGCAGCTCCTTGGCCTTGCCGGAGCCGATGTAGGTGGCCGGGTCGGGCCGGTCGCGGCGCTGGATCACACCGTCGAGCACCTGGGATCCCGCGGTCTCGGCCAGGGCGGCGAGCTCCGCGAGGGAGTTCTCCGCCTCCTGGGCCGTGCCGTCGGTCCAGACGCCGACCAGGACCACCCGTTCCAGGCGGAGCTGGCGGTACTCGACCTCGGTGACGTCCTGGAGCTCGGTGGAGAGCCCGGACACCCGTCGGAGCGAGGCGCGGTCGCCGCGGTCGAACTGGTCGCCGTCGTAGTCGTTGCCGCGGTAGCCGCCGCCGAGTCCCTCGTCGAATCCCGCGAGGTCCTCGTCCATCAGTGCGTCCGCGCGGCGGGTGCCGCGGTCCTGCGTGGGGTCCTGCTGCGCGGAGGCTTCGCGGGCTTCGTACGTGGAGGTCATTGCATCCTTAGGAAGGGGAATCGGTTGCGGGAGGCGAGGGAACCGCCTCCACACCGGACAACGCCGCAGCGGTGCCGCGGATTCCCGACGATGGTCGCATGCCCTCTCCGGAACGGTCATCCGGATTATCCGCGGCCTGCGGGACCGCCCGGTAGACGTCGTAGACACCGGCCACCTTCAGCATGGCCCTCATCAGGTCGGGCAGCAGCGCGGGGTCCGGCAGCTCGACCGTGTAGCGGTGGCGCACCCGCAGCTCCTGCGGGGGTTCGACCGAGGCGGAGAAGATGTCCGCGCCGACCGCCGAGATCGCCGCGGTGAGGTCGGCCAGCAGCCGGGGCCGCCCCAGCGCGTCGGCCTGGACCGTGACCATGTAGCCGACCGGGGCGGCGTCCTGCACCCAGGACACGCCCACCGGCACCCGGCCCCCGCCGGCCATGCCGACCCCGGTCGGGCAGCCGGTGCGGTGCACCGCGATCCCGCCCTTGACCGCGAAGCCGAGCAGCGGGTCGGGCGGGACCGGGGTGCAGCAGCGGGCCAGCCGTACCGACGCGCCGGGCAGGCCCTCGGCGACCACGGCCACCGGCTCGCGGACGGCCGAATCGGGCGAGTCCGGCAGCACCGGCGGATCGACGAGGGGACGTTCGACCGCCTGCTGCGGCAGTTCGTCGGCGGAACCTGAGCCGGCCTCGTCGGCCTCCGGATGGTCGGCCAGCCAGCGTTCGATGGCGATCCTGGCGGCGGCGGTCCTGGCGTGCTCCAGCCACTCCCTGGCCGGGCCGCCCTGCTCCTCGGCCTCGGTGAGCACGTCGACCACGTCGCCGTCCTGCAGCCGGGTGGAGAGCGCCGCCAGCCTGCCGCCGAGCCGCACGCCGATACATCGGTGGCCGACGTCCTCGCCGAGCGCGTACGCGGCGTCCACGCAGCTGGAGCCGATCGGCAGCTGCAGCGTCCGGCCGTCCTCGGTGACCACGGTGAGCTCGCCGTCGCCGGAGAGGTCGGCGGTGAGCGCGGACCAGAAGCTGTCCGAGTCCGGGGTCTCCCGCTGCCACTCCAGCAGCCGGGAGAGCCAGCCGGGCCGGGCCGGGTCGGTCCGGTCCAGCTCGTCCCTGGCGGGGCCGCCGCTGTCCTCGGCCCGGGCGGCGGGGCTGTCCAGGGCGACCACGCCGAACTCGGCCACCCGGTGCATCTGCGCGGTGCGCACCAGCACCTCCACCACCTCGGTCGGCTCGGTGGCGACGGCGGTGTGCAGCGACTGGTAGAGGTTGAACTTGGGGGCGGCGACGAAGTCCTTGAACTCCCCCGGCAGCGGCGACCAGCAGGTGTGCAGCTCGCCGAGGACCGCGTAGCAGTCGGCGTTCTCCTCGACCACCACCAGCACCCGGCCGAAGTCGGTCGGCCCCGGCTCGCCGCGGCGCAGCAGGGTGCGGTGCAGCGACACGCAGTGCCGGGGGCGTACCGTCACCTCGGCCTGGATCCGGGCCTCGCGCAGCTGCCGGCGCAGCGCTCCGGCGAACTCGGCGAGCGGGTCCTGGCCCTCGGCCTGCTGGGCGGCCTCCCTGGCGGCGAGCACGGCTCGGGTGGCCGCGTACTCCTCCGGGTGCAGGGTGGCGAAGACGATGTCCTCCAGCTCGGTCTTGACCACCTGGATGCCGAGCCGCTCGGCCAGCGGGATCAGCACGTCCCTGGTGACCTTGGCGATCCTGACCTGGCTGGCCGGCTTCATGTGCCGGATGGTGCGCATGTTGTGCAGCCGGTCGGCGAGCTTGATCACCATCACCCGGACGTCCTCGCCGGTGGCGAGCAGCATCTTGCGGAAGGTCTCCGCCTCGGCGGCGGCGCCGAAGTCGACCTTCTCCAGTTTGGTGACCCCGTCGACCAGGTAGGCGACCTCCTGGCCGAAGCCCTCGCGGACCTGATCCAGCGTCACCGCGGTGTCCTCGACCGTGTCGTGCAGCAGGGAGGCGACCAGGGTGGTGGTCTCCGCGCCGAGCTGGGCCAGGATCATGGTGACGGCCAGCGGATGGGTGATGAAAGGCTCGCCGCTCTTCCGGGTCTGGCCCCGGTGCGAGGCCTCGGCCACCTGGTAGGCCCGGTCGAGCAGGGCCAGATCGGCGCGCGGGTGGTGGGTGCGGTGGGCGCTGAGCACCGGTTCCAGGGCGTCGGCGAACTGCGGGCGGCCCCCGGCCAGCAGCGCGGCGAAGCCGGCCCGGCCCAGCCCGGAGCGGGCCCGGGCACGTCTCAGCCCGCCGGCGGAGCCTGTCGCGGCACCCGGCGGCGGCGCGGTCTTGCGGCCCACCAGCGGGACGGCGGGGAGATCACTGGCATTGACGTTCATGCGCACCTCCGGCAGCGATCACCGGAGTGGTACAGCACCCCGATGGTCCATGCTAGCGATTGCAACACGCTCGGCGATGCGTTGTGTTCCCAACGTCACCTTGATCACCCGTTCGGGGGATTTGAAGCGGGTCAGGAATGGCAAGGCTTACTAGTTTGACCCCGTGTCAGCCGGCCAGCCACCGCTGGTCGATCCCGCCCTCCGCGAGGATCACCGCGGGGCCGGTCATCAGCACGGTTCCGTCCACCTGCTCGGTGATCACCAGCCGTCCGCCCGGCAGGTCCACGGTGTAGGTCACCGGCTGCCCGGTCCTGGCCGGGTCGGCGCCGTCCCTGCGGGCGGCGGCGACCATCACCGCACAGGCGCCGGTGCCGCAGGAGCGGGTCTCGCCGGAGCCGCGCTCGTGCACCCGCATGGCCACGTGGCGCGGTCCGCGGTCCACCACGAACTCCACGTTCACGCCGGCCGGGTAGGCCGCGGCCGGGGCCACCGCGGGCGGGTCGAGCAGCTTGCCCGCGTGGGCCAGGTCGTCCACGAAGACGACGGCGTGCGGATTGCCCATGCTGACGTTGAGCGCCGGCCACTGCCGCTCGCCGACGGTGACCACGATGCCGTCGGGGCCCGGGAGTTCGGCCCGGCCCATGGTGACGGTGATCTCGCCGGGGCCGTCCGGGCCCTCGGCCGCGACCCGCACCGCGCGCACCCCGGCCCGGGTGGCCACGGCCAGCTCGCCGCCCTCGGCCAGACCGGCCGTGACCAGGTAGCGGGCGAAGACCCTGACCCCGTTGCCGCACATCTCGGCGACGCTGCCGTCGGAGTTGCGGTAGTCCATGAACCACTCGGCCTCGGCGGCCATCGGCGCCGCCTCCGGGTGCGCGGCGGAGCGCACCACCCGCAGCAGCCCGTCGCCGCCGATCCCGGCCCGCCGGTCGCAGAGCCGCGCCACCAGCGCGGGCGGCAGGTCGAGCAGGCCGTCCGGGTCGGGGACGATCACGAAGTCGTTCTCGGTGCCGTGGCCCTTCAGGAAACGCAGGCCCTTCAAGATCTCGCTCACCCCACCATCGTAAGGGGGCGGTCGGCAGCGGCGGCCCGGCGGGATCAGCCGCTGATGTGCGAGACCCGCCACACGCCGAGGGCCAGCATCAGCGCGGTGAAGGCGGTGTAGCCGAGCAGTGCGCGCCAGCCGGTCGCGCGTCCCGACCCCTGCCGCGGCAGTCCCGGCCAGCTGTAGCCGGCCCTGCGGGCGGCGATCGCGCCCCAGCCGGCCGAGGCGGCGGTGAGCAGCAGCCCGAGCATCCCGACCAGCGACCCGGCGTCCCCGGACTCGAAGGCCAGCGGGAACGCGAACATCAGCGAGCCGAGGATGGCGAGGGCGGCGATCGGAAGGATCTGCCAGTACTTGAGCCGCCCGGAGGGACGCAGTTCGCGTTCCTGGAAGTTGCCCTCGCCGGTGCTGTCGGCGGGCGGAAGCGGCGTCAGTTCACCGAACGGGAGTCCGACCGGACCGAACGGGTCCTCGGGCAGCCGATGGGTCTCGGGGCCGGTATCCATCGACACACGGCCTCCCTGGTCCCGGTTCCGGCCCTGGCGGCCCGAAGCTCAACTGGCTCTCTCGATGCTTGATGATGGCACGTACATCTCACCCGGCCACGCTCCTCAGGGCCGGATCGGTGATCCGTGGCCATGACGTGATCAGCCTGTAACCGCCGCCCCGCTTCGCGCCGGTGGTGCGCGGGACGCACACCACCGGGCGCGCGGGCGGACGGCTCAGGCCGCGGCGCCGACCAGCTCCAGCGAGCGCCGCAGCAGCTCGTCCCGGTCGCCCGGGCGCCCCTCGTGCTGCAGCCAGTGCACCCGCGGGTCGCGGCGGAACCAGGACTCCTGGCGGCGGGCGAAGCGCTTGGTCGCCCGTACCGTCTCCTCCCGCGCCTCCAGCTCGGTGCAGTCCCCGTCCAGCTCGCACAGCGCCTGCTGGTAGCCGAGCGCCCGGGACGCGGTGCGGCCCTCGCGCAGGCCGACCTCGGCCAGCCGGGCGACCTCGTCGAGCAGGCCGGCCTCCCACATCAGGTCCACCCGGAGGGCGATCCGCCGGTCCAGCTCGGGCCGGGGCACCTGGACCCCGATCTGGACCGCGTCGTAGACCGACTCATGGCCGGGCAGGTTGGCGCTGAAGGGCTTCCCGGTGATCTCCACGACCTCCAGCGCCCGGACGATCCTGCGCCCGTTGCTGGGCAGGATGGCCTGCGCGGCCTGCGAGTCCAGCGCGGCCAGCCGGTTGTGCAGCAGGCCGGAGCCGTGCTCCTCGAGCTCCTGCTCCAGCCGGGCCCGGACCACCGGGTCGGTGCCGGGGAAGTCCAGCTCGTCGATGGCGGCGCGGACGTAGAGGCCCGAGCCGCCGACCAGGACCGGGGTGCGCCCCTGGGCCAGCAGCGCGTCGATGGCCTCCCGCGCCATCCGCTGGTACTCGGCCACGCTGGCGGCGACGGTGACGTCCCAGACGTCCAGCAGGTGGTGCGGGATGCCCTTGCGCTCGTCGACGGTGAGCTTGGCGGTGCCGATGTCCATGCCCCGGTAGAGCTGCATGGAGTCGGTGTTGACCACCTCTCCGCCGAGTTCCCGGGCCAGGGCCACCCCCAGATCCGATTTGCCTGCGGCGGTGGCGCCGACGACGGCGATGACACGGGGGGCACTGGCGCGCGAGGCGGAGACGCTGTTCACCGGGCAAGTCTCGCAAACCCCGGGCGGTGCGGAGCGCGCGGAGCCGCGACGACTCGTACGCTATGGGTAATCATGGGCGGTTTGTCGAATTCCGTCCGGCAGCACGAGGAGCGGTAATGGGTCTCTCTGACACTCTCAAGGGCGCGCTCGACCAGGCCAAGGAGAAGGCGACCGAGCTCGCCGGCAAGCACAGCGCGAGCATCGACTCCGGCCTGGACAAGGTCGGCGAGATGGCGGACAAGGCCACCAAGGGCAAGTACAGCGACAAGATCCACTCGGGTCGGGACAAGGCCAAGGAGACCCTGGACCACATCGCCGAGAAGTCGTCGGCCGAAGCCGCGGAGCCGACCGAGCCGACCGGCCCGCAGGCGTCCTGAGTCAGGTCCAGCTGGCGACGAAGTAGCCGACGCCGTACGGGGCGTCCTGGTACAGCAGTTCGGCGTCCAGCGCCCCGGACGCGGCCCCGGAGAGCACCTGCCAGGGCGCCCGTCCCGAGGCCATCAGCTCGAACGCCAGCTCGTCGTCCATGGCCGACAGCTCACCGCCGGAGTCGGCCGTGGCCAGGCCGCGGGCAGCGGCGGCGTCGAAGCCGTCGGCCCGCTCGTCCAGGTAGCCGGGCGCCTTCAGGGTGCGCCGGGCGCTGCCCTCGCCGAGCACCAGCAGGCCCACCCGCGCGGCCGACTCGGCCAGCCGGACGCCGTTGGCGGCGCAGAGGTCGGGCTCCAGGTAGTCGGGGACGGCCAGTCCCTTGGCCGGACCGTCCCAGCCGGCCCGGGCGAGCAGCCAGGCGCCGACGCTGAGCGAGGCGGGCAGCGGCTCGGTCGACCCGGTGCGGCCGAGGGTCACCGCCAGGTCCACCCCGAACGGACCGAAGGTCCCGGTGCCGCCGTCCTCGAAGCTGATGTGCTCGGCGTCGGGGCCGACCACCCAGAGCAGGTCCGGCCGCGCCGCGAGGACCGCGCCGAGGGCGGTGTCGCAGGCGCCGCGGAGGCCGTCCAGCTCGGGTGCGGCACCCGAGGCGACCTCCGGGACCAGCAGCGGCGGGCAGGGGCAGACGGCGGCGGCGACCAGCATGCGGCCGACCCTACCGGCAGCTCGGGGCGTCGGCGACGGGCAGGGGCGCGGGCACGCCGAGGGACGGCAGGCCCAGCATCACCCCGGCCGGCTTGGCGGGCTCCGCCTGGCGCTTCTCCCAGGCGTCCCCGGCCCGGGTCCGCCGCACGGCCAGCGGCGCGCCCTCGGCGAGCAGGTGGTGCGGGGCGGCGTAGCTGATCTCGACGGTGACGACGTCGCCGGGGCGGACGCCCTCGACAGGCTTGGTGAAGTGAACCAGCCGACTGTCCGGGGCGCGTCCGGAGAGCCGGTCGGTGTGCTGGTCCTTGCGGCCCTCGCCCTCCGCGACCAGGACCTCCAGGATCCGTCCGACCTGCTTCTTGTTCTCCTCCCAGGAGATCTCCTCCTGGAGCGCGACCAGGCGCAGGTACCGCTCCTGGACCACCTCCTTGGGGATCTGCCCCGCCATCTCGGCGGCCGGGGTGCCGGGCCGCTTGGAGTACTGGAAGGTGAACGCCTGGGCGAACCGGGCCTCCCGGACCACGTGCATGGTCTGCTGGAAGTCCTCCTCGGTCTCGCCCGGGAAGCCGACGATGATGTCGGTGGAGATGGCCGCGTCCGGCATCGCCGCGCGGACCTTCTCGATGATGCCGAGGTAGCGCTCCTGCCGGTACGAGCGCTTCATCGCCCGCAGCACGCTGTCCGAACCGGACTGCAGCGGCATGTGCAGCTGGTGCATCACGTTCGGGGTCTCCGCCATCGCCGCGATGACGTCGTCGGTGAAGTCCTTGGGGTGCGGCGAGGTGAAGCGGACCCGCTCCAGGCCCTCGACCTCGCCGCAGGCGCGCAGCAGCTTGCCGAAGGCGGCGCGGTCGCCGATGTCCTGGCCGTAGGCGTTGACGTTCTGGCCGAGCAGGGTGACCTCGACCACGCCCTCCGCGACCAGGGCCTGGACCTCGGCCAGGATGTCGCCGGTGCGGCGGTCCTTCTCCTTGCCGCGCAGCGCCGGGACGATGCAGAAGGTGCAGGTGTTGTTGCAGCCGACCGAGATCGACACCCAGGCCGCGTAGGCGGACTCGCGGCGGGTGGGGAGGGTGGAGGGGAAGACCTCCAGCGACTCCAGGATCTCGACCTGGGCCTCCTCCTGGACCCGGGCGCGTTCCAGCAGCGCCGGCAGGTGGCCGATGTTGTGGGTGCCGAAGACCACGTCGACCCAGGGGGCCTTCTTCACGATGGTCTCGCGGTCCTTCTGGGCCAGGCAGCCGCCGACGGCGATCTGCATGCCCGGCTTGACCGCCTTGACCGAGGCGAGCTGGCCGAGGTTGCCGTAGAGGTGGTTGTCGGCCTTCTCCCGCACCGCGCAGGTGTTGAACACGACCACGTCGGCGTCCGCCCCGGACGGGGCCTTGGCGTAGCCGGCCTCCTCCATCAGCCCGGACAGGCGCTCGGAGTCGTGGACGTTCATCTGGCAGCCGTGCGTGCGGATCTCATACGTCTTGGCGGCGGTCTTGGAAATTTCAGCGGTACCCACGCCCCCAAGAGTAAGGGTTGTGCTGGCAGGATCACCCGCATGGCGGACAGCAGACGGTTGCGCACGCTCCCGGGCCGGGACCTGGTCCGGGGGATGCGGCAGAGCACGCGGTGGAATCCGCGCTGGAGCCTGCGCTCACGGGCGGTACGGCTGCTGCTCGCGCTGGTGCTGCTGGCCGCGGCGGGGTGCGGCTGGTGGCTGGCGACCCCGGACGGCATCTCCTACCCGCGCGGGACCTACGGGCTCGCCACCGGGTCGAACGGGGGCGTCTACCAGCGCTACGGGGACCTGCTGCGGCCGACCCTGGACCGGGACCTGCCCGGGGTGACCCTGCGGCTGGACGCCTCGGCCGGGGGTCCTGACAACCTCAGCCGGATCAGCGACGGCCGGGACACCTTCGGCATCGCCACCGCCGACGCGGTGGCCCACTTCACCGGCCCGGGGGCGACCCACCTGCGGTCGCTGGGGCGGCTGTACGACGACTACGTGCAGCTGGTCGTGCCCAGCGACTCCCCCATCAAGAGCGTCGGCGACCTGCGCGGCAAGCGGGTGGGCACCGGCCAGCCGGGGTCCGGGGTGGCGCTGATCGCCCAGCGGGTGCTGCAGGTGGCCGGGATCAGCGTGGCCAAGGGCGAACTCACCGCGCTGCCGCTGGGCATCGACGTGGCGCCGCAGCAGCTGGAGGAGGGCAGGATCGACGCCTTCTTCTGGTCCGGCGGGCTGCCCAGCGCCGCGGTGTCCGCGCTGACCGCCCAGCATCCGGTCCGACTGGTCCCGCTCGGCGGACTGGCCACCCAGCTGGACGCGCTCGCCGCCGAGGAGGACCCGGGGGCGCAGAACACCCAGATCTACCGCACCTCCACCGTGCCGGCCAGCGCCTACCCGCTCACCGTTCCGGACACCGCGGTCTCCACCCTGGCGGTGGCGAACCTCATGGTGACCAGGGACGACGTGCCGACCGGGCTGGTCGAGCGGGTCACCGCGGCGATCATCGACAGCCGGGACGTGATCGGCCAGAAGGTGCACTCGGCCCAGATGGTGGACATCCGTTCGGCGATCTACACGGATCCGCTGCCGCTGGCCGAGGGCGCCCGGCGCTACTACCAGTCGGTGAAGCCCTGAGCCCGCGCGGTACCGGACGGTCAGAGTTCCTCGCGCACCAGCTCCCGCAGCGGCCCCGCCACCGCCGCGTCCAGCAGCCTGGTGGCCTCCAGACGCATGGCGCGGGCGAGTTCGGCGTCCACCGCGGCCCGGGCCAGCGGGCGGAGCCGGCGGACGGTGCCCACCGCCTCGACCGCCTCCTGGTCGGTCAGCTGGTGTCCCGCATAGCGGACGAAGATGTGGATGGCGCTGAACTCCACGAAGCGGCGGGCCAGGTGGGTGATGTCCTGCCGCAGCTCCTCCAGGTGCCCGGTGATCGCGGGCAGCGGCACGCCGAGGGCGTGCAGTTCGACCGCCACGTCGAGCAGGCCGGGGCTGGGGACCAGGAACTCGTCCGCGTCCACGCCGTCGTCCTCGGGGACCGGGATCAGCACGCCGAGCCGTACCGCGACGTCGATGGCGTGCAGGTCCTCCACCCCGTGGAAGCTCTCGACCATCGCCGCCCGGCCGAGCCGCACCGGTTCCTCGTCGCTCCAGGGCGCGGTGACCTCGGCCACCAGGCCGAGCACGCCGCCGAGGCCGGTGCCGCTCTCCCAGGCGTCCAGCAGCTCCTTGATCCCGGCCAGGGTGTGGCCGCGGTCCAGCAGTTGGGCGATCAGCTGCAGCCGTTCCAGATGGGCCTGCTCGTAGATGTTGGCGCGACCCCGGCGGGCCGCGGGCGGCAGGAGGCCGCGGTCCTGGTAGGCGCGGACGTTGCGGACGGTGGTGCCTGCCGCTCGGGCCAGGTCGTCGATCCGCAACTCGGCCCGGTCGCCCGCACCCTGCGAAGGCACTTGAAGCTTCACGGCAGCAAATGTGTCAGTGGCCTCTGGCAGGGTCAATGCCCGGCTCTGGATCACTTGGCGAATTTTGCCCGAATAGTGAGATGAATCCTCTCAGTGAGAGAGACGGGCCCTAGAGTCGTCAGTACAGGCAGGGCCAGTGACGGGATGACAGGAGAATCCGATGTCCACTTACACCCATGGTTTCCATGCCGCAGTTCTGCGCTCGCACAGCTGGCGCACCGCGGCGAACTCCGCCGCCTACCTGCTGCCCGAGCTGAAGCCGGGCCAGGAACTGCTGGACGTCGGCTGCGGTCCCGGCACCATCACCGCGGACCTGGCGAAGATCGTGGCCCCGGGCCGGGTGACCGCGGTGGACTACTCGGCCGAGGTGCTGGCGCAGGCCGAACGCGCGGTGGCCGAGGCCGGGGTGTCGGGCGTGGTCTTCGAGGTCGCCGACATCCACGCGCTGCCGTACCCGGACGACTCCTTCGACGTGGTCCACGCGCACCAGGTGCTGCAGCACGTCGCCGACCCGGTCCAGGCGCTGCGGGAGATGCGCAGGGTCTGCCGCCCCGGCGGGGTGGTCGCCGCCCGGGACTCCGACTACGCGGCCTTCACCTGGTTCCCCGCGGTCCCCGAACTGGACGACTGGAACGCGCTGTACCACCGGGTCGCCCGGAGCAACGGCGGCGAGCCGGAGGCCGGACGGATGCTGCGCTCCTGGGCCCGGGCCGCGGGCTTCACCGAGCTCAGCTCGGGCTCCGCGACCTGGTGCTACGCCTCCGACGAGGAGCGGGCCTGGTGGGGCGGGATGTGGGCGGAGCGGATCACCGACTCGGCGATCGCCGGGCAGGCGGTCGAGCGCGGCTTCGCCGACCGGGACGAGCTGCGGCGGATCTCCGAGGGCTGGCAGCGCTGGGCGGCCGACCCGGACGGCTGGTTCAGCGTGCTGCACGGAGAGCTGCTGGGCCGGGCCTGAGGCCCTGTCCTGCCGTCCGGGCCAACTGCCCGGAACCGCAGGTCAGTTGTCGGCGACAGCCGGGACGGCCAGGGTCACGGTGAGCCCCCAGGGCTCGCCGGGCGCGAACTCCAGCACCCCGCCGGAGGCGGTGAGCAGGGTGCGGGCGATGGAGAGGCCGAGGCCGGAGCCGTCCACGTTCTGGTGCCGGGGGCTGCGCCAGAAGCGGTCGCCGACCCGGTCCAGCTCCTCCTCGGTCAGACCGGGCCCGGCGTCGGAGACGGCGACCTCGACCCGGTCGCGCTCCCGGTCGGCGGTCACCGCGACCCGTACCGCCTCGCCGGGCGGGGTGAACTTCAGCGCGTTGTCGATCACCGCGTCCAGCGCGCTGCCGAAGCCGACCGGGTCGGCCAGTCCGAGCAGTGGTCCGGCGGACGCCGCGCACTGCAGGCCCACCCCGCGCTCGCGGGCCAGCGCGGACCAGCCCTCGACCCGCTCGGCGGCCAGCGCCGCCAGATCCGTCGGCGCGGCCCCCTGGCCGGAGTGCTCGGCCACGGCCAGGCCCAGCAGGTCGTCCAGCACCGTCGCCAGCCGGCGGCCCTCGACCCTGACCCCGGCCATCTCCCCCTCGTGGCCCTCGGGCAGCTCCATGCCCATCGCCTCGACCCGCAGCATCAGCGCGGCCAGCGGATTGCGGAGCTGGTGCGAGGCATCGGCGACAAAAGCCCGCTGCTGGTCGAGAACCTGCTCGACGTGGTCCGCCATCTCGTTGAACGCCCGTGCCAGCCGCCGCAGTTCGGGCGGTCCCCCGGCCGGGGCGACCCGGGAGGCGAGCCGTCCGGTGGCGATGTCGTGGGTGACCTTGTCCAGGTCCTGGACCGGTCGCAGCACCCAGCCGGTGAGCAGCACCGCCGCCGCGATGGCGACCAGCACCGCCAGCGCCTCGCCGCCGGCGAGCAGCAGCCAGCGGTGCAGCACCCGGGAGCCCAGCGCCCCGGTCGGCGACTCGGTGACCACCACCGCGACCACGTCCCCGTCCCAGACCACCGGGGAGGCGACCACCAGCCGGCGGTCCTGCCAGGGCCAGGCCTGTGCCGGGTCGTGGCTGCGCCGTCCGTCCAGCGCCTCGACGAAGGGCTCGGCGGAGGCGCCGGTGGTGGCGTCGGTCCAGTCGGCCGGGTCGGCGGTGATCGGGGCGCCGTTGAGCTTGAACACCCCGGCCCGGATGTCGTAGACGTCGTAGTAGCGCCTGAGCTCGGTGTCCAGGGTGCGCTGCTGCTCGGCCGCCATCGGGCCGTTGGGCTGGCCGACCGGGTTCTGGGCCAGGGCGGCGAAGCGCGCGGTGTCGTCGATCCGGTCCACCACCAGCCGCTGCTGTTCGGCGGCGGCCTCGCTGATCGCGAGCGGGAGCCCGAGGGCGACCAGCACACAGGCCATCAGGGCGAGCAGGATGCCGAGCAGGCGGGTGCGCATCAACCGCCCGCCGGGTCCGCGTCCTGGTCGTCCCTCGGGACGACCAGCCGGTAGCCGATGCCGCGGACCGTCTCGATCAGCGCGGGAACAGCGAGCTTGTGCCGCAGCGAGGCTATGTGGACCTCGAGGGTGCGGGCAGTGCCCTCCCAACTGCTGCGCCAGACCTCGCTGATGATCTGCTCGCGCCGGATCACCACGCCGGGGCTCTGCGCCAGCAGGGCCAGCAGGTCGTACTCCTTGCGGGTCAGCGGCACATCCCGGTCGTGCACCAGGGCCCGCCGGGCGGCGGTGTCCAGGCGCAGGCCGAAGGAGCGGACCAGCAGGTCGGCGGTGGCGTCGGCGACCCGGGGCCGGTCGCCCGCGGCGGCCGGGACCGGGGCCGCCCCGCGCCGGGCCACGGCATGGATCCGGGCCAGCAGCTCGCCCATGTCGTAGGGCTTGACCACGTAGTCGTCGGCGCCCAGGTTCAGGCCGTGGATCCGGGAGTTGATGTCGGAGCGGGCTGTGACCATGATCACAGGGATGCCGCCGCGGCGGCGGATCTGCCCGCAGACCTCGAAGCCGTCCCGGTCCGGCAGGCCGAGGTCGAGCAGCACCACCCGGTAGGGGCCGCGGCCGTCCGGGACCAGCGCGTCCAGCGCCTCGTTCCCGGTACGGGCGTGGCGCACCTCGAAGCCGTGCTTGCTCAGCACCGCCACCAGCGCGGCGGCCACATGGTCGTCGTCCTCGACGAGGAGCAGGCGCACGGTCGTCTCCCCTGTGTCGGTTCGGGGCCTGTTGTCTGTTCGGAGCCTGGGTCGGCCCCAGGACATACCCGGTGGGTGCACCCCACCCCGGTTGGCCCCCTCCGGTCAAGGGGTGTCCCGCTGAGCGGACGGACCGTTACCGAGATGCGACGAGCCGACCAACCGCTTTCCGCGGCCCTACTACCTCAAATCCCGCTCAGATCGGCGATCAACCCCTCCCATCAGGCATATCGTCGGACCAAACCTCCGGTCACCCGGAGGCGAACCACCAGCCATGCAAGGGAGCCCGACCGTGCCGGACGGCGTGCCGCGGGCCGACGAGGCCGGGAGCCTGGTCACGCTGCGCGGGGTCAGCAAGCACATCGGTCTGGTGCAGGTACTGAACGGGATCGACCTGGACCTGACGGACGGCCAGGTCACCGCGCTGCTGGGCCCGGTCGGCGCCGGAAAGTCCACGCTCTGCCGGGCCCTGGCCGGCAGCGAGCGGATCGACTCCGGCAGCATCACCGTCGCCGGCCAGCCGCTGCGGCGCCGCCGCCGCTACGCCGGAACCGGCGCGGAGGGGCGCGGAGGGGTCGGCCCGGTGGCCGATCCCGGCAGCCTGCTGGCCCATCGCACCGTGCTGCAGAACGTGGTGCACGCCCGCAGGACCGGCCTGCTCCGGCGGCTCGGCAGCGCGGACGGGGAGCGGCGGGCGCTGGCCCTGCTGGAGCGGGTCGGCGCGGCCGAGTACGCCGCCCACTACCCCTGGGAGCTGTCCGGCGAGCGGCAGCAGCGGGTGGCCATCGCCCGGGCGCTGGCCACGGCGCCCCGGCTGGTCCTGGTGGACGAGCCCACCGTGCTGCCGCCCGCCGGGACGGCGGGGATGCCCGGGGCCGCCGGGGAGCCCGACGCCGGGCTGTCCGAAGCCGTGGCGCCGCCCGCGCTGCCGCTGCTGCTGCGCGGTCTCGCGGCGGACGGGCTGGCGGTGCTGGTCGCCACCGGCGATCCGGCCTTCGCCCGGTGCACCGCCGACCGGGTGGTCTTCATGGAGGGCGGGCGGATCATCGAGCAGGGACCGCCGGAGGAGTTCTTCACCACCCCCCGCACGGTCCGCGCCCGGGACTTCCTCTCCGCGGCGGCCAAGCCCTCCTGACGCCCCGGCGCGGTACAGGGCGCACGCGAGTGCACCAGTGCGCCGCCCGGGTACGCCACGAACCGGCGTACACCTGACGCTGCTTGACGACGCACCAGGCAATCTGTTGCAGTGACCTCTATGACTGGCCCAGCCCGAACCGGGCGCCCGACAGCGTCCGGCGCACCGGCCGGGGTCGGCCCGAGGGCCGACACGGACAGGGGGCGGGCGTGGACCCCGTGATCATCGTCGGCGCCGGTCCGGTCGGACTGGCGCTGGCCCTGGCGCTGGCGCGGCACCAGGTCCCCTCCGTCGTCCTGGACGACGGCGCCGGGGTGTCGCCCGAGGGCGCCCGCTCCACCGTGCTGCGCGCCGACACCACCGAGTTCCTGACCCGGCTCGGCTACGGCCGGATCGCCGCCGACGGCCGCGCGCTGAACTCCTGGCGCACCCTGCGGCGCAGCCGCGAGCTGCTGCACCTCCCGCTGCCCGAGGAGGAACTGCTGCACCTGGCCCAGCACCGGCTGCAGCGCGGACTCCGCGACGCCGTCTCGGCCGCCCCGCTGGTCCAGCTGGTGCACGACTCGGTCGTGGTCGAGGTCGAGCAGGACGCCGACGGGGTCAGCGTGCACACCGCCAAGACCTGGTGGCGCGGCAGCCACCTGGTCGGCTGCGACGGGCCGAAATCCGTGGTCCGCAAGCAGCTGCAGCTGCGCTTCCCCGGCCGCGCCGCCGCCGACCACTACACGGTCGCCACGGTCCGGGCCGACCTGCCGTTCCCCGGCGAGGCCCGGCTGCACCGGGACGCGCCGCGGCTGCTGCACGCCGGGGGCAGCCGCGAGGTCACCGCGCGCCCGCTGCCCGACGGCGTCTGGCGCTTCGACTGGCGGCTCCCGGTGGGACGCCCCGCGCTCACCCCGGACGCCCTGGTCGAGCAGCTGCGGGCGACCCTGGCCGGCTGGCACGAGGGCGAGGTGCCTCCGTACGAGCTGATCACCAGCGCGGACTACGTGGTCCAGCAGCGCCTGGCCACCCGGTTCCAGGTGGGGCGGGTGTTCCTGGCCGGGGACGCGGCGCACCTGCTCGGCTCGCTCGGCATGCAGAACCTGGACGAGGGCCTGCGCGACGCCGACAACCTGGCCTGGAAGCTGGCCCTGGTCTGGCACAACTGCGCCACCGAACGCCTGCTGACGAGCTATCAGCAGGAGCGCCGGAGCGCGGTGATCGCCCGGCTGCGGGCCGTGGACCAGGCCATGCCGCTGCTCCAGCCCAGCACCCCGCTGCTGGAGGCCAGGCGCAGCGTGCTCTCCGGATCGCTGCGGCGCAACGCCACCCTGCTCTCGGACGGCACCCTCGGCCGGGGCCGGCTCGGCGCGGCCCCCGCGTACCCGGGGCACCCGGCGCAGGCCCGTCCCTCGCTCAGCCCGGGGCTGTCCCCGACCAGCCCGGGCGTGCTGGTCCCCGACGTCCCCGTGGTCACCACCGACGGCACCCCGGACCGGCTCCGGGCCCGGCTCGGGCGCGGCTTCCTGGTGGTCCTGGTCGCCCCCGGCACCACCGTGTGGGCGGTCGAGCACTGGCTCGGCGCCGGGCTGATGCCGCAGCTCACCGAGGCCACCCGGGCGCTGCCGCTGCCCGCCGAGCTGCTGGTCACCGAGGCCTACCCGAGCGCGGTCCCGCACACCGTGCTGCTGATCCGTCCGGACGGCCATCTGGTCGCCGCCGTCCAGGGCTGCCGCCCGGACGACCTGTGGACCCTGGCCGACCGGGCCAGGGGCGGCTCGGCCGAGCTGCCGACCCCGCGCGGCGGCCGGGACACCGTCCCCGGAGAGCGCGTTCCGGCCGACCGGGCCCGGGCCTAGATGGGGATCGGCGGCGCATCCGTCAGCCCTTGCACAATCTTGACGATCAAGAGGCCCCGTGCTTCACTGACGACCATGCGGCAGCAGTACAGGAGGCTTCGGCCTCTCGGAGTTTCGGCTGAGAGCCCGGGTGTCGCCCCCCGGGACGTCGGAGCGCTGCCCACCCCCGCGATGACCGGTGTCCACCTGGTCCGTCGCGCCCACCTGGACCTCGTCCGGTACTTGGGCTCGCTGTGTACACGCGGCTGACAGCGGCCGCGAACCAGCTGTAGCACCATCCCGTCGTACGGCCTCGAGCCGCCTCAGGCGCACGCCCGCACTCAGCGGAGCCGTTCGCCGACTCCTGCTTTCGCGTACCCGTACCCGCGCAGCGTCGCGCGGGTCCTTTGCGCACCCGGTCGCCTCCACACCCGAGGATGCTCCCTTGTCGACGATCACCAGCGCCCCCGCCCGCTCCAGAAAAGAGTCGCAGAACCCCGTCCCCACCCTCGCCGACCTGCTCGCCTTCGCCAGGGCGACCGCCGCCGACCCGGCCGTGCTGGCCCAGCTCACCGTCAACCCGGAGGAGCGCACCTGGGTGCGGCTCGAAGGGCCGATGGGCAGCGAGGCCTGGCTGATCGGCTGGCCGCCCGGATCGGAGACCGGCTGGCACGACCACGGCGGCTCCAGCGGCGCGTTCGTCACCGCGAGCGGCGAGCTCAGCGAGCTGTCGCTGGGACTGCCGATCCCCACCGCGGGCTGGCGCAGCCTGGAGCTGATGGAGGGTGTCGACCGGCACCGCGCGCTGCCGGCCGGGCGCGGCCGGTCCTTCGGTCCGCACCATGTGCACCAGGTGGTCAACCCCTCGGAGGAGCAGGTCGCGGTGTCCGTGCACTGCTACTACCCGCCGCTGCCGATGCAGCGCCGCTACGCCCGCACCGGCGACACCCTGCGGCTGGCCCTGGTCGAGGGACCCGAGGAGTGGTGACCGTGGCACCGATCGGCATCGACGACCTGCTCGAACGCGAGCGCGCCCACCTCGACCGGCTCACCGCGGCCCAGGCGGCCGAGGCCGCCGCCGACGGCGGGGCCGTGCTGGTCGACATCCGCTACGCCGCGCTGCGGGACCGCGACGGCATCGTGCCCGGCGCCCTGGTGGTGGAGCGCAATGAACTGGAGTGGCGGCTCGACCCGCTGGGCGACTACCGGCTGCCCGAGGCCACCGGGCACGACCTGCGGGTCATCGTGCTCTGCAACGAGGGCTACGCCTCCAGCCTCGCGGCCCGGTCGCTGCAGGCGCTGGGGCTGCACCGGGCCACCGACCTGATAGGCGGCTTCCAGGCCTGGGCCGAGGCGGGGCTGCCGGTACAGCGGCCCGAAGGCTGGACCGCACCCGCCGCGGACTGACCGCGGCGGGTGCGGCTCGGCACACGGCTCGGCGGGCGGCCCGCTCAGCGGGCGAACTCGGTGGCCCGGCTCTCCCTGATCACGGTGATCCGGATCTGCCCCGGGTAGGTCAGCTCCTCCTCCACCTGCTTGGCCACGTCCCTGGCGATGACCTGCGCCTGGAGGTCGTCCACGGCCTCCGGCAGCACCATCACCCGGACCTCGCGCCCGGCCTGCATCGCGAACACCTTGTGCACACCCTCGTGCCGGCGGGCGATCGCCTCCAGCCGCTCCAGCCTGCGGGCGAACAGCTCCACCGACTCCCGGCGGGCACCCGGACGGCCGCCGGAGCAGGCGTCCGCCGCCTGGGTCAGCACCGCCTCGACGGTCTGCGGGTCGACCTCGCCGTGGTGCGCCTCTATCGCGTGGACCACCTCCTCGGCCTCGCCGTAGCGGCGCGCCAGCTCGGCGCCGATCAGCGCGTGGCTGCCCTCCACCTCGTGGGTCACCGCCTTGCCCACGTCGTGGAGCAGGGTGCAACGTTTCACCAGGACCGGGTCGACCCGCAGCTCGGCGGCCATCATCCCGGCGATGTGCGCCGACTCCACCAGGTGGCCGAGCACGTTCTGCCCGTAGGAGGTGCGGTAGCGCAACCGGCCGAGCAGCCGCAGCAGTTCGGGGTGCATCTCACCGATGCCGACCTCGGCCAGCGCGTCCTCGGCGGCACGGGCGCAGAGCCGCTCCACCTCGACCTGGCTGCGCTCGTACTCCTCCTCTATCCGCATCGGGTGGATCCGGCCGTCGGCGACCAGGGCCTCCAGGGTGAGCCGGCCGACCTCCCGGCGGACCGGGTCGAAGCAGGACAGCAGCACCGAGGCCGGGGTGTCGTCGATCACCAGGTTCACCCCGGTGACGGATTCGAAGGAGCGGATGTTGCGGCCCTCGCGGCCGATGATCCGGCCCTTCATCTCGTCCCCGGGCAGCCGCACCACGGCGACCACCGACTCGGCGGTCTGCTCGGCGGCGATCCGCTGGACCGCGGTGGCGACGATCTCCCGGGCCCGGGACTCGCCCTCGCTGCGCGCCCGGCGCTCGATCTCGCGGACGGTCCTGACCGCCTCGCGCTTGGCCTGCTCCTCCGCGACCCGGACGATCTCGGCCCGGGCCTGGGCCGCACTCAGTCCGGCCACCTGCTCCAGCGCGAGCCGCTGCTCGGCCTCGGCGAGAACGGCCCGGGTCCTGATCTCCTCGCGCTGCCGGGCCAGTACCGCCTGGGCCTCGGCCGCCTCGACCGCGCAGGCGTGCAGTCGGCGCTGCTCCTCGTCCAGCCGGCTCTCCCGCTCGGCGCTGCGCGACTCCCGGCGCTCCCACTCGGTCCGCAGCCGGGTGCTCTCCTCGCGGCTGCGGCGCAGCTGGGTCCGGGCGGCCAGCACCGCACCTGCCAGGACCAGACCGGCCACTGCGAAAAGCACGATCTCCATCGGTCCTCCCCGGCAGGCAGTAGGGCATGCCGAAGGGACGTGTGACCCACAGGAGACAGACAGATCGTCAGTTCAGTCGGTTTCAGCCCGTTCGGGTGCGCTTGTAGCGATCCCTCACTGCATGCGAGGCTAAGACCAGGTTACGAAATGGTCAAGATAGCGATCGAAGCTGACCGTTCGTCATCAGCCCATTCACATATTCCCCTTGATCTCTTTCCACTACCTTCACCGTCAGTCCTCCCAGAACGGGGGGTCCTGTTCATCCTCGGCGGGTCCGGCCGCTTCCGCGTCCAGCACCTCCCTGACCACCCGCAGGGCCAGGCCCTCCGGGTAGCCGCGCCGGGCGAGCATTCCGGCCAGTCGGCGGATCCGGACCTGCCGGTCCAGGCCCCTGGTCGAACGGAGCTTGCGCCGGACCAACTCCCGCGCCGTATCGGCCTCCTGCTCCGGATCCAGCCGCTCCACCGCCTCGGCGACCACGGCGTTGTCGACGCCCCGGCTGCGCAGTTCCATCGCCAGCGCGCGGCGGGCCAGGCCGCGGCCACGGTGGCGGGACTCCACCCAGGCGTCGGCGAAGGCGGCGTCGTCGATCAGCCCGACCTCCTCGAAGCGGGAGAGCACCTCCTCGGCGACCTCGTCCGGGATCTCGCGCTTGCGCATCGCGTCGGCGAGCTGCTTCCGGGTCTTCGACGAGCCGGTGAGCAGGCGCAGGCAGAGCCCCTTCGCCTGGGCGACCGGATCCTTGGGCTCCTTGTCCCTGGGCTCCTTGACCGCCCCGTCCGGGGACGTTCCGGGCGGGGGCGTCGCCGACAGCGGTCCGGGGTCGGCGGGGAGCAGGTCGAACCCCTCCCCGCCGACACCGTTGACCGACCAGTCGAGCGGCCCCCAGGCCTCGCGTTCCGGCAGCACGGTCAGGACTTGCCCGCAGCCGCCAGCGGCTCGGCCGGTGCCGCGGGAGCGGCGGGAGCCGGGACCGTCGCCGGGGCGGCGGGCTCCGGCACCGCGGCGGCGGCAGCCGCCTTCTCCGCCCTGGCCTTGCTGGCCCGGGTGGTCACCGACTTCACCACCGGGGTGATCTCCTTGACGGCGGGCGCGGCGCCCTCGACCGGCTTGCGCGGCCCGACGCCGAGCTTCTCCTTGATCTTGCCCTCGATCTCGTCCGCGAGCTCCGGGTTGTCCCGGAGGAAGTTGCGGGCGTTCTCCTTGCCCTGGCCCAACTGGTCGCCCTCGTAGGTGTACCAGGCGCCGGCCTTGCGGACGAAGCCCTGCTCCACGCCCATGTCGATCAGGCCGCCCTCGCGGCTGATCCCCTGGCCGTAGATGATGTCGAACTCGGCCTGCTTGAACGGCGAGGCCACCTTGTTCTTGACCACCTTGACCCGGGTACGGTTGCCGACCGCCTCGGTGCCGTCCTTCAGGGTCTCGATCCGGCGGATGTCCAGCCGGACCGAGGCGTAGAACTTCAGCGCCCGGCCACCGGTGGTGGTCTCCGGGGAGCCGAACATCACGCCGACCTTCTCGCGCAGCTGGTTGATGAAGATCAGGGTGGTGTTGGACTGGTTCAGCGCACCGGTGATCTTGCGCAGGGCCTGGCTCATCAGCCGGGCCTGCAGACCGACGTGGGAGTCGCCCATCTCGCCCTCGATCTCGGCGCGGGGCACCAGCGCCGCCACCGAGTCGATCACGATCAGGTCGACCGCGCCGGAGCGGATCAGCATGTCGGTGATCTCCAGCGCCTGCTCGCCGGTGTCCGGCTGGGAGATCAGCAGGTTCTCGAGGTCCACGCCGAGCTTCTTGGCGTAGTCGGGGTCGAGCGCGTGCTCGGCGTCGATGAAGGCGACGACGCCGCCGGCCTTCTGCGCGTTGGCCACCGCGTGCAGGGTGAGCGTGGTCTTGCCGGAGGACTCGGGGCCGTAGACCTCGACCACCCGGCCGCGCGGCAGGCCGCCGACGCCGAGGGCGATGTCGAGCGCCACCGAGCCGGTGGGGATGACCTCGATCGGGGCCCGCGGCTCGTCGCCGAGCCGCATGACGGAGCCCTTGCCGAACTGCCGTTCAATCTGGGCGAGCGCGGTCTCGAGGGCCCGCTCGCGGTCATTCGCTGCCATGGATTCCGTCCTGGGGGTTTGTGCTGAGCGCTTCATCACCAAAGACGCTAGCGCGCACCACTGACATTCGGTCGCCGTCGGGGCCCACGCCTGTGGATAACCCGCTCCGACCCACTATAGAGAACATTAGTTCGAATTATCCCCGGAGTCCCCGTCCGACACGTGCTGCTCGTCCTCCGTTCCGCCCCGGCGCCGCCGCCGGACCGGGTCGCGGAGCCGGTCCGTGGGCGGTTCCACCAGCTCGTAGCGGCGGATGTAGGTGCTGATGAAGCCCTGCAGGGTCGCCGTGACCGGGATCGCGATCAGCGCGCCGACCGCGCCCAGCAGGGCCGCGCCGGCGATGACCGAGCCGAAGGCGACCGCCGGGTGGATCTCCACCGTCCTGGCGGTGATCCGGGGCTGCAGCAGGTAGTTCTCCACCTGTTGGTAGGCGACCACGAAGACCAGGATCCAGACCGCGTCCACCGGGTCCACGGTCAGCCCGACCAGCATCGGCAGCGCCCCGGCCAGATAGGTGCCGATGGTCGGCACGAACTGGGAGACCACCCCGACCCAGATCGCCAGCGGACCCGCGTAGGGGATGCCGAGCAGCCACAGCAGCACGAAGTGGGCGGCGGCGGAGGCGACCGCGAGCAGGGCCCGCGAGTAGAGGTAGCCGCCGGTCTTCTCGATGCCGAGCTCCCAGGCCCGCAGCACCTCGGCCTGCCGGGCCGGCGGCAGCATCGAGCACAGCACCCGCCGCATCCTGGGCCCGTCCGCGGTGAAGTAGAAGGTGAACAGGGCGATGGTGAACAGCTGGAAGACCCCGCCGAGCAGGGTGCTGGAGACACCCCAGATGTTGTTGGCCGCCTTCTGCGCGTACTGCTCGATGCTGCCCGCGTTGTTCAGCACCATCTGCTGCAGCTTGTCCAGCGAGACGTCCGCGTGGAAGGTGCTGTTGATCCAGTTGATCAGCGAGTCCAGCAGGTGCGGGAGTTGGGCCGCGACCTGGCCGACCTGGTCCACCAGCAGGGTCACTATCGCGGCGACGAATCCCAGCCCGAGCACCGCGGCGACCAGGAAGACCAGGAAGGCGGCCAGGCCGCGCCGCATGCCGCGGGCCGCCATCCAGGTGACGGCCGGCTCCATCGCCAGGGAGAGCACAAAGGAGACCAGCAGGGTCGACAGAAAGCCGGTGAGCTGCAGAAAAGCCCAGCTCACCAGCTTGAACGCGCCGACCAGCAGCAGCGCGGTGACGATCGCCCGGGGCAGCCAGCGCGGCATGCCCCCGGCGCCGGTACCGTCGCCCGCGCTGTCGCCGGGCCGTTCGGAGGTCCCACTGCTGCCTGCCACAGGCCCCAGTGTGTAGTACGGCGCCCAGCAGGACGACGGTCAGCGCGCCGAGGCCGGGACGTCCATCGCGGCGCAGACCGCGCGCCAGACGTCCTTGGCCTCCCAGCCGGCGTCCAGCGCCTGGTGCACGGTCCGGCCGCCGAGCTCGGTCATCACATAGTCACGCGCGAAGCTGTCCGCGTACGTCGCCCCGAAGTGGGCGTTCATCCTTTTCCAGAACTCCGTCAGACGCATGGCCCCCAGTATCGCGCGGGCTCCCGCGTCAGCACAGCCGCACCAGCGCGGTGACCACCACCGCCACCAGCACCACCGCCAGGAACGGCGCCCGCCGCCACAGCGCGAGGCCGGCGGCGGCCAGCCCGGCCGCCCTCGGGTCCAGGGTCAGCCCGTGGGTGCCGCGGCCGAAGGTCTGCAGCGCGGTCAGCGCCGCGAGCAGGGCGACCGGCGCCAGCGCGGCGAAGCGGCGGACGGCGGGGCGGTCCAGCAGCCCGGCCGGAACCGAGAGGCCGAGCAGCTTGCAGAGGTAGCAGCCCGCGGCGGTGAGCAGCACAGCGGTCCAGACGTTCATGCTGTGTCCTTCCCCCGGGCAGAGCGCAGCCCGCGCAGCAGTGCCACGGCCGGCACCGCCAGCACCGCGAGCAGCACCGGCACCCCGGCCGGCAGCAGCGGTACCGCGGCCAGCGCGAGCAGCGCGCCGAGCAGGGCGACCGAGCGCTCCTCGCCGCCCTCCCGCAGCCGGGGCCAGAGCAGGGCCAGGAAGACCGCGGGTCCGGCCGCGTCCAGACCGTAGCGGCCGGGGTCGCCGAGCGCCCCCGCGCCGACCGCCCCGGCCAGCGTGGTCAGGTTCCAGACCAGGTAGAGGCTGACCCCGGTGACGGTGAAGCCCAGCCTGGCGGAGCGCCGGTCCGGCTGGACCAGGGTGACCGCGGTGGTCTCGTCGATCACCAGCTGTGCGGCGAACGGCCGCAGCGGGCGCGGGAGTTGAAGCCTCGGGCCGAGCCGCAGCCCGTACAGGGCGTTGCGGACGCCGAGGAAGAGCGCCCCGGCGACGGCGGCGAGCGGGGCGGCGCCCGCCGCCAGCGCGCCGACCAGGGCGAACTGCGAGGCGCCGGTGAAGACCAGCAGGCTGAGCGCGCAGGTCTGCCAGACCGTCAGCTGCGCCCCGGCTCCGGCCACGCCGAAGGCCAGTCCTGACGCCCCGACGGCCAGGCCCACGCCGAGCGCGTCCCGGACGACGGCCGCGTCGGGACGCGCCCGCGCCGTCCCGGGGTCACCCCCGGGGTCACTCCCGGGGTCAGTGGTCGTGCCGGTCGGGGAGGAGTCGGGCGGGTGGAGTGCTGTCATCCGGCCATGCTGGCGCGGGGCCCGCCGCCAGGTCTTGTACGTTCCTGCGCGCACTGCGGTAGGCGCCGGGCGGGACGCCGACGATGCGCCGGAAGTGCCGGGTGAGGTGGGCCTGGTCGACGAAGCCGACGGCGACGGCCGCCTCGGCGGGCATCGTCCCCCGGTCGAGCAGCCGGCGCGCCGTGCTGATCCGGTACTGGGTGAGCCAGGCGTGCGGCGGCAGCCCGTAGGCCTCGCGGAAGGCCCGGAGCAGCGGGAACGGCCGGGCGCCGACGGCCGCGGCGAGCTGGTCCAGGGTGGGCGGGTCGGCCAGGTCGGCGGCGAGCAGGTCGCGGGCCCGTCCGGCCGCCTCGCGGCCCGCGGCGGCGGGCGGGGCAGCCGGACCGCGGACGCTGGTGTGCAGCCGGACCGCTCTGGCCAGGGTCAGCCGGAGCAGGGTGCTGGCGGCCAGGGCCTGGTTCTGCCCGGCCGCCCGGTGCACCCGGCCGATCAGCCGGGACAGCTCCGCGTCGACGGCGACGGCGCTGCGGAAGCCGGGCGTTCCGGCCGGGGCGCCCAGCTCGGCGGCCACCTCGGTGACGCTGCCGACGCTGGGGTAGAGCACCTGGTAGGTCCAGCCGCCGGGGGCTCCGGCGTGGCCGGTGTGCAGGGTGTCCGGATCGACCAGGGCGAGGCTGCCGGCCACGGCCGTCTCCACCGTCCCGCGGTGGTGGAACGACTCCACCCCGTGGGTGATCGCGGCGATGACATAGCTGTCGTGGGTGTGCTTGCCGAAGTTGTGCCGGACGTAGTGGGCGTCCAGCAGGTCGACCTCCGGCAGGGACGGGTGGGTCCAGTGGTACGCGCGTTCCTCGCTCATGGCAGCCTCCCCTGCCCACCCATCCTCGCACCGCCCGGCGCCGGGCGGTCAGGCCGGACCGGCGGCCCCCGCTCCGGTGGTCTGCGTTCCGGCGGTCTCCGCACCGGCCAGCGCGCTCTCGTGCAGGTCGCCGCGGCGGATCAGGGCGAAGGCGATCAGCGCGGCGACGGCGGCCACCGCCCCGCAGCCGACCAGCACCTGGTCGAGGCCGTGCACAAAGGCGGTCCTGGCGGCCTCGGCGACCGGCTGGGCGACGCCCTTCGGCAGCGTACGGGCGAGCTGGTCGCCCGCTCCGGCGGCCACGCCCTTGCCGAAGGCGTGCGCCTGCGGGCCGAGCGCGCTGCCGGCCGGGGAGACGGCGAAGGCGCTGACCACCCGGTGCTGGAACATGGCGCCGAAGCCGGCGATCCCGACCGCGATGCCGACCTGCTGGAAGGTCTCGCCCATGCCGGCCGCCATCCCGGCGCGTCCCGGTTCGACCACGGCGATGGAGAGCGAGGCGCGCGGCGGGTTGAACATGCCCATCCCGGCGCCGGTCACGACCATGCTGGGCAGCAGCGCGGTCCAGGAGCTGTGCACGTCCACCAGGGCGACCAGGGCCAGGCCGACCGCCATCAGGGTGAGCGCGGTGCCGACCAGGATCCGGGGCGGCACGGCCACGGTGAGGCTGCCGGTGACCGCGGCCACCACGAACAGGGTGAGCGTCAGCGGCAGGAAGCGCAGCCCGGCCTGCCAGGGCGAGTAGCCGAGCACGTTCTGCACGTAGGAGACCTGGAGGAAGATCGCCGACATCCCGGCGGCGTTGCCGAGCAGGGTGGCGGCGGAGATGCCGTTGAAGGTGCGGATCCGGAACAGCGAGAGGTCCAGCATCGCGTCGGCCCCGGCCCGGCGTTCGATCAGCACGAACAGGGCGAGCAGCAGCACCGAGCCGGCGAACATCCCGAGGATCGGCGCACTGGTCCAGCCCTCGGCCTCGCCGCGCAGGAAGCCCAGCACCAGCAGGGTCAGCGCGGTGCAGAACACCAGCAGCCCGGCCCAGTCGATCCGGTGCGCGCCGGGTTCGGTGGACTCGCGCAGCCGCAGCGCCCCGAGCACCATCGCGGCGGCGCCGATCGGCACATTGACCAGGAAGATCCAGCGCCAGCTGAGGCCGTCGGTGAGGCCGCCGCCGATCAGCGGGCCGAAGGCGATGGCCAGCCCGGACACGCCGCCGAAGACCCCGAAGGCCATCGCCCGGTCCTTGCCCCGGAACTCCTGCCCGAGCAGCGCCGGGCCGACCGCGAACAGCACGGCGGCGCCGATGCCCTGGGCGCCCCGGGCGAGGTTGAGCTCCAGGATGCCGGGGGCGGCCCCGGCGGCCAGCGAGGACAGGGTGAAGATCGCGAACCCGGCGATGAAGACCCGCTTGCGGCCGATCCGGTCGGCCAGCGACCCGCCGGTGAGCAGGAACACCGCGAGGGTGAGGGCGTAGGCGTCGAGCACCCACTGGAGGTCGGAGAAGCTCGCGTGCAGGGTGTTCCGCAGGTCGGGCAGGGCCACGTTCACCACGGTCAGGTCGAGCATCAGCATGAAGGTGGCGATGGAGACGATCCCGAGGGTCCACCAGCGGTGGGCGCCGCGGGCCCGGTCGGCGGCGGCGCCGTCCGGGGGGTGCGTGGTTTCGACGACGGCAGACATGGCTGTCCCCCTGAAAGTGAGTAGAATACGAGTCATGACTCGCTTTCGATGGGCCGAGAATACGAGTCTTTGCTCGCATTAGTCAACGCACCTAGACTTTGCCCGGGTCGGATCGGGACGACGGAGGCAGGGATGGCACAGCAGGCAGCAGCCGCACCGAAGCGGCGGCAGGCACGCGGCGAGCGCCGGATCGAGGAACTGCTCGACGCCGCGGGGCAGGTGTTCGCCGAAAGCGGCTACTCCGCGACGACCACCAACGCCATCGCCGCCCGGGCCGGGGTCTCCCCCGGCACGCTGTACCAGTACTTCCCCAACAAGGACGCCATGGCCGACGCCCTGGCCGGGCGATTCGCCGTGGAGCTGGCCCGGCAGCAGGCCCTGCTCGCCCAGCCGGACCTGCTCGCCCTCCCGCTGGACCAGCTGCTGTCCCGGCTGCTCCGGCCGATGCTGCGGTTCCAGCGGGAGAACCCGGCCTGCCCGGTGCTGTTCCTCGGCCCGGACACCCCCCAGCGGCTGGCCGACGTCCACGCGCCGCTGCACGCCGCCATGCTGGCCGGGGTGGCCGACCTGCTCGGCACGCTGGCGCCGCGGCTGCCCGAGGCCGACCGGAACCGCGCCGCCGAGGTCGCGGTGCACCTGTTCAAGGGCTCACTGCCGCTGATCGTGGCCGCCTCCCCGGAAGAGCTGCCCGCCCTGGAGGACGAGGTGATCAGGGCACTGCTGGCCTACTTCAGCGCCTTGGTCGGCAGTTCCACCAGCCCGTAGCCGTAGTACGCCGCCCCCGGGCAGCCGCTGCCGCCGACGTGCCCGGACGGGCAGTCCTCCGGCACCGCCTCCCGCTCCAGCAGCCGGGCCAGCTGCGCGCCGGTGGCACCGGGGTGCCGGGCCGCCTCCACCGCCGCCGCGCCGCTGACATGGGCGGCGGACATGGACGTCCCGGCCAGGGCCGCGTAGCCGCCGCCCGGCCAGTCGGAGACCACCGCCTGGGCCGGACCGCCGTCCGGGTCGCCGCCCGGGGCGGCCAACTGCACTTGGCCGCGGCCCCAGTTGGAGTAGCCGGCCAGGCTGCCGTCCTGGTCGACCGCGGTCACGTCCAGCACCCCCGGCAGGCCGCCGGGCAGCCGGATGCACTCCGTGCCGAGCCGCCTGCTGACCGGCGGGACGCCGGCCACCCGGTCGTTGGGGCTGCGGTCGTCGGTGCGCGGCCCGTCCAGGTCCTGGCCGTCGTTCCCGGCCGAGGCGACCACCAGCGCGCCCTTGTGCTGGGCGTAGCGGACGGCGCGGCCGACGGCGGTGGTGACCGCGGCCTGGTCCGGGTTGTCCGGGCAGTTGTACTTCCAGGGGTCGGCGAAGTAGCTGTCGTTGATCACCCGGGCGCCGTGGTCGGCCGCCCAGAGGAAGCCGCAGACCAGGTTCTCGCCGTAGTACTGGCCGACCGCGCCGAGCAGCCGGACCGCCGCGATCCGGGCGCCGGGGGCCACCCCGAGCACGCCGTCGCCGCTGCGGTTCCCGGCGATGATGCCGCTGACATGGGTGCCGTGGCCGCTCTCCCCCACCTTGGGGTCGGGACGCCAGGCGCCGGGGCTGCTGTCCGGGCTGCCGGTGGCGCAGGAGGCAGAGCGGGCCGGATCGACCGCGCTGCGCAGGTCCGGATGGGTGTCGTCGACCCCGGAGTCGAGCACCGCGACCACCACGTCGCGCAGGGCCGGGGAACGGACGCCGGCGGCCGGGCCCATCATCTTCAGGTTCCACTGCCGGGCCCCGTGCGGGTCGGCGGCCGGCGGGGTGTCGTCCCCGGGGAGGGCGTCCTGGGCCGCGGCGCTGCGGGCGGCGGGGGGCGGAGCCGGGGCCGGGGCGCCGACCGCCTCGGCGTCGGAGCCGCCGTCGCTCATCGGCGCGGTGCGGGTGGCGCCCACGGCCAGGATGTCGGGGGCGCTGCGGGCCCGGGCGGCGAAGTCGCCGGCCGCGTAGGCCAGGACCGTGCCGATCTGCGGGTACGCCTGCACCACCCGGCCCCCCGCCTGCTGCACCGCCAGCTCGGCCGCGGGGAGGCCGGCCGGGCCGTCCTCCCTGGCCACCACCAGGTAGCTGAGCGACAGCGCCGAGGCCCCGCTGTCGAACGGGACCTCGCCCCCGAGCAGCAGCGCGGCCAGGACCAGGACCACGGCGGAGCGGGTGAGGCGTGAGCCCGCACTGGTGGTCCGCCGCACCGCTGCCTCCACCGCTCGGGAAGTCTCCGACCCTCAAGCGGAATCAGAGATATTCATACGATATGAGCGGATATGGGATCACGCCTGCGGGCTTGTCAGTGGGACGGTGCACCATGAGGACATGGCCGGACCGGAGCAGCGACCCCCCACGCCCAGCGCAGCCGACCCGCTGGCGGGCTTCGGCGCGCCCGCGCGGGCCTGGTTCACCGGCGCCTTCCCGGCGCCCACCACCGCCCAGGCCGGGGCCTGGCAGGCCATCGCCGAGGGCTCCGACGTCCTGGTCGTCGCCCCCACCGGGTCGGGCAAGACCCTCGCCGCCTTCCTCTCCGCGCTGGACCGGCTCTCGCTCACCCCGCCGCCCGCCGAGACCCGCAAACGCTGCCGGGTGCTCTACGTCTCCCCGCTCAAGGCCCTGGCGGTGGACGTGCAGCGCAATCTGCGCGCCCCGCTGGCCGGGCTGCGGCAGGCGGCGCAGCGGCTCGGCCTGCCGGAACCGGAGATCGAGGTCGGCATCCGTTCGGGCGACACTCCTCCGGCCGAGCGGCGGCGCTTCGCCACCCATCCGCCGGACATCCTGATCACCACCCCGGAGTCGCTGTTCCTGATCCTCACCTCCGCCGCCCGCGAGGCGCTGCGCGGGGTGGAGACGGTGATCCTGGACGAGGTGCACGCCGTCGCCGGGACCAAGCGCGGGGCGCACCTGGCGCTCACCCTGGAGCGGCTGGACCAGCTGCTGCCGGCCCCGGCCCGGCGGATCGGCCTGTCCGCGACGGTCCGTCCGGTGGACGAGGTGGCGCGCTACCTGTCGCCGCAGCGGAGGGTGGCGATCGTCCAGCCGCCCTCGGAGAAGCGCTTCGACCTGTCCGTGGTGGTCCCGGTGCAGGATCTGGGCGAGCTCTCCGGCGGCCGTCCGGCCGAGACCGACTCGCCCGAGCGCAACGCCTCGATCTGGCCGCATGTGGAGGAGCGGATCACCGACCTGGTCCAGGCGCACCGCTCCACCATCGTCTTCGCCAACTCCCGCCGGCTGGCCGAACGGCTCTGCGGCCGGCTGAACGAGATCGCCTTCGAGCGCACCACCGGCGAGTCCCTGGCCGACACCCACGCCCCGGCCGAACTCATGGCGCAGGCAGGGGTGAACAAGGGCGCGCCGCCGGTGCTGGCCCGGGCGCACCACGGCTCGGTCTCCAAGGAGCAGCGCGCCGACGTCGAGGAGCAGTTGAAGTCCGGGCGGCTCCCGGCCGTGGTCGCCACCTCCAGCCTGGAGCTGGGCATCGACATGGGCGCGGTCGACCTGGTGGTCCAGGTCGAGTCACCGCCCTCGGTGGCCTCCGGGCTGCAGCGGGTCGGCCGGGCCGGGCACCAGGTCGGGGCGGTGTCCCGGGGTGTTGTCTTCCCCAAGTACCGGGGCGACCTGGTCCAGGCCGCGGTGGTGGTGGAGCGGATGCGCAGCGGCTCGATCGAGTCGCTGCGGGTCCCGCGCAACCCGCTGGACGTCCTGGCCCAGCAGATCGTCGCGATCACCGCCCTGGACAGCTGGGACGTGGACGAGCTGCTGGCCCTGGTCCGCCGGGCCGCCCCGTTCGCCGCGCTGCCGGCCTCCGCGTTCGAGGCGGTGCTGGACATGCTGGCCGGCCGCTACCCCTCGGACGCCTTCGCCGAGCTGCGCCCCCGCGTGGTCTGGGACCGCGTCGCCAACACCGTCACCGGCCGCCCCGGCGCCCAGCGCCTCGCCGTCACCTCCGGCGGCACCATCCCCGACCGCGGCCTGTTCGGGGTCTTCCTCGCAGGTCAAGATCCCAAAAAGGGCGGCGGGCGGGTCGGCGAGCTGGACGAGGAGATGGTCTACGAGTCCCGGGTCGGCGACGTCTTCACCCTGGGCACCTCCTCCTGGCGGATCGAGGACATCACCCATGATCGGGTGCTGGTCTCCCCCGCCCCCGGCGTCCCCGGCAAGCTGCCGTTCTGGCACGGCGACTCGCTCGGCCGCCCGCTGGAGCTGGGCCGCGCCGTCGGCGCCTTCCTGCGCGAACTGGGCGGGCTGAGCCCGGCGGACGCCACCCTGCGGCTGCTGGGAGCCGGCCTGGACGACTGGGCCGCCTCCAACCTGCTCTCCTACCTGGACGAGCAGCGCAGGGCCACCGGCCACCTCCCGGACGACCGCACCATCGTGGTGGAGCGGTTCAGGGACGAGCTGGGCGACTGGCGGATCGTGGTGCACTCCCCCTTCGGCGCCCAGGTGCACGCCCCCTGGGCGCTGGCGCTGGGGGCCAGGCTGTCCGAGAAGCACGGCCTGGACGCCCAGGTGATGCACGCCGACGACGGCATCGTGCTGCGGCTGCCGGACGCCGACCTGCTGGACTTCCCCGACCCCGAAGCACCGCTCACGGCCGCCGCCGACGACGCCCCGATCGGCGCGGACGCCACCGTCTTCGACCCCGGCAGCATCGAACAGACCGTCACCGACCAGGTCGGCGGCTCCGCGCTGTTCGCCTCCCGGTTCCGCGAGTGCGCCGCCCGGGCGCTGCTGCTGCCCCGGCGCAGCCCGGGCCGGCGCACCCCGCTCTGGCAGCAGCGCCAGCGCTCGGCCCAACTGCTGCAGGTCGCCAGCGAGTTCGGCTCCTTCCCGATCGTTCTTGAGGCCGTCCGCGAGTGCCTCCAGGACGTCTTCGACGTGCCGGGTCTGGTCGAGCTGATGGGCGACATCGAGTCGCGCCGGGTCCGGCTGGTCGAGGTCACCACGCCGGAACCCTCGCCGTTCGCCCGCTCGCTGCTGTTCGGTTACGTGGCCCAGTTCCTCTACGAGGGCGACTCCCCGCTGGCCGAGCGCCGGGCCGCCGCGCTGGCGCTGGACTCCCGGCTGCTCGCCGAACTGCTCGGCCAGGCCGAGCTGCGCGAACTGCTCGACCCCGCCGTGCTGGAGCAGTTGGACGCCGAGCTGCGGCGGCTCACCCCGGAACGCCGGATCAAGGACGCCGAGGGCGTGGCCGACGCCCTGCGGCTGCTCGGCCCGCTCACCGGGGCCGAGCTGGCGGTCCGCGGCGGCGCCCCGGAGTGGGCCGCCGAGCTGGAGGCCGCGCGCCGGATCATCGCGGTGCGGATCGCCGGCGAGCAGCGCTGGGCCGCCATCGAGGACGCCGGGCGGCTGCGCGACGCCCTGGGCACCCCGCTGCCGGTCGGCGTGCCGGAGGCCTTCACCGAGCCGGTCAAGGACCCGCTCGGCGACCTGCTGGCCCGGCACGCCCGTACCCGGGGCCCGTTCACGGTGGCCGACGCGGCGGCCAGGTTCGGGCTCGGCCCGGCCGTGGTGCTGGGCACCCTGCAGCGGCTGGCCGGGACCGGGCGGCTGGTCCAGGGCGAGTTCCGGCCCGGCCGTTCCGGCGCTGAGTGGTGCGACGCCGAGGTGCTGCGGCGGCTGCGGCGGCGCTCGCTGGCCGCGCTGCGGCACGAGGTCGAGCCGGTCCCGCCGCGCGCCTTGGCCGCCTTCCTGCCGCAGTGGCAGCACCTGGGCGCGCACCGGCTGCGCGGCATCGACGGCCTGCTGCGGGCGGTCGAGCAGTTGCAGGGCTCGCTGGTGCCCGCCTCCGCGCTGGAGCGGATGGTGCTGCCGTCCCGGGTCGCCGACTACCAGCCGGCCATGCTGGACGAGCTGACCGCCTCCGGCGAGGTGCTCTGGTCCGGCGCGGGGGCGCTGGCCGGGAAGGACGGCTGGATCACGCTCTGCCCGGCCGACACCGCGCCGCTGCTGCTCCCGGCCGCGCTGCCGCTGGAGCAGTCCCCGCTGCACCGGGCGGTGCTGGCGGCGCTGGCGCCCGGCTACGGCCTGTTCTTCCGGCAGATCGCGGACCAGGTGGCCGCCCAGGGCCTGACCACGACCCCGCCGGAGCTGGCCGCCGCGCTGTGGGACCTGGCCTGGTCCGGGTACCTCACCAATGACACCCTGGCGCCGCTGCGCGCCCTGCTGGGCTCGGGCCGTACCGCGGGCTCCACCGCGCACCGGGCGCCCCGGGCCGCCCCGCGCCCCCGCTACGGCGGCAGCCGCCCCGCGGCCAGGACCACCGCCAGGGCCGGATCGCTGCCGACCACGGCCGGGCGCTGGTCACTGCTGCCGGTCCCGCTGGCCGACCCGACCCAGCGGGCGCACGCGCTGGCGCAGACCCTGCTGGACCGGCACGGGGTGGTGACCAGGGGCGCGGTCCAGGCCGAACGCGCCCCCGGCGGCTTCGCCGGGGTGTACCGGGTGCTGACCGCCTTCGAGGAGAACGGGCGGACCAGGCGCGGTTATGTGGTGGAGGGCCTGGGCGCGGCCCAGTTCGCCACCGACGGCGCGATCGACCGGCTGCGCGCCGTGCACAGCGCCGCCGAGCGCGGCGGCGGGCCGTCGGCGGACGGCTTCGGCGGCCCCGGCAGGCGGGACGGATCCTCCGGGGGGCCGGGCCCGGTGGCCACCGTACTGGCCGCCGCCGACCCCGCCAACGCCTACGGGGCGGCCCTGCCCTGGCCGGAGGCCCCGGCCGGCCCCTCCTCGGGCCACCGGCCCGGACGCAAGGCCGGCTCGCTGGTGGTGCTGCTGGACGGCGAGCTGGTGGTCTACCTGGAACGCGGCGGGAAGTCGCTGCTGTCCTGGGCAGAGGACCAGGACACCCTGCGGCTGGCCGCCGACGCGCTGACCCGGGCCCTGCACGAGGGCGCGCTGCCCGATCTGACCGTGGAGCGGATCAACGGCGAGGCCGCGCTCGGCTCGGCGCTCAGCGCTCCCTTCGAAGCCGCTGGATTCCATCCCACCACCCGCGGACTACGGCTTCGGTCCTAGAGACGGCCGAGGCCGGGGCCGGTGACCCCCGGCGGCGGAAGCGGGCGCTGTGCACCGGCAGCAGGCTCAGGGTCCAGCCCCCGGCGAACATCAGGCCGACCCCGCTCCTGGCGCTCAGCACCCCGGCGAACAGCGCGCCCCAGCAGCCGAGGGTGCACAGCAGGGCGAGCGCCCACAGCAGCGGGCTGCGGTGCGGAAGCCGTTCGGGGACCCGGAGCCGTCTGATGGCACACCACCGCCTGCCTCGTGCGGGGACAGAAATGCCATCCTAGCCATTTATCGACAAATGCCGCCTGGCGTAGCAGTGCGCCGGCGCCCGGCCCCGAGGGGCGGACACCGGCGCACGGCCGACTGGAGCTGTTGGGCGGCGGTCGGACCGGTCAGGCCGCGACGACGTCCATCGCACTGGTCTTGGGGACCAGGGACGGCATCCGCTCGGGGCCGCCCGAAGGCACCGGCACCGGTTCGACCAGGACCGGGCGCACCGGATCCCCGGCCGCCAGCTCGGCGAGCGACAGTTCGTCGCTGACCTCGCGCATCACCTCGGACATGCGTACGTCCAAGGCGTCGCAGATCGCGGAAAGCAGCTCGGAGGATGCTTCCTTCTGGCCTCGTTCCACCTCGGACAGGTAGCCGAGGGAAACCCGCGCCGAAGCAGAGACCTCGCGCAGGGTGCGGCCCTGGCGCTGGCGCTGCCGACGCAGTACGTCACCCAACAGACGACGGAGCAGGATCATCGGTGGCTCCCTCCTTGGACCGCGGCTCGAGACGTCACTGCCCCACCGTACCGCTTGGCCCGCGTCGCGTGCGGGGAGCCCGGTCGTGTTCACTCTGGGCTGTATCCATGGCCCCTCCCCTGCTGTTCGCGGTATGGCCGCTGGAACTTCCCGATCCGTCACTTGTCCTATTCCCGGTGGGACCACCCTCACTAACCCTCCGGACCTCGACTTCTGTTCGAACGCAGGGCCTCGCTCAGCAGACCGAGCGCGGCCTCCACCGTTCTGCGTCGGATTGTGGCACGCCCCGGTGTCAACCGAAGCGAAGAGCCGAATAGTCCCTCAGGTCCGGCGACGGCCAGGTACACGGTGCCCACCGGCTGCCCGTCCTGGGGGTCAGGACCCGCCACCCCGGTGGTGGCGACCCCGTAGTCGGCGCCCATCAGCCGCCGCACGCCCTCGGCCATCCCGGCCGCGACCTGCGGGTCCACCGCGCCCTTGGCGGCCAGCAGGGCGGTGTCCACACCCAGCACCGAGCCCTTGAGCTCGGTGGCGTAGGCGGTGACCGAGCCCCGGAAGGCCCGGGAGGCGCCGGGAACCGCGACGAACTCGGCCGCCAGCAGCCCGCCGGTCAGCGACTCGGCGACGGCCACGGTGGCGCCGGCCCGTACCAGCGCCTCCAGTACGGCCTCAGCGCCCGCGGGCGGCCCGCCGGGGCTGCTCGGGCCGTTCGGGCCGCTCACGGGGTCGCGGCCCGCTCACGGGCAAGCCCGGCCCGGCGCAGCGTCACGGCCTGGCGGACGTAGTCGACGCCGGTGACCACGGTCAGCAGCACGGCCAGCAGCATCAGCCAGAACCGGGCGGTGGCCAGCGGACCGGTGAGTTCCAGCACGTACATGCCCACCGCGATGCCCTGGGTCAGTGTCTTGATCTTGCCGCCGCGGCTGGCCGGGATCACCCCGTGCCGGATCACCCAGAACCTGAGCAGTGTGATTCCGATCTCACGGACCAGGATCACCACGGTCATCCACCAGGGCAGGTCGCCCAGCGCCGAGAGGGCGACCAGCGCGGTGCCCATGATCGCCTTGTCCGCGATCGGGTCGGCGATCTTGCCGAAGTCGCTGACCAGGTCCATCCGCCGGGCCAGCTCGCCGTCGAACAGATCGGTGATCATCGCGATGGCGAAGGAGGCCCAGGCCACCGCGCGCCACTTGGGGTCGTGGCCGCCGTCCGCCAGCAGCAGCGCGGCGAAGACCGGGACGATCAGCAGCCGCAGCATGGTGAGCATGTTGGGGATGTTCCACAGCCCCGGCTCGGCCCGCACCGGCGCCGGCAGCGCCTCGGGCACAGGGTCCGCGCGCTTCTCCGCGGCCCCTCTGCCGCCCCCCTCGGCGCCCTGGATCACGCCCCCACCCCGGCTGCCGAGCCGGCCAGGCCGATCTGCTCCGCGATCAGGTCGACCCCTTCGCTCGCCACGACCTTGGCCTCGACCAGGTCGCCGACCTTCACACCTTCGAGCGACCCGGTCAACGAGGTGATGCCGTCGGTCTCCGGCGCCTGGTGGTCGGCCCGGCCGAGCACCGAGCCGTCCTCGTCCTCGTCGATCGACTCGACCAGCACGGTCACCGTGCTGCCGACCCGCTCCTCGGCCCGCTGGGCGGTCATCTCCTCGGCCAGCCGGCTGATCTTGGCCAGCCGCTCGGCGACCACGTCCTCGTCCAGCTTGCCCTGGTAGGTCGCGGCCTCGGTGCCGTCCTCGTCGGAGTAGCCGAACACGCCGATGGCGTCGAGCCGGGCGTGGGTGAGGAACCGTTCCAGCTCGGCCAGGTCCGCCTCGGTCTCGCCGGGGAAGCCGACGATGAAGTTGGAGCGGGCGCCGGCCTCGGGGGCCTTGGCCCGGATCTCCTCCAGCAGGCCGAGGAAGCGGTCGGTGTCGCCGAAGCGGCGCATCCGGCGCAGCACGTTCGGCGCGGAGTGCTGGAACGAGAGGTCGAAGTAGGGCACCACCTTCGGGGTGCCGGTCAGCACCTCGATCAGGCCGGGGCGCATCTCGGCCGGCTGCAGGTAGCTGACCCGGATCCGCTCGATGCCGTCGACCGCGGCCAGCTCCGGCAGCAGCGTCTCCAGCAGCCGGATGTCGCCCAGGTCCTTGCCGTAGGAGGTGTTGTTCTCGCTGACCAGCATCACCTCGCGGACCCCCTGCTCGGCCAGCCAGCGGGTCTCGTTGAGCACGTCCGAGGGGCGGCGGGAGAGGAAGGAGCCGCGGAAGGAGGGGATCGCGCAGAAGGAGCAGCGGCGGTCGCAGCCCGAGGCCAGCTTCACCGAGGCGACCGGGCTGTCGTCCAGGCGGCGGCGCAGCACCCGCGGTCCTGAGACCGGGGCCAGGCCCTCCGGCAGGTCGGCGATCGGGGTCTCGGCGGGCTCCTGGACCCCGGCGGCCCCAGCGGCCCCGGCGGCCGGGCCGTGGCCCGGGGTGGCGACCGCGCCGTCCTCGGCGGCCCGCTGCCGCTCCACCGGGCTCAGCGGGAGCAGCTTGCGCCGGTCCCGGGGGGCGTGCGAGACGTGCTTGCCGCCGGCCAGGATGTTCTGCAGCCGGTCGGTGATGTCGAGGTAGTCGTCGAAGCCGAGGATGGCGTCGGCCTCCGGCAGGGCCTCGGCCAGCTCCTTGCCGTAGCGCTCGGCCATGCAGCCGACCGCGACCACGGCCTGGGTGCGGCCGTGGCCCTTGAGGTCGTTGGCCTCCAGCAGGGCGTCGACCGAGTCCTTCTTGGCGGCCTCGACGAAGCCGCAGGTGTTCACCACCGCGACGTCGGCGTCCGCCGCGTCGTCGACCAGCTCCCACCCGTCGGCCTCCAGCCGCCCGGCGAGTTCCTCGGAATCCACCTCGTTGCGGGCGCATCCGAGCGTGACAAGGGCGACTGTGCGGCGTGGGGACATGACGCCAAGATTACCGAGGTTTTGACGCGGGTGACGCGAAGGGGTCACGAGGGGGTGTCCGAGGCGTACGGGATCACCCGGCCTGCGGGTCGCCGGGGGTGTAGCTGGCGTTCACGACCTGCCCGTCGGTACCGGCCTTGCCGAGGTCCTTGCCGTTCACCCAGAGGTGCGCCGCGCCGCCGTCGCCGTAGACCACCTGGAGCTGCTTGAGGTCGGTGAAGGTCTTGGAGGCGCCCTTGGCGAGGATGTTGCGGAACAGGGTCTGGCCCTTGCTGTTCTTCACCAGCAGCCAGGTGTTGCCGCTGTCCGCGCTGACCTTGAGGGTGACCCGGCCGGCCGGGGCCGCCGCGATCGCGCTGGCGCGCGGGGCCGGGGGCTTCGCCGCGGCCGAGGGCGCGGCCGTCGAGGTGGCGCTGGGCAGCACCGCCGCCTGCGCGTCCGGCGTCTTGTCCTTGCCGCCGACCAGGTTGAAGCCGATCACCGCGACCACCACGATGATCGCCGCGACCATCGCCCCGGTCCAGTTCGGACGGCGGCGCTCGGGGCGGATCCGCTCGGTGTCGAAGATCGGGACCGGCCGGGACGCCGAGGGGGCGCCGCCGTGGGCCGCGTCGTAGCGCGCGACCAGGGCGTCGCCGTCGGCGCCGACCACCCGGGCGATCGCCCGGATGTGCCCGCGGGCGTAGAAGTCACCCCCGCAGCGGCTGAAATCGTCCTCCTCGACGGAGTGAATGATGGGAACCCGGACCCGGGTCTCCGCACTGACTTCCTCGACCGTCAGTTCGGCAGCAGTACGTGCACTGCTGAGTACCTGTCCGATGGAGGGCTGCGGGGACGTTCCGACGGTCACTAGTACGCCTTTCGAGCGGAGGATCCCAGTCTATGGGGGCACCCCGAGCAGGCATCAACCTGAATACCGCCGAAGTGGTGACGAATGGTCAGGATGTCCCGTGTCCACTCCCCCTACCCCTCGATAACGGGGCTACACGGAACCCGATGCGCCCGCTTCCGGTCATTCCCCCCGGAGGGTGATCAGCACCCCGTCCAGCTCGTCGGGCTGGATCAGCACGTCCCGTGCCTTGGACCCCTCGGTGGGTCCGACGATGCCCCGGGACTCCATCAGGTCCATCAGTCGGCCCGCCTTGGCGAAGCCCACCCGCAGCTTGCGCTGCAGCATCGAGGTGGAGCCGAACTGGGTGGAGACGACCAGCTCGGCGGCCTGGACCAGCAGGTCCATGTCGTCGCCGATCTCCTCGTCGATCTCCTTCTTCGGGGCGGAGCCGACCGTGACGTCGCCCCGGTACTGGGTCTCGGCCTGCGCCTTGCAGTGCTGGACGACGGCCTCGATCTCCTCCTCGGTGACGAAGGCGCCCTGCATCCGGGTCGGCTTGCCCGCGCCCATCGGCAGGAACAGCGCGTCGCCCCGGCCGATCAGCTTCTCCGCGCCGGGCTGGTCCAGGATGACCCGGCTATCGGCCAGCGAGGAGGTCGCGAAGGAGAGCCGGGACGGGACGTTGGCCTTGATCAGGCCGGTCACCACGTCCACGCTGGGCCGCTGGGTGGCCAGCACCAGGTGGATCCCGGCGGCCCGGGCCAGCTGGGTGATCCGGACGATGGAGTCCTCCACGTCGCGCGGGGCGACCATCATCAGGTCGGCCAGCTCGTCCACGATCACCAGCAGGTACGGGTACGGCTCCAGCACCCGCTCGCTGCCCAGCGGCGGCTGCGCCTTGCCCGAGCGCACCGCCCGGTTGAAGTCGTCGACGTGGCGGAAGCCGAAGGCGGCCAGGTCGTCGTAGCGCAGGTCCATCTCGCGGACCACCCACTGCAGCGCCTCGGCGGCCTTCTTGGGGTTGGTGATGATCGGCGTGATCAGGTGCGGGACGCCCTCGTAGGCGGTCAGTTCGACCCGCTTGGGGTCGACCAGCACCAGCCGGACCTCCTCCGGGGTGGCCCGCATCAGGATCGAGGTGATCAGGCAGTTGATGCAGGAGGACTTGCCCGCCCCGGTCGCCCCGGCCACCAGGATGTGCGGCATCTTCGCCAGGTTGGCCACGCTGGTCTGGCCCTCGACGTCCTTGCCCATGCCGACCAGCATCGGGTGCGGGTCGTTGGTGGCGATCGGCGAGCGCAGCAGGTCGCCGAGGTTGACCATCTCCCGGTCGGTGTTGGGGATCTCGATGCCGACCGCGGACTTGCCCGGGATCGGGCTGATGATCCGGACGTCCGGGCTGGCCACCGCGTAGGCGATGTTGCGGGCCAGCGCGGTGATCCGCTCCACCTTGACGGCGAGGCCGAGTTCGACCTCGTAGCGGGTGACGGTCGGCCCCCGGGTGAAGCCGGTGACCGCGGCGTCCACCTTGAACTCGGAGAAGACATTGGTGAGCGCGGCCACCACGTCGTCGTTGGCCTTGCTGCGGGTCTTGCCGGGGCCGCCCCTGGCCAGCAGCTCGGGCGGGGGCAGCTGGTAGGTGCTGTCCGAGGGCAGCCGCAGCTGCTCGGAGCGCAGCGGCGGGATGCCCTCGGCGGGCTCCTCCGCCGCCGGCGGCTCCTTGACCAGGGACGGCGCGGGCTCGGCCGGTTCCGGCTCGACAGGCTCCGCCCCGGCCGGGGCGGCCGGGGTGTCCTCGCGGCGGGCGGCCGGGACCGCCCCGCTGTCCTCGGACGACGCGGGGTCGCCGAGGGGGGTGCGGTCCCTGACCCGGTTCATCATGTCGGCGAGCGCGGAGGAGGGCTGCACGCCGTGCAGCAGCGCCCCGTCCAGGTCCGCCGCGGCGGCGGCGGCCACGTCGATGGCGTCCAGGTCGCCGCGCGGACGGTCGGGCGGGGCCGCCGGGCCCGGGTTGCGGCGCGGACGGCGGCGGCGCGGGGCCACCGCGCCCTCCTGCTCCAGCCGCTCGCGCTTGGCCAGCAGCGCGGCGCGCTCGGCGGGGGTGCCCGGTTCGCCCTCGAAGTCGGTGACGAAGCCCAGGCCGTCGAACCCGTCGTCCTCGAAGTCCTCGGCGTCGGAATCCCGTTCCGGGCGCTGCCGTTCGACCAGGGACAGCTTCTCGCCGAGCAGCCGGAGCCGCTGCGGGATCTGGTTGACCGGGGTGGCGGTGACCACCAGCAGGCCGAAGAAGGTGACCAGCAGCAGCAGCGGCACCGCCAGCGCCGGTCCGGCCGCGGCCATCAGCGGACGGGAGGCGGCCAGGCCGATCAGTCCGCCGGCGCCCCGGATCAGGCTCGCGCCGGCGTGCAGGCCCGGCGCGCCGCAGCCGATGTGCACCAGGCCGAGCACGCCGATGCTCAGCGCCCCCAGGCCGATGACGATCCGTCCGTTGGCGTCGGGCTGTTCCGGATGCCGCATCAGCCGTACCGCGACGGCGGCGAGCAGTATCGGCACCACCACCGACAGCCGGCCGAACGCGCCCTTGACCACATTGGTGACGCCGATGGCGAGCCAGCCCTGCGGATCCGACCAGGACCCGGCCGCGACCAGCAGCGCCAGCGCGAGCAGCAGCAGCGCCAGCCCGTCCTTGCGGTGCGCCGGGTGCAGTCCCTTGGCGCCGTCGCCGACGCCGCGCGCTATGGCGCCGACACCGTGCGCCATGCCCAGCCAGGTGCCGCGCACCGCGCGGTAGGGCAGCGGCTTGGGCGGAGCCGGGGGCTTGGCCGCGGCCTTCTTCGCCGGAGCGGCCTTCTTGGCCTGCGCCGGCGCCTTCTTGGCGGGCGCGGCCTTCTTCGCCGGGGCCTTCTTCACAGGGCCGGCGGCAGCTTTTTTCGCCGTCCCCGCGCTACGGGTACCCGAACCGCTGCCGGACATGCGTGTGGCCATGCGGCTCAGGTTACCGGTGGCGGCTCAGCCGCAACACGTGTCGCGCCTGCTTGCCGCGGTCGTGTCGGCGGAATCCCTGTCCCGCAGTCAGTTCCCGGGCGTCGCGGCGCTGCTGCCGCTCCCCGACGGCGCCCCGGGCTCCAGCGCGTCCAGCGCCCGGCGCAGCCCGGAGAGCTTGCGCTCCAGGTGGGTGGCCGTGGCCACGGCGGCCGGGTCGGCGGACTCGTCCAGCTGCTTGGTCAGGGCCTCGGCCTGCTCCTCGACCGCCGCCAGCCGGGCCGAGAGCTCGGCTAGCAGGCCGCCGGCCGGGGCGCCGCGGCGGGCCGGGGCGGTGCCGTCGGCGTGGCCGTTGCTGCCCGCCGGGACGCCGGTGCCGGCGTCCAGTTGCAGCCGCAGCAGCGCCGCCTGCTCCTTGAGCTGGCAGTTCTTCATGTACAGCTCGACGAAGACGGAGACCTTGGCGCGCAGCACCCAGGGGTCGAACGGCTTGGAGATGTAGTCCACCGCCCCGGCGGCGTAGCCGCGGAAGGTGTGGTGCGGGCCGTGGTTGATCGCGGTCAGGAAGATGATCGGGATGTCACGGGTGCGCTCGCGCCGCTTGATGTGCGCCGCGGTCTCGAAGCCGTCCATGCCGGGCATCTGCACATCCAGCAGGATCACCGCGAAGTCGTCGGTGAGCAGCGCCTTCAGCGCCTCCTCGCCGGAGGCCGCGCGGACCAGGGTCTGGTCCAGTGCGGAAAGGATCGCCTCCAGCGCGAGCAGGTTCTCCGGCCGGTCGTCGACCAGGAGGATCTTGGCCTTCTGCACCTTGGCCTGCCCTCCTCGCCCCGTGACGCCTGCGCTCGTCGTGTTGGCACTGCTGCTCGTGCTCGTCACGGTCATGCTAGCCGCACCTCACTGCCTGCCACCCACACCACCGTCAATCCTCGCCCCAAAAAGCAGATCCGGATACGGCCTCCCGGTCACCCAACCGATATCGTCGGCGACGCCGAGTGACCTTATCCGGTTCCGCCGCGCAGCTGCCACCACCCCGCCGAGTGGGTACAGGGTGTGGCCGAACCGCCGCAGGCTGTCCCCCACGCATGCCCCGGAAGCGGGTTCCGGAACCTGTTACCGCCGATTGTCGCCGCAGCAGCCGCGCAGAGCGGGACGGATCAGCCCCCGGGCCGCCGCGGGCTGGACGGTTGTCCTCCGCCGACGGCTGCCGGGAGCTGATCCGGTCACCGGCCGATTCCGGTCACCGGCCGCGGGCCAGCAGCCAGTGCTCCATGACCGCCAGCAGGTGGTCGGTGTCGACCGGCTTGGTGACGTGGTCGGAGGCCCCGGCGTCCAGGCTCTTCTCCTTGTCGCCCTTCATCGCCTTGGCGGTCAGCGCGATGATCGGCAGGCCGGTGAACTGCGGCATCCGCCGGATCGCCTCGGTGGTCGCGTACCCGTCCATCTCGGGCATCATGATGTCCATCAGCACCACCGCGACGTCCTCGTGCTGCTCCAGGACCTCGATCCCCTCCCGGCCGTTCTCCGCGTACAGCACGGTGAGGCCGTACTGCTCGAGGACGCTGGTCAGCGCGAAGACATTGCGGATGTCGTCGTCGACGATCAGCACCTTCTCGCCCTCGAAGTAGCCGCCGAACGGGCCCGCCGCCGGGGTGCCGTCCGCCGCCGCGACCGCGGGCGGGGCCTCCGGCTCCGCCTGCGGGGCCGGCTGCTCGAGCTGCCCGTTCTGCGGCCGCCCGTTCTGCCGCCCGCGCTCCCGGACCTGCGGCAGCAGCCCGGACAGCGAGGCCGAGCGCCGCCGGGCCAGCGCCGCCTCGCGCACCTCGTCGGCCCACTGCTGCGCCGGGCTGCCGGTGACCACCGGCAGGGCCCGGCCCCAGGCGTCCACCAGGTGCGGCTCCGGCAGGCCGGAGCCGTCCTGGTCGGACTGGCCGGAATCCATCGGCAGGAACAGGGTGAAGGTGCTGCCGTGGCCCAGTTCGCTCTCGGAGTGGATCTCGCCGCCGAGCAGCCGGGCGATCTCCCGGCTGATCGAGAGCCCGAGCCCGGTGCCGCCGTACTTGCGGCTGGTGGTGCCGTCGGCCTGCTTGAACGCCTCGAAGATCTCGCGGAGCTTGTTCTGCGGGATCCCGATGCCGGTGTCGGTGACCGAGAAGGCGATCAGCGGCTCCTCCGGGTCGCGGATCGCGCCCGACTCCAGCAGCTGCTCCTGGATGTGCTGCGGCACCTGCCGTCGGCCCGGGCCGCTGCCGACCGGCTGGATCAGCAGTTCGACCGCACCGGAGTCGGTGAACTTCACCGCGTTGGAGAGCAGGTTCCGCAGCACCTGCTGCAGCCGCTGCTCGTCGGTGTGCAGGGTGACCGGCAGCTCCGGCGAGACCTCGACCGCGAAGTCCAGGCCCTTGTCCGCGGTGAGCGGCCGGAAGGTCGCCTCGACGTAGTCGACCAGCTGGACCAGGGCGATCCGGGCCGGACGGACGTCCATCTTGCCCGCCTCGACCTTGGAGAGGTCCAGGATGTCGTTGATCAGCTGCAGCAGGTCGGATCCCGCGCCGTGGATGGTCTCGGCGAACTCGACCTGCTTGGGGCTGAGGTTGCCCTCGGCGTTGTCGGTGAGCAGTTTGGCCAGGATCAGCAGCGAGTTGAGCGGGGTGCGCAGCTCGTGCGACATGTTGGCCAGGAACTCCGACTTGTAGCGCGAGGAGAGGGCGAGCTGCTCGGCGCGCTCCTCCAGCACCTGCCGCGCCTCCTCGATCTCGGAGTTCTTGATCTCGATGTCGCGGTTCTGGGTGGCGAGCAGCTCCGCCTTCTCCTCCAACTCGGCGTTGGAACGCTGCAGTTCCTCCTGCCGGGCCTCCAACTCGGCCGAGCGCATCGAGAGTTCGGCGGTGAGCCGCTGCGACTCCAGCAGCAGTCCCTCGGTCTTGGTGTTGACCGAGATGGTGTTGACGGTGACCCCGATCATCTCGGCGATCTGGTCCAGGAAGTCCAGGCTGACGTTGTTGAAGCTGTTGAACGAGGCCAGCTCGATGACCCCGAGCAGCCTGCCCTCGAACAGCACCGGCATCACGATGATGTTCACCGGGGCGGCCTCGCCCAGCCCGGAGGCAATCTTGAGGTACCCGGGCGGGGCGGATTTCAGCAGGATCGGCCGCTTCTCCACCGCCGCCTGCCCGATCAGCGACTCACCGGGACGGAAGGTGGTCGGCATGGCCCGCCGCTGGTAGCCGTAGGAGCCGATCAGCCGCAGGATCAGGTCGCCGTCGTCCTCCTCCTCCGGGACCAGCTCCGGCGGCCTGCTGCCGGGCTGGGCCAGGAAGAACGCGCCGTGCTGGGCCGAGACCACCGGGGTCAGCTCGCTCATGATCAGCGAGGCGACCGCCTCCAGGTCGCGGCGGCCCTGCATCAGCCCGGAGATCCGGGCCAGGTTGGTCTTCAGCCAGTCCTGCTCCTGGTTGGTACGGGTGGTCTCGCGCAGGTTGGCGATCATCTGGTTGATGTTGTCCTTGAGCTCGTCGAGCTCCCCGGACGCGTCCACGTCGATCCGCAGGCTGAGGTCGCCCCTGGTCACCGCGGTGGCCACCTGGGCGATGGCGCGGACCTGCCGGGTCAGGTTCCCGGCCAGCTCGTTCACCGACTCGGTGAGGTCCTGCCAGGTCCCGGCCACGCCCGGCACCCGGGCCTGGCCGCCCAGCCGTCCGTCCGTGCCGACCTCGCGGGCGACCCGGGTGACCTCGTCGGCGAAGGCCGAGAGCTGGTCGACCATGGTGTTGATGGTGGTCTTGAGCTCCAGGATCTCGCCGCTCGCGTCGACGTCGATCTTCTTGGTCAGGTCGCCCTTGGCGACGGCCGTGGTGACCTGGGCGATGTTGCGGACCTGCCCGGTCAGGTTGTTGGCCATCAGGTTGACGTTGTCGGTCAGGTCCTTCCAGATCCCGCCGACCCCGGCCACCCGGGCCTGGCCGCCCAGCCGCCCCTCGGTGCCGACCTCGCGGGCCACCCTGGTGACCTCGTCGGCGAAGGCCGAGAGCTGGTCGACCATGGTGTTCAGGGTGTCGGCCAGGGCGGCGACCTCGCCCTGGGCCTCGATGGTGATCTTCTTGGACAGGTCGCCGCCGGCCACCGCGGTGGCCACCTGGGCGATGTTGCGCACCTGGAAGGTCAGGTTGGAGGCCATGAAGTTCACGTTCTCGGCCAGGTCGCGCCAGATCCCGGAGACGCCCTTGACCCGGGCCTGGCCGCCGAGGATGCCCTCGGTGCCGACCTCGCGGGCCACCCGGGTCACCTCGTCGGCGAACACCGACAGCTGGTCGACCATGGTGTTGACGGTGGTGACCAGCTCCAGGATCTCGCCCCGGGCCGAGACGGTGATCTTCTTGGACAGGTCGCCCCGGGCGACCGCGGTGGTCACCTCGGCGATGTTGCGGACCTGGCCGGTCAGGTTGTTGGCCATGAAGTTGACGTTGTCGGTCAGGTCCTTCCAGGTGCCGGAGACCCCCGGGACCAGGGCCTGACCGCCCAGGGTGCCTTCGGTGCCGACCTCGCGGGCGACCCGGGTGACCTCGTCGGCGAAGGCGGACAGCTGGTCGACCATGGTGTTCAGGGTGGTCTTCAGGCCCAGGATCTCGCCGCGGGCGTCGACCGTGATCTTCTGCGACAGGTCGCCCCTGGCCACCGCGGTGGCCACCTGGGCGATGTTGCGGACCTGGCCGGTCAGGTTCCCGGCCATGAAGTTCACGTTGTCGGTCAGGTCCCGCCACACCCCGGCCGCGCCGGGCACCATCGCCTGGCCGCCCAGGATGCCGTCGGTGCCGACCTCGCGGGCCACCCTGGTGACCTGCTCGGCGAAGCCGGAGAGCTGGTCGACCATGGTGTTGATGGTGGTCTTCAGTTCGAGGATCTCGCCGCGGGCGTCGACCTCGATGGTCTGCGACAGGTCGCCGCGGGCGACCGCCGTGGTCACCTGGGCGATGTTGCGCACCTGGACGGTCAGGTTGGTCGCCATCAGGTTGACGTTGTCGGTCAGGTCCTTCCAGGTCCCGGCCACGCCGGGGACGGTGGCCTGGCCGCCGAGCCGGCCCTCGGTGCCCACCTCGCGGGCCACCCGGGTCACCTCCGAGGCGAAGCCGGAGAGCTGGTCCACCATGGTGTTGACGGTGTTCTTCAGCTCCAGCATCTCGCCCGCGACATGCACGGTGACCTTGTTGGAAAGATCACCCTTGGCGACCGCCGTGGTCACCAGCGCGATGTCGCGGACCTGCGCGGTCAGCCGGCTGGCCATCATGTTGACCGAGTCGGTGAGGTCCTTCCAGCTGCCGGACACCCCGCGCACCCGGGCCTGGCCGCCGAGCTTTCCCTCGGTGCCGACCTCGATGGCCACCCGGGTCACCTCGTCGGTGAACTCCGACAGCGAGGACACCAGCCCGTTGACCGTGCGGCCGACCTTGAGGAACTCGCCGCGCAGCGGATGCGTGCCCCCGTCCGGGCCGATCGCGCGCAGCTCCATCCGCTGGTCCAGGTCGCCCTCGGCGATCGAGCCGAGCACCCGGCCGACCTCGGCCATCGGCCGGGCCAGGTCGTCGATCAGGGCGTTGGAGTTGTCGACGGCGGCGCCCCAGGCGCCCTCGCCGGCCCCGGCCTCCAGCCGCTCGGAGAGCCGGCCCTCCCGCCCGACCGCGCGTCTGACCCTGGCGAGCTCGCCGGTGAGGTGCTGGTTGCGCTCGGCGATCTCATTGAAGACCGCCGCGACCTCGGCCATCACCGAGTCGCCGGGGACGGTCATCCGCCTGCGGAAGTTGCCGTCGCGCATGGCTGTCAGCGCGGAGAGCAGCTTGCGCAGGTCCGCCGCGTCCGCGCCCCGGTTCCGGCGGCTCCTGCTGCCGCGGGCCGCTGCCGTTGCTGTCGCCCTGCCTGAATCCACCGGGGTCCCTCCAGAGTCGCCGACCGGCGGGCCGCCGCGCACGGACCCGGTAGCTTGCTTTCCGGAGCGCGCTCAGCGGTGCCGTCGTCCTGTACTCCACAATCTAGCGACCCCCGGGGGTTGCGTGAGGGGTGGCGCGGGGTATCGGCTTGCCGATCGGGCACAGTGGGGTGCCCGTCATAAGTAACCTCATGGGCTCGGGGCCGTTGTGCCCAGCACAGGAACAGAGGGAGTCACTCGTGGTCACCGCGCGGGCAACCGCCACGTTCGAGCCGGTCGTCCGCTCCGTGGCGTCCGCGCGCGGTTTCGTCCGGGACACCCTGCAGGGCTGGGGCTTCTCCGAGGTCGTGGACGATGCGGTGGTGCTGGTCAGCGAGCTGGTGACCAATGCCGTGGTGCACGCGGGGACCGCCGCCGAAGTGGTCTGCCTGCGCGACGAGAACGGGGTGCGGATCGAGGTCGCCGACCGCTATCCCAAGCGGATGGTGCCGCTGTACGACGGGGCGTTCGCCAGTACCGAGGACAACCGTCCGTTCGACGTCAGCCGGGCCGACCTGGAGCGCGAGGGCGGTCGCGGGCTGCTGCTCTGCGCGGCCCTCGCCACCCGCTGGGGCGTGGACTACGCGCCCGCGCACAAGCGGGTCTGGTTCCGGCTCGACCTGCCCGCCCGCGCCGCGGGCACCCGCTTCGCCGGCCCGGTCACCCCGGACGGGCTGCTCCCGGCCGCCGACTCCACGGTGCGGGTGGCCGTGCTCCAGGTCGACCCGGACGGCGTGGTGCAGAGCTGGAACCAGGACGCCGAATCGCTGTTCGACCTACCCGCGGAGCTGGTGGTCGGCAAGCCGCTGGGCTCCTTCGCGGCCTGGCCGCAGACCCCCGGCACCGGGCTCGGCCTGGACGAGGCGCTGCGGCTCTCGCGCTGGGAGGGCAGCTACGGGATGCGCTGCGGCGACGGCCGCACCATGCCGGTGTACGGCGCCCACCTGCGGGTCCGCAATACCGAGGGCACTCCCTCCACGGTCTGCCTGCTGGTCCGGGAGACCGAGCGCGCGGTGCTGCAGTCCCCGTTCCGGGGCCAGCCCGCCGACAGCACCTCCCCCGGCGCGCACGCCGAGACCGGGGTCGGCGGGCTGCAGTCCTTCGACGCCTTCATCGGCTCCCCGGCCCCCGACGACCTGGACGGACTGCTGCAGCGCACGGTCGAACGGGCGCGCGACATGCTGGACGGCGATGCCGCGTACCTGCTGCTGGCCACCGACGACGAGACCGAGCTGGAGGTCCGGGCCAGCTGCGGCCTGCCGTCCGGGCGGCAGCGGTTCGCCCGGGTGCCGGTGGAGGCGGGCGCGGGCCGCTACGGCTCGGCCCGGCTGCCTGCCGTCCACGACGACCTGACCGCGCAGCCGGGGGCGGTGCCGCTGCTCAGTGGGACCGGGCTGCGCTCGGTGGTGACCGTCCCGCTGAAGGTCGAGGGGCGGCTGACCGGCTCGCTCGGGGTGGCCGCGCAGGCCGCCGACCAGTACCGGAACCAGGACGCGCTGCGGCTGCAGTTCGCGGCGGACCGGATCGCGCTGGCGGTGGAGAGCGCCCGGCTGACCGAGCTGGAGCGGCTCCGCCGCGGTTCGCTCTCCTTCCTGGTGGAGGCCTCCGACCTGCTGGCCGGCACCCTGGAGCGGGACCAGACGCTGGCGCTGATGGCCCAGATGACCGTGCCCACCCTGGCCGCCTGGTGCGCCGTCTACACCATCTCCGAGCAGTCGGCGCCGGAGCTGGCGTTCGTCCTGCACGAGGACGAGGACCAGATCGACGGGCTGCGGGCGCTGCTGGCGCAGATCCCGCCGCCCGAACCGCTGAACACCCCCGGCGCCCGGAACTGGCCCGCGCCCGCCGAGGCCGCGCACGACGCCGCGATGCGGGTCTCGCTGCGCAGCCTGGGCCGCGGCGGCACCACCCGGCCGACCCCCGGCTCCGGACCGGCCACCGCGCTGGCCACGGCGCTGACCGTGGGCGGCGAGACCGTGGTGCTGCCGCTGGTCGCCAGGAACCGGGTGATCGGCATGCTGACCCTGGGCAAGGCCGCGGACGAGAAGTTCCGCCGGGAGATCCTGGAGCTGGCCGAGGACCTGTCCCGCCGGGCGGCGCTGGCGCTGGACAACGCCCGGCTCTACTCCGAGCGCACCGCGATCAGCCGGGCGCTGCAGCGCAGCCTGCTGCCGCCGGACCTGCCCAAGGTCCCGGGCGTCGAGGTCGAGGTGATCTACCGGGCGGCCGGCGAGGGCAACGAGGTCGGCGGCGACTTCTACGACGTCTTCCCGATCCGCGAGGGCACCTACGGCTTCGCCATCGGCGACGTCTGCGGCACCGGCCCCGAGGCCGCCTCGGTGACCGGCCTGGCCCGGCACTCGCTGCGGCTGCTGGCCCGTGAGGGCCTGTCCGCCCCCGAGGTCCTGAAGCGGCTGAACGCGGCGATCCTGGACGAGGGCGCCCGCAGCCGCTTCCTGACGCTGCTGTACGGGGAGATGACGCCGCATCAGGACGGCACGGTGGAGCTGCGCTCGGTCTGCGCCGGACACCCGCTGCCGCTGCGGCTCCGCCCGGACGGCACGGTCTCGGCGGCGGCGGTGCCGCAGCCGCTGCTCGGAGTGATCGAGGAACTCGACCTGTTCGAGGAGACGGTGGTGCTCGACCCGGGCGACGTGCTGCTGTGCGTCACCGACGGGATCACCGAGCGGCGCGAGGGCTCGCGGATGCTCGGCGACGACGGCCTGGCCGAGGTACTGGCCGGCTGCACCGGCCTCACCGCCGGCGCGGTGGCGGCCCGGGTGCTGCGCGCGGTGGAACGGTTCGCCCCGGAGCCCGCCTCGGACGACATGGCCATCCTGGCCCTGCGGGTGCCGACCCAGCGCTAGGGGGTGTCTGACGGATCTCCGCGGCGTCGCGGCGCCCGGCACGCACGCTCGCCGCGTTGCCGAACCGCCCTGGTAGCTCCGCTACAAGGGCGCTCCGGCGCCTTGCGACCGCACGCACCGGACACCGCTCCTTCACCCGCGGAGATCCGCCAGACACCCCCAGCGGCTTTCAGCCGGAGGCCTACCATCCGGTTCTGCTGTCCTATGTACCCCACTGGGGCAAAAGTGACCCCTGGTGCACAGCAGTTGGCATCCCTACGATCGGTCGATGCCGCGCGAACTTGGTACCGCCTCGACTTTCCGTTCGACCCTGGCCGCGGGGGCGGCCGCCCTGCTGATGCTGGGGGCGTGCGTCGCCAGCGCGCGTTACGACCCGACCGGACTGTTCGCGCTGCTGCCCTGGTCCGCGCTGCAGGTGAGCCCGGTGCACGGGCTGTGGTCGGTGAGCGGGGTCGCGGTCTTCCTTCCCGTCGTCGCCGTCGTGGTGTTCTGGGGCACCCTCAGTTCGATCAGGACCGCGCGCGGCGGCCTCGGCCGCCGATGGCTGCTGCTGCGGGTCTGGGGCGTCAGTGTGCTCGCGGTGGGCATCGCCCGGCTGCTGCAGGTCCTGGCCGAACTGGCCGGAACCGCCGTGCACGACGGGACCGCCCAGCACGGCGGGACCAGGACCGGCGCGATGTCGCTGGCGACGGCGCTGTGGACCTCCGGCCTCACCGCCGAGCGCGCGGTGCTGCTCGGCTGGCTGCCCGCGCTCGGCGCCGCCCTGGTGCACCGCCGGGCCGGCGGCCCGAAACTGACCGGCCTCGGCTGGGGCTGGTCGCTGGTGGCCACCGCGCTCTCGGCGGCACTGCTCGGCTCACTGGTGGCGCCGATGCTGTGGGAGGGCTCCCCCGCCGCGTCGCTGTACGGGGAGCACCTGAGCCTGCGCTCGCTGTCGATCGGCCCGGCCCGGTACGCGGTGGAGCTGGTGTCGGCCGCCCTCGTCGGGGCCGGGCTGCTCTCCCGCTCCTCCCGCCGCTTCGACTGCGGGCGGGGAACCGGACTGCTGCTGACCGGATGGCTCGCCGCGCTCGGCGGCGGCGCGGCGGCCGGAGTGCTGCAGGCCCTGCTGGCGGCGCCCCGCGACTACCAGGGCACGGACCTGCTGATCCTCCCCGACGCCGGGCTGCGGATCGCGAGCGGCCTGTCGCTCGGACTCGCCTTCGGCTGGGCCGTGGTGCCGACCCTACTGCTGACCAGCGGCGTGCTGCACGCCATCGCCGGTGAGCGGCGGCGGTTCCGGGCGGTGGCGGCGTCCGTGCTGGCGCTGGCGCTGACCTCCTGGGTGCTCTCGGCGGCGGCCCCGAGCAGCGCCACCGCCCGGTCCGCACCGGTGTCGCCCGCCGCCCGGGCCACCGCGGGCGCACCGCTCCCGGCGCTGACCGTGCGCGACGGCCGGATCGAGGATGTGAACGGCCGTCAGGTCCTGCTGCGCGGCGTCAACGTCAACCAGCTGAACGACTACGCCGCACCGACCCCCGGCCGGGCGACGGTCCGTCCGCTGACCGCCGCCGACTTCGCCGGAATGGCCGCGCTGGGCTTCAACGTGGTCCGGCTGAACGTCAGTTGGTCACTGCTGGAACCGCAGCGGGGCCATTGGGACCCGGCCTATCTGAAGCGGATACAGGACGCCGTGGCCCAGGCCGCGGCCCAGGGGATGTACACCGACATCGACATGCACCAGGACGCCTGGAGCCGCTACCTGGCCGCCCCCGCCGGAACCTCCTGCCCGAGCGGGCACGATCCGCTGCTCGGCTACGACGGCGCCCCGCAGTGGGCCACGCTCACCGACGGGACCTCCCGCTGCCAGGGCGCCGACCGTGACCTCTCCCCCGCCGTGGCCAGGGCGTTCAGCAACTTCTACCACGACACCGACGGGATCCAGAGCGAGCTGGTGCGGACCTGGAGCCTGCTCGCGCGCACCTTCGCGGGCGACCCGGCGGTGGCCGGCTACGGGCTGCTGAACGAGCCCGGCGTCGGCGAGGACCCCCCGGCCACCTCCTCGGTGCTGCTGGCGGCGTACTACCAGCGCGCCGTCCGGGCCATCCGCGGGCAGGAGAGCGGAACGGCCAACGGCTTCCCGCACCTGGTCTTCATCGAGCCGAGCGTGCTGTGGTCCGGGCTCGGCTTCGACGCGGCCCCGCCGCAGGGCTTCTCCGACGACCCGTACCTGGTCTTCGCCCCGCACCTCTACAACGAGTCGATCACCGTGGACCAGGACCACGGGCTCACCCTGGTGTCGGTGGACCGCGGCTTCGCCCTGGCCCAGCGGCAGGCCGACGCCTACGGCATGCCGCTGTGGATCGGCGAGTGGGGCTGGTTCGGCAGCGGCAGCACCGACGACCAGCGGACCGCCGAGTTCGCCGACGCCGAGGACGCCCACCTGACGGGCGGGGCGTTCTGGGTGTGGAAGCAGGCCTGCGGCGACCCGCAGAGCGACCAGAAGGCCGCCACCGCAGGGAACTTGGAGCGCACCGACTGCGCCACCGGCAAGGACCTGCCGCCCGACGCCGCCTTCGCCGCGGTCCTCTCCCGCCCCTACCCGCGGTTCGCACCGGGCGAGTTGACCCGGCTGACGGTGGACCCGCAGGGCCGGCTGACCCTCGAAGGAACCGCGCCCAAGGCAGCGGCGGGTGCGGGCAACGGCTGCACGCTCGACGTGTGGTTCCCGGGGGCGGCGCGTCCGGTGGTGGCCGGCAGCGGGGTCGGCGGCATCGACCTGCGCCAGGTCGACGGCGGTTGGCGGATCACCGGCTGCGCCGGCGGCAGCTACCGACTGACCGCCGGGGTCGCCTGAGGACCTGCCTGGCCCTTAGCGCATCGGCCGATGATCCGTCGGAGACTCTCCGAAACTGGTCGATAAATCTATGGTCACGGATGGTTGATGCACCGTCACTTTCGGGTACTGATCAGTTGTCAGGAAAGTGTGAACGTCCACCTCAGCGCCGTGCCGCAACGGCGCCGCAGCACGTCGTCGTCGCCGACAGTGTTCGGCATCGCAGCACCAGTGAAAGGAGCCCCCGTGAGCAACGAAGCCGCGGTGGCACAGAACCGCTCCACAGAGAACCGCTCCGTCTCCCTGGGATCCGCAGCAGGCCCGCTCGGCTACCTCGCCCTCGGCCTCACCCTCCTCGCCTTCGGGCTGCTCGGCACCGGCGTGCTCAACGACGCGGGCGTCAAGGACGCGGGCAGCCTGGCGCTGTTCGTCGGCGGCCTCACCCTGTTCATCGCCGGACTGCTGGAGTTCCGCGGCGGCAGCGCCGTCACCGGCACGGCCTTCACCGCCCTCGGCGCCTTCTGGGTCACCTGGTCGCAGGCGGCCGCCGCGAGCAAGGACGCGACAGCGCTCTTCCTCATCCTCTGGGCCCTGCTGGCACTGACGCTCACCGCCACCCACTGGCTCGGCGGCGAGCTGGTCCGCGGGGTGTACGCCCTGTTCACCGTGTCGCTGGTGCTGCTCGCCATCGGCGTGCTGGCCAGCAATGACACCCTCGGCAAGGTCGCCGGCTGGGTGGCCGCGGTCGCCGGGCTGCTGGCCTGGTACAGCGCGACCTCGGCGCTCGCCGGGGGCAGCTGGGGCCGGCTGGGACTGCCGGTCCGCTGACCGGCGGCCGGAACGATCCCAGCGCTGCTGGAACAGCTGGACCGGTACGGGAACAGCCAGGGCCGGACGCCCCTCGGGGGGGTGCCCGGCCCTGGCCGCTGCCCGAATGTGCGCAGATGTGCTCGGATGTGTTCAGATCTGGACAGGTACCCGCTCCGGCTCGACCGCCGGCTGCGTCCGCCGCCCGGCCAGGACCCGGGCCACCGTCCACTGCAGCAGGTAGGACAGCAGCAGCAGGACCACCGCGGCCACGCCGTCCAGCCAGTAGTGGTTCGCCGTCACCAGGACCACCGCCACGGTCAGCACCGGGTGGGCGATCACCAGCCAGCGCCAGCGGCTGGGGCTGATCCGCACCACCGCGACCGCCACCAGCACGCACCAGGCCACATGCACCGAGGGCATGGCGGAGTACGAGTCGGCCTGCAGCCCGCCGATCGTGGTCCCGTAGACCGACTGCCCGTACTGGACCGCGGTGTCCACCAGCCCGGTGCTGCCCAGCAGCCGCGGCGGCGCGACCGGGATCAGCTGCACCAGCAGCGAGGCGGCGGTGACCAGCACCAGCGTGGTCCGCACCCAGGCGTACGACGCGCGGTGCCGCAGGAAGACCCAGACCAGCAGCGCGATCATCGCGCCGAAGTGCAGCACCGCGTAGTAGTAGTTGGCGCCCTGCACCAGCAGCGGATGCGGCAGCACCCACTGCTGCAGGGTGTACTCGCTCGGCAGGTGGAGTCTTCGCTCGGTGTCCCAGACCCACTGGCCGCGGGACAGCGCGCCGTCCGTACCCATGACCGAGAGCTGCCCGGCGAACTGCCAGATCGCGAAGAGGCCGAGGATCGTCGCGGTCTCGCGCAGCACAAGGCCCGCCGCCGGCCGCCCACTGCGCCGCACCGCGACGGAGGCGACGTACGCTGCCGCGCCGACGGCCCCGGAGGACTGCCAGGACAGCGTCAGGTTCTGCATGGCCACGGCCCTTTCCCCGGTGTTTGACACACCGTAACCGTCGTCACCCGCGGTCCGCAGGGCGGGGGCCCGTGAGCGGGTGCCTGATCAGCAGGCTGGCCTCGACCGGGGTCCCGCCCAGCGCCGCATAGGTGTGCGGACCGTCCGAGGTCCAGCTGGCATGACCCCCGGCGGGCACCACCAGCTCCGCGCCCGCCGGGCCGACCTGGGCCGTTCCGGTGAACACGGTGAGGTACTCGACCACCCCGGGGGCGTGCGCGGGCGAGGTCTGCACCGGTCCCGGCCGGATCAGCAGCCGGTACAGCTCGGTGCTGACGCCGCCGTCCTCGAACACCTGCAGCAGCGTCGCCGTGACCGCGTCCCCCTCGATCACCGGGGGGCTGTCGCTCGCCGTGGACAGCAGCGTCGCCAGCGGGACGCCCAACTGCGCGGCGATGGCGTAGAGGGTCTCGGCGGTCGGATTGCGGCTGCCGGTCTCCAGGCCGGAGAGGGTGGCCTTGCCGATCCCGGCCCGGCGGGCCAGCTCGGACAGGCTGAGCCCGCGTTCGCCGCGCAGCCGTCGGATCCGGCGCCCGGTCTCGGCGGCGGCAGTGCTCGTCCATGCCTGAACCATGGTGCTCAGTATCTCCGATGCCCTATCGTTCCATAAACGGAACGCATGGGAGAGTTGGAGAGGAGACACGTGGTGGACGGCGGCAGCAGCGAGGGCGTCACCCAACCGCTGCTCGCGGGGCTGGTCACCGCCGTCGTGGGCTTCAGCAGCACCTTCGTCCTGGTCCTCACCGCCCTGCGGGCGGTCGGCGCCGACCCGGGACAGTCGGTGTCCGGGCTGCTGCTGCTCTGCGTGGTCATGGGCGGCCTCGCCATCGGCCTCGGACTGCGCTACCGCCAGCCGATCAGCATCGCCTGGTCCACCCCCGGCGCGGCACTGCTGGTCAGCGCGGGCGACCAGCACGGCTACGGCTACGCTGTGGGGGCCTTCCTGGTCGCGGGGCTGCTGGTGACGCTGACCGGGCTGTGGTCCCGGCTCGGCGCCCTGATCGCCGCGATACCGGTGCCGCTGGCCACCGCCCTGCTCGCGGGCGTGCTGCTGCCGCTCTGCCTCGCCCCGGTGAACGCGGCCGTGCGGCTGCCCGGCCTGGCCCTGCCGGTGATCGCCGCCTGGGCCCTGCTCACCCGCTTCGCCCGCCGCTGGGCCACCCCGGGCGCGCTGGCGGTGACCGTCCTGGTGCTGCTGCTCCGACACTCCACCGGGTCCGGGCCGGGCGTGGGGCTGCTGCCCGTGCTGACCTTCACCGCCCCGGCCTTCAGCGCCGGCGCCCTGGCCGGGATCGCCCTGCCGCTGTATGTGATCACCATGGCCGCGCAGAACGTCCCCGGCCTCGCCGTGCTCACCCACTTCGGCTACCGGCCGCCGACCCGGCCGATCCTGCTGAGCACCGGCCTCACCACCGCGGCGGGCTCGGTCGCCGGGGCGTTCATGGTCAACCTCGCCGCGATCACCGCCGCCCTGGCCGCCGGCCCCGATGCCCACCCCGACCGGTCCCGGCGCTGGATCGCCTCGGTCACCGCGGGCGCGCTCTACATCCTGCTCGGCCTCACCGCGGGACTGTCCGCGGCGCTGCTCACCACGGCGCCCCCGCTGCTGGTTGAGGCAGTCGCTGGACTGGCCCTGCTCGGCACGTTGGGCTCCGCCCTCGCCTCGGCCCTGACCGGCGAGCAGGGACGCGAGGCGGCGGTCATCACCTTTGTGGTCACGGCCTCGGGCATGACCGCCTTCGGCATCGGCGCCCCCTTCTGGGGCCTGCTGGCCGGCCTCGTCGCCCACCACCTGTTCCGGCGCACGGCGGCCGTCCCGGCGGCGGAGCCGGCGCCGGAGCCCGAGCCGCGCGGTACCTCCAGGTCGCCTACATATTGATCATGTGACCGGCCAGCCCGTGGATGGCCTCCTTCACCGCCTCGCCGAGCGTCGGGTGGGCATGGACGTTGCGGGCCACCTCATGCACCGTCAGATCCCACTGCTGGGCCAGCGTCAGCTCCGGCAGCAGCTCGGTGACCTCGGGGCCGATCAGGTGCGCGCCGAGCAGCTCGCCGTGCGTGCCGTCGCTGATCACCTTGACGAAGCCGACCGGGTCGCCCAGGCCGTGCGCCTTGCCGTTGGCAGTGAACGGGAACTTCGCCACCTTGACGTCGAAGCCCTTCTCCCGGGCCTGCGCCTCGGTCCAGCCGAAGCTGGCGATCTGCGGCTGGCAGTAGGTGGCCCGGGGGATCATGGTGAAGTCCAGCTCCATGGTCTCCGCGCCCGCGATGGTCTCGGCGGCGATCACACCCATCGACTCGGCGGCATGGGCCAGCATCAGCTTCGCCGTCACATCGCCGATGGCGAAGATGTGCGGCACGCTGGTCCGCCCGCGCCCGTCCACCTGGATCGCACCGCGCTCGGTCAGCTGCACCCCGGTGCGCTCCAGGCCGTAGCCGGTGACCCGGGGCGCGAAGCCGATCGCCTGCAGCACCTTGTCGGCCGCCAGTACCTGCTGCTGCCCGTTGCGGGTGACGGTGACCTGCACCTGCTCGCCGCTGTCGTCGATCGACTCCACCCGGGTGGAGGTCAGCACCTCGATGCCGAGGCGGCGGTAGCGCCGGGCCAGCTCGGTGGAGACCTCCACGTCCTCCAGCGGCACCATCCGGTCGAGGAACTCGACGATGGTGACCTTCACCCCGAAGTTGTGCAGCACATAGGCGAACTCGACACCGATCGCGCCGGCCCCGGCGATGATGATGCTCTTCGGCAGCGCCTCGGTGAGGATCTGCTCCTCGTAGGTGACCACCCGGTCGCTGAGCGAGGTGCCCGGCAGCAGCCGGGTGGTGGCGCCCGCCGCGACGATGCAGTGGTCGAAGGTGACCGTCTCCGTCCCGCCGGAGCGAAGCGCCACCTCGATGGTGCGGGCGTCGGTGAAGGTGCCCCGGCCGTCGTACTCGGTGATGCCGTTCTTCTTCATCAGGTAGTGCACCCCGGCCACCCGGCCGTCGGCGACCTTGCGGCTGCGCTTGAAGGCCGCCCCGTAGTCGAAGCTCACCCGGCCCTCGACCTGGATGCCGAAGGTGTCGGCCTCCTGGGTGAAGATGTGCGCCAGCTCGGCGTTCCGCAACAGCGCCTTCGAGGGGATGCAGCCGACGTTGAGGCAGACCCCGCCCCAGTACTTCTCCTCGATCACCGCGGCCCGCAGGCCGAGCTGCACCGCGCGAACGGCGGCGGTGTAGCCGCCCGGCCCCGCACCAAGAACCACGACGTCAAAATGTGTACTCATACTGTGCAGCGTAAGCACCGCGGTCCACCGAAGCGCCTGTCTTCAGCGCGACGTGCCCACTCTCACACCGGTCGGCTCACACACAGCGGACGGATCACAACTCGTACTCAAGCTCGAGCTCGTGCCCCGGCAGGATCTTCGCGGTACCGGTCAGGCCCACCAGACCGCCGGTTCCCGATCCGGGAACGACGGTCAGGTTCATCTCCTGCTCGTCGCCGTTGGCCGTCGCCGAGTGCAGCAGGCAGAAGCTGCCCTTGAGACCGTCGAACTCGGCCTCGATCCGCTCCACGGCGACATACGCGGACACGTCCTCCCCCACCCCGAGCATGACGGCTTCCAGCGCGCTCGTCCCGGAGATACCGCCGGTGAACGTCTTGGCGGCCTCCGTGCGCTGCAGCTGCGCACCGTGCCAATCCCCGGGCGCGCCTTCCCACTTGTCGATCGTGAACGCGCCGGTGACCCGCTGGGACACGGTTCCCCCTCTGACCCTCGTTGTTGCCTCGACTGGCTGGATCTGACTATCTCCAGCACCCTAGCGGCCGACGACCGCGCACCGAGGTCAATCGAGCCGCGACGCGGCGTCACCCTCCGAGTGATCACTAGGCTGGCCGTCATGCGTATTGACGGTGTCGACCGGATCGACCACATCGACATGGAGGCGGTGACCGCCGTGCTGCGGGAGGCCGCCGAAACGGCCATCCTGCCCCGGTACCGGGCGCTCGCCGACGGGGACGTCACCGAGAAGAGCCCCGGCGAGGTCGTCACCGTCGCCGACCGGGAGGCGGAGGCGCTGATCACCCGCCGCCTGCGCGCGCTCCTGGACGTACCGGTCATCGGCGAGGAAGCGGCGGCGGAGAATCCCGCGCTGCTGGCCGCGCTGCCGAAGGCCCGCTACGCCTGGCTGGTCGACCCGCTGGACGGCACGGCCAACTTCGTGGCCGGCCGCCCCAGTTACGCGGTGATGGCGGCGCTGGTCCGGCAGGGCGAAACCGTGGCCGCCTGGATCGTGCACCCCGCCACCGGGGTCGGCTACACCGCCGAGAAGGGGTCGGGCGCCTGGCGGGACGGCGTACGGCTGCGGCGCGGCCCCGCGTCCGCCGACCCGGCCGCGCTGCGCGGAGCGGCCTTCACCCGGTTCCTCCCCGACGCCGCCCGCGCCCACGTCGAAGCCGCCAGATCCCGCTTCGCCGACGCGGGCCTCGGCACCAAGGCCGCCGGTGTCGACTATCCCCAACTCGCGGAGGGGACGCTCGACTTCAGCCTCTACCAGCGCACCCTGCCCTGGGACCACGCCCCCGGCACCCTGCTCCTCACCGAAGCCGGCGGCACCGCCGCCCGCCACGACGGCATCCCGTACCGCCCCGCGGACGACAGGCTCGGACTCCTGGCCGCCGCGGATCCGCGGTGCTGGCAAACGGTGCACGACATCCTGATCAACTTCGCCTAGGGCCTCGGTCGGCCGGGTAGGGCCTCCCCTCCGGTCGGTCGCGGTGTCAGTGGGGGCGGGGGGCGGCGAGGAGGTCGGTGGCGCGGGGGGTCTGCTGGTACAGGACGCGCTGTCCGGTGCGGGTGCGGGTGATCAGTCCGGTGCGGTGCAGGATGCCGAGGTGGTAGGAGACCGTGCTGGTGGCGAGGAAGTGGCGGTCGCTCAGCTCCACGGTGCTGCGGGCGGTGTGCAGGTCGGACAGCAGACGCGCCCGGGTCACCCCGAGCAGGGCGTGGACCGTCGGCCCGGTGCGTGCCTCCGGCCCGGGCCAGCAGGGGTAGGCGAACATGGGCTGCCGGGTGGTGGGTGCCGGTATCGAGTCGATGACCACACGTAAGTTCGTGCTGAACGCCGAGGGAGTCAGAACCAGGCCGGTACTGCCGGAGACGCGACCCCGGAAGCGACTGACCAGGCTCAGTTGGTCCTCGCTCCAGAGCACTCCGGGATGCAGGGCGGCCAGCATGCCGGCCAGGCCGTGGCGGGCGATCGTCTGCGCCCGGTGGCTGATGTCCTCCTCCATCCGGGTGCGCAGCGCCATCCACTGCGGGGCGACGGCCCCCTCCCACAACTGGTGCAGTTCCGCCGCCATCCGCTCGGCGAAGTCCTGTTCGCCCCGCTCCAGGGCGTCGCGCAGGAGCACCGGAACCAACCGGCCGGCCAGGCGCTCCTCACTGACACCCTGCGCCATGAGCTGCAACTCCCAGCGCAGGCGGGCGGAATCCGTGGTTGCGACCGCGTGCAGTTCCTCCTGCAGTCCAGTCGCCGGGGTTCGGGGCTGCGGTGTCAGGAAGTCCGGCAGGTAGTCCCACGAACCGTTGAACAGCGAGCCCAACAGCACGAGCCTCCGGTCACGGACTGTCTCCTGGATCCTGCCCCGCCAACCGCCGCCGCTCGGCTGTTTGTTGTCACGCAGGAGCCCGAGCGCGCCGATCACGGTGCTGAGCGGCGAGATCGCGAACCGGGTGTTCGCCAGGACGGCGCGATCCATGTCGAGGTAGAGCACGACACCCTCCGAGGTGAGCGGCCGACCGCCCGAGGGCCCGGCGTCATCAGTGTTCGAACCTGATCGAATCACTCGAGGGGCAGGCCCGTCATCCGGTTCCCTTCAGTTGGGAACGGACGGCACGACGCCGATCGTCGACCGTCGTCCCTCCCGCCGGTCCGGGCCTTGTCTGTCCGGTCCTCGTCTGTGCGGTCCTCGTCTGTCCGGTTCCCACTTGTCCGGGCCTCAGGGGCCTGCCTCCTGGCGGGGTGCGCGGGCACAGCAGGTCGCGGCAATTCAGCAACCGAACACCACTAGGAGACACTGATGATCAGGAAGCGCACCACCGTCCGCCTCGGCGCCGTCGCCGCCGTCGCCACCGTCGGCTTGGGCCTCTGCACCGGGATGGCGTCGGCCGATACCACCTTCGTGGCCAACGTCCCCGGTTGTGCCGGGGGCATGCAGGTCAGGTTCTACGGCGGGCACGACCACGTGCAGGGCTTCGTGACCTCCACCTGGGGCGCCGGCTGCAGCGTGGACCTCACGCAGTCGAACGGCGGAAACTCCACCAACTGGACCAACATCCCCCACGACACGGCCTGGACCGAGAACCTCCTGGACGCCGGAATCACCTCGCACGTCGTCGTGTGCAACCTGGATCTCGAACGGTGCGTCACCAGCACCTCGTACTGACAGCCGCCGCCGGTTCCGTCCTGGTCCCGCCCCGGGGACCAGGACGGAACCTGTGCCGCCACACCCCGGGCGTGTTCAGGCGGAGATCCGGGCGGCCACCCCACCCGGCCCGGTGGGCGGCAGCGACCGCTGCGCACCCGCATGCTCAGCGTCGAAGCACGAGCTGACGTGCTGCTATGCCTCCTGGAAAAGGGAGTTGATCAGGATGACCTGCGACTGATAGCGTCTCGCAAGACGTGACAACGAGCCAGGAGGTGAGACCCGTGAACGCTGTATCTGTATGGGTGCTCCCTCTTCCCGTCACGGCCGTGCGATTGACGTAGCTGTCGCCGGGAGCGCCTCAACAAACAAGGCACTCTCGAAGGGCAACAGCTATGTACTCTCTCAAGTTCACTGCAGAATCGTCGTCGAACGACATGGTCGAGCGCGACTTCACCCTCGGCGACATCCCCGGCGTCCTCTGGTCGCCGGCTTCCGGCGCAGCCGATCGCGCGCCCTTGGTCCTGCTGGGCCACGGCGGCGGCAACCACAAGAAGCACCCGGCGATGGCGGGCCGCGCACAGCGCCTCGTGGCCGGCTGCGGCTTCCATGTCGCGGTCATCGACGCACCCGGTCACGGCGACCGGCCGCGCACAGCGCACGACGAAGAAGAAATCGCCGCCCTGTACCAGGCGAGGGCTGCGGGCGAGCCGGAAGGCCCGATCGTCGTCCGCTACAACGCTCACCTGGCAGAGCTTGCCGTGCCTGAATGGCAGGCGACGTTGGACGCCCTCCAGGAACTCCCGGAAATCGGCACCGACGGCCCGGTCGGCTACTTCGGCATCAACATGGGAACCGCGATCGGAGTACCGCTGGTGGCGATCGACCCCAGGATCACCGCCGCGGTCTTCGGCCAGCACTGGCCCGATGTCCTGGCCGAGCAGGCCAAGCAGATCACCATCCCGATCGAGTTCGACATGCAGTGGGACGACGAGCACATCCCACGCGAGGCCGGCCTCGCCCTGTTTGACGCCTTCGCCTCGAAGGAGAAGACGTTGCACGCCAACTCGGGCAGGCACAAGGAACTGCCCAGGTTCGAAGCCGACAGCGCAGTCCGCTTCTTCGCCCGCCACCTCCTCGGCGGCCAGGCCGCCAAGACTGCGGTCTAACGCCACCTGACGTGACATGAGCCGAGTGGTATTCGACGTCCGGGACTCAACCGGGGTGCCGAATACCACTGGCTCGCGGGCCTGATCGCTGGTTGCTCCCTGAACCCTTTGGGGGTGGGGGCGGCTTGGGTGTGTGGCTTGGGCTCCCGGGTCGTTGCCGGGTGGCGGGGGTGTGCCTGGCCGGGGTTGCTCGGCTCCGCCTCGCGGCCAACAACACGGCCGGCAGGCGGGGCCGGGGCGTCGTTTCTGTCCGGCGGCGGGAACGGGGCGGCGGGCCTGGGCCCGGTGGGGGCTCCGTGTAGTTGGCTTCTTTGCGCCGAAGGCGCGAGACGGCGCCGCCACCAGAGCAACGGTGAAGGCCGACCCCACGGGTTGTTTGGTCGTGAACGCAGTGAAGCCCCCTGACGTGTTGTCAGGGGGCTTCGCTGGAATGGTTGTTCGGCGGCGTCCTACTCTCCCACAGGGTCCCCCCTGCAGTACCATCGGCGCTGTGAGGCTTAGCTTCCGGGTTCGGGATGTTACCGGGCGTTTCCCTCACGCTATGACCA